>NZ_JAVDSZ010000035.1:0-1002 GCF_031455575.1 Xanthomonas sp. 1678 | reverse complement strand
GGCATTGGCCATTGCCCCCTCCAGCCTGGCCTACCTGATCTACACCTCCGGCACCACCGGCCGCCCCAAGGGGGTGATGATCGAACACCGCAATGCCGCCGAGATGCTGGCCTGGGCCCACGAGACCTACACCGCCGAGCAACTCGCCGTGGTCCTGGGCGCGACCTCGATCTGCTTCGACCTGTCGGTGTTCGAGATGTTCGCGCCGCTGACCTGCGGCGGCTGCTGCCTGCTGGTCGGACATATCCTGGACCTGCACCAGTCGGCGCAGGTACGCGACGGCGGGGTCACGTTGATCAACACCGTGCCCTCGGCGATCGTGCAACTGCTCGATGCCGGCTCGGTGCCCGCATCGGTCCAGGTGGTCAACCTGGCCGGCGAGGCGTTGCTGGCCCAAGTGGTCGAGCAGGTCTATGCGCAGACCGGCGTGCAGGCCGTCTACAACCTGTATGGCCCGTCGGAAGACACCACCTACTCGACCTATGCGCGCTGCCCGCGGCAGTCCGCGCGGGCGCCGGACATCGGCGTCCCGATCCGCGGCTGCCAGGCGTTCGTGGTCGATCGCCAGGGCCAGATCGCCCCGCGCGGCGCGGCCGGCGAGCTGTATCTGGGCGGGACCGGGCTGGCGCGCGGCTACTGGCAGCGCCCGGAGCTGACGGCGGAGAAGTTCGTGCCCGGCGCCAGCATCGGGGCGGCGTTGCCCCGCCTGTACCGGACCGGCGACCTGGTGCGCTGGAATGAGCATGGCGTGCTCGAGTTCATCGGCCGGCTGGACCAGCAGGTCAAGCTCAACGGCTTCCGGATCGAACTGGGCGAGATCGAGGCGGCGCTGGCGGCCAGCGGCGTGGTCAAGGCCAGCGCGGTGCTCAAGCTCGACGATGCGCAGGGGCAGCGGCTGGTGGCCTTCGTGCACTACCTGCCAGGGCAGGGCGTGGCGGAGGCGACGCTCGAGGCGCAGGCACGCGAGCACCTGCGGCGTCAGCTGCCGGGGTTCATGCTGCC
>NZ_JAVDSZ010000034.1:0-1152 GCF_031455575.1 Xanthomonas sp. 1678 | reverse complement strand
AACTGTCATGCAGAAGCGATCTCCGGAGGAGCGTAAGGCGCCTGGTCTCGAGCAATGGCATTGAGCCATCGCAGGTACTTGTGCATGCACGCGACAATGGCGACCTTGGCGGGTTTGCCTGCGGCGGTCAGGCGGGCGTAGGTGTGTGACAGCGGGGAACCGGTGCGGATGGAGGCCCACGTGGCCATGTACAGCACCCGTCGCACGTCGGCGCGTCCGCCCTGGATGCGGCGTTGGCCGCGCCAGCGGCCGCTATCGCGATTGAACGGCGCCAGCCCGACCAAGGCGACGATCTTGCGCGGATGCACGGTGCCCAGCTCGGGGAGCCGTGCTGCCAGGGTGGCGCGCAGGATCGGGCCAAGCCCAGGCAATTTGGGCAGGCTCGAGCAGGCAGCCCCCGCCTGTGCGATCTGCCGGGACACGTTACAGATGCGCTGCTGCAGCAGCGCGATCACCTCGAGCCATTGGTCGCGCACCGCCTTGCAGGTCACGTGCTCCATGCAGCGGCGCTGCGCATCGCGCTGGGCGACCAGGGTGCTGCGCAGGTGGAGCAGTTCGCGCAGCGCCTGCAGCGGCGCAGGGAGCACCGCGGTGGGCTGAGCGTGGATGCACTGGGCCGCCACAGCCAGCAACCGCGCATCCAGAGCATCGGTCTTGGCCTTGAGCCCCAACGCGTGCGCCAGCGCACGAGGACGCTGGGCAGGCAGCCGGACCGCGGGCAGACCAGCCTGCGTCAGCACCTGCACTATCGCCCGTTCGTAGCCACCGCTGGCCTCCAGCACGATCCGCTCGCATCCCAGCAAGGCCAGGCGTTCGGCCAGGCCGGCACGCCCCTCGGGCGTATTGGCCTGAGTCCAGGTCAGCCCATCCGGCAAGACGTGAACGACCAGCTCGGCCTTGGAGACATCGATCCCGACAAAGCGCTGCATAGACATAGGCGTTCTCCGCAGTAAACTCAGGGACGAGAGATCTCCTGCCGATGCCCATGCTTGTAGGTTCGAGCTCGCGGCTCAGGCAACTGTTCGGGCTTGTTGGCAGGAGAAACGGAGTGCGGCGGCCCTGACTCCTACTCGTGCTCGTGAGGCACTGCGACTTAGCGGCCTGCCGCACTCCGCTCTCACCTCAACGATAGACCTGCCTAAGACACAAGCG
>NZ_JAVDSZ010000033.1:0-1245 GCF_031455575.1 Xanthomonas sp. 1678 | reverse complement strand
AAGCCGCTCCTTGTATCTGGACATGGCGCCCCTGAAGGCGTTATGTCTTCCGACTGATCATCGGGGGAGGTGCGGGAAGTCCAGTCGCTCCTGAAGCTTCGAGCTTGTGCTGTAGATCGGCTCCCGCCCTCCATCTGCTGGCCCTGCGGTGTCCGCACGGTATCCAGAGTCCGCCGCTGGCGTGAACTCGCATCCACAAGGCAGGACCGGGCGCAGCGATGATCGTGATCACCCATCCGATGGAGGAGTCCTTATGTCCCCAGTCGTCGGCATCGACGTCGCCAAGCGCAGTTTCGACCTGGCCATCGACCTGGCCAACGGCAAATACCGTACCAAGGCCAAGCTTCCCAACGATCCGAAGGGCTTCCAGGCCTTGCACACGTGGCTGCAGACGCACGCGCAGGCGGACAGCTGGATCGTGGTGGAAGCCACCGGCACCTACCACGAGGCGCTGGCCGAGTTCGTGCATGGGTTGGGCTACCGCGTATGCGTGCTCAACCCCGCGCAGATGGCGCTATACGCACGCAGCCAACTGACCCGGGTCAAGACCGACCGCAGCGATGCCAAGCTGATCGCCAGCTACGGCCAGCGCCATGCGGCGCAGCTGCGGCCCTGGCAACCCGACCCGCCGGCGCTCAAGCAGCTCAAGGCGCTGGTGCGGCGCCGGGACGACCTGCTGCAGATGCTGCAGATGGAGCGCAACCGCCTGGACGTCGCGGCGCGCGTGGTGCGCGACTCGATCCTGGAGAGCATCGACCACCTGCAGGCACGCATCGCGCAGATCGAACGGGCCATTGAGGACCATATCGACCAGGACCCGACCTTGCGCGGGCAGCGCGAATTGTTGGTGAGCATCGACGGGATCGCCGACACCAGCGCGGCGTTGATGCTGGCCGAATTGGGCAATGTGGAGCGCTTCGCTCACGCCTCGGCGGTGACCGCCTTTGCCGGGCTCAACCCCCGGCTGCAGGAGTCCGGCAAGCGCCAGGGCCAGGTCTGCATCTCCCGCACCGGCTCCTCGCGGCTGCGTGCGGGCCTGTACATGCCGGCCTTGGTCGCCATGACCCACAACCCGGTCGTCCGTGCGCTGAAGCAGCGCCTGCGCGAACGCGGCAAAGCCGGCAAGCAAATCGTCTGCGCCGCCATGCGCAAGTTGCTGCATCTTGCCTACGGCGTCCTCAAATCAAACACGCCCTTCGATCCTCAAAAGGCCATTGCCTGTTAGACGGGAAGACGGTATCTACA
>NZ_JAVDSZ010000032.1:0-1988 GCF_031455575.1 Xanthomonas sp. 1678 | reverse complement strand
AGCGCGGTGGCGAGCAAGGACTATGTGGCGCCGCAGGGCCCGACCGAAGCGGCGATCGCGCAGGTGTGGCAGGAACTGCTGGGCCTGGAGCGGGTTGGGCGGCACGACCACTTCTTCGAACTGGGCGGGCATTCGCTGATGGTGGTCGGGTTGATCGAGCGCCTGCGCCAGGTCGAATTGACGGTGGACGTGCGCAGCCTGTTCGAGGCGCCGACCGTGGCGCAGCTGGCGCACCGGATCGAAGCACAGGAACCGGCGCTGCCGGCGTCACCGTCGCCCGCCAACCGGATCGCAGCCGATTGCAGCCGGATCACATCGGACCTCTTGCCCCTGGTCGAACTAAGCCAGGCGCAGATCGATTCGCTGGTCGCGGCGGTGCCTGGCGGCGTGGCCAACGTGCAGGACATCTATCCCTTGTCGCCACTGCAGGAAGGTCTGTTGTTCCACCACCTGCTGCAGGACCAGGGCGATACCTACCTGTTGCGCACGGTGCTGGCATTCGACAGCCGCGCGCGGTTGGACAGGTTCCTGGGCGCCTTGCAGCGGGTGATCGACCGGCACGACATCCTGCGCAGCGCGGTGCACTGGGAAGGCCTGCCGGAGCCGGTGCAGGTGGTGCAACGGCAGGCGCCGCTGCGGGTGCTGGCGCTGGCGGCGCAAGGCACGGCGCTGGAACAGGTGCTGGCGCAGACCGACCCACGACGGCTGCGCATGGACCTCCGCCTTGCGCCGCTGCTGCAGGCGCATGTGGCAGTCGATGCAGGATCGGGCGAGTGGCTGTGCGCCTTGCTGTACCACCACCTGGTCAGCGACCACGTGACGCTGGAACTGATCCTGGCCGAGATCCAGCAGCTGCTGCAGGGTCGGCAGGCAGAGCTGCCGGTGCCGTTGCCGTATCGCGACTTCATCGCGCAAGGCCGGAGCGTGCCGCAGGCCGAGCACGAGCGCTATTTTCGGGGGCAGCTGCAGGACGTGACCGCACCGACCGCACCGTTCGACGTGCTGGACGTGCAGGGCGGCACGAAGGTGCTGTCGGAGGCGCGCCAGGACCTGGGTCCTGCGCTGGCCCAGGCGGTGCGGGCGCAGGCGCGGCAGTGGTCGGTGACGCCGGCGGTGCTGTTCCATGTGGCCTGGGCGCAGGTGCTGGCACGCTGCAGCGGCAGCGAGGACGTGGTGTTCGGCACGGTACTGTCGGGCCGGCTGCAAGGCAGCGCCGGCGCGGACCAGGCGATCGGCGTGTTCATCAACACCTTGCCGCTGCGCCTGCCGTTGGCCGGCAGCACGGTACAGGGGGCGGTGCGCGAGACCTATCGCCGGCTGGGCGAGCTGCTGGCGCACGAGCAGGCACCGCTGTCGCTGGCGCAACGCTGCAGCGGGGTCGACCGGGCACTGCCGTTGTTCACGGCGTTGTTAAACTACCGGCACAGCCATGTGCAGGCGCCGCTGTCGGGCGAGCCAGGGCTGTGGGACGGGATGCGGGTATTGCGCGAAGAAGAGCGCACCAATTACCCGATCGCGATGGCGGTGGACGACGTGGGCGAGGGTTTCGTGCTCTCGGCGCAGTGTACGGCCGGGCTGGATGCGGTGCGGCTGGTGGGTTATCTGCACACGGCGCTGGCGGGACTGGTGGAGGCGCTGGCCGACGTGCCACAGCGGTTGTTGCGCGAGCTGACGGTGCTGCCGGAAGCCGAGCATGCGCAGCTGGCGCAGTTCAATGCGACGCAGGCGGCGTACCCGGACCGGGCGCTGATCCACGAACTGTTCGAAGCGCAGGCGGCGCGGCAGCCGGAGGCCATCGCCCTGGTGTTCGAAGACCAGTCGCTCAGCTACGGTGCACTCAACGTCAAGGCGAACCAACTGGCGCATCGCCTGCGCGCACTGGGCGTAGGCCCGGAGCAGCGGGTGGCGCTGTGCGCGCAGCGCGGGTTGGAGTTGGTGATCGGCATCCTGGGGATCCTGAAGGCGGGCGGTGCCTACGTGCCGCTGGA
>NZ_JAVDSZ010000031.1:0-2033 GCF_031455575.1 Xanthomonas sp. 1678 | reverse complement strand
GTGCACTACCTGCCAGGGCAGGGCGTGGCGGAGGCGACGCTCGAGGCGCAGGCACGCGAGCACCTGCGGCGTCAGCTGCCGGGGTTCATGCTGCCACAGGAGTGGGTGGCGCTGGAGGCGTTGCCGCTGAGCGCCAACGGCAAGATCGACCGCAATGCGCTGCGCGCCGGAGACGCCAGCCGTGCGCGCGGCCAGCCGGCGCCGCGCGCGGTGGAACCGCCGCGCAATGCCACCGAGCAATGGATGGTGGCGTTGTGGCAGCGTCTGCTGAAGGTGGAGCAGGTCGGCATCGGCGACAACTTCTTCGCCCTGGGCGGCCGCTCGCTGCTGGCGTTGCAGGTGATCAACGCGACCAATCGCCAGTTCGGTTGCCAGTTGTCGATGGTCGACGTGTTCAAGCACCCCACCATCGGCGAACTCGCCGGCAGAATCGGGACGCCGGCCGCGACCGCCACCGTGGTCGATGTCGCTGTGGCCATGCCGCCGCCCGCTCTGGCGGTGGCGCCGGCGTCGCCGTTGCTGCGCGTGCCGCGCCACGTCAACGAGTATCCAGCGTCTTCCGCGCAGACCGCGATGTGGCTGGTCGACCGGATGGCCAACGGCAGCAGTCACTACAATGTGCCGTTCGCGATCACCACCGCGGCCGACTTCGACGTCCAGGTGGCCAGGCGCGCACTGCTGTGGTTGATCGATCGGCACGAACCGCTGCGGACCGTGTTCGACGACGACACCGGAACGCTGGTCCAGCGTGTGCTACCGATGGAGCAGGTCACGCTCATGTTCGAGCACCGCGTTCTCGACGGAGCGGGCCAGGACCAATGGCGTGCCGCACTGGCGAGCGCCAGCCGCGAGCAGGCCCACCACCGTTTCGATCTTCAGCGCGACACCATGTTGCGCGGCGTGCACCTGCAACGCGACGGACGCGGCTGGTTACTGCTCAATGCCCATCACATCGCCGTCGACGGCTGGTCCATCGCGGTGTTCTGGACGGAGTTCGCGCAGGTCTGCGCCGCGCTCGCTGCCGGCCGCGAGCCGGCGCTGCCGGCGCTTCCACTGCGCTACATCGACTACACCGCCTGGCAGGACCTGTATCTGTCCAGTGCAGCGGCCGAACGTAGCCGTGCCTACTGGCTCGATCATCTGGCGAACCTCCCACCACGTCATGGTCTGCCATTGTTGGAGGAAGGGCAGCACTCCGCAGGCAGCGAAGGCGAAAGCTATCAATGGCGTCTTCCCGCCGAGGTCGGCAGGAAACTGGAAGCGCTGGCCGCGCGCCAGGGGGCGAGCAGCTTCATGCTCGTGCATGCCGCGCTAAGCGTATTGGTGGCCCGCTATTCGGGAAGCCACGACGTGGTGATCGGCACGCCCACCGCCAATCGCGCCATGTCCGAGTTCGAGCCGATCGTCGGCCTGTTCGCCAACACCCTCGTGCTGCGCACCGATTGCAGCGCCGAGCAGACGTTGGACGCCTATCTCGAGCAGGTGCGCAGGGTGAATCTGGAGGCCTTCGAGCACCAGCACCTGCCGTTCGAGTCGCTGGTGGAACTGCTCAACCCGCCGCGCAGCGAATATTTCGCGCCGCTGTTCCAGATCCTTCTCACCACCGACATCGACGGCAAGGAGCGTGCGTCCAATGCGGGTAGCGACGGATTTTCCGAGGATTCGCAGGAGAAGGTCGACCTCGCCTGCCATGTGGCGTTGCACAGTGACGCATTCCACCTCTCCCTTAGCTACCGGCGTGCGCTGTTCCCGCGTTGGCTGATCGAGCAGATGGCGCAGGACCTGAGCCGGATCTTCGAGCAGCTGGCGGCCGGTGCGGTGCGGCAGCTGCGGGATATCGTGCTGTCCGGCCAGGCGGCGTCGGCGGCGCTGCCCGGCACCGACCAGGCGACGGACCCGCAGTGCCTGCATGGGCTGTTCGAACGCCAGGTCGCACGGACCCCGCAGCGGATCGCGGTGCGCTACGGCGACCAGGCGCTGGACTACGCCAGCCTCAATGCCCGCGCCAACCGCTTGGCGCATGCGCTGGTCGC
>NZ_JAVDSZ010000030.1:0-2092 GCF_031455575.1 Xanthomonas sp. 1678 | reverse complement strand
ATGCCGATCACCAACTCCAACCCGCGCTGCGCGCACAGCGCCACCCGCTGCTCCGGGCCTACGCCCAGTGCGCGCAGGCGATGCGCCAGTTGGTTGGCCTTGACGTTGAGCTGTCCGTAGCTGAGCGACTGGTCTTCGAACACCAGGGCGATCGCCTCAGGATGTAGCGCCACCTGCGCTTCGAACAGTTCGTGGATCAGCGCTCGGTCCGGGTACGCTGCCTGCGTCGCATTGAACTGCGCCAGCTGCGCACGCTCGGCTTCCGGCAGCACCGTCAGCTCGCGCAACAACCGCTGTGGCACGTCGGCCAGCGCCTCCACCAGTCCCGCCAGCGCCGTGTGCAAATAGCCCACCAGCCGCGCCGCATCCAACCCCGCCGTACACTGCGCCGAGATCGCGAACCCTTCGCCAAGATCGTCCACTGCCGCCGCGATCGGATAGTTGGTGCGCTCCTCCATGCCGACGACACGCATGCCCTGCAACTGGAACCCGCCGGCAACGCCGGCACGTGGCTGAGCATTGGCATGCCGGTAATTGAACAAGGTCGTGAACAACGGCAGCGCCGGGTCGACCCCGCTGCAGCGTTGTGCCAGCGACAAAGGCGCCTGTTCGTGCAGCAGCAGCTCGGCAAGGCGCAGATGAGTCTCGCGCACGCATTCGGCGGCTGCCACTTCGCCGACGGAGACGCGCAATGGCAAGGTATTGACGAACATTCCCAACGTCTGGTCGGCGCCGTAGGAACCCTGCAGGCGGCCGAGCAGCACCGATCCGAACACGACATCCTCGCGCCCGCTGCAGCGCGCCAGCACCTGTGCCCAGGCCACATGGCACAGCACTGCAGGCGTCACCGCCCATCGTCGAGCCTGCGCGCGCACGGCGCTCGCCAACGCGGCGCTCAGTACCTGGCGCGCCTCCTGCACCTGGTTGCCGCTGCCCTGCACATCCAGTACATCGAACGGTGCGGTCGGTTCGGTCACGCCCTGCAGCTGCGCCCGGAAATAGCGCTCATGCTCGGACACCGGCACGGCACGGCTATGGGCGATGAAATTTCGATACGGCAACGACGCCGGC
Source organism: Xanthomonas sp. 1678 (assembly GCF_031455575.1). Lineage (NCBI taxonomy): Bacteria > Pseudomonadati > Pseudomonadota > Gammaproteobacteria > Lysobacterales > Lysobacteraceae > Xanthomonas > Xanthomonas sp. 1678. The sequence continues at coordinate 1,021 of NZ_JAVDSZ010000030.1, read as the reverse complement.
AAGCGCTGCGCGCCGTCCTGCAGCAACGTCCGCACTTCGCCAAGGATGATCTGAAGGCTATAGTTGTCGCTGATCAAGTGATGGTCCAGCAACGCCAGCAGCCACTCGCCAGCGTCCGCATCGGCCATGACGTGCGCCTGCAGCAGCGGCGCGCGACGGATATCCATGCGCAAGCGGCGCGGGTCGGTCTGCCCGAGCAACTCCGCCAACGCCTCGTCGCCGGACGCTGCCGGCAGTTCCCGCACCGGTAGCGGCGCCCGCCGCTGCACTACCTGTACCGGTTCCGGCAGGCCCTCCCAGTGCACCGCGCTGCGCAGGATGTCGTGGCGGTCGATCACCTGCTGCAATGCGCCCAGGAACGCATCGAGCCGTTCCCTTGTATCGAATGCCAACACCGACCGCATCACGTAGGCGTCGCCTTCGCGTTGCAGCAGGTGGTGGAACAACAGGCCCTCCTGCAGCGGCGACAACGGATAGATGTCCTGCACGTTGGCCGCGCCGCCAGGCACCGCCGCCACCAGCGCATCGATCTGTGGCTGCGCCAGGTCGACCATCGACAACATCGAACGTGTGATCCTGGGAGCGGCGGCGTCGCCATGCGAGTGCATGGCCTCGACCAGCCGCAACAGATTCTGCTTGCATTCGGTCATCTGCTGGAACAATGCCGTGTCGATCACGCCGGGTGGCGCGCGCACGATCAGTTCGCCATCCTGCGCACCCAGTTCCACCCCCAGTTCCAGCAGATATTCCAGCAACTGATCGACCTTCATAGACGGAACTCTTCCATTGGTGCGGATGGATCGGGAATACGGTTGCGCGGTGCCGAGGACGCTTGCCTCCGCTCCATGGTTCCGGATGCATGGGTGCGCAACGCCAACTGCGCCACGGTCGGCGCTTCGAACAGGCTGCGCACGTCCACCTCGATCCCCACGTCGCGCAGCCGCTCGATCATCACGACCACCAGCAACGAGTGCCCGCCCAGTTCGAAGAAGTGGTCGTGGCGGCCGACCCGCTCCAGGCC
>NZ_JAVDSZ010000029.1:0-3756 GCF_031455575.1 Xanthomonas sp. 1678 | reverse complement strand
GCCGCCCCCGCCGCCGCATCCAGCCGGTCCAGGAACCACAGCCGCTGCTGCGACCACGACAGCGGCAAGGCCTGCGAACGGTCCGCCGGGAGGATGCCTTGCTGCCACGCGCTCGGCTGCTCCTGCCGGGTCCGTGCCTTGATCCGCTTCAGCAGCACTGCACGCTTCAGCCGCTCAAGTTCGGTAGTCTCCTCATTCATCGCTGGGCTCCTGCATCAGCAACTCGCGCAGTTGCTGCTCGGACAATCCATCTATTTCCTTGCGCATGTCGTCCACGTCCGCCCGCGGCAGCGATTGCAGCTGCAGGACATCGAGCAGATCCGCCATCTGTATCAAGGTTGCCTGCTCGAACAGCGATTTGAGCGAGACATCGATATCGAAGCGCTCACGCAGGCGCACCAGCAACTGCACGGCCAGCAGCGAATGTCCGCCCAGATCGAAGAAGTGATCGTGGCGGCCGACACGTTCCAGACCCAGCAACTCTTGCCAGATCTGCGCGATCACCATTTCCGTCGGGCTCTGCGGCGCAACATAGGTCCGGGTCGCCACTGCGCCGGCATTCGGCGCCGGCAGGGCCGACCGGTCCAGCTTGCCGCTCGCGGTCAGCGGCAGCGCGTCCAAGCGCATATAGATCGAGGGCACCATGTACTCGGGCAGCACGCCCTGCAATCGCGCGCGCAGGGCGGCGGGCTCGGATGTGCCGTCCTGATCGCTCACCACATAGGCGAGCAGGCGCTTGCGCTCGTCCTCTCCCTGCGCGAGCACCACCGCCTCGCGCACGCCATCGCAGCGCCGCAACTGCGCCTCGATCTCGCCCAGCTCGATACGGAATCCGCGGATCTTCACCTGATGATCGTTGCGGCCCAGGTACTCGATCGTGCCATCGTCACGCCAGCGGCCCAGATCGCCAGTGCGGTACAGCCGCGCGTCCGGTGAGGAAGCGAACGGATCGGGCACGAAGCGTTCCGCAGTGAGCCCGGGGAGGTTGAGATAGCCGCGGGCGACCGCCACGCCGCCGACGTGCAGCTCGCCGCGGACGCCGATCGGCACCGGCCTCCCAGCGCCATCGAGGATGTGGACCTGGGTGTTGGCGATCGGGCGACCAATCGGCACGCCGGGCTCCACCTCCTCTCCGGTGCAACGGTAAGCGGTCACATCGCCGATCACTTCGGAGGATCCGTAGAAGTTGATCAGCTGCACCTGGGGGTTGCCAGCCAGGACGCGCCGAGCGAGTTGGCTCGGCAGCGCCTCTCCGCTGCAGACGATGTCCCTGAGCGAGGACGGCAACCGCCCGCCGTCCACATCGAGCAGCGCCTTGAGCAGTGAGGGCACCGTGGTCAGGCGCTCGATCCCCCGCTGCGCGATCAACGCGAGCAGGCCATCGGCGGAGCGCAGCGCGGACCCGGGCGCCACTTCCAGCACGGTTCCCGCCAGCAGGGGCGTCAGCGTTTCGGTGATCGAATCGACGAAGCTGCACGAGGTCCGCTGCAGATGAGGGCCGTTGGCGCCGCACGGATACGCCGCTAGCCCCCAGCAGAGCCGATTGACCAGGGCACGGTGCGTGCCGGCGACGCCTTTCGGCTGCCCGGTCGAGCCGGAGGTGTAGATCACATAGGCAAGTTGTGCGGGATCCTCGCCGGCATGGTCCGGGTCGGTGTCGGCATGGGCGGACAGGTCCACCTGCGCCAGGTCCAGGATGGCGCCGCCGCGCCACCCCGACACGGTGTCCGGCACCTCGCCGGCCGTCAGCAGTACGACCGGTGCGCTGTCTTCCAGTAGCCATGCCAGCCGCGCGGCGGGATAGGCAGGATCCAGCGGAACATAGGCGCCGCCGGCCTTCAGGATTGCCAGCATGCCGACCACCGCCCCCAGCCCACGCTGCGCGCACAAGGCCACGCACCGCTCCGGACCGGCCCCCAACTCGCGCAGCCGGTGCGCCAGGCGATTGGACTGCGCATTGAGGTCGCGATAACTCAGTGTGCGCCCTTCGAACACCAACGCCAGCGCATCCGGTTGCCTCGCCGCCTGCGCCTCGAACAGTTCGTGGACCAGCGCGTCGGCCGGGTACTCCGCCTGGGTCGCGTTGAAACGCGCCAGTTGCGCCTGCTCCTGCGCCGGCAGGATCGGCAGTTCGCGCAGCGGCCGCTGCGGCGCATGCGCCAAGGCCTGCACCAACGCGGCCAGCGCGGTCCGCACATAGCCGACCAGCCGCGCCGCATCCAGTCCCGCCGCGCATTGCGCCGAGACCACGAAGCCCTGACCCAGATCATCCACGGACAGCGCGATCGGATAGTTGGTGCGCTCTTCTTCGCGCAGTACCCGCATCCCGTCCCACAGCCCGGGCCCGTCCATCGCCGGCAGGTGCGCATGACTGTGCCGGTAGTTCAACAGGGCCGTGAACAACGGCAGTGCCCGGTCGACCCCGCTGCAGCGTTGTGCCAGCGACAGCGGTGCCTGCTCGTGGGTCAGCAACTCGCCCAGCCGGCGATAGGTTTCGCGCACCGCCGCTTCTACCGTGCTGCCGGCCAACGGCAGGCGCAGCGGCAAGGTATTGATGAACACGCCGATTGCCTGGTCCGCTCCGGCGCTGCCCTGCAGCCGTCCGGACAGCACCGTGCCGAACACCACGTCCTCGTTGCCGGCGCAACGCGCCAGCACCTGCGCCCAGGCCACGTGGAACAGCACCGCCGGCGTCACCGACCACTGCCGCGCCTGCGCCCGCACCGCCCGGGCCAGCGCCGCATCCAGGTCCTCGCGCGCCTCGGCGACATCCGCACCGCCGCCCTGTACGTCCAGCACGTCGAACGGCGCGGTCGGCGCGGTCACGTCGTGCAATTGCGCATGGAAATAGCGCTCGTGCTCGGCCTGCGGCACCGCCCGCCCGTGTGCGATGAAATTGCAATACGGCAGCGGCGGCGGCAAGGCGCGCGGATTGCCCTGCAGCAGCGTGCGCACTTCGCCGAGAATGAGCTGCAGGCTGTAGTTGTCGCTGATCAGGTGATGGTCGAGCAACGCCAGCAACCATTCGCCTGCTGCGGCGTCCGCGATGGCATGCGCCTGCAGCAACGGCGCATGACGGATGTTCATGCGCAGCCGGCGCGGATCGGTCTGTTCGAGCAGTTGCTCCAGGGCGGTACCGCGCGACGTCGGTACGATATCCTGTACCGGCAATGTCGCCTGACGCTGTACCACCTGCACCGGCTCGGGCAGGCCCTCCCAATGCACCGCGCTGCGCAGGATGTCGTGGCGGTCGATCACCTGCTGCAATGCGCCCAGGAACGCATCGAGCCGTTCCCTTGTATCGAACGCCAACACCGACCGCATCACGTAGGCGTCGCCTTCGCGTTGCAGCAGGTGGTGGAACAACAGGCCTTCCTGCAGCGGCGACAACGGATAGATGTCCTGCACGTTGGCCGCTCCGCCAGGCACCGCCGCCACCAGCGCATCGATCTGTGGCTGCGCCAGGTCGACCAGCGGCAGCAGGTCGGGCGTGATCCGGACGCAGTCGGCCGCGATCGGGTTTGCCGGCACAGGCACGGCGAACGGCGTCACAGCGGAGACGTCGATCCGCAACGCCAACTGCGCCACGGTCGGCGCTTCGAACAGGCTGCGCACGTCCACCTCGATTCCCACGTCGCGCAGCCGCTCGATCATCACGACCACCAGCAACGAGTGCCCGCCCAGTTCGAAGAAGTGGTCGTGGCGGCCGACCCGCTCCAGGCCCAGCAGTTCCTGCCACACCTGCGCGATCGCCGC
>NZ_JAVDSZ010000028.1:0-4682 GCF_031455575.1 Xanthomonas sp. 1678 | reverse complement strand
CCCTGTACCGTGCTGCCGGCCAACGGCAGGCGCAGCGGCAAGGTGTTGATGAACACGCCGATCGCCTGGTCCGCGCCGGCGCTGCCTTGCAGCCGACCCGATAGTACCGTGCCGAACACCACGTCCTCGCTGCCGCTGCAGCGTGCCAGCACCTGCGCCCAGGCCACATGGAACAGCACCGCCGGCGTCACCGACCAGCGCCGCGCCTGCTCGCGCACCGCGCCAGCCAGCGCCGCATCCAGTTCTTCGCGCGCCTCGGCCAGGTCTGCGCCGCCGCCCCGGACGTCCAGCACGTCGAACGGCGCCGTCGGCGACGTCACGTCCTGCAGCTGCGCCCGGAAATAGCGCTCGTGCTCGGCCTGCGGCACCGCCCGGCCGTGCGCGATGAAGTTGCGATACGGCAACGGTGGCGGCAACTCCGCCTGCCTGCCCTGCAGCAGCAGATGGATCTCCGCCAGGATCAGCTCCAGCGTCACGTGGTCGCTGACCAGGTGGTGATAGAGCAAGGCGCACAGCCACTCGCCCGATGTGGCATCGGCTGCAACATGCGCCTGCAGCAGCGGCGCGTGCCGGATGTCCATGCGCAGCCGCCGCGGATCGGTGTGCGCCAGCAACTGCTCCAGCGTCGTGCCTTGCGCCGCCAGCGTCGGCTCCTCCACCGGCAGCGGCGCTTGGCGCTGCACCACCTGCACCGGCTCCGGCAGGCCTTCCCAGTGCACCGCGCTGCGCAGGATGTCGTGCCGGTCGATCACCCGCTGCAAGGCGTCCAGAAACGTGTCCAGGCGGATGCGGCTGTCGAATGCGATCACCGCATGCTGCAGGTAGAGGTCGCACCCTTCGTCGAGCAGGTGGTGGAACAACATGCCCTCCTGCAGCGGCGACAACGGATAGATGTCCTGCACATTGGCCACGCCGCCGGGCACTGCCGTCACCAGCGCATCGATCTGCACCTGGGTCAGCTCCACCAGCGGCAGGAGTTCGGGCGTCAGCCGTTCGCAGCGAGAACCGATCGGATTCGGCGGGATCGGTGCCTGCACGGCATCCTCGCCATCGGCACCGAATGTCGCCGCCAGCGCGGCGAGCTGGGGTTGCGCGAAGATCGTCCCAACATCGGTTCTCAGGCCACGATCGGCCAACCGGTCGATCATGACCACCACCAGCAGCGAGTGCCCGCCCAGCTCGAAGAAGTGGTCGTGGCGGCCGACCCGCTCCAGGCCCAGCAGTTCCTGCCACACCTGCGCGATCGCCGCTTCGGTCGGGCCTTGCGGGGCAACATACCCGCGCGTCACCACCGCGGCACCGTCGGCGGCCGGCAATGCCGCGCGATCCAGCTTGCCGTTCGCCGTCAGTGGCATCGCCTCCAACCGCACGTACGCCGACGGCACCATGTACTCCGGCAGCACCTGCTGCAGCTGTGCCTTCAGCTGCACCAGCACTCCCTGCCACTGCTTCGCGCGCAACGGCGCGTTCGCCGCCGCCTGTGCCGGCAAGGCCTCTCCCGCCAGACCGCTCCATTCGATCCGGTCAGCCACCTCCGGCCGACGGATCCAGGCATGGTAGGCGCCATCGGCCTCTCCCGCCGCCCAGCTCAGTTCCACCGCATATCCCTGCGCGGCGCAATGCGCGCTCAGCACATCGCACGCCACGCCGGTCGCTCCCTGCGCTGCCACCTCGCCCCGCAACGCCTCCAGCGATATCTCCCCCTGCTCCAGCCGTTGCACGCCCTGCGCGTCCCCGCGCACCCGTGGATTGTCGATCGGCCCCAGGCACAGTTCCGCCACCCCCGATCGCGCCGCCGCCGCCACCGCCTCCAGCACCTGCGCCGCCGCCATTCCGCGGCAATCGCGCCATGCGGGCGGCGTCGATGCGCCCTCGGCATCCTCCACGCGCAGCACCACGTCGTAGCGGTAACGCGACATCTCGTTGGCATGGCGCGCCGCTTTCGGCATCACCCGCACCTGCACCCGGCGGCCGGCACGGCGCTGCCATGCGAAGAACCAGCGCGGATCGATCAACAGCTCCGGCTCGTCCTGCACCTTCTGCCGCACCTGCGCCGCCAGCTGCGACAGCCCCGTGCCTGGCGCTGCCTGGTACAGCTGCACCGACAACGCGAACGCCTCCTGCAGCCCATGGTGGCGCACATCGCCCAGAAATATATGGCCACCGGCCACGACCCGGTCCAGCAACCGGTCCAGCAACGTCTCCAGATACCCCAGGTCCGGAAAATACTGGACCACCGAATTGAGCACCGCCGTGTCGAACCGCTGCGCCCCCAGCGCCGACAGGTCCAGCGCGTCGGCGTGCAGCAACTGCACCTTCGTACGTAACGTCGCCTCCGCCGCCAACTGCGCCTCCAGCACGCCCAGCGTCCGCGCCGACAGGTCCGTTCCCACATACGCCTCGCACTGTGGCGCCATCCGCCGCAGGATCATGCCTGTGCCGCAGCCGATCTCCAGCACCCGGCGCGGCGACAGCGCCTGCAGGCGGTCCAGCGTCCCGCTCAGCCAGTCATGCATCTGCTCCACGGGGATCGGCGCGCGCGTGTAGCTGCTGTACCACCCCAGCAACTCCGAGTCCGCCTGTCCATCGGCATGCGCCTGTTGCGCCACCTGCCCGTCGAAGATCTCCGACCAGCTCGCCACCTGCGACTGCCGCAGCGCCTCCGTCTGCGATGCCGCCGCCTCGGTCTGCGGCACCACGTAGGCCACCAGACGCCGCGCACTGTCCTCGCCCTGCGCCAGCACTACCGCCTCGCGCACCTGCGGATGCGTACGCAGCGCAGTCTCGATCTCGCCCAGCTCGATGCGGAACCCCCGCACCTTCACCTGGTGGTCGTTGCGGCCCAGGAACTCGATCGTGCCATCCGCGCGCCAGCGGCCCTGGTCGCCGGTCCGGTACAGCCGCGCGCCGGGTGCCTGGGAGAACGGATCGGGCACGAAGCGCTGCGCCGTCAGCTCCGGACGGTTCAGGTAGCCACGTGCCACGCCCGCCCCGCCGATGTACAGCTCGCCACGCACCCCGATCGGCACCGGTGCGCCAGCGGCGTCCAGCACGTGGACCTGCGTGTTGGCGATCGGACGGCCGACGTGCGGCACGAACCCCTCGTCCCGCCCCATGCTCACCCACGTCGAGTACGTCGTCGTCTCCGTCGGGCCATACAGGTTGGCGATGCGCGTCACCGCGCTCCGCGCGAACAGCGCCTCCACCAGGTCCGCGCGCAGCGGCTCGCCCGCCAGGTTCAGCACCTGCACCGCCTCCGGCAGCAAGCCGCCATCCAGCAGGGCGCGCGCACCCGACGGCACCGTGTTCACCAGCGTCGCCACGCTCTCCGGCCGCAGCTTCAGCACATCGTCCACCACCCGCACCGTCGCGCCGCGCGCCAGCGGCACGAACAGCTCGAACACCGACAGGTCGAAACACACCGAGGTGGCGAGTACCGTAGTCGCCAGTTCGTCGGCGCTGAACGCAGCCTGCGCCCAGGCGATCAGGTTGACCGCATTGCGGTGCTCGATCTGCACCCCCTTCGGCTGCCCGGTCGAACCGGAGGTGTAGATCACGTAGGCCAGTTGGCCGGCGTGCGCGCCGGCGGCTGGGTTGGTCTCGGCATAGGCGGACAGGTCCTCGTGGGCCAGGTCCAGCACCGGGCCGTTCGACCAGTTGGCTACCGCCTCCGGCACCTCGCCGGCGGTCAGCAGCGCCCGCGGCGCGCTGTCCTCCAGCAACCACGCCAGCCGCGCCGCTGGGTACGCCGGGTCCAGCGGCACGTAGGCACCGCCCGCCTTCAGGATCCCCAGGATGCCGATCACCAACTCCAACCCGCGCTGCGCGCACAGCGCCACCCGCCGCTCCGGGCCTACGCCCAGTGCGCGCAAGCGATGCGCCAGTTGGTTCGCCTTGACGTTGAGCTGTCCGTAGCTGAGCGACTGGTCTCCGAACACCAGGGCGATCGCCTCCGGCTGCCGCGCCGCCTGCGCTTCGAACAGTTCGTGGATCAGCGCCCGGTCCGGGTACGCCGCCTGCGTCGCATTGAACTGCACCAGCTGCGTCCGTTCGCGTTCCGTCAGCAGCGACAGCTGGTCCACCGCCGTTGACGGCGCCGCCGCCATCCCTTCCAGCACCTGCGCCAGCCAACCCCACGCCCGTTCCACGCTGGTGACATCAAACAGGTCCTGCGCGTACTCCAGCGTGCCCTGCAGCTCGTCGCCGTGCTCGTTCAACGCCAGCGCCAGGTCGAACTGCGTCGTGCCCGTCTGCCGCGGCAGCGCCTGCAGCTGCACGCCCGGCAAGGCCAGCTCGCCGCCGTCAGGCGTGTTGTTCATCGACAGCAACACCTGCAGCAGCGGGCTGTGCCCCAGGCTGCGCGCCGGCTGCACCGCCTCCACCACCTGCTCGAACGGCACGTCCTGGTGCGCATACCCCGACAGCGTCCGCTCCTTCACCTGCGCCAGCAGCGACTCCACCGTCTGCGACCCCTCCACCGCCACCCGCAGCGCCAGCGTGTTCACGAAGAACCCGATCAGCCCTTCCACCTCCGTGCGGCTGCGGTTGGCCACCGGCGTGCCGATCACCACCGTGGCCTGACCGCTCCACCGCGACAGCACCACCGACCACCCCGCCAGCAGCGTCATGAACAACGTCGTGCCCTGCCGCTGCGACAACGCACGCAGCCGCTGGGTCAGCCC
>NZ_JAVDSZ010000027.1:0-5221 GCF_031455575.1 Xanthomonas sp. 1678 | reverse complement strand
GCCGCGATGTGGTACGCCGCCCCCGCCGCCGCATCCAGCCGGTCCAGGAACCACAGCCGCTGCTGCGACCACGACAGCGGCAAGGCCTGCGAACGATCAGCGATTGCGATCGGTGGGGCCACCGTCGCCTGTGCCTGCGCGGCACGCTGCGCCATCCCCGTCAACGTCGGCTCGGCAAACAGCTCGCGCAGCGGCAACTCCACGCCCAATGCACCGCGCAGCCGCGATACCAGTTGCACCGCCAGCAGCGAGTGCCCGCCCAGTTCGAAGAAGTGGTCGTGCCGCCCAACCCGCTCCAGGCCCAGCAGTTCCTGCCACACCTGCGCGATCCCCGCTTCGGTCGGGCCCTGCGGGGCAACATACCCGCGCGTCACCACCGCGGCACCGTCGGCGGCCGGCAATGCCGCGCGATCCAGCTTGCCGTTGGTGGTCAGCGGCAATGCCTCCAGTTGCACGTAGGCTGCCGGTAGCATGTACTCGGGCAGGGTTTGCTGCAGCTGTGCCTTGAGCTGCAGCAGCAGGCCTTGCCACTGCTTCGAGCGCAACGGCGCGTTGGCTGCCGCATCGGCCGACAAAGCATCCCCCGCCAAGCCGCTCCATTCGATCCGCCCTGCCACGTCCGGCCGCCGTATCCATGCATGGTAGGCACCGTCGGCCGCGCCTGCCGCCCAACTCAGCTCCGCGGCGTACCCGTGCGTGGTGCAGTGCGCGTCGAGCGCATCGCAGGACACACCGGTCGCGTCCTGCGCCGCCACCTCCTCGCGCAATGCTTGCAGCGACAACCCCGCCTGCAGGCGTTGCGTGCCATGCGCAGCACCGCGCACTCGCGGATTGTCGATCGGTCCCAGGCACAGGTCCGATACGCCTTGCCGCGCCGCGGCCGTTACGTACTCCAGCAGTTGCGCCGCAGGCAGTCCACGGCAATCGCGCCAGGCGCCCGACGGCGCCGACGCCGCATCGCCATCGACCGTCAGCACCACGTCGTAACGATACGCCGACATCTCGTTCGTGTAGCGCGCCGCCTTGGGCATCACCTGTACATGGACATGGCGGCCCGTACGACGTTGCCAAGCGAAGAACCAGCGTGGATCGACCAGCAATTCCGGCTCGTCCTGCACCCTCTGTCGCACCAGCGTCGCCAGCTGCGCGACGCTGGTTCCCGCAGGCGCCTGATGCAGTTGCACCGACAAAGCGAACGCCTCGTGCAGGCCGTGGTGGCGGAGATCGCCAAGGAACACATGGCCGCCGCCGGTTACCCGCTCCAACAACCGCTCCAGCAGCGTTTCCAGATATCCCAGGTCCGGGAAGTACTGCACCACCGAGTTGAGTACCGCGGTATCGAACGGCTGCGTTCCCAGCGCTGCCAGCTGCAGCGCATCGGCATGCAGCAACCGTACCTTGGCGTGCAACTGCGGTTGCGCCGCCAGCTGCACCCCCAGCATCTCCAGGGTCCGTGCCGACAGGTCGGTGCCCACATACTCTTCGCACTGCGGCGCCAGCCGGCGCAGGATCATGCCCGTGCCGCAGCCGATTTCCAGCACCCGTCGTGGCGACAGCGCCTGCAGGCGCTCCAAGGTGGCGGACAGCCAGTCGTGCATCTGCTCCGGGGCGATCGGTTGGCGCGTATAGCTGCTATGCCAACCCATCAAGTCGGCACCCGCCTGCGTTTCCGCATGCGCCTGCTGCATCACCTGCCCGTCGAAAAGTTCCGACCAACTGCTCAGCTGCGACTGCCGCAAGGCATCCGCCTGTGCGGCCGCAGTTGCCGCGTCCACGTGCGGCACCACGTACGCGACCAGCCGCCGGTGGCTGTCTTCGCCCTGCGCCAGCACCACGGCCTCGCGGACCTGCGGATGCGCGCGCAGCGCCGCCTCGATCTCGCCCGGCTCGATGCGGAATCCGCGCAGCTTCACTTGGTGATCGGTACGACCGAGGTAGTCCAGCGCTCCGTCGGCGCGCCAGCGACCCTGGTCGCCGGTGCGGTACAGGCGGGCGTCGGGCACCGACGAGAACGGATCGGGCACGAAACGCTGCGCGGTCAGTTCCGCGCGGTTGAGGTAGCCGCGCGCCACCCCGGCACCACCGATGTACAACTCGCCGCGCACCCCGATCGGTACCGGCATGCCTGTGGCGTCCAGCACGTGGACCTGGGTGTTGGCGATCGGCCGGCCGATCGGAACGTGCCGGTCGTCGTGGCGCACCGCATGGACGGTGGCGCAGACCGTCGCCTCGGTCGGCCCATACGCGTTCAGGACCCGAAGCGAGCCGGCCCAGCGCCGGGCGAGGGCCAGCGGCAGCGCCTCGCCTGCGACGATCAGGGTCGTCAGCGTCTGCGACAGCGTCGCTTCGTCTATCACCTGCAGGGCCGAAGGCGGCAAGGTGACGTGGGTGATTGCATGACGCTCCAATGTCTGCGCCAGCGGCACCCCAGGATACAGCCGGTCCATCGGGGCAAGGCACAACCTCGCCCCCGCGCATAATGCGATGAAGATCTCCGATACGCTGGCATCGAACGACGGCGAAGCGAACTGCAGCACCCGGCTTCCGCAATCGATGGCGAACAGGTCGATCTGGGCCTGTACCAGATTGCACAACCCAGCGTGCTCGACCATCACCCCCTTCGGCTGGCCGGTGGAACCGGAGGTGTAGATCACATAGGCCAATCGGTCCGCGCCTGCATCGGTTGAATCCGGATCGGCGACATCCCCGACCGACAGGTCCAACTGCGCCAGGTCCAGCACAGCGCCCCCGCCCCAGCCGGCGACTGTTTGCGGCACATCGCCGGCCGTCAACATCGCCACTGGCGCACTATCCTCAAGCAGCCACGCCAGTCGCGTCGCCGGATAGGCCGGGTCCAGCGGCACGTACGCACCGCCTGCTTTCAAGATTCCCAGGATCCCTACCACCAGTTCCAGTCCGCGCGGCGCGCATAGCGCGACCCGTTGCTCCGGGCTCACGCCCAGCTTGCGCAACCGCTGCGCCAGGCGGCTGGCCTGTGCGTTGAGCTGCGCATAGCTCAGGGAGCGGTCTTCGAATACCGCCGCCACCGCCTCCGGTTGGCGCGCCGCCCAGTCCTCGAACCAGTGGTGGATCAGCGTGTGCGCCGGTTGCGCGGAGTGCATCGCGTTGAACCGTTCCAACTGTGCCTGCTCCTGCGCCGGCAGGATCGGCAGCTCGCGCAGTGGCCGCTGCGGCGCTTGCGCCAGCGCCTCCGTCAGCGAGGCCAGCGCGGTGCGCAGGTAAGCCAGCAGACGCTCGGCATCTACCGGGCGGACGCAGAGCGCCGACATGGCGAAGTCCTGACCCAGGTCGTCGATGGCGATCGCGATCGGATAGTTGGTGCGTTCCTCGCCGCCGACGATGCGGATGCCGTCCCAGAGCGCATGGCCGGACCTCGTTCCCTGGCCGGCGGGCATGACGTCCGGCCGCGAGTGCCGGTAGTTGAAGAGCGTGGTGAACAGGGGCAACGTCCGATCGACTCCGCTGCAGCGTTGCGCCAGCGCCAACGGCGCCTGTTCGTGCATCAGCAATTCGCCGAGTCGGCCATGGGTGTCGCGTACACATGCGTGTGCCGAAGCGTCGCGCAGCGGAATTCTTAACGGCAGAGTGTTGACGAACATGCCAGGAACCTGGGCGGCGCCGTCGCTCCCTGCACCGCGGCCCAGCAGCAACGTGCCGAACACGACATCGTCGCGATCGCTGCAGCGTGCCAGCACCTGCGCCCAGGCCACATGGAACAGCGTCGCGGGGCTTGTCGCGCAACGCCGCGCCTGCTCGCGTACCGCACGTGCAAGCGCCGGGTCCACAGCGACGCGTGCCTCGACCACGTCCGCGGCGTCCGCCTGCAGATCCAGCAGGTCGAACGGGGCGGTCGGCTCGGTCACGTCGTGCAACTTGGCACGGAAATAGCGCTCGTGCTCGGCTTGCGGCACCGCGCGGCTATGCGCGATGAAGTTTCGGTACGGCAGTGGCGGCGGCAAGGCCGACGCCTGTCCCTGCAGCAGCAAGCGGATCTCCGCCAGGATCAGCTCCAGCGTGACGTGGTCGCTCACCAGATGGTGGTTGAGCAGCGCGCACAGGTAACCGTCCGTGGCCGGATCGTCCATGACGTAGGCACGCAGCAGCGGAGCACGCCGTACGTCCATGCGCACGCGGCGCGGATCGGTGAGTTCTAGCAAGCGGTCCAGGGCCGCGCCCGGCGTGGCCGGCACGACCTTCTCCACCGCCAGCGGTGCCTGCCGCTGCACCACTTGCACCGGTTCGGGCAGGCCTTCCCAGTGCACCGCACTGCGCAGGACGTCATGTCGATCGATCACTCGCTGCAGCGCATCCAGGAACGCGTCCAGGCGAGTGCGGCTGTCCAGCGCCAGCACCGAGCGCAGCAGGTAGGTATCGCCATCTTCCTGCAGCAGATGGTGGAACAGCAGGCCTTCCTGCAGTGGCGACAGCGGGTAGATGTCCTGCACGTTGCTCGCACCACCGGGCACCGCCGCGACCAGCGCGTCGATCTGTGCCTGGTCCAGGTCCACCAGAGGCAGCAGGCCTGGGGTGATCCGGGCGCAATCGGCCGCGATACGGTTCGGCGGCAACGGCGAAGCATCCGGTGGCGGCGCGAGCGCTCGGATACGCTGCGCCAACTGCGCCACAGTCGGCGCCTCGAACAGGCTGCGCACATCCACGTGCACGCCACGCTCGCGCAGCCGCTCGATCATCACGACCACAAGCAGCGAGTGTCCGCCCAGTTCGAAGAAGTGGTCGTGCCGCCCGACCCGCTCCAGGCCCAGCAGTTCCTGCCACACCTGCGCGATCGCCGCTTCGGTCGGGCCCTGCGGCGCCACATAGTCCTTGCTCGCCACCGCGCTGCCGTCCACCGCCGGCAATGCCGCACGGTCCAGCTTGCCGTTGGCCGTCAGCGGCAGCGCCTCCAGCCACACGTACGCCGAGGGCACCATGTACTCCGGCAGCACCTGTTGCAGTTGGGCGCGCAATGTCGCCGCTGCCAGCTCCGCTTCCGCCGCGCCGACCAGGTAGGCCACCAGCCGCTTGTCGGTGCCCTCGCCCTGCGCCAGCACCACCGCCTCGCGCACCTGCGGATGCGCGCGCAGCGCGGTCTCGATCTCGCCCAGCTCGATGCGGAACCCGCGCACCTTCACCTGGTGGTCGTTGCGGCCCAGGAACTCGATCGTGCCATCCGCGCGCCAGCGGCCTTGGTCGCCGGTCC
>NZ_JAVDSZ010000026.1:0-5344 GCF_031455575.1 Xanthomonas sp. 1678 | reverse complement strand
GAAGCACCTTGAGGTTATATGGTCAAGCCGCACGGATCATTAGTATCAGTTAGCTCAATGCATTGCTGCACTTACACACCTGACCTATCAACCACGTAGTCTACATGGTTCCTTAAGGGGGCTTGTGCCCCGGGAAGTCTCATCTTGAGGCGCGCTTCCCGCTTAGATGCTTTCAGCGGTTATCGCTTCCGAACATAGCTACCCGGCAATGCCACTGGCGTGACAACCGGAACACCAGAGGTTCGTCCACTCCGGTCCTCTCGTACTAGGAGCAGCCCCTCTCAAACTTCCAACGCCCATGGCAGATAGGGACCGAACTGTCTCACGACGTTCTGAACCCAGCTCGCGTACCACTTTAAATGGCGAACAGCCATACCCTTGGGACCGACTACAGCCCCAGGATGTGATGAGCCGACATCGAGGTGCCAAACACCGCCGTCGATATGAACTCTTGGGCGGTATCAGCCTGTTATCCCCGGAGTACCTTTTATCCGTTGAGCGATGGCCCTTCCATACAGAACCACCGGATCACTAAGACCTACTTTCGTACCTGCTTGATCCGTCGATCTTGCAGTCAAGCACGCTTATGCCTTTGCACACAGTGCGCGATGTCCGACCGCGCTGAGCGTACCTTCGTGCTCCTCCGTTACTCTTTAGGAGGAGACCGCCCCAGTCAAACTACCCACCATACACGGTCCCCGATCCGGATTACGGACCTAGGTTAGAACGTCAAGCACGACAGGGTGGTATTTCAAGGTTGGCTCCACTGCAGCTAGCGCCACAGTTTCATAGCCTCCCACCTATCCTACACAGACGAACTCAACGTTCAGTGTAAAGCTATAGTAAAGGTTCACGGGGTCTTTCCGTCTTGCCACGGGAACGCTGCATCTTCACAGCGATTTCAATTTCACTGAGTCTCGGGTGGAGACAGCGCCGCTGTCGTTACGCCATTCGTGCAGGTCGGAACTTACCCGACAAGGAATTTCGCTACCTTAGGACCGTTATAGTTACGGCCGCCGTTTACTGGGGCTTCGATCAAGAGCTTCGCCTTGCGGCTGACCCCATCAATTAACCTTCCAGCACCGGGCAGGCGTCACACCCTATACGTCCACTTTCGTGTTTGCAGAGTGCTGTGTTTTTGATAAACAGTCGCAGCGGCCTGGTTTCTGCGACCCTCTTCAGCTATAGCTCGCATGAGCCACCAAAAAGGGTGCACCTTCTCCCGAAGTTACGGTGCCATGTTGCCTAGTTCCTTCACCCGAGTTCTCTCAAGCGCCTGAGAATTCTCATCCTACCCACCTGTGTCGGTTTACGGTACGGTCTGCGTAAGCTGAAGCTTAGGAGCTTTTCCTGGAAGCGTGGTATCAGTGACTTCGTCTAAAAGACTCGTCTCGGTGCTCGGTCTTAAAGGATCCCGGATTTGCCAAAGATCCAAACCTACCGCCTTTCCCCGGGACAACCAACGCCCGGTACACCTAACCTTCTCCGTCCCTCCATCGCACTTACGCGAGGTGCAGGAATATTAACCTGCTTCCCATCGACTACGGCTTTCGCCCTCGCCTTAGGGGCCGACTCACCCTGCGCCGATTAACGTTGCGCAAGGAAACCTTGGGCTTTCGGCGTGCGGGTTTTTCACCCGCATTATCGTTACTCATGTCAGCATTCGCACTTCCGATACCTCCAGCGGACTTCTCAATCCACCTTCAACGGCTTACGGAACGCTCCTCTACCGCGCATCGCTTATCGCGATGCACCCCAAGCTTCGGTTCACTGCTTAGCCCCGTTAAATCTTCCGCGCAGACCGACTCGACCAGTGAGCTATTACGCTTTCTTTAAAGGGTGGCTGCTTCTAAGCCAACCTCCTGGCTGTCTGTGCCTTTCCACATCGTTTTCCACTTAGCAGTGAATTTGGGACCTTAGCTGTGGGTCTGGGTTGTTTCCCTTTTCACGACGGACGTTAGCACCCGCCGTGTGTCTCCCGGATAGTACGTACTGGTATTCGGAGTTTGCAATGGTTTGGTAAGTCGCGATGACCCCCTAGCCATAACAGTGCTCTACCCCCAGCAGTATTCGTCCGAGGCGCTACCTAAATAGCTTTCGAGGAGAACCAGCTATCTCCGGGTTCGATTAGCTTTTCACTCCTAATCACACCTCATCCCCTACCTTTGCAACGGGAGTGGGTTCGGGCCTCCAGTCAGTGTTACCTGACCTTCACCCTGGGCATGACTAGATCACCCGGTTTCGGGTCTACTGCCCGCGACTATGCGCCCTTATCAGACTCGGTTTCCCTTCGCCTCCCCTATACGGTTAAGCTTGCCACGAACAGTAAGTCGCTGACCCATTATACAAAAGGTACGCAGTCACTCTTGCGAGCTCCTACTGCTTGTACGCACACGGTTTCAGGATCTATTTCACTCCCCTCTCCGGGGTTCTTTTCGCCTTTCCCTCACGGTACTGGTTCACTATCGGTCGGTCAGGAGTATTTAGCCTTGGAGGATGGTCCCCCCATATTCAGACAGGGTTTCACGTGCCCCGCCCTACTCGTCTTCACTGGAATGGCCCTTTTAAATACAGGGCTATCACCTTCTATGGCCAACCTTTCCAGGTTGTTTTTCTAGAACCATACCAGCTTAAGGGCTAGTCCCCGTTCGCTCGTCACTACTTAGGGAATCTCGGTTGATTTCTTTTCCTCCGGTTACTTAGATATTTCAGTTCACCGGGTTCGCTTCCAGCAGCTATGTATTCACTGCAGGATACTGCCGAAGCAGTGGGTTTCCCCATTCGGACATTGCCGGATCAAAGCTTGTTGCCAGCTCCCCGACACTTTTCGCAGGCTGCCACGTCCTTCATCGCCTCTGACCGCCAAGGCATCCACCGTGTGCGCTTATTCGCTTGACCATATAACCTCAAGTTGCCTCAAGGTTATGCTGAGTCCGGGGGTACAAAGCCCGGACGCGAACTATAACGACTCAATTTCTAGGGACTCGAGGTCCCCGCCTTAGCCACAACGACACGTCAAGATAGTTTGATCTCAAACGCTCGCTACGTCACAAATTTTAAAAGAACATACCCCAGCCTCAGTGCTGGCGCATCTTAAATTCTTAGTGTGCTTTGTACATTCAGAGTGGTGGGTCTGGGAGGACTCGAACCACCGACCTCACCCTTATCAGGGGTGCGCTCTAACCACCTGAGCTACAGACCCAAAGTCTTTGCTCCTGCAGTTCCCCTAGACAGTCCGCACACGGAGGTGCGGGCTCTTGCAGAGGGATCTGCAAATCTGGTGGAGCCAGTCGGGATCGAACCGACGACCCCCTGCTTGCAAAGCAGGTGCTCTCCCAGCTGAGCTATGGCCCCGAAATCGGGGTGCCCCGCCCTGTGGCGGAACTCTCTGAATGCAGGTTACTTGTGAGGACGCCTGTAGGCGTAGTTGTCTTGCTCAAAAGGAGGTGATCCAGCCGCACCTTCCGATACGGCTACCTTGTTACGACTTCACCCCAGTCATCGGCCACACCGTGGCAAGCGCCCTCCCGAAGGTTAAGCTACCTGCTTCTGGTGCAACAAACTCCCATGGTGTGACGGGCGGTGTGTACAAGGCCCGGGAACGTATTCACCGCAGCAATGCTGATCTGCGATTACTAGCGATTCCGACTTCATGGAGTCGAGTTGCAGACTCCAATCCGGACTGAGATGAGGTTTCTGGGATTGGCTTACTCTCGCGAGCTTGCAGCCCTCTGTCCTCACCATTGTAGTACGTGTGTAGCCCTGGTCGTAAGGGCCATGATGACTTGACGTCATCCCCACCTTCCTCCGGTTTGTCACCGGCGGTCTCCTTAGAGTTCCCACCATTACGTGCTGGCAACTAAGGACAAGGGTTGCGCTCGTTGCGGGACTTAACCCAACATCTCACGACACGAGCTGACGACAGCCATGCAGCACCTGTCTCACGGTTCCCGAAGGCACCAATCCATCTCTGGAAAGTTCCGTGGATGTCAAGACCAGGTAAGGTTCTTCGCGTTGCATCGAATTAAACCACATACTCCACCGCTTGTGCGGGCCCCCGTCAATTCCTTTGAGTTTCAGTCTTGCGACCGTACTCCCCAGGCGGCGAACTTAACGCGTTAGCTTCGATACTGCGTGCCAAGTTGCACCCAACATCCAGTTCGCATCGTTTAGGGCGTGGACTACCAGGGTATCTAATCCTGTTTGCTCCCCACGCTTTCGTGCCTCAGTGTCAGTGTTGGTCCAGATGGCCGCCTTCGCCACAGATGTTCCTCCCGATCTCTACGCATTTCACTGCTACACCGGGAATTCCGCCATCCTCTACCACACTCTAGTTGCCCAGTATCCACTGCAATTCCCAGGTTGAGCCCAGGGCTTTCACAACGGACTTAAACAACCACCTACGCACGCTTTACGCCCAGTAATTCCGAGTAACGCTTGCACCCTTCGTATTACCGCGGCTGCTGGCACGAAGTTAGCCGGTGCTTATTCTTTGGGTACCGTCAGAACAATCGGGTATTAACCGACTGCTTTTCTTTCCCAACAAAAGGGCTTTACAACCCGAAGGCCTTCTTCACCCACGCGGCATGGCTGGATCAGGCTTGCGCCCATTGTCCAATATTCCCCACTGCTGCCTCCCGTAGGAGTCTGGACCGTGTCTCAGTTCCAGTGTGGCTGATCATCCTCTCAGACCAGCTACGGATCGTCGCCTTGGTGGGCCTTTACCCCGCCAACTAGCTAATCCGACATCGGCTCATCTATCCGCGCGAAGCCCGAAGGTCCTCCGCTTTCACCCTAAGGTCGTATGCGGTATTAGCGTAAGTTTCCCTACGTTATCCCCCACGAAAAGGTAGATTCCGATGTATTCCTCACCCGTCCGCCACTCGCCACCCATGGTATTGCTACCACTGTGCTGCCGTTCGACTTGCATGTGTTAGGCCTGCCGCCAGCGTTCACTCTGAGCCAGGATCAAACTCTTCACTTAAAATTACAGACCCGAAGGCCAATACTTTGATATGCAGAGTTCAAACCAAGCTTACGTATCGCTTGCTTAGCAATTGATTTGTTGCTCTTGATTCGAACGTCTGCAAGATGGACATACTTCCACCTGCAGGCGCCCTCACAAGTTACCTGCGCACACTGTCAAAGAACGTCGGGGCCGGCCTCAGCGCCTTTCCCTTGTCACTGCGACGTTTCCGTCGTAGCGAGCCGCCCATTATAGCGGACTTTTTCTTTCCGTCAACACCTCGTTTCCGAGATCCTGACGCCGGTTCAACCCAAACCCGAAGGCTTTCCGATGAACCGAGCCGCCCATCATAGCGGCTTTTTTGTTGCCGTCAATACC
>NZ_JAVDSZ010000025.1:0-5483 GCF_031455575.1 Xanthomonas sp. 1678 | reverse complement strand
GCCCCGTCCAGGAAGCGCACCACGGCCGCATGGCCGATCATCACGCCCTTGGGCTGCCCGGTCGAGCCGGAGGTGTGGATCATGTAGGCCAGCGCACCCGCCGAGGCGGCCAGCGCCGGCACGGCGCTGCCCTCCTCGGCATCCAGGGCGTCCAGCGCATCCAGCGGCAGGCAATGGATCCCGCCCGCCTGCGCCCAGGGCTGCAGGCAGGCACGGTCGCCCACCAGCCAGCCGGCGCCGCTGTCGCTCACCATGTACTGCAGGCGTTCGGCCGGATAGCCCGGGTCCAGCGGCAGGTACGCCGCACCGGCCTTGAGCGTGCCCAGCAGCGCCACCACCAGATCCACGTGCCGCTCGGCGCACACGCCCACCACGCTGCCGGCACCCACGCCCTGGCGCTGCAGCCAGGCCGCCAGGCGGTCGGCGCGGGCATCCAGTTCCGCATAGCTGAGCGCGCGGCCGCCGCCGCTCACCGCCAGCGCCTGCGGCGTCCGTGCCGCCTGACGCTGCACGCGCTGGTGCAGGCTGTCCTCGGCCGCCAGCGGCGCGCTGGCGCGCGGCTGCTGCCACTGCCGCAGGTGCTCGGCGGCGTCAGCATCGTGCAGCGGCAGGCGCGCCACCGACTGCCCCGGCTCGTGCACGATGCCCTCCAGCAGACAGGCGAAGGCGCGTGCCCAGCGCTGCACGCTGTCCGCCTCGAACAGGTCGCTGGCATAGCGCCAGGACAAGGCCAGGCCCCCGTCGTCCTCGTCCTGCACGGTCAGGGTCAGGTCGAACTTGCTGACCGCCCGCTCCAGCGGATAGTCGTCGAAGCGCAACCCCTGCCCCAGGTCCAGCTGCGCACGCTCGTTGTTCTGCCACAGCAGCATGATCTGGAACAGCGGGTTGTGGCTCAGCTGCCGCGCCGGATTGAGCGCCTCCACCAGCAGCTCGAACGGCATGTGCTGATGGGCGAAGTCGGCGATCAGGTGCTGGCGCGAGGCCGCCAGCAGTTCGTCGAAGCGCTGCCCAGGCTGCAGTTGGGTCCGCAAGACCAACGTGTTGGCGAACAGGCCGACCAGGTCGGCCAGTTCCGGCTGCTCGCGGTTGGCGATGGCCGTGCCCAGCACGATGTCGTGTTCGTCGCTGAAGCGGCCCAGCAGCACCGCAAAGGCGGTCTGCACGGTCATGAACAAGGTGGCGTGGTGGCGCTGCGACACCGCTTCCAGGCCTTGCCGCAGGCGTGCCGGCAGGTGCTGCCGGTGCACCGCGCCACGGTAGCTGGGCTGCACCGGACGCGGCCGGTCCAGCGGCAGCTGGTGCACCTGCGGCAGGCCCTGCAGGCGCTGCAGCCAGTAATCGCGGGCCTGTGCCAGCACCGGGCCCTGCAGCCAGCCGCGCTGCCACTGGGCATAGTCGCGGTACTGCACCGGAAGCGCGGCCAGCGTGTGTGCCTGGCCCGCCGCATGCAGCGCATACAGGGCGCTGAGCTCGCGTGCCAGCACCGCCATCGACCAGCCGTCGCAGGCGATGTGGTGCAGGGTCAGCACCAGGACGTGGCGGTCGTCGGCGCGTCGCACCAGGCAGCCGCGCAACAGCAGATCGGCGCTCAGGTCGAACGGTTGTGCCGCGCTGTGCTGCACCAGTGCGGCGATCCGCTGCTGCTGCGCCTCCGGCGCCAGCGCGCTCACGTCCTCGCGCGCCAGGCGGAACCGGTCCTGCTCCAGTACCACCTGCACCGGCCCCGCATCCCCGGCACCATCGCGGATCACCGTGCGCAACACCTCGTGCCGCTGCACCAGCGCGGCAAGCGCCTGCTCCAGCGCCGGCTCGTCCAAGGCGCCGCCGATCGCCAGACAACGCGAAGCGTTGTAAGTGCTGTGCTCGGATTCGATGCTGGAAAGGAACCAGATCCTGGCTTGCTGGAACGAAAGGGGCGCGGCGGTGATGGCATCCGCCAGTGGCGCGATGGGCGGACGCGCCAGCGTCGCACGCGTACCCTGTCCCAGGTCGATGCCGGCGGCAAGCAGCCGGATGCTCCTGGCTTCGAACAACGCCTGCAGCGGCACCACGATACCGAAGCCCGATTCCAGCCGCGCAATGAGTTTCATCGCCAGGATCGAGTTGCCTCCCGCCTGGAAGAAATCCACGGCGACGTTCTCGATCTGCCGTCCGAGCACCTGCGAGATGGCGTCGCACAGCGTTCGTTCGGTCGTGGTCAGCGGAGGCTCGACCGTTGCACCCGTATGCTCGCCCAGCCGCGGCAACGGCAAGGCGTCGCGGTCGACCTTGCCATTGGTCAAGGTCGGGATCGTCTCCAACTGGACAAAGGCCTCGGGCAGCATGTGCACCGGCAAGCGTGCGGAGAGCTGCTCGCGCAGCCGCGCGATCCACTGCTGCCACCCCTGATCGTCCATCTTCTGGACGGGGACCACGTACGCCACCAGGGACTTGCCGTCCCCGGCCAGCACCTGTGCGTGCACCACTGCGGACTTCACGCCTGCACATGCCTGCAGTGCCGCCACGACCTCGCCCGGCTCGATGCGGAAGCCGCGGATCTTGACCTGCTCGTCGATACGGCCGATGAACTCCAGGCGGCCGTCGGCACGCTGCCGGACCCGGTCGCCGGTACGGTACAGCCGCCGCCGCTCTCCATTCTCGAACTGATGTTCGATGAACCGCTGCCGCGTCAACTCGGGTTGGCCGAGATAGCCATGGGCAAGGCCGACACCGGCAAGAAACAGTTCACCCGGTGCGCCATGCGGAACCACGCCGCCGGCTTCGTCGAGCACGTAACAGGCCATGTTGTCGATCGGACGGCCGATGGCCACGCCGTTGCCGGTGTACTCCTCCGCAACCGCGCAGATGGTCGCCTCGGAGGGGCCATAGGCATTGAACAGGCGGTGCTCGCGCGACCACGACTGGGCCTGCGCCTCGGCGATGGACTCGCCGCCGACCACGATCGACTGCACGCTGCGCAGCCGTTCCGGCGCCAAGGCCGCGAGCACCGACGGGATCAACAGCATGTGCGTGATCTGCCGTTCCTCGACGAAACGCCCGAGCGCGAGTGGATCGCGCCGAATCGCGTCCTCGGCGATATCCAGTCGTGCCCCGCTGCACAAAGCCAGAAACACCTCGCAGGTCGCCACGTCGAAGGACGCGGCGGCGTATTGCAGCACTCTGCTGTCGGTCTGGATGCCGAACAACTCGCGTTGCGACAGGACATGGTTGACCAGGCCGCGATGATGCAGCACGACCGCCTTGGGAACTCCGGTGGAACCGGAGGTATGGATGACATAGGCCGGCTGATCGGGCGACGACCGTTGCGCGATGGCGACGGAACGCGCCGCACCCGTCTCTATCCGCGTGCTGTCCACGTCCAGCAGCTGCAGCTCCGCATCCTCACGCAGAAACCGCGACGGTGCGGCCGAGGCACTGGAGAACAGCATCTGGCGCACGCCGGCACCGGAGATCAGGCCAGCGACTCGCTCGTGCGGCTGTGCCGGATCCAGCGGCAGATAGGCGCCTCCCGCTTTGAGCACGGCCAGCATCGCGACCACCAGTTCGGTGGATGGAACCAGGTAGAGCCCGACGATGCTGCCGGGCTCGACGCCCGCGCCCTGCAACCGGCCAGCCAGGCTACCGGCCAGGGCATCGAGCACGGCGTAGGTGATCGAGGTGCTGCCTGCGACCGCGATGGCATTGGGGCGTTGTCTGGCCCAGTGCTCCACCAACTCGTGGACCAGGTACTCACCGTGCTCGAACTGCCGCGGCGGTGGATTGCCTGCATGAAGCTGCCGTTCGATCTCGTCCGCTCCGAGGATCGGCAGCCGGTGCACGTCGGCATCGGGATCGGCAACGGCATGCTCGATGAGACGGTTGAACGCTGCGGCCATCCGCTCGATCCGCGCGGCATCGAACAGATCCGTGGCATAGCGCCATGCCAGCACAAGCCCGCCCTGATCTTCCCTGACCGCCAGGGTCAGGTCGAACTGACTGCCGCCAGCCTGCTGCTCTTGTGGCTGGAACAGCGCATCGGGCGCGGTAGACGCCGAGGGCGCCATGGTGTTCTGCAGTACCAGCATGATCTGGAACAGTGGATTGGCCGCCAGCGAACGATCCGGCTGGACGGCATCCACCAGCAGCTCGAACGGGAGATGACGGTGTTCGTCGTCGGACAGGAAACCATCGCGCGCCTGACGCACCAACGCCGGAAGGTCCTGGTGGGCCGGCAAGTGCTGGCGCATCACCAAGGTGCCGGCAAAGTAGCCGAACACGTCTTCCCAGGCGATGTGTGGACGGTTGGCCATGGCGGTGCCGATGACGATGTCCCGCTCCCCGCTGTAGCGCGCCAGCAGCGCGCTAAACAGCCCCTTGAGCCCGACGAACAGCGACGCGTCCTGGGCGGCCAGGAAGGTCTTCAGCTTTGCTGTGGTGTGCGCCTCCAGGCGTGTGCGATGGACGCCTCCCTGGTGGCTGGGCAGCGGCGGCCGCGGACGATCCAGCGGCAACGCATGCACGGAGGGCGCGCCACGCATGCGCTCCTTCCAATAGCGAGTGAGGCGGTCAAGCAACACTCCCTGCAGGCTGTCCTGCTGCCAACGGCTGTAATCCAGATAAGTGGCGGCCGGTGCGGCGAGTTGCGCATCGCCGCCGTCGCGGCAGGCGCCATAGCATTGCTCCAGCTCGCGCAGGAACAGCGACAGCGACCAGCCGTCGCTGACGATGTGGTGGAAGGTGAAGAAGACATACCAGCAGTGCGGGCCCGCCTTGGCCAGACTGACCCGGAACGGGCTCTCCCGGGTGAGGTCGATACGCGCCTGCCGTTGTTCGTCGCACAGCGCCTCCAGCCGGATCGCCTGCTGCGCAGGCGCATCGGCGGACAGGTCGAAGATCGGCACCATCGGCAGCAGCGTGGGCTGGACGATCTGGTAAAGCGTGTCCTGCCGATATTCGAAGCGGGTCCGCAGCGCGGGATGGCGCTGGACGAGTTGCGAAAGCGCGCGGTTGAAGGCCGCCAGGTCCAGCGCCTGGTCCAGTCGCAGCAGGCTGTTGATGTGGTAGGCGCCGTGTGCAGGTTGAAGCTGTTCGAGGAACCACAGGCGGGTCTGGGCGAACGAGGCCTGCGCCTCCAGCAAACCGGCGTCGGACGTCTGTGGTTGGCGCTGCAGAACCGGCATCGGCAGTGCAGGAACCTGCTGCGCCTGGAGCCGACGCGCCAACCCGCGGATGGTGGGCTCCAGGAAGACATCGCGCAGTTCGATGGCGATGCCCTGTCCATGCAGGCGGTTGACCATGCGCGCGGCGAGCAGCGAGTGTCCGCCGAGCTGGAAGAAGCTGGCGGTGACGCCGACCTGGGGCAGGCCCAGCAGTTCGGCCCATAGCTCGGCCAGACGTCGTTCGGCGGCATCGGCCGGCAGATCGTCGCGCGCCTCGCCCTCGCGCTGCGGTGCCGGCAGGGCGCGCCGGTCGAGCTTGCCGTTGGCCGTCAGCGGCAGCGCCGG
>NZ_JAVDSZ010000024.1:0-6512 GCF_031455575.1 Xanthomonas sp. 1678 | reverse complement strand
GGGCGTGCGGGTGGGTGAGGCGCCGGTTTTGCGTTTTTCTTGCAGGACTTTAGGTGCGGCTTCAGCCGCGACAGGCCTTACCGAGAAAGCCTGTCGCGGCTGAAGCCGCTCCTACAATGGAAGAGCCTAGGCACGGCACCGGCTGCCTCCGGGCACCACAAGGCAGGCCAGGGTAAAATCGCCCGATTCCCGTTTGCTCCGAGCGTTCCATGGCCTGCCGCACCCGTTTCGCCCCCAGTCCCACCGGTTACCTGCACATCGGCGGCGCGCGTACCGCGCTGTACTGCTGGCTGGAGGCGCGCCACCGCGGCGGCGAGTTCGTGCTGCGCATCGAGGACACCGACCGCGAGCGCAGCACCCAGGCGGCGATCGACGCGATCCTCGAAGCGATGCAGTGGCTGGGCCTGGACTACGACGAAGGCCCCATCTACCAGACCCAGCGCATCGCCCGCTACCAGGAAGTGGCCGCGCAGCTGCTCGCTGCCGGCAAGGCCTACTACGCCTACGAGACCCGCGAGGAACTGGACGCCATGCGCGAGGCGGCGATGGCCAAGCAGGAAAAGCCGCGCTACAACGGCGCGGCGCGCGAGCAGAACCTGCCGCACCGCGACGATCCGAACCGCGTGGTCCGCTTCAAGAACCCCGAAGGCGGCAGCGTGGTGTTCGACGACCTGATCAAGGGCCGCATCGAGATCGCCAACAGCGAGCTCGACGACATGGTGATCCTGCGCCCCGACGGCTACCCCACCTACAACTTCGCAGTGGTGGTGGACGACTGGGACATGGGCATCACCGAGGTCATCCGCGGCGACGACCACATCAACAACACCCCGCGCCAGATCAACATCTACGAGGCGCTGGGCGCGCCGGTGCCGAAGTTCGCGCACATGCCGATGATCCTGGACGAGCAGGGCGCCAAGCTGTCCAAGCGCACTGGCGCGGCCGACGTGATGCAGTACAAGGACGCCGGCTACCTGCCGCACGCGCTGATCAACTACCTGGCGCGGCTGGGCTGGTCGCACGGCGACCAGGAGCTGTTCGGCCGCCAGGAACTGATCGACCTGTTCGACGTCAAGGACGTCAATTCCAAGGCCGCGCGGCTGGACATGGCCAAGCTCGGCTGGGTCAACCAGCACTACCTGAAGAGCGACGACCCGGCCACGATCGCGCCGCAACTGGACTACCAACTGGCCAAGCTCGGCATCGACCCGGCCGCCGGCCCGGCCGCCGCCGACGTGGTGGTGGCGCTGCGCGAGCGCGTGCAGACGCTGAAGGAAATGGCCGAGAAGGCGCTGGTCTGGTACCGGCCGCTGGAGACCTACGACGATGCGGCCGTGGCCAAGCACCTCAAGCCGGGCGCCGAACTGGCGCTGGGCAAGGCGCGCGAGCTGCTCGCCGCGCTGGGCGAGTGGAGCGTGGACGGCGTGGCCGCCGCGCTGCACGACGCCGCCGCGGCGCTGGAGATCGGCATGGGCAAGGTGGCGCAGCCGCTGCGCGTGGCCATCACCGGCACCCAGGTCAGCCCGGACATCTCGCACACGGTCTACCTGGCCGGGCGTGAGCAGGCCTTGAAACGCATCGACGCCGCGCTCATCAAGATCCCAGCGGGAAGCTGATTCCCCGGAGAAGCCCATGTCCAGCAAGAAGACCGCCTGCACCGAGCCGCACCACCACGTCCACGACGCCGACGACTTCGTCAAGGTGGTGGAGCGGGTGAGCCGCGAACGCGGGCTGCGGCTCACCCCGATCCGCGCCAACGTGCTGCGCCTGATCGCCGAGGCCGCGCGCCCGGTGAAGGCCTACGAGTTGCTGGAATGGGTGCGCGAGGGCAAGAGCGTGGGCGCCGACGCGCCGCCCACCGTGTACCGCGCGCTGGATTTCCTGATGGCCAACGGCTTCGTGCACAAACTCGAGTCGGTCAACGCCTTCGTCGCCTGCCACCACCCCAGCAGCGCCCAGCACTCGGTGCCGTTCCTGATCTGCGACCGCTGCCACAGCGCGGTCGAACTGGAGGACCGTGACGTGGTCGCGCAACTGGAACAGCGCGCCAAGGCGCTGGGTTTCCAGCCGCAGGCGCAGACCCTGGAAGTGCACGGCCTGTGCGCGCGCTGCGCGGCGTAGCAGGGCGGAGCGCTTTCGGCGTGTGCGTGCGATCGTAGCTGCAGCGCTTGCCGGTTGCGGGCCGCGGCCGGCGCACGCATGGCCGCGGCGCGCCGGCGGCTGAGCGCGTCTCGCACCTGGGGCTGATCGCCATGCCGTTCGGGCTGTCCTCGCGACGGCGGTGGTAGCGGGCGTTGTTCTGCATCTCAACCGCGCGCTGTTGAAGGCCTCGCTGTTCATGGCCGCCGACATCGTCGCCCCGACCTGATCGCCGCCGCTGCAGCGACAGCCGTTGGCGGCGGCCGAGGCCGGGCAATCCACTAAGGGAAGCTCGGCAAGGCGTCGCGTACGGTACGTTCGATCCATGTCGGCGCGCCGGCGTCCGCCGCGCGTATCAGCCGCGCTCGAGCACATCGCCGAAGCGCAGCCGTGTCCATGCTTCGGCCGCCGCCCGCGCGAGCGCATGCGAATCGCTGGCGCCCTCGGCCAGGCTGGTATCGCCGCGCGGATCGATCACTTCCCATTCCCAGGTCCGCGTGCGCTTGGGCAGCCACACCGCGAGCAGCAGCGCAGGCAGCTCCGGCCTGCCGGTGGCCACGTCGCAGCGCCAGATCGACAGGTCCGCCAGCGCATCGCGTTGCCAGCGCGGCCGTGCCGTGTCGCCCGTGGCGGCGGCGCGCGTCGCGACAAGGCGCACACGCGGCAACGGCGCGGCGAGGACGGTGTGCTTGGAGGGGATCGGGGTGGTCGTCTTGTACATGCTCGCTCCTTCTGTGGCAAAGAAGGCGTGCCGGGGAGACATGCGAGACCCCATCGGACACACCTGCGTCGACCGGCGGTGCCGGTGGCTGGTGTCGCGGGTGCCCGATTGGCTGAGATGCCGCCGCTGGATGCGGCGACGGCCGGGCTACCATCCGGCCTGCTCTCTTTCGACCGCCGCAGCGTACCCATTCCCGGGGGCTGCGACAAGCGCTTTTTTCCGTTTCAAGCTATTGTTTTTGAAAGAGATGTGTGAGCAACCCGGGCGCTAAGTCGCCTGCCCGCCAGGGCCTCGCGCCGGCGTTGCCGCTGCGCCGGGTCGGCACTTGCCGGCGCGTCGCCTGCGTGCGGACGTCCAGGCGCGCGCCGCACAGCCGCGCTGCCAGCACGTCCATGCAACCTCTCTGGCTGCGCTGCCGCGCGCACGACGGCGAACGGCATGTTGGCGCGACGCCGCGGCAACGGGCAGTGGCGGCGCGTTGCGCCGCTCCGCATCCTTCGGGACAGCGGCGCAAGGCTGCGCCTAGTGTTTGTCCTTCGCCTTGGGGGGCGCGGTGTCGGCGCCGGAGGCCTTGCCGTGGCCAGGGGCGTCGGCGATCTTCCTGATCTGATAGCTGCCCTCCGGCAAGGCGAATCCCTTCTTGCTGCGTGCCGACGCCATGACGGTACAGGTCACCGAGCCGTCCGGGTTGCTGGACATGCCGCCGCCGGCATGCGTGCACCATGCCTCGCAGACCGCTTGCGAGCCGGGCTGGCAGTCGAGCTGCGTGCCTTTGGCGGCGGCCGGTGCGGCGAAGGTCGAAGCGGCGAGCAACAGAGTGGAGAGTGCGACAAAGCGTGCGTCCATGGTGTCGGTTCCTGATGTAGGCGAAGCGGCAGAGGCTTCGCGATCTGGTTCGTCTGCCACCAGGGCTAACGTGGGCAACGCAGGCTGGCGGACAGCCATGCTGCGTTTGTCTACCGAACGGCGGCGGCAGGGCCGCACGCACGCTCCGGCCTTGGCAAAGACGAGTGCGCTGTCGGCTTGGCCTGACCGACGTCGAGCGCGATCCGGCGCAGTGCCGGATCGCTGCAGCGCGCTGTTGGCGCTGCCAGCTGTCGTTCGCTCCGACCGCCGCAGCTAGGCGCTTGCCTGCGATGGCGTCTTCGCGCCCCACAGCGCATAGAACAGCACGTACAGCTCACACACGGCGGTGAGCAGGAACGCGCGCTGCAGGCCGACATGGTCGGCCAGCCAACCCTGCACGACCACCAGCGCGCCGCCGGCGATGGCCATGATCAGCAGGCCGGAGCCTTCCTCGGTCAGCGGCCCCAGGCCCTTGATGCCGAGGGTGAAGATGGTCGGGAACATGATCGAATGGAACAGGCCCACCGCGATCAGCGACCACATCGCGACATGGCCGGTGGTGAACACGGTCAGCAGCATCACCACGAACGCGCCGACCGAGAACAGCGCCAGCACCGCCTCCGGCGCGATGCGGCGCATCAGCGC
This sequence comes from Xanthomonas sp. 1678, assembly GCF_031455575.1. Classification (NCBI taxonomy): domain Bacteria; kingdom Pseudomonadati; phylum Pseudomonadota; class Gammaproteobacteria; order Lysobacterales; family Lysobacteraceae; genus Xanthomonas; species Xanthomonas sp. 1678. The sequence continues at coordinate 2,161 of NZ_JAVDSZ010000024.1, read as the reverse complement.
GCTGCCGGCGAAGCGCCCCACCATCATCCCGCCCCACAACAGGAACAGGTAGTGCGAGGCCTGTTGGTGGGTGAGGTTGCCGATGTGCGGCTGCGACACGAAGTTGATGAACAGGTTGGACACGCCGATCTCGGCGATCAGGTAGATGAAGATGGCCGGGATGCCGAGCACCAGGTTGCGATGCCGCCACAGCGAGTGGCTGGCGCGCTGCTGGCCGGTGGCGCGCTGGGTGGCCTGGCCGAGCGCCGGCAGCTTGAAGCGGGCGATGACCACCGCCAGCAGCACCAGCACCACGGCGACGATGAGATAGGGCAGTTGCACCGATTGCGCGTCAGCCAGGCGTTCGGCCTGGGTCAGCACCGCATCGCCCTTGGCGGTGCCCGAGGTCGAGCGGCCCAGGATCAGGTAGCCGCCGAACAGCGGTGCCAGGGTGGTGCCGACCGAATTGAACGCCTGCACCAGGTTGAGTCGCGACGAGGCGGTGTCCGCGCTGCCGATCACCGCCACGTACGGATTGGCCGCGACCTGCAGCAAGGTGATGCCGCTGGCGATCACGAACAGCGAGCCGAGGGTGATGCCGTACGAGACCAGGCGCGCGGCCGCGATCATGCCCAGCGCGCCCAGCGCCATGATGCCCAGGCCGATCACCAGCGCGCGCTGGTAGCCGATCCGCTCGATCAGCTTGGCCGACGGCAGCGAGGCGAAGAAGTAGGCGATGAACCACACCGACTCGATCAGCGTGGCCTGGGTGTAGCTGAGTTCGAACACGCTGCGCAGGTGCGGCAGCAGGGTGTTGTTGATGACGGTGATGAAGCCCCACATGAAGAACAGCGAGGCCAGCAGCGACAGCGCGGCGCGGTACGACGGTGCGGTGCCGGCGAGCGGCGCGGAGTTCGGGAGCGGAGCCGCCGGCCCCATCGGTCCTGCCATCGTGGGTGTGTCCTCTCTGCGCTGTTGCGGGTCCGTCGTTGGGCATGCGCGGAGGCATCTGCCTGCGCTGCCGCGCCGCAGCCGTCTCGCGTGGTGCGGCGTTGTCGCGCAGGACCGTAGACGATGTCGCGGCGCCAGCGCAGGGGCGAGGATAGGCGCCGCGCTTCGCGCACGACCAATGATTTAAATCGCGGCGCTTATACGGTTATTGCAATGCTGCGCTGCGGCGAGGCGTTGTTCTGGCAAAGGCTGATGTGCCTCCGGCGACCCGTCGGCTATTGGATTTCCGCGCAGCGGGTCGTCGCGTTCGATGTCGCGGTCATGCGGTGGCGTGGCATGTGGCAAGGCGCGCATTGCCGCTGCGCTGCGTGGGCGAAGAATCTGCGGCTCCAAGCCACGAGGACGGGTGCTGGCGGACCGCGGGAGTTCGCCGGCCGTGTCGCGGACACCGAAGCAGGGCATGCCATTCATGCGCCGCCATCCGGGGCAACCGCGCCACTGTGCTTCAACGACGCGGACGATTGATGAGGGGCGCTTATGGCGGCATGAATCCGGTGCGGGCTAGTGCCGCCGGCGCGGCGCGCCTACAGTCGGTGCAGACGTCCATGCAAGGAGATTCCGATGAGCCTGTTCGCCATGTCGCTGTCGATGATGGCCGCTGCGGTCCCCGACGAGGACGCCGCGCCGATCACCGTCACCCGTGCCGGCACGACCGCCTCGGCGGTCGGTCCGGCGGACTATTTCACCGGCGCGGTACGCATCGATGCGCCGTTCAAGGGCCAGGCGCCGGCACGCATCAGCGGCGCCACGGTCAGTTTCGAACCGGGCGCGCGCACCGCCTGGCATACCCACCCGTTGGGGCAAACCCTGATCGTCACCGCCGGTGTCGGCCGCGTGCAGGAGTGGGGCAAGCCGGCGCAGGAGATCCGTCCCGGCGACATCGTGTGGATCCCACCGGGCGTCAAGCACTGGCACGGCGCCAGCGCGCAGGTGGCGATGACCCACATCGCCATCGCCGAAGCGGTGGACGGCTCGCCGGTGACCTGGCTGGAGCCGGTGTCGGAGAGTCAGTACCGCGGGGAGTGAGGGGATACAGCTGTGCGGGAGAGGTGCGCGATTGCGATTGACCTGTAGGAGCGGCTTCAGCCGCGACAGGCATTACCGATAGAGCCTGTCGCGGCTGAAGCCGCCCCTACAGTGGCGTGTGCAGGCGGACGGGAAAGAGCGCACA
>NZ_JAVDSZ010000023.1:0-16414 GCF_031455575.1 Xanthomonas sp. 1678 | reverse complement strand
GCGTTTCGCGATCCGCGAAGGTGGCCGCACCGTCGGCGCCGGCGTGGTCGCCAAGATCATCAAGTAATGCCCGCTCCGGCGACTTCGGTCGCCGGAGTTTGACGATGTGCAGGCGGCTTCGGCCGTCGGGTTCAGCGAAGGGCGGGCCGGAACCTTCGGTCCGCCTTCGCCGTCTAAGGGAAGTGCAGCGTTCGTTACTACACGCCAGTAGCTCAATTGGCAGAGCAGCGGTCTCCAAAACCGCAGGTTGGGGGTTCGAGTCCCTCCTGGCGTGCCAATCTGCCGCTCCCTATCCAGTGACCTTGGTCGCATAGCCGCAAGAGTCGGATGAACAGCAAGATCGAGCATTCCAAAGGCACCACCGCTTCCTCAGGCGGCGATATCGTCAAGTACGTCATCGCTGCGCTGCTGGTGGTCGCTGGCCTGTTTGTCTGGTTCTGGTTCGGCGAGCCGAGTCGTGCGACGCAGTTGGGGAGCTGGTCCGGTCCGTTGCGTGGCCTGGCGGTCATCGTCGGCCTGGTCGCTGCGGCCGCGGTGTTTCTGCTGACCGCCAAGGGGCGCGAGTCCCGCGAGTTCATTTCCGAATCCCGGTTCGAACTGCGCAAGGTGGTCTGGCCGACCCGTCAGGAAGCGATCCGCACCACCTGGGTCGTGATCGTGGTGGTGATCATTCTGAGTCTGCTGCTGGGCGGGTTCGATTTCCTGATCCAGAAGCTGATGCAGTGGTTCGTGAGTCGTTGAGGAGAGTGCAGCAGTGAAGCGTTGGTATGTCGTTCACGCCTATTCAGGCTTCGAGAAGTCCGTGGCCCAAGCGCTGCGCGACCGCATTGTGCGTGACGAGATGCAGGAGCGCTTCGGCGACGTGCTGGTGCCGACCGAGGAAGTGATCGAGATGCGCTCCGGCCAGAAGCGCCGTTCCGAGCGCAAGTTCTTCCCGGGTTACGTGCTGGTGCAGATCGAGACCCACGAGGAAGCCGGTATCCCGCGCATCGACAACGAAAGCTGGCACCTGGTCAAGGAAACCTCGAAGGTGATGGGGTTCATCGGCGGCACCGCCGATCGCCCGCTGCCGATCCGCGACGAAGAGGCCGATGCGATCCTGCAGCGTGTTCAGGATGGCGTGGAGAAGCCGCGTCCGAAGGTGCTGTTCGAGCCGGGCCAGATGGTCCGGGTCACCGATGGCCCGTTCAACGACTTCAACGGCGTGGTCGAGGAAGTCAACTACGAGAAGAGCCGCCTGCGCGTCGCAGTGCTGATCTTCGGCCGCTCCACCCCGGTGGAGCTGGAATTCGGCCAGGTCGAGAAGGCCTGAGCCCGCGCCGGCGCGGCTGCGCCGGACGCCAGAATCTCTGCTATACTGCGCGGCTCGCTGTCCAGGCTTGTCGCCTGGCAGGACCGGAAGCCGCCGCAAGGCGGCTTTCTGCGCACTTCAAACGTGATGGCGGGACACGTGATTTTCCCGTCGCGATGGGGAGCCTGCAGGTTGGGCGCTAGCACCCGGAGACCACTAAAATGGCAAAGAAAGTAGTCGGTTACATCAAGCTGCAGGTGAAGGCCGGTCAGGCCAACCCCTCGCCGCCGGTCGGTCCTGCGCTGGGTCAGCGCGGCCTGAACATCATGGAATTCTGCAAGGCGTTCAATGCCGCCACGCAGAAGCTGGAGCCGGGCCTGCCCACTCCGGTCATCATCACGGCCTATTCGGACCGTACCTTCACCTTCATCACCAAGAGCACTCCTGCGAGCGTGCTGCTGAAGAAGGCCGCAGGCGTCACCTCCGGTTCCAAGCGCCCGAACACCGAAAAGGTGGGCAAGGTCACCCGCAAGCAGCTCGAAGAGATCGCCAAGGCGAAGGAAGCCGACCTGACTGCAGCCGAGCTGGAAGCGGCGGTGCGTACGATTGCGGGCTCCGCCCGCAGCATGGGCCTGACGGTGGAGGGTTAAGCGATGGCACAGACCAAGCGACAGAAAGCAATCCGTGCTGCCGTGCAGCCGGGCAAGGCGTATTCGATCGACGAAGCGCTGAAGATCATCAAGTCCACCAGCAAGGCCAAGTTCGTCGAAGCCGTCGACGTGGCCGTGCGCCTGGGCGTGGATGCCAAGAAGTCCGACCAGCAGGTGCGCGGTTCCACCGTGCTGCCGGCCGGTACCGGCAAGAGCGTGCGCGTGGCGGTGTTCGCGCCGGCCGGCGCCAAGGCTGACGAAGCCCTGGCCGCTGGCGCCGAAGCCGTCGGCATGGACGACCTGGCCGAGAAGATGCAGGCCGGCGACCTGAACTACGACGTGGTCATCGCCACCCCGGACGCGATGCGCGTCGTCGGCAAGCTGGGCACGCTGCTGGGCCCGCGCGGCCTGATGCCGAACCCGAAGGTCGGCACCGTGTCGGCCAATCCGGCCGAAGCGGTGAAGAACGCCAAGTCGGGTCAGGTGCGCTACCGCACCGACAAGGCCGGCATCATCCACTGCACCATCGGCAAGGCCAGCTTCGAAGACGACGCGCTGAAGAACAACCTGCAGGCGCTGCTGATGGACCTGGTCAAGGCCAAGCCGGCGACCTCGAAGGGCACCTACCTGCAGAAGATCTCGGTGAGCTCGACCATGGGTCCGGGCGTCACCGTCGATCAGGCTTCGCTGTCCCTGAAGTAATCGCGACACGGCGGCGCTCCGCGAGGGGCGCCGCCGGTTCCACCCTTTTGAAGGCGTCGCCGAGGGGCAACCCGAGGCGAAGCCGTCAAAGACCGCAGGCGCGGTCGGCGCATACCGACGACGGGCACGGAAGCTCGATATGGCAAGGAGTCGCCGTCGGTACAGCGGGATCGCTTAATCCAGTCCTCTCGGGGACGGGCCGGCGTAGATGGTGCCGCCTTTCTGGAGTTTTTCTGGTTCAAGCCGGCTCGGGTTTCCCGGGCGCGCTCACTCCAGGTCTGGAACGGCCACCAACTGGGATGCCATTCGGCGTCCCCGGCATCCAGGATGGAGGCCGCCCAGGACCGCAAGCGGCAGGAGCCGTGAGCGGAGTATGTTTGAAGCAGGGATTCGGGATTCGGGATTGGGGATTGGCAAGAGCGCATCACGGCTCCTGCGACTCCCGAACCATCGGCCTCGAGCCCGGCTTTAACGGAGGAGTGCAATGGCTCTCAATCTGTCCCAGAAGCAAGAAGTCGTCGCCGAACTGGCAGACGTTGCCGCGAAGGCTCACTCCTTGGTTGCTGCCGAGTACGCCGGCATCACGGTCGCCCAGCTGACCGCGATGCGCAAGAAGGCGCGCGAAACCGGTGTGTACTTGCGTGTTGTCAAGAACACCCTGGCCTCGCGTGCCGTTGCCGGTACCGAATACGAGTGCGTCCAGGACGCGCTGGTCGGTCCGCTGCTGTATGCGTTCTCGACGGAAGAACCCGGCGCTGCCGGTCGTCTGATCAAGGAATTCGCCAAGGGTAACGACAAGCTGCAGGCCAAGGTCGTGTCTGTGGGTGGCCAGCTGTATCCGGCCGCTCATCTCGAGGTGCTGGCATCGCTGCCGACCCGCGAGCAGGCGCTGGCCATGCTGGCACGTGTCCTCGCCGAGCCGGCGAGCATGTTCGCCCGCGCGGTCAAGGCAGTGGGCGACAAGCTCGGTGGTGGCGAAGAAGCCCCCGCCGCAGCCGAAGAAGCCCCGGCCGAAACGGCTTAAGTTCGCGACACCTGAAACGGTTCACTAGAACCTCATCCAGAAAAAATTCAAAGGTAATCACAATGTCCCTGTCTAACGAACAGATCGTCGACGCAATCGCCGAAAAGTCCCTCATGGAAGTGATGGAGCTGGTCAAGGCCATCGAAGAGAAATTTGGCGTCTCCGCCGCCGCCCCGGTCGCCGCTGCCGGCCCGGCCGCTGCCGCCGCCCCGGTCGAAGAGCAGACCGAGTTCAACGTCATCCTGAAGGCTGTCGGCGAGAAGAAGGTCGAAGTCATTAAGGCCGTGCGCGCCATCACCGGCCTGGGCCTGAAGGAAGCGAAGGACCTCGTCGAAGGTGCTCCGCAGACCGTCAAGGAAGCCGTGTCGAAGGAAGATTCCGAGAAGTTCAAGAAGGATCTCGAGGCCGCCGGCGCGACCGTCGAAATCAAGTAATCGGCATCTTGCATCGCCAGCGTGTCAGGTGATGCATCGAAGGCTGGGGACGCAAGTCCCCGGCCTTTGGCCGTTGTTGCAAAGCCGGGATTGGAGATTCGGCATTGGGGATTCGATGGCGCGCGTTTGGCCCATCCCGAATCCCGTCATCCCCAGTCTCGGCCTTACCGAGTTGGTAGTTGGAAGTAGCAAGAGAAGGCGTGCTGGTGCCGGCAATACCAGCGACTTCCAACTGACAATTTATGTTCACTCAGGGCCGCGGACGCGCGGCCCGCACAGCCAAGGTGATACCTCATGACGTCTTATTCGTTCACCGAAAAGAAGCGTATCCGCAAGGATTTCGGCAAGCAGCGCTCGATCCTCGAAGTGCCGTTCCTGCTGGCGATCCAGGTGGATTCCTACCGCGAGTTCCTGCAGGAGAACACCGAGCCGAGCAAGCGTTCGGACCACGGCCTGCACGCGGCCCTGAAATCGGTGTTCCCGATCTCCAGCTACAGCGGCAACGCGGCCCTGGAGTACGTCGGCTACAAGCTGGGCGACCCGGTGTTCGACGAGCGTGAATGCCGCCAGCGCGGCATGAGCTACGGCGCCCCGCTGCGCGTGACCGTGCGCCTGGTGATCTACGACCGCGAGTCGTCGACCAAGGCCATCAAGTACGTGAAGGAGCAGGAGGTCTACCTCGGCGAGATCCCGCTGATGACCGACAACGGCACCTTCATCGTCAACGGCACCGAGCGCGTCATCGTCTCGCAGCTGCACCGCTCGCCGGGCGTGTTCTTCGACCACGACCGCGGCAAGACCCACAGCTCGGGCAAGCTGCTGTACAGCGCCCGCATCATTCCGTACCGCGGTTCCTGGCTGGACTTCGAGTTCGACCCGAAGGACGCGCTGTTCACCCGTATCGACCGCCGCCGCAAGCTGCCGGTGTCGATCCTGCTGCGCGCGCTGGGCTACTCGAACGAAGAGATGCTGGCCGAGTTCTTCGAGATCAACACCTTCCACATCGATCCCAAGGAAGGCGTGCAGCTGGAGCTGGTGCCCGAGCGCCTGCGCGGCGAGACGCTGAACTTCGACCTGGCCGATGGCGACAAGGTCATCGTCGAGGCCGGCAAGCGCATCACCGCGCGCCACGTCAAGCAGCTGGAAGCCGCCGGCGTCGCCGCGCTGGCCGTGCCCGACGAGTACCTGGTCGGCCGCATCCTGTCGCACGACGTGGTCGATGCCTCGACCGGCGAACTGCTGGCCAGCGCCAACGACGAGATCAGCGAAGATCAGCTGACCGCGTTCCGCAAGGCCGGCGTCGACGCCGTGGGCACGCTGTGGGTCAACGACCTGGATCGCGGTCCGTACCTGTCCAACACCCTGCGCATCGATCCGACCAAGACCCAGCTGGAAGCGCTGGTCGAGATCTACCGCATGATGCGTCCCGGCGAGCCGCCGACCAAGGACGCCGCGCAGAACCTGTTCCACAACCTGTTCTTCACCTTCGAGCGCTACGACCTGTCCACGGTCGGCCGCATGAAGTTCAACCGCCGTGTCGGCCGCAAGGAAGTCACCGGCGAGTCGGTGCTGTACGACAAGAAGTACTTCGGCGAGCGCAACGACGAAGAGTCCAAGCGCCTGGTCGCCGAGCACGCCGACAGCTCCGACATCCTGGAAGTGATCAAGGTCCTGACCGAGATCCGCAACGGCCGCGGCGTGGTCGACGACATCGACCACCTCGGCAACCGTCGCGTGCGTTCGGTCGGCGAAATGGCCGAGAACGTGTTCCGCGTGGGCCTGGTCCGCGTCGAGCGCGCGGTCAAGGAGCGCCTGTCGATGGCCGAGTCCGAAGGCCTGACCCCGCAGGAACTGATCAACGCCAAGCCAGTGGCCGCCGCGATCAAGGAGTTCTTCGGCTCCTCGCAGCTGTCGCAGTTCATGGACCAGAACAACCCGCTGTCGGAAGTGACGCACAAGCGTCGCGTCTCCGCGCTGGGCCCGGGCGGCCTGACCCGCGAGCGCGCCGGCTTCGAAGTGCGCGACGTGCACCCGACCCACTACGGCCGCGTCTGCACCATCGAGACGCCGGAAGGCCCGAACATCGGCCTGATCAACTCGCTGGCGGTGTATGCCCGCACCAACCAGTACGGCTTCCTGGAGACGCCGTACCGCAAGGTGCTGGACGGCCAGATCACCGACGACGTCGAGTACCTGTCGGCGATCGAGGAGAACGAGTACGTGATCGCGCAGGCCAACGCGCTGCACGATTCCAAGAGCCGCCTGACCGAGCAGTTCGTGCCGTGCCGCTACCAGGGCGAGTCGCTGCTGAAGCCGCCGGCCGAGGTGCACTTCATGGACGTGTCGCCGATGCAGACCGTGTCCATCGCGGCGGCGCTGGTGCCGTTCCTGGAACACGATGACGCCAACCGCGCGCTGATGGGCGCGAACATGCAGCGCCAGGCCGTGCCGACGCTGCGTGCGCAGAAGCCGCTGGTCGGTACCGGCATCGAGCGCGCCGTGGCGCGCGACTCGGGCGTAACCGTCAACGCCAAGCGCGGCGGCGTGATCGAGCAGATCGACGCGGCGCGCATCGTGGTCAAGGTCAACGAGGAAGAGATCGGCGGCGGCACCGATGCCGGCGTGGACATCTACAACCTGATCAAGTACACGCGCTCCAACCAGAACACCTGCATCAACCAGCGTCCGCTGGTCAATGTGGGCGACGTGATCGCGCGCGGCGACGTGCTGGCCGACGGTCCCTCGACCGACATCGGCGAGCTGGCCCTGGGCCAGAACATGCTGATCGCGTTCATGCCGTGGAACGGCTACAACTTCGAAGACTCCATCCTGCTTTCCGAGCGCGTGGTGGAAGAGGATCGCTACACCACGATCCACATCGAAGAGCTGACCTGCGTGGCGCGCGACACCAAGCTCGGGCCGGAGGAAATCTCCGCCGACATCCCGAACGTGTCCGAGCAGGCGCTGAACCGCCTGGACGAGTCGGGCGTGGTGTACATCGGCGCCGAAGTGCGCGCCGGCGACATCATGGTCGGCAAGGTCACGCCGAAGGGCGAGAGCCAGCTGACCCCGGAAGAGAAGCTGCTGCGCGCGATCTTCGGCGAGAAGGCGTCGGACGTGAAGGACAGCTCGCTGCGCGTGCCGCCGGGCATGGACGGCACCGTCATCGACGTGCAGGTGTTCACCCGCGACGGCATCGAGAAGGACAAGCGCGCCCGCCAGATCGAGGAAAACGAGATCAAGCGGGTCAAGAAGGACTTCGACGACCAGTTCCGCATCCTGGAAAGCGCGATCTACGCGCGTCTGCGCGCCCAGCTGATCGGCAAGGTCGCCAACGGCGGTCCGAACCTGAAGAAGGGCGACACCATCACCGACGCGTACCTGGACGGGCTGAAGAAGGCCGACTGGTTCGCGCTGCGGATGAAGGACGAGGAGCCGTCGGACGCGATCGAGCGCGCGCAGAAGCAGATCCAGGCGCACGAGAAGGAATTCGAGCGTCGCTTCGCCGACAAGCGCGGCAAGATCACCGCCGGCGACGACCTCGCCCCGGGCGTGCTGAAGATGGTCAAGGTGTTCCTGGCGGTGAAGCGCCGCATCCAGCCCGGCGACAAGATGGCCGGTCGCCACGGCAACAAGGGTGTCGTGTCGATGATCCAGCCGATCGAGGACATGCCGTACATGGCCAACGGCGAGACCGTGGACATCGTGCTGAACCCGCTGGGCGTGCCGTCGCGCATGAACATCGGCCAGGTGCTGGAAGTGCATCTGGGTTGGGCCGCCAAGGGCCTGGGTCGCAAGATCCAGAACATGCTCGAAGCGCAGACCAAGGTCGCCGACCTGCGCAAGTTCCTGACCCAGATCTACAACCACGACCAGAAGCTGGGCGAGGACCGTGTGGACCTGGATCAGTTCAGCGACGCGGAGCTGCTGCGCCTGGCCGGCAACCTGACCGACGGCGTGCCGATGGCCACCCCGGTGTTCGACGGTGCGACGGAGGCGGAGATCAAGCACATGCTCGAGCTCGCCGACCTGCCGATCAGTGGCCAGACCCAGCTGTACGACGGCCGCACCGGCGAGGCGTTCGATCGCCACACCACGGTCGGCTACATGCACATGCTGAAGCTGAACCACCTGGTCGACGACAAGATGCACGCGCGCTCCACCGGTCCGTACTCGCTCGTCACCCAGCAGCCGCTGGGCGGCAAGGCGCAGTTCGGCGGCCAGCGCTTCGGCGAAATGGAAGTCTGGGCGCTGGAAGCCTACGGCGCGGCCTACACCCTGCAGGAAATGCTGACGGTGAAGTCCGACGACGTGCAGGGCCGCAACCAGATGTACAAGAACATCGTCGACGGCGAGCACGAGATGGTCGCGGGCATGCCGGAATCCTTCAACGTCCTGGTGAAGGAAATCCGCTCGCTGGCCATCAACATGGAACTGGAAGACTGAGGAATCGGGACGCGGGACGCGGGACGCGGGACTCGGAAAAGCGAGAAGCGCGAGCGCTCTTGCTTTCCGAGTCCCAAGTCCCGAGTCCCGAGTCCCGCAGTAAGCCTTCCCGCCCCGTCCTCGATACGAAATTCCTCCGACCCGGAGATACCCAATGAAAGACCTGCTCAACCTCTTCAACCAGCAGCGCCAGACGCTGGACTTCGACGCGATCAAGATCGCGTTGGCCTCGCCGGACCTGATCCGTTCGTGGTCCTTCGGCGAAGTGAAGAAGCCGGAAACCATCAACTACCGTACCTTCAAGCCGGAACGTGACGGCCTGTTCTGCGCCGCGATCTTTGGCCCGATCAAGGACTACGAGTGCCTGTGCGGCAAGTACAAGCGCATGAAGCACCGTGGCGTGGTCTGCGAGAAGTGCGGTACCGAAGTGACCCTGGCCAAGGTGCGCCGCGAGCGCATGGGCCACATCGACCTGGCCTCGCCGGTCGCGCACATCTGGTTCCTCAAGTCGCTGCCGTCGCGCATCGGCCTGATGCTGGACATGACCCTGCGCGACATCGAGCGCGTGCTGTACTTCGAAGCCTACGTGGTGACCGAGCCGGGCCTGACCGCCCTGGAGCGCCGCCAGCTGCTGACCGAAGAGCAGTTCCTCACCGCGCGCCAGGAGCACGGCGACGACTTCGACGCCGCGATGGGCGCCGAGGCGGTGTACGAGCTGCTGCGCACGATCGACCTGCAGTCGGAAATGACCCGCCTGCGCGAAGAGATCGCCGGCACCGGCTCGGAAACCAAGCTCAAGCGTCTGACCAAGCGCATCAAGCTGGTCGAAGCCTTCCTCGAGTCGGGCAACCGTCCGGAGTGGATGGTGATGACCGTGCTGCCGGTGCTGCCGCCGGACCTGCGTCCGCTGGTGCCGCTGGACGGCGGCCGCTTCGCGACCTCCGACCTGAACGACCTGTACCGCCGCGTCATCAACCGCAACAACCGCCTGCGCCGCCTGCTCGAACTCAATGCGCCGGACATCATCGTGCGCAACGAAAAGCGCATGCTGCAGGAGTCGGTGGATGCGCTGCTGGACAACGGCCGTCGCGGCCGTGCCATCACCGGCACCAACAAGCGCCCGTTGAAGTCGCTGGCCGACATGATCAAGGGCAAGCAGGGCCGGTTCCGCCAGAACCTGCTCGGCAAGCGCGTGGACTACTCCGGCCGTTCGGTCATCGTGGTCGGCCCGACCCTGCGCCTGCACGAGTGCGGCCTGCCGAAGAAGATGGCGCTGGAGCTGTTCAAGCCGTTCGTGTTCGCCAAGCTGCAGCGTCGCGGCCTGGCCACCACCATCAAGGCCGCCAAGAAGCTGGTCGAGCGCGAAGAAGCCGAAGTCTGGGACATCCTGGAAGAGGTCATCCGCGAGCATCCGGTGCTGCTGAACCGCGCGCCGACCCTGCACCGCCTGGGCATCCAGGCGTTCGAGCCGGTGCTGATCGAAGGCAAGGCGATCCAGCTGCATCCGCTGGTGTGTACCGCGTTCAACGCCGACTTCGACGGCGACCAGATGGCCGTGCACGTGCCGCTGTCGCTGGAAGCGCAGCTGGAAGCGCGCGCGCTGATGATGTCCACCAACAACATCCTGTCGCCGGCCAACGGCGAGCCGATCATCGTGCCGTCGCAGGACGTGGTGCTGGGCCTGTACTACATGAGCCGCGCCCTGGAGAACAAGAAGGGCGAGGGCATGGTGTTCGCCAACATCGCCGAAGTGAAGCGCGCCTACGACAACCGCGTGGTGGAACTGCACGCCAAGGTCAAGGTGCGCATCACCGAGACGGTGATCGACGAGGACGGCAACCGCAGCAAGAAGACCTCGATCGTGGACACCACGATCGGGCGTGCGCTGCTGGCCGAAATCCTGCCGGAAGGCCTGCCGTTCGCGCTGGCCAACACCGAGCTGACCAAGAAGAACATCAGCCGCCTGATCAACTCCAGCTACCGCCAGCTGGGCCTGAAGGACAGCGTCGTGTTCGCCGACAAGCTGATGTACACCGGCTTCGCCTACGCGACCCGCGCCGGCGTGTCGATCGGCATCGACGACATGCTGATCCCGTCGGAGAAGAAGGGCATCCTCGGCGAAGCCGAGCAGGAAGTGCTGGAAATCCAGGAGCAGTACCAGTCCGGTCTGGTCACCGCCGGCGAGCGCTACAACAAGGTCGTGGACATCTGGTCGCGCACCAACGAGCGCATCGCCAAGGCGATGATGGACACCATCGGTACCGAGAAGGTGGTCAACGCCAAGGGCGAGACCATCGACCAGAAGTCGATGAACTCGCTGTACATCATGGCCGACTCCGGTGCGCGTGGTAGCCAGGCGCAGATCCGTCAGCTGGCCGGTATGCGCGGCCTGATGGCGCGTCCGGACGGCTCGATCATCGAGACCCCGATCAAGGCCAACTTCCGCGAAGGCCTGAACGTGCAGGAGTACTTCAACTCCACCCACGGCGCGCGTAAGGGTCTGGCCGATACCGCGTTGAAGACGGCGAACTCCGGTTACCTGACCCGTCGCCTGGTCGACGTGGCGCAGGACGTGGTCATCACCGAGCCGGACTGCGGCACCACCGACGGCCTGACCATGACCCCGATCGTGGAAGGCGGCGACGTGGTCGAGCCGTTGCGCGACCGCGTGCTCGGCCGCGTGGTGGCCGAGGACGTGTTCCTGCCGGGCAACGACGAGGATCCGATCGTCACCCGCAACACGCTGCTCGACGAGCAGTGGGTGGCCAAGCTGGAAGAGGCCGGCGTGCAGACGCTGAAGGTGCGCTCCACGATCACCTGCGAATCCTCGTTCGGCGTGTGCGCCCGCTGCTACGGCCGCGACCTGGCGCGTGGCCACCTGGTCAACATCGGCGAAGCGGTCGGCGTCATCGCCGCGCAGTCGATCGGCGAGCCCGGTACCCAGCTGACCATGCGTACCTTCCACATCGGCGGCGCGGCGTCGCGTGCGGCGGCGGTGGACAACATCACGGTCAAGACCACCGGTTCGATCAAGTTCAACAACCTCAAGTCGGTCGAACACGCCAATGGTTCGCTGGTGGCGGTGTCGCGTTCGGGCGAACTGTCGGTGCTCGACGGCCACGGCCGCGAGCGCGAGCGCTACAAGCTGGCCTACGGCGCCACGATCACCGCGAAGGACGGTGACGCGGTCAAGGCCGGCCAGTCGGTCGCCAACTGGGATCCGCATAACCACCCGATCGTGTCGGAAGTGGCCGGTTTCATCCGCTTCATCGACTTCATCGACGGCGTCACCGTCATCGAGAAGACCGACGATCTGACCGGCCTGGCTTCGCGCGAGATCACCGATCCGAAGCGTCGCGGCACCCAGGCCAAGGACCTGCGCCCGATCGTGCGCATCGTCGACGGCAAGGGCAACGACCTGACCATCCCGGGCACCGACCTGCCGGCGCAGTACCTGCTGCCGCCGCGCTCGATCGTCAACCTGCAGGACGGTGCGGCGGTGGGTGTGGGCGACGTGGTCGCCAAGATCCCGCAGGAAGCGTCCAAGACCCGCGACATCACCGGTGGTCTGCCGCGCGTTGCCGATCTGTTCGAAGCGCGCAAGCCGAAGGATCCTGCGATCCTGGCCGAGCGCTCGGGCATCATCAGCTTCGGCAAGGACACCAAGGGCAAGCAGCGCCTGATCATCAAGGACACCGATGGTTCGGAACACGAAGAGCTGATCCCGAAGTACCGCCAGATCATCGTGTTCGAAGGCGAGCACGTGGCCAAGGGCGAGACCGTGGTCGACGGCGAGCCGAGCCCGCAGGACATCCTGCGCCTGCTCGGCGTGGAGCCGCTGGCCGCGTACCTGGTCAAGGAAATCCAGGACGTGTATCGCCTGCAGGGCGTGAAGATCAACGACAAGCACATCGAGGTCATCACCCGGCAGATGCTGCGCAAGGTCGAGATCACCGACCAGGGCAACAGCAAGTTCCTCAACGGCGAGCAGGCCGAGCGCCAGCGCGTCATCGAGGAAAATGCCCGCCTGGCCACCCGCAACGAGCTGCCGGCCAAGTACGACCCGGTGCTGCTGGGCATCACCAAGGCCTCGCTGGCCACCGAGTCGTTCATCTCGGCGGCCTCGTTCCAGGAGACCACCCGCGTCCTCACCGAGGCGGCGGTCCGCGGCACCAGCGACACGCTGCGCGGCCTGAAGGAAAACGTGATCGTCGGCCGCCTGATCCCGGCCGGCACCGGCCTGGCCTACCACAGCCTGCGCCGTCGCAACTCCAGCGGCCTGACCGAGTCGGAAATGCAGACCCTGTCCGGCGGCAACGCCGAGCCGGCGGTCGAAACGCCCGCACCGGCGGCTGCCAGCAGCGAAGAGTGAGCCGGATCGGCCCCGTCCGCGGGGCCGATCGTTCCAAGCGACAAGGGGCGCAGCGGATGCGCCCCGTACCGGCCCAGGAGGGCCAGCAAGTTAAGTTTCCGTTGAGTTGACGGAGCTTTTACTTGCCCGCTATACTTTCCTGTCTCGGCAGGCCGTCCTTCGGCCTGCCTTCGTTTTCACGCATCCAGGCCCCACGGCCTCAATCAGAAGAATCCACTGATGGCGACGATCAACCAGCTGGTCCGCAAGCCGCGGCAGGCGACCACCTACAAGAGCGCCTCCCCGGCGCTTGACAAGTGCCCGCAGCGCCGTGGCGTCTGCACGCGCGTGTACACCACCACCCCGAAGAAGCCGAACTCGGCCCTGCGTAAGGTCGCCAAGGTGCGCCTGACGAACCAGGAAGAGGTCATCAGCTACATCGGCGGCGAAGGCCACAACCTGCAGGAGCACTCCGTGGTCCTGATCCGCGGCGGTCGCGTCAAGGATCTGCCGGGCGTGCGCTACCACACCGTGCGCGGTTCGCTCGATGCCGCCGGCGTCGCCAAGCGTCGCCAGGGTCGTTCCAAGTACGGCGCCAAGCGTCCGAAGAGCTAAGGGAAAGCACAATGTCTCGTAAAGGTTCTACTCCGCAGCGCACCGTCCTGCCGGATCCCAAGCACGGCAGCGAAACCATCGCCCGTTTCATCAACATGGTGATGCTGAGCGGCAAGAAGTCGGTCGCCGAAAAGATCGTCTACGGCGCAATGGACGTCATCGGCGAGAAAAACCCGAATGCGGTCGAGCTGGTGCAGAAAGCGCTGGACAACGTCGCTCCGGCGGTCGAAGTCAAGTCGCGTCGCGTCGGCGGTGCTACGTACCAAGTGCCGGTCGAGGTGCGTTCCTCCCGTCGCATGGCGCTGGCCATGCGCTGGCTGATCGACTCGGCGCGCAAGCGCGGCGAGAACTCGATGCCGCGCAAGCTCGCGGCCGAGCTGGTCGACGCCTCGGAAAACCGTGGTGGCGCCATCAAGAAGCGCGAAGAAACCCACCGCATGGCGGAAGCGAACAAGGCGTTCGCGCATTACCGCTGGTGACCTTCCGGGCCTTGGAAACAGGGCCCGTCAGCACAATCTAAATGTGCTGCTAGTGGCGCCGCTGAGCGCTGCACAAATCCGAAGGCCGCCGCAAGGCGGCGTTCGGCCATCCGCAATCCAAGAATTCTGAGAGGCTCCCTGTGGCCCGCAACACTCCCATCGAGCGTTACCGCAACTTCGGCATCATGGCCCACATCGATGCCGGCAAGACCACCACCTCCGAACGCATCCTGTTCTACACCGGCGTCAGCCACAAGATCGGCGAGGTGCATGACGGTGCCGCGACGATGGACTGGATGGAGCAGGAGCAGGAGCGTGGCATCACCATCACCTCCGCCGCGACCACCGCGTTCTGGAGCGGCATGGACAAGTCGCTGCCGCAGCACCGCTTCAACATCATCGACACCCCCGGGCACGTCGACTTCACCATCGAAGTCGAGCGTTCGCTGCGCGTGCTCGACGGCGCGGTGTTCGTGCTGTGCGCGGTCGGCGGCGTGCAGCCGCAGTCCGAGACCGTGTGGCGCCAGGCCAACAAGTACGCGGTGCCGCGTCTTGCCTTCGTCAACAAGATGGACCGTACCGGCGCCAACTTCGACAAGGTCGTCGAGCAGCTGAAGTCGCGCCTGGGCGCCTACCCGGTGCCGATGCAGGTGCCGATCGGTGCCGAAGACGGCTTCGAGGGCGTGGTCGACCTGCTCAAGATGAAGGCGGTCCATTGGGATACCGCCTCGCAGGGCACCGTGTTCGAATACCGCGAGATCCCCGCCGACCTGGCCGACAAGGCCGTCGAGGCGCGCGCGTTCATGGTCGAGGCCGCGGCCGAAGCCAACGAAGAGCTGATGGACAAGTACCTCAACGAGGGCGAGCTGTCCGAAGAGGAAATCGTCAGCGGCCTGCGCGAGCGCACCCTGAAGGTGGAAGTGGTGCCGGTGTACTGCGGCACCGCGTTCAAGAACAAGGGCGTGCAGGCGATGCTCGACGGCGTGATCCAGCTGCTGCCGTCGCCCAGCGACCGTCCGCCGGTCAAGGGCATCGACGAGGACGACAAGGAAGACAGCCGTCCGGCCACCGACACCGCGCCGTTCTCGGCGCTGGCGTTCAAGATCATGACCGACCCGTTCGTGGGTTCGCTGACCTTCTTCCGCGTCTACTCCGGCACGCTGAACTCCGGCGACCAGGTGTACAACCCGGTCAAGTCGAAGAAGGAGCGCGTGGGCCGCATCCTGCAGATGCACTCCAACAATCGCGAAGAGATCAAGGAAGTGCGCGCGGGCGACATCGCCGCGGCGGTGGGCCTGAAGGACGTCACCACCGGCGACACGCTGTGCGCGCAGGACAACATCATCATCCTGGAGCGCATGGTGTTCCCGGAGCCGGTGATCTCGATGGCGGTGGAGCCGAAGACCAAGTCGGACCAGGAAAAGATGGGCATCGCGCTGAGCCGTCTGGCGCAGGAAGATCCCTCGTTCCGCGTCAACACCGACGAAGAATCCGGCCAGACCATCATCCGCGGCATGGGCGAGTTGCACCTGGAAATCATGGTCGACCGCATGAAGCGCGAGTTCAACGTCGAAGCCAACGTCGGCAAGCCGCAGGTGGCCTACCGCGAGACCATCCGCAAGGCGGTCAAGCAGGAAGGCAAGTTCGTGCGCCAGTCCGGCGGTAAGGGCCAGTACGGCCATGTCGTGCTCGAGATCGAGCCGCAGGAGCGTGGCCTGGGCTACACCTTCGAGAATGCGATCGTCGGCGGCGTGGTGCCGAAGGAATACATCCCGGCGGTGGACAAGGGCATCCAGGAAGCGGTGGCCAACGGCGTGATGGCCGGCTACCCGATCGTGGACGTCAAGGTGCGCCTGATCGACGGTTCGTACCATGACGTCGACTCCTCGGAAATGGCGTTCAAGATCGCCGGCTCGATGGGCTTCAAGGAAGGCTTCAACAAGGCCAGCCCGGTGCTGCTGGAGCCGATCATGAAGGTCGAGGTCGTGACCCCGGAAGACTATCTGGGCGACGTGATGGGCGACGTCAGCCGTCGTCGCGGCATCCTGCAGGGCCAGGACGACAGTCCGTCCGGCAAGGTGATCAACGCGATGGTGCCGCTGGGCGAAATGTTCGGCTACGCCACCACGCTGCGCTCGATGTCGCAGGGTCGCGCCACGTTCTCGATGGAGTTCGACCATTACGCCGAAGCGCCGGCCAACATCGCCGAGTCGGTCATCAAGAAGAGCTGAGATTAGCGAGACGGGATTCGGGACGCGGCGTAGCCAGTCCCGCATCCCTGTCCCTTGTCCCCCAATTACGAATTAGAAGGTAAACACACCATGGCAAAGGGTAAGTTCGAGCGCACCAAGCCGCACGTCAACGTCGGCACCATCGGTCACGTCGACCACGGCAAGACCACGCTGACCGCGGCGCTGACCAA
>NZ_JAVDSZ010000022.1:0-18889 GCF_031455575.1 Xanthomonas sp. 1678 | reverse complement strand
CATTGCGGTGTTCGATCATCACCCCCTTGGGGCGGCCGGTGGTGCCGGAGGTGTAGATCAGGTAGGCCAGGCTGGAGGGGGCAATGGCCAATGCCGGGTCGTGGTCGGGGCTGCCGGCGACGGTCTGCGCGTCGCAGACGTCGAGCAGGCGCGCATCGATGCCATCCAGGCAGGCGTGGGTGGACGGCATCTCCAGGACGACGCCCAGCCCGGCGTCGGCGGCGATGTAGCGCAGGCGCTCGGCCGGGTAATCCGGATCCATCGGCACGTAGGCGGCGCCGGCCTTGAGCACCGCCAGCAGCGCCACCGGCAACTCCAGGCAACGCGGCAGGCATACGCCGACCAGCGCGCCGGGCTGCACGCCGGCTGCGACCAGCGCATGCGCCAAGCGGTTGGCGCGGGCATTGAGGCTGGCGTAGTCCAGCGCCTGGTCGCCGTAGCGCACCGCGATCCGCTGCGGGGTGCGCGCGACCTGGCGTTCGAACAGCCCATGCAGGCACTGCGGGTCCGCCGCCTGGTCGGTGCCGGGCAGCGCCGCCGACGCCGCCTGGCCGGACAGCACGATATCCCGCAGCTGCCGCACCGCACCGGCCGCCAGCTGCTCAAAGATCTGGCCCAGGTCCTGCGCCATCTGCTCGATCAGCCAACGCGGGAACAGCACGCGCCGGTAGCCGACAGCCAAGTCCAGCCCATCGCCGTCGGCGACGACCGACAGCACCAGATCCATGCCGCGTCGGGTCATGCCATCCGCGGTGAGCGGCGCGGCATGCATCGCCAGCAACACCTGCGCAACCGAATTGCAGGACACGTCCTGCCTGTCGGCCACTACAACGTCCAACGTGTCCCGGTGCCGCCACCCCGCTTCCCATTGCCGGTCCAGCGAAGACAGGTAGGCGTCCACCCCGGATTGCGCATCGCACGTCGGCCTTAGCACGACGCGTTCAGTGCGGGCGATCAGCGCATCCAGGCCCGTCGGCACCGGTCGCGGCGCATCCACCGCCAACACCGGCGCCGCCTCGCCGCTGTAGCGCGCCAGCAGGATGCCGAGACCGGCCGCCATCAGCACCGCGAGGTCGTCCTGACGGCGGGTGGCGAGTGCACGCAGCTGCGACGCAAGTTCGCCGGGAAGCCGCCACGTCAGCAGGTCACCCTCGCGCCCGGCGTCACGCAGCCCGCTTTCCAGGACCGGCAAGGCGTGGCGTGCAGAAGCATCTTGGAGCAGCCCCGCCCAGTAGCGTCGGCTGGCCTTGTTCGACGCCGCCAACCGCCCTTCGTGGTCGAACCGCACCCATTTTCCGGTCGGCAGCAAGGCACCGATGGCAGCGTCCGCGGCCGTGCATTTCGCCGGCCCGGTGCCCAGCAGTTCGACCCGAGGTCCACCGACATGCAGTTCGCCTTCGCATCCATACGGCACCAGCCGCCCCTGCGTGTCCAGGACGTACAGCAGATCGCCCGGCTCGCTGCCTGGATAGCCGGCGCGCGTGGCGTGGCGCAGCAGGCGCGTGCGCTCGTCGGCTCCGAGCATGCTGAGTTCGTCGACAGCCAGGTCAGGCTGCGCCGCGATCTCGTCAAGAAGGGCGGTCAGCTGCTCGGCGAGCCCGATCACGGTCCGTGCGCTATACAGCGACCGGTCGTAGTTGAGTTCGACCGCCATGCCGTCGCGGCCGGCGGCGATGTTGAGGCTGAGGTCGAACTTGGCGACTTCGTCCTCGGACAGGCGTGGTTCTGCCGGTGGCTGGAGCGCGTCGTCCTGGTCGATGCCGATGATGATCTGCACCAAGGGATTGAACGCGGCGCTGCGCTCCGGGTTCAGCAGCTCCACCAGGCACTGAAAGGGAATGTCCTGGTGTTCGAGCGCGTCGATGTTCACCCGCTTGATGCGCTGCAGGAACGACAGGAACGATTGGCCGGCGTCCACCTGGGTGCGCAGGACCACCAGGTTGGCCAGCAGGCCGATGGTCTCGGCGACTTCGGGGCGGTGACGGTTCGAAGCGGGTGTCCCGATCACGATGTCGGTGGCGCCGCTACGTCGCGAAAGCAGCAGCGCAAACGCGGCGTGGAACAGCATGAACAGCGACGTCTCGGTCCGCGATGCCAATGCCTCCAGCCCCTTGCGACACTGTTCTGACAGCGGCCAGAGGTAACTGGCGCCCTCGAAGCGCTGCAGTTCCGGCCTGGGCATGTCCGTCTGCAGGTCGTGCAACGGCGGCAAGCGGTGCAACTGGCGTTTCCAATAATCGATGGATCCCTGCCACGCACCTGTGTGCAGTTGCCGCGACTGCCAGCGCGAGTAGTCGATGTACTGCAACGCCGGTGCCGGTTCGGGCAATCCGCTGCCGGCGGCGAGACGCGCGTACGCCTGGTCGAATTCGCGCCAGAACAGGTCGACGCTCCACCCGTCGGCAGCGATGTGGTGGATTCCCCAGGCCAGCGATGTCCCCTGCTCCTCGACCACCGCGGCGACGCGCAGCAGCAGGCCGGCGCGCAGATCGAACGGGCGGCGGGCCCGCGCCTGCACCTCTTGATGGATGAGCGACTTGCGCAACGGCGCCGGTACGGACAGCGTGTCGATCACCTCCATCCGCAGCACGGCCGCATCGTCGACCCGCTGCCACAGTTCATCGTCGCGCTCCTCCAAGCGCGTACGCAGCGCACCGTGCCGCGCCACCAGCCAGCCAAGCACCTGTTCCACCACGCGCAGATCCAGTTCGCTATGGAAACGGCGCAGCCCGTTGATGTTGTAGGCACCCGTGGCAGGGCCCAACTGCTCGAGGTACCACAGCTGCTTCTGTGCGAAGGAGGCCGGAGCCGTGTTGCCAGCGGCTGCGTCGGGCTCGATCTGCTCGCCGAGATCCAGCGTGCGCTCGTCGATCTTTCGCGCCAGATCCGAAAGCACCGGGGTCTCGAAGACTTGGCGGACACTGAAGCGTTTGTGGAACGTCCGCTGGATATCGTTGAGCAGGCGGATCGCCAGCAGCGAGTGACCGCCGATGTCGAAGAAGCTGGTGTCGCGCCCGATCGCCTCCGGATCGACGCGCAACCGCCGCGCCCACAGCGACGCCAGCGTCTTTTCTGTTCCGGTTTCCGGCACAACGGTCGACGCCGACGAGACCGGTCGGAAGGATTGCGCCAGCAGCTGCTCTACCGCGACCTTGCCATTGGCGGTCAACGGCAGTGCTTCCATTACCGCGTAGGCCGACGGGCACATGTAGGCAGGCAACGTGGCCTTGAGATGGCGATGCACCCGCTCGACCAGTGCGTTCGCGTCCTGCGCGGCATCCGCCGACTCCGGCACCAGTGCGGCAAGCAGCCTGGCCGCGTCGCCGCTGCCTTCCAGCAGCACCCGCGCCATGGAGGCGCCGGGGACCGCGAGGATCTGGCGCTCGATCTCGCCGGTGGTGATCCGGAAGCCGGAGATCTTGACTTGATCGTCGCCCCGGCCGATGAAACGCAACTGCCCGTCGGCGCCCAAGCGCACCAGGTCGCCGGTGCGGTAGCACCGGTGCAGGCCACCGTGGATGTCGCTGATCGTCCCGAACGCGGCAGCCGTCTGCTCCGGCTTGCCAAGGTACCCCTGCGCGACAGAGCGGCCTGCGATCACCAGTTCGCCGACAGCGCCGGGCGGCACCAGCTCGCCTTGCGCGTCGACGACGATGCAATGGCTGTTCGCCAACGCAGCACCGATGGGAATCGCGCCGGCATCGGCATCATGGCCTGAGGTGTCGAACGCGCTGGCGATCACCGTCGCTTCGGTGGGGCCATAGGTATTGATCACCCGGATCTGCGACAACGACGCGCACTGGCGCCACTGCCGCAGCTGTTCGACCGACATCTTCTCGCCACCGGCGATAAGCATGCGCAAGGTCGTCTTGCCGCCCGGACCGTTGCCGCCGGCAAGTTCACTGCATAGCAGGTGCCAGTAGGCGGTCGGCAGCGACACGATCGTGATGCCGTGCGTCGCGACCTCGTCCCAGAACGACCGGCCGGATTGGCTGCTGCGGCCACCGACGTACAACGTCGCGCCGTTGTAGAGCGACATGGCCAGTTCTTCGATGAAGATGTCGAACGACGGCGAGGCGCATTGCAGTACCCGGTCGTCGGGTGCCACGCCATAGATCGCCTGGGCGGCATCATGGTAGGACAGGACGTTGCCATGGCTCACCATCACGCCCTTCGGTTGCCCACTGGAGCCGGACGTGTAGACGATGTACGCCAACGTGTCTTCGTCCGGCCGGGCCATCGCATCGAGACATGCCAGGTCGGCCGTGGACAAGTCTTCCCAGGCCAGCGCCCGTACGCCCAACGCCTCGCTGCCTGCATGCCCGGCCCGGCTGCCGATGACCAGGCGCGCGCCGCTGTCCTCGACCATGTAGCGCAGCCGCGACAGCGGATAGTCCGGGTCCAGCGGAACATAGACGGCGCCGAGCCTGAACAGCGCCAGCGTGGCGATGACCAGGCCCGCCGAGGAGTCCAGATGGACGCCCACCCGGTCGCCTGGGCCCACGCCTGCCGCATGCAAGCCCGCGGCGGCCTGCTCCACTGCCAGGGACAGGTCGGCATAGCTCCACGACGCGCCGGGTGCGACCAGCGCCGGGTGTGCCGGCCGCGTCCGCGCTTGCCGCTGCAGTGCATCGGGCAAGTTGGCGGGCAGTGCTGTATCGGCGTCCTTCATGTCCAGCAGGCGATGCCTGTCGGAGGGCGTGACCATCGCGAGCTGGCGCATCGGCAGTGCCGGGCTGGCGACGATCTCCGCCACCAGATGACGGAAACTGCGGTCCATGCGCTCGATGCTTTCCGCATCGAACAGGTCGCTCGCATAGCGCCAGACCAGATCGATGCCGCCGGCACCCTCCACGGCATCCAGCGACAGGTCGAACTTGCTGCTCGCCGCCGATTCCTGTGCGATGGCGGTGAACCGCGCCTTGCCGAACGAGAAACCGGTACGCTCCTGGTTGTGCAGGGCGAACATGATCTGGAACAGGGGGTTGTATTGCAGGCTGCGGCTGGGCTTGAGTTCCTCGACCAGATACTCGAAGGGAACCTCCTGATACTGGTAGGCGTCCAGCAATTGCGTGCGGCAATGGCGCAGCAGCTGTTCGAAGGACTGCTCCGGATCCACACTGGCGCGCAGCACCAGGGTATTGACGAAACACCCGATCAGGTTCTCCTGGCTGTAGTCGTCTCGGCCGGCGATGGGCGTGCCGAGCACGATGTCGGCCTCGCCGCTGTAACGGGACAGGAACAAGCTGAAAGCCGAGTGCAGCGCCATGAACAGCGTGGCGCCATGCGCTCGAGTCAGTTCCGCCAGTCCCGTGGCGACAGCGACCGGCAGGCGGCTGCTGACGGTCCCGCCATGGTGGCTCTGTTGCGGCGGGCGTGGCCTGTCCAGCGGGAGAGCGTGCACCTCCGGCAGGTCCTTGAGGTAGTGCTTCCAGAACTCGCAGCCCTTGATCATGTCGCCGCGCCGGAAGGCGCCGTCCTGCTGTCGCGCGTAGTCCGCGTACTGCATCGGCAAGGGTTCCAATGCGGCCTCTTCCGCACCGCCCTCGCTGAATGCCTTGTAGAAGTGGTTGAGCTCTCTGATGAAGATCGACAACGACCAGCCATCGGAGGCGATGTGGTGCATCTGGATCATCAGGCGCTGCTCGTCTGCCGCGTAGTCGACGATGCCCACACGCAGCATCAGGTCCTGGTCCAGGCGGAAGGCGCGGCCCGCGTACGCGGCGCTGATCCTCCGCCATTGCTGCTCCGAGTCGCCGGCATCGCCGTCCACCGCGAATCGATCGATGTGCAGGACGCCGTCGGCCCTCTGCACCTGATAGGGTTCGCCGTTCTCCTGTCCATAGACCGTGCGCAACACCGCGTGGCGCGCGACAATGGCATTGAGGGCGCGCTGCAGCGCCTCCAGTTCGAGCCCGCCACGCACCGCGAAGTTGCCGCCGATGTTGTAGAGATTGCCGCCCTGGAGTTGCTGCAGGAACCATAGCCGGCGCTGGGCGAACGACAACGCAGTGCGCCCTGCCTTGCTGTGGGCGGGCGATCCGTCCGCGTGGGGCGGCGCGTCCTGCGACAGCTGGGCCAGCAACGCCGGTTTATTGTCGCGTACCAGCTCGCGCAATGCGTCGGTCAGTGCCCCGGCCGGCCCGATCACCCTGAGGTTCTCGCCGTTGGCGCGCAGTTCGATGTTGCGGGCGCGCAGCATGTCCAGCAATGCGTTGGCATTCATACGTCGAATTCCTCCATGGCGTTTTCCTGCTCCGTCGCCAACTGCTGGCCCGGTTCCTTCGTCGTTGCGATCATGCGCGCCTGTTCCTCGATGCTGGGCAGTTCAAACAGGCTCTTGAGGGTGAAGGCCACCTCGAACCGGCGCCGGATCTGGCTCGCCAGCCGCGTCGCCAGCAACGAGTGACCGCCCTTCTGGAAGAAGTTGTCGGTCACCGCGATGTCCTCGCGCTTGAGCAACGCCGTCCAGATCTCCAGCAGCGCCTGCTCCACCGCAGTGGACGGACCACGCCGCAATGCCGCAGCCCCCTGACCCCGCACCAGCGCCGCCCGATCGCGCTTGCCGCTGCGCGTCAACGGCCACTCCCCCACCACCTCGTATCCGCTCGGCAACAGGTGCGCCGGCAGCCGCTCCGCCAGCGCCGCTTCCACCTGCCCGGCCGTGGACCCCGCCAACTCCACGTACGCCCACAGGCTGTCCTGCTCCACCTTGACCACCGCCGCCGCCACGCCCGGGCACGCCTGCAGCGCCGCCTCTACCTCGCCCAGCTCGATCCGATGCCCACGCACCTTCACCTGGTGATCGCTGCGCCCGACGAACTCCAGTTCCCCCGCCGCGTTCCAGCGCACCCGGTCGCCGCTGCGGTACATCCGTTCGACACGACCCGGCAGCGGTTCCAGCGCCACGAAGCGCTCGCCACTGAGCTCGGGCCGGTTCCAGTAGCCGCGCGCCAGCGATCGCCCACCGATGCACAGCTCGCCCACCGCCCCGCGCGGCAGCACCCGGCCCTGCCCGTCCAGCACCCAGTAGCGCACCCCCGGCAACGGCCGCCCGATCGGCACCACCGCCTGCGCGGCATCTACCTCGTGCACGCTCGCGGTGATCGTGATCTCGGTCGGACCGTAGGAGTTGTACAGCGCGATCCCCACGCGCCCGGCGCCGAACCACGCCTGCTGCAGCCCTCGGTCCAGCACGTCGCCACCGCAGCTCACCCGCCGCAGCGCCGTGCCCGACCAGTCGTCCACCTCCAGCAACTGCCGCAGGTACGCCGGCACCACGTGCAGCCAGGTCACCCGCTGCGCACGCACATGCGCCAGCACCGCCTCCGGCTCGCTCATCCCGTCCGGGCGCAGCACCACGCTGCCACCAACGCACAGCGGCGCCAGCAACTGGCTCAGCGAGGCATCGAAGCTCATCGAGGCGAACAGCAGGCCGCGCTCGTCCTCGCCCAGCCCGTACTGCTGCGCCAGCGCCGCCAGCTTGTCGGCCAGCGCCCCATGCTCGACCAGCACGCCCTTGGGCTGCCCGGTCGACCCGGAGGTGTGGATCATGTACGCCGCACTCGCGCGCGTGACCGGGCTGTCGAACGCCGCCGCCGACTGCGCATCGGCCGCCTCCACCGCCACCACCGTCTGGCCCGACAGCGGCAGGCGAATGGCCTGCGCGGTCTCGGCGAGCACGTGGCCGATGCCGGCATCGGCCAGCAGGAAGGCCAGGCGCGCATCCGGATAGCCCGGATCCAGCGGCACGTACACCGCCCCGGCCTTCAGCGTGCCGAGTACGCTGGCCACCATGTCCAGCGTGCGTTGCTGGCACACCCCGACCCGGTCGCCGGGACGGACCCCGGCCGCGACCAGGGCGCGTGCGAACTGGTTGCTGCGCGCGTCCAGCCCGGCATGATCCAGCGCCTGGTCCTCCAGCAGCACCGCCGGCTGCGCCCCGCGCTGCTGCGCGTTGCTGCGCAGCCAGTGCGGCAGCAACGGCGCCGGCCGCTGCAACGGCGCGCCCTCGGCCAAGTCTGCCAGCTCCGCCAGCTCGGCCTCGCCCACCATCGGCAGCGCCTGCACAGGCGCGGCAGGATCGGCCACCGCCGCCTGCAACAGCGTCTGAAAGCTGTCCGCCATCCGCGCGATCGTCGCCGGCGTGAACAGATCGGTGGCGTAACGCCAGAGCAGCTTGATGCCGTCGGCCTGCTCCACCGCATACAGGGTCAGGTCGAAATTGCTCTCGTAGCTGCCACGCTCCCTGCCTTGCACGTTGGACCCGGGCACCTGCAAGCGCTCGACATCGTTGTTGTCCACGTTCAGCACAATCTGGAACAGCGGATGCCGATCGAGATGGCGCTCGGGATTCAAGTGCTCGGTGAGCAGCGGGAAAGGCAGCTGCTGATGGTCGAAGTCGGCGATGTCCTGTTGCTTTACCTGCGACAGCAGGTCGTTGAATGCCTGCTGCGGCCGGACAGGAGTACGCAACACCAATGTATTGGAAAAGAAGCCGATCAAGGAAGCCACTTCACTCTGCTCCCGATTGGCGACTGCCGTGCCGACGACGACGTCGTCCTGGCCGCAATACCTGGCGAGCCACGCCGCGAAGGCGGCATGCATGCCCATGAAGAACGTCGCACCTTGCGCATGGCAGGCACGGGACAGCATCGCCGCGATGCCGGCGTCCAGCTGCTGCCGATGCACCGAGCCGCGGAAGCTGGGCCGCGGCGGGCGTGGCAGGTCGACCGGCAACCCGTGCAGCTCAGGGATGCCCTCCAGTCGCCGCTTCCAATAGTCCACCAATGCGTCCAGACGACTTCCGGAAAGGCACTCCTGCTGCCACTGTGCATAGTCGCGGTACTGGATGGGCAGAGACGGCAGTTCGCCCGCATCGTCCGTCGCCGCAGACGCGCTGTACATGCGATACAGCGTGTTGAACTCGCCCATCAACAAGCCCACCGACCAGCCGTCGCAGGCGATGTGGTGCATATGGACCAGCAGGGTGTGGAGATCGCTGGCCTGGCGGACGACATGGACGCGCAGCATCAGGTCGCTGGAGAGGTCGAAGCGGCGCGTGCGTGCGTCGTGGCTGATCCGTTCCAGCGCGGAACTCGCGTCGGCCAACGGCAGCTGGCTGAGGTCGACGAATTCGACACGGAACCGCTCGGCGCCCGTGACCGTCTGCATTGGCCCGCTTTCGTGCTCGCGGATGATCGAACGCAATACCTGGTGACGCGCGATGATGCTGGAGAAGGCGCGTTCGGCGGCATCGGTGACGAAGCGGCCTTTCACGGTCAGCGACGTGCCGGCGATGTAACCCGCGTTTCCGCCTTCCATCTGGTCCATCAACCACAGGCTCTTCTGCGCGAAGGACAGCGGCACCGGACGGTCGTGCTGCAAGCGCGGGATCGTCGGCAGGCGCGCATCGCCGCTGGCGTCGGCACTACGCTGCGCCAGCACCAGCGCTGCCTGTTCCTCGATGCTGGGCAGTTCGAACAGGCTCTTGAGGGTGAAGGCCACCTCGAACCGGCGCCGGATCTGGCTCGCCAGCCGCGTCGCCAGCAACGAGTGACCGCCCTTCTGGAAGAAGTTGTCGGTCACCGCGATGTCCTCGCGCTTGAGCAACGCCGTCCAGATCTCCAGCAGCGCCTGCTCCACCGCAGTGGACGGACCACGCCGCAATGCCGCAGTCCCCTGGCCCCGCACCAACGCCGCCCGGTCGCGCTTGCCGCTGCGCGTCAACGGCCACTCCCCCACCACCTCGTATCCGCTCGGCAACAGGTGCGCCGGCAGCCGCTCCGCCAGCGCCGCTTCCACCTGCCCGGCCGTGGACCCCGCCAACTCCACGTACGCCCACAGGCTGTCCTGCTCCACCTTGACCACCGCCGCCGCCACGCCCGGGCACGCCTGCAGCGCCGCCTCCACCTCGCCCAGCTCGATCCGATGCCCACGCACCTTCACCTGGTGATCGCTGCGCCCGACGAACTCCAGTTCCCCCGCCGCGTTCCAGCGCACCCGGTCGCCGCTGCGGTACATCCGTTCGCCACGACCCGGCAGCGGTTCCAGCGCCACGAAGCGCTCGCCACTGAGCTCGGACCGGTTCCAGTAGCCGCGCGCCAGCGATCGCCCACCGATGCACAGCTCGCCCACCGCCCCGCGCGGCAGCACCCGGCCCTGCCCGTCCAGCACCCAGTAGCGCACCCCCGGCAACGGCCGCCCGATCGGCACCACCGCCTGCGCGGCATCTACCTCGTGCACGCTCGCGGTGATCGTGATCTCGGTCGGACCGTAGGAGTTGTACAGCGCGATCCCCGCGCGCCCGGCGCCGAACCACGCCTGCTGCAGCCCACGGTCCAGCACGTCGCCACCGCAGCTCACCCGCCGCAGCGCCGTGCCCGACCAGTCGTCCACCTCCAGCAACTGCCGCAGGTACGCCGGCACCACGTGCAGCCAGGTCACCCGCTGCGCGCGCACATGCGCCAGCACCGCCTCCGGCTCGCTCATCCCGTCCGGGCGCAGCACCACGCTGCCACCGACGCACAGCGGCGCCAGCAACTGGCTCAGCGAGGCATCGAAGCTCATCGAGGCGAACAGCAGGCCGCGCTCGTCCTCGCCTAGCCCGTACTGCTGCGCCAGCGCCGCCAGCTTGTCGGCCAGCGCCCCATGCTCGACCAGCACGCCCTTGGGCTGCCCGGTCGATCCGGAGGTGTGGATCATGTACGCCGCACTCGCGCGCGTGACCGGGCTGTCGAACGCCGCCGCCGACTGCGCATCGGCCGCCTCCACCGCCACCACCGTCTGGCCCGACAGCGGCAACTGCGCGGCCAACCACTCCTCGGCGAGCACGTGGCCGATGCCGGCATCGGCCAGCAGGAAGGCCAGGCGCGCATCCGGATAGCCGGGATCCAGCGGTACGTACACCGCCCCGGCCTTCAGCGTGCCGAGCACGCTGGCCACCATGTCCAGCGTGCGTTGCTGGCACACCCCGACCCGGTCGCCGGGACGGACCCCGACCGCGACCAGGGCGCGTGCGAACTGGTTGCTGCGCGCGTCCAGTCCGGCATGATCCAGCGCCTGGTCCTCCAGCAGCACCGCCGGCTGCGCCCCGCGCTGCTGCGCGTTGCTGCGCAGCCAGTGCGGCAGCAACGGCGCCGGCCGCTGTAACGGCGCGCCCTCGGCCAGGGCTGCCAACTCCGCCAGCTCGGCCGGCGCGAGCATCTCGATATCGGCAATGGTCCGGACGTGCGGGGAGATCAGCGCCCGCAGTACCGCCTGCAGATGGTCGCGCAACCGCAACATGGCCGCGCGATCGAAGCGCGATGTTTCATAGGTCAATGTGAAATGCAGCCCTTCGTGCGGCGATACGCCCAGCACAAGCGGGTAATGCGTGTTCTCGTTCGACACTCCGCCCTTGGCGCCGCTGCGGCGCATGGCCGATGCCGCCTGTCCCACCGGCTGGCTATGGAAGCCGAGGACGCTGGAGAACAACGTCCCATCCTGCGCGGCCCCGGCCAGTTTCACGATCTCGGCCAATGGCAGATGTCCGTGACCCTCACGCAACTGCTGGCGCTGCTGCAGCGTCTGCAGCCAGTTGGCCACGTCCTGTCCTCGCGGAATGCGCGCGGCCAGCGGGACCGTGTTGACGAGCATGCCGACCACGGCTTCCACCTCCGCAAGCTCGGCGGGTCGACCGGACAGCGTCATCCCGGTAATGGCCTCGTCCGTGCCACGGTAGCGTGCCAACAGGTAGAGCCAGGCCGCCTGCACCAACGTGCTGATGGCGACATCGTGCGCCGCGGCATAGCGCCGCATCGCGTCCAGATCGTCGGCGGACGGCGACCACCCGATGGCATCCTTGCCAGGTGCTACCGGCTGTGCGGGCGCTTCGATGCCGATGCCTGCATCGGCCACGAGCCCGGATAACTCCTCGGTCCAGAATGCCGTGGCCGCTTCCCGATCACGCGAGCCGGCCCACTCGACATAGCGACGGAAGCCGGTCACAGGCTGTGGCCGCGGCGCGCGACCGGCTCGTAACGCCTCGTAGGCTTCGATCACCTCGCGATAGACGATGCCCAGGCTCCAGCCATCCAGGATCGCGTGCGAGCAGGTCCACGCGAACACCGCCTGCCCTTCTGCGGTGTGCAACAGGCTGAATCGCGCCAAGGGTGCCCGCCGCTCGTCGAGTGGCGTGAGGTAATCGCGGCGCAGGCGCTCGTCGATGACATGCTGCTGCACCGCGGCCTCCGCGGGTTCCAGCAGTTGCTGATGCCATTCCATCGCGGCCTGGGCCAGCACCAGTTGCAGCGGCTGTTCGCGATCCAGGCCGACGAAGATGGTGCGCAGCGCGGCATGACGTGCCACCACCCATTGCCACGCCTGGCGGAAGGCCGCCGGATCGAAGTCGCGTTCGAACCGCATCACGTTCTGCGTGAGGTAGCCCCTACCGCCTTCCAACTGGGCGTGGTACAGCATCCCCAACTGGCTGCCTGTGGCTGGATAGACGTCCTCCAGCTCCCCGAACTGCTCCTGCCAGCGATCCAGGTCTTCCTGCGCGACCGTGCACAGCGGAAAGTCCGACGGGGTCGAGCGGCTCAGCGGTTGATTGCTGCAGTGGGCTACCACCCGCTGCAGCGCCTGTGCGAAGCAGGCCGCTAGGTCGTCGGCGTCCTGTTGCGTGAAACGCACGCCGCTGGCGTCGAGATGGAAGACCAGTTCGCCGTCCACCACGCGCCCGTTGAACACCAACATCGCGTCACGCCGGCGGCGGCGATCGACGTCATGGCCGGTGAATTCGGGCGCACGGGAGAAGTCGCGACCGGCGCTCAGCTGTTGGTCGAACTGCCCGAGATAGTTGAACAGGATCTCGGGATGGACGTGCAGATTTTCGCCTTGCAGGAACGCCAGGCCGAGATGCGCCTCCGCGCGACGCGCTTCCTTTATCCGGCGGATGAGCTCCGCCGGCTCGGCGCTGCCGCCGGCCATGTGCAGACGCAACGGATACAACGAAGTGAACCAGCCCAGGCAGTGGCCCAGGTCGACACCGGCGGCCAGTTCCTCGTCGCGGCCATGGGTTTCCAGAAAGACGTCCTGCTCGGTGATGCCTCGCCACTCGTGAAGCGCTGTTCCCAGCGCTGCCAGGAGCAGGTCGTCGATCCGGGTCCGGTACGCACGGTTGCAATCCTGCAGCAGCGCCCGCGTCGCGTCTGCGGCCAGCACTGCCGTTGCGGTCACGCTGTCGGCAAGCGTCTCGGGACCCGCTGCCGTCCCCGTCCATGTCCGGTCGGATGCCACTGCGTCGGTCACCGGCGCCCAGGTCGTCCTTTCCTGCCAGGCGCCGACCACTTGCGCCCACTGCTGGTAGCGGGTGCCCGGCAACGGCAATGCCACCGGTTCGGCACGGACGTGCTGGGCGAACGCCAACTTCAGGTCGTCGAGGAAAATGCGCCAGCTGACGCCATCGACGATGAAGTGATGGAATACCACGAGCAGACGACGCTGGCTGGCCTGTTCCGCCTCGAGCAGCAGCATGGCGAACAGCGGGCCGCTCTCCAGGCGGATGCCGGCCTTGCAGGCCTCGCCTGCCTGTTCGATTTCGCGCGAACGGCCGGCCTCGTCGGCGCTTTGCAGCCGCACCACGGTCAGCGCCGATCCGGGCTCGGCCTCCTCCGGCTCCTGGAACCACAGCGCTGTGCCTGCATCGCCGTCACGCCGCATACGGAGACGCAACATGTCGTGCCGTGCGAACAGCGCGTGCAGGAACCGCCGGAAGAACGCCGCGTCGGCGGCGGCCGGCACGTGCAGCAGCAGCGACTGCAGATAGCGATCGTCGAATCCCTCGCCCAGGGCGAGGAAGCGCTGCTGGATCGGCAGCGGCTGCAGCACACCACGGCTCGGCCCGGCGTCGTCCTGGCGGCCAGCGCTGGCGTTGGCATCAAGAACGCTGGCGATGCCCTCCACGGTCCTTGCGTCGAAGAATTGCCGCGAGGTCAGGCGATGGCCGTGCGCGTTGATCCTGGCCACGGCCCGGATCGAAAGAATCGAATCGCCGCCCATGGCGAAGAAGCTGTCCCGGATGCCGATCCGCGGATTGCCCAGCAATTCGCCCAGCACCGAGCACACCAGCCGCTGAGTGGCGGTGGCGGGAGTCACGTACCCGTTCTGGGCCAGATCGGCTTCCGCCGGCGACGGCAGTGCCGCGGCGTCGATCTTGCCATGCGCCGTCAGCGGCAACGCCGCCAACGGCACATAGGCCATCGGCACCATGTAGTCCGGTAGCCGCTCCTCGAGAAATTGGCGAATGCGCGTGCGCGCGCCTTCCGCGTCGGCGGTACCGATCGCCTGGTAGTACACGACGATGCGGACGCTTGCACTGTGCGCGTCCTGCCAGGTACGGGCGTGCGCGGCGGCGATGTCCGGGTGCTCGGAGAGTGCCGCTTCGATCTCGCCGAGTTCGACCCGGAAGCCTCGGATCTTGATCTGGTTGTCGCGGCGGCCGACGTACTCGAGGTTGCCGGATGGCAGCCAGCGCACCAGATCGCCGGTGCGGTACCAGCGCTCTGCCTGAGCTCCGTCGACACCGAGCGTCACGAAGCGCTCGGCGGTGAGCGCCGGCTGGCCGTGATACCCGCGCGCCAGGCCGACGCCGCCGACATGCAGTTCGCCGAGCACGCCCACCGGCACCCGGTTGCCGTGGTCGTCGAGGACCGCGCAACGGTAATTGGGCAATGGGCGCCCCATGTGCACGCGGTCCTCGCCAGCGTAGACGCCCAGCGTGGCGCACACGGTGGCTTCGGTTGGGCCATAGGCGTTGTAGAACGTACGCCCGTGCATCCAGCGCCTGGCATCGGCGCGGCCGATCGCCTCGCCGCCAACCAGCAGGTGCGAGAGCCCGTCCAGCGCACCGTCCTGCAACGACGACAGATAGGCGGGCGGCAAGGTGGCATGCGTGACGCGCTGTTGCGCGATCAAGGCGGCCAACGCGGGGGGATCCTGCTTGACGGCCGGATCGGGGACCACCAATGCGCCGCCGTTGCACAGCGCCATGAGCAGCTCCCATGTGGCCGCGTCGAAGCTGACGGACGAGAACTGCAGGATCCGGGCATGGCGGCCCGCCGCTCCTTCCAACCCCAGCAGCGCACGCTGGCCGATGGCCAGGTTCACCGCTCCCGCGTGCTCCAGCAATGTGCCCTTGGGCGCGCCAGTGGATCCCGATGTGTAGATGACGTAGGCGAGGTCATCGGCCCGTACGTCGTGGCCGGGCGCTGGCCTGTCGGATGACTGCATGGGTATCGCCGGCGAAGCGACATCCAGTAACTGGATGTGGTCGCCATGGGCCGCCAACGCATCGCCGTCGACAAGCCAGAGCCGAGCGCGACTATCGTCGATCACGTGTGCGATGCGCCGCGGAGGTAGGCGTGGATCCAGCGGCAGATAGGCCGCGCCCGCCTTCATGACCGCCAGAGCGGCAAGCGGAAACAGGCGTGGATGCTCCAGGCAGATGCCGACCATGTCGCCGCGACCTACGCCATGGTCGATCAATCGCCAGGCCAGTGCATTGGCCGAGGCGTCGAGCATCGCGTATGTCACGCATCCATCGGAATGGACCACGGCGGGCGCATCCGGTGTCTGCCGAACATACTGTTCGAACAGCGCGTGCACGGATTTCGACGGGATCTCCAGTGCCGCCCCCGTCCCGGCCTGGCTCAGAAAGATGCTCTCCTGTTCGGCGAGCAATTGCAGGCGGCCGACAGGGGTCTCCATTGCCTGGGAGATCCCCTGCAGCAGGTGCAGGAAATTCGCCGCAAGGCGATGCGGCGTGGCCGCATCGAAGAGCGCCGATGCGTATTCCCACGCGAACGTCAGCCCGGACTGGCCGTGGCGGGCGATCAGTGCGAGATCGAACTTGCTGCCGGTGTCGCCGCGTTCCACTGCCGTTCGCACCAGCGCCGTCGTTGCCTCGCCCGCGGATGCGCCGACGCCGCTCTCTTCGTACACCAGGACGAGCTGCAACAACGGGTTGGCGTTGGGCTGGCGCGCGATGGCGAGGGCGTCCACGATCATCGCGTTGGGCACATGGTGGTGCGGCATGTCTTCGACGAACCGGTCGCGGACATCGGCCAGCACCTGCGCGAAGCTCGCCGAACCGTCGATCTTGGCGCGCACTGGCACCAGTTGCGCGAAATAGCCGACCAGCCCGCTGCTTCCAGGAAGGTTCCGGTTGGCGACCGGCGTACCGAACACCACATCGTCCGTATCGCTGTAGCGCGCGATGAACACGGCGAAGGCGGCCTGGATCAGCGTGAACAAGGTGGTGTCGTGCGCCGATGCCAGCTGCTTCAGGCGTTCGCTGGTGTCCGGATCGAGGCCGAAGCGAAGGCGGCCGCCGGCGTGATCTGCGGTCGGCGGACGCGGATTGTCCAGCGGGAACCGATGCAGGACCGGCACGCCCGCCAGGCGCTGCAGCCAATGATCCAGGTGCCGCTGCAGGCGCTCGCCCTGCAGTTGCTCCCGCTCCCAGGACGCATGGTCGGAGAAGCGCTGCGCCAGGGGGGCGAGCAGTGGCTCGGCACCGCCCGTCGCCGCGGTGTAGGCGCGATCCAGTTCGTGGAGCAACAGCTGGATCGACGCACCGTCGGCGGCGATATGGTGCAACGTCAGGTACAGCAGCGAACCGGCGCCAGCACGATGCAGCAACGCCGCGCGCAGCATGAAATCGGCGGAAAGATCGAACGGCCTGCTGGTTTGCGCGTCGGCCAGTTGCGCGCGCAGCGGCGCGTCGTCGGCGATCTCGCCATGGCACTCCAGGACGAAATCGGACGCATCCAGGACATGCGCGCGTGCGCTTCCGTCGTGATTGGCGATCACCGTGCGCAGCGGCTCATGCCGAGCGACGACCTGGCGCAATGCCGCCAGCATGGCGGCTTCGTCCACCCGGGCGGCGCTTTCGACAACGAGCGGAATGTTGTAGACCGCGCTGTCGCCATCGTAGAGGTACTGGAACCAAAGTCGTTCCTGGGCAAGCGACAACACGATGCCGCCTCCCGCATGTCCTGCGGAGGTGCGCTCATCCACGGATTGCGATTGCAGCAGGTCGATCAACGCCTGCTTGTGTTCCCGGACGAGTTGCTTGAGCTGCTCGTCGAGCCTCCCGTGCGTGGCTGCAACCCGCAGATCCGCGCCATGCAGGTGCAGCCGGATGCCGCGTTCCTGGCATTTCTTGAAGATGTCGACAGCGTTCATCGTGTCAGTCCTTTTCAGCGATCACGCCAGGATTTCGCCGCGCGTGCGCGACAGCTTGAGCAGGCTGCGGTCGTACTCGTCGGTCAGATCGTGGAAGAACTCTTCCTTGAAATCGACCAGCTTCCGGACCACGGTCAGGCTGCGCTGGGTGAACTTGTGCGGCTCCAGGAACGTCAGCAGTTCCGCCTTGCGCGCATCCAGCAGCGGACGCAGCCCGTCGAACACCTGATCCAGGTCGGCCTTGTGATCCTTCTCGCTGCTGGTGGTGTTGTGGAACGCCATCACGCCGCCGTCGCCGCGCACGTGGGCGAACGTCTCGTCGAAGAAGCGCTTCTTGTTGCCGAAGTCGTTCCAGGCGAAATCGATGGGCAGGCGCTCGGCTGGCAGGTGCGCCACGTAGTCGGTGACCCGGCAGCCGGCGTGCAGCGAGAACAGGCCGTCCAGGTTCAGCTCGGCAACCAGTCTGGACAGGCGTCCGACGTATTCATCGCTTTCGGGCAACACCTCGAAGGTGTACAGGTGCGGACGGTACGGCTTGGCGTAGAACGACGGAATGGGGACCACCGGCTCCTGGCCGTAGATCTCCTGGGTGGTCGGGTCCAGCAGCCAGTCATCCGGCAGCATCGCGCGCCGTTCGCTCGCACCCAGCGTCGCGAAATGACGGACGACGCGCTCGCGCAGCAGTCGCTGGTTGAGTTTGAAGTCCTCTTCATTGTCCTTCAGCGCCTGCAAGATGTAGGGCGTGGTGTAGCCGCTGCCGAACTCCACGACGGTCTGCGGCTTGAGCATGCGGATCAGCGAATACAGCAACGGCGCCACGTGTTCGGTTCCAGACAGGTGCTGGAACGGCGTGATCTCGGCGATGACCTTGCTTGCGAACTGCTCGGAATACCCCAACTTCATCGATGTCCCCATCTTTCCTTGGTGTGAGCACGGCTGTTGCCCTGGCCGTCCGGCCACAGGGCACGATTAGCGGTTTGGAGCCCTAGATGACCACTTCGTCGCTCGCGGGCGTTGTGGCGTCGTCGCCGGCATCCACCAGCAACCGCGCGACCTGCAGCCACTCGCCCAGCTGGCGCACGCTCGGATGGTCGAAGACCACGCGCACCGGCAACTGCACCCCCCATTCGGCGGCGACGCGTGCGGCCATGCGCGCGGCGAGCAGCGAGTGTCCGCCGAGCTGGAAGAAGCTGGCGGTGACGCCGACCTGGGGCAGGCCCAGCAGTTCGGCCCACAGCTCGGCCAGGCGTCGTTCGGCGGCGTCGGCCGGCAGATCGTCGCGCGCCTCGCCCTCGCGCTGCGGTGCCGGCAGGGCGCGCCGGTCGAGCTTGCCGTTGGCCGTCAGCGGCAGCGCCGGCAGCACCGTCAGGCTCGACGGATGCATGTAGGACGGCAGGTGCGCCTGCAGCTGTGCGCGCCATTGGCTCTCCGCCGGCGCGGCATGGCCCTCGCCCAGCACCACGTAGGCGGCCAGTTGCCCCTCCGGATCGGCCTCGCTGTGCCGCAGGTCGACCACCGCGTCGGCGATCCCCGCCACGCCCAGCAGGCAATGCTCGATCTCCCCCAGCTCGATCCGGTGCCCGCGCAGCTTCACCTGCTGGTCGATCCGCCCCAGGAAGCGCAGCCGGCCATCGCCCAGCTGCTGTACCCGATCGCCGCTGCG
>NZ_JAVDSZ010000021.1:0-29815 GCF_031455575.1 Xanthomonas sp. 1678 | reverse complement strand
AAGTTGCTGCATCTTGCCTACGGCGTCCTCAAATCAAACACGCCCTTCGATCCTCAAAAGGCCATTGCCTGTTAGACGGGAAGACGGTATCTACAACTGCGCAATCCCGGCGAGCCGTCCTAGGTGAGCTGCTGCACGATCTCGCGCGCCATCCCGCTCAGCGGCAGGATCTTCTCCGCGCCGCCGCGCTTGATCGCTTCCTTGGGCATGCCGAACACGATGCTGCTCTGTTCGTCCTGGGCCACGGTGCGCGCGCCGGCCTGGCGCATTTCCAGCAGGCCGACCGCGCCGTCGTCGCCCATGCCGGTCATGATGATGCCCAGCGCGTTGGCGCCGGCGGCGCGCGCGGCGGAACGGAACAGCACGTCCACCGACGGCCGGTGCCGGTTGACCGGTGGCCCGTCCACGACCTCGACGAAATACTGCGCGCCGCTGCGGCGCAGCAGCATGTGCTTGCCGCCGGGCGCGATCAGCGCGCGGCCGGGCACCACGCGGTCGTTGTTGGCCGCTTCCTTCACCGCGATCTGGCACAGCCCGTCCAGGCGCGCGGCGAATGCGGCGGTGAACTTCTCCGGCATGTGCTGGACGATGACGATGCCGGGGCTGACCCGCGGCAGCGCGGTCAGCACTTCCTCCAGCGCCTGGGTGCCGCCGGTGGAGGTGCCGATCGCGATCACCCGTTCGGTGGTCTGCGCCAGCGCGCGGCCACCCTGCGCCGGCAGGATCACGTCGGCGGTGTGCTTGATCTCCGGTTCCACCGGCGGCGCGGCGCTGCGCGCGGCCAGGCGCTTGACGTTGGCGCGCGCGGCGGTGCGCACCGTGGCCACCAGTTCCTCGGCCGAGTCGGTGAGGAACTGCTTCAGGCCCAGCTTGGGCTTGGTCACCACCGCCACCGCGCCGGCGGCCAGCGCGTCCATGGTCACCCGCGCGCCCTTCTCGGTGAGCGTGGAGCAGATCACCACCGGGGTGGGGCGTTCGCTCATGATCTTGCGCAGGAAGGTGATGCCGTCCATCTTCGGCATCTCCACGTCCAGCACGATCACGTCCGGCCATTGCTGGCGCATCTTGTCCATCGCCAGCAGCGGGTCGGCGGCCGAGGCGATCACCTCGATGCCGGGCGCTTCGTTGAGCACCGCCACCAGCACCTGCCGCACCACCGCCGAATCGTCGACCACCATGGCCTTGATCGTCGTCGTCATCGGTCGTTCCTTTGGGAGGCCGCAGTGGCGCTCATGGTTTGCGATACACCGACGGCGCCACCTGCACGACTTCGTTGTTGATGTCGTTGAGGCTTTCCGAGTGGCCGATGCAGAAGATGCCGCCGCGCTTGAGCGTGGACAGCACCCGCGCGACCACTTCGCGCTTGGTCTGGCCGTTGAAGTAGATCATCACGTTGCGCAGGAAGATCACGTCGAACTGGCCGAGGTTGGGCAGCGACGCATTGAGGTTGGCGTGCAGGAAGCGCACGTTGTCGCGCAGCTTGCGGTCGATCAGCAGGCTGCCCTCGTATTCGCCGCGGCCCTTCAGGCAGTAGCGCTTGAGCAGCGCCGGCGGCATGTGCTCGATGCGCTGCAGCGGATAGTGGCCGGTGCGCGCCTTTTCCAGCACGCGGGTGCTGATGTCGGTGCCGACCACTTCGTAGGCGCGTCCCTGCAGCGCGTCGTCCAGCACCATCGCCATGCTGTAGGCCTCCTCGCCGCTGGAACTGGCCGCGCTCCAACTGCGGAACGGCGCGCTGCCCTTGTGCTCGCCGGCCAGCCGGCGCAGCAGGTCGAAGTGCTTGGGCTCGCGGAAGAAGTAGGTCTCGTTGGTGGTCAGCAGGTCGATCGCGGTCTGCACCTCGGCGCTGCCTTCGCGGCTTTCCAGCAGTTTCAGGTACTGGGTGTAGGTCTGCAGCGAATGCGCCTTCAGGCGCTTGCCCAGGCGCCCGCACAGCATCGCCTTCTTGGCCGGGG
Source organism: Xanthomonas sp. 1678 (assembly GCF_031455575.1). NCBI lineage: Bacteria > Pseudomonadati > Pseudomonadota > Gammaproteobacteria > Lysobacterales > Lysobacteraceae > Xanthomonas > Xanthomonas sp. 1678. Next base: position 27,860 of record NZ_JAVDSZ010000021.1, on the reverse strand, counting down.
AGATGGTGATGCCGGCGGCGTCGAAGATGAAGCGCTGGAATCTGCCGAATTCCTGCTCGGTGATGGTGTCGGTACTGGTCATGGTGGTCCGCGTGTCAGTGATGCGGCGCTTGCGCCGAAGTGGGTCCGTGTTCGCGCAGCCGCGCCTGGTGCTCGAGCAGCCAGGTGTTCAGCGCGCCGCCGCCCATCGGCCGCGCCAGCAGATAGCCCTGGCCGAGGTCGCAGCCAAGTTCCTGCAGCAGTTGCCAGTCCTCGACCGTTTCGATGCCTTCGGCGACGGTGCTCAGGCCCAGCCGCTGGGCCATGCCCAACGCCGATTCCAGCACGGTGCGCAGATTGCGGCTGCGGTGCGCGTCGTGCACGAAGATGCGGTCGATCTTCAGTTCGGTGAAGGGGATGCGGGTCAGCTGCTGCAATGAGGAAAAGCCGGTGCCGTAGTCGTCCAGCGACAGGCCGAAACCCTGCAGCCGCAGCCGCGCCAGCATGCCCAGCGCGCTGGCCTCGACCAGCGAGCTTTCGGTGATCTCCAGGATCACGTCGGCCGGCACCAGACCGTGCCGATGCAGTTGGCTGTGCAGTTCGTCGAGCAATCCCGGGTCCTGCAGCAGGCAGGGCGACAGGTTGATCGCCAGGGTCAGGCGGAAGCCGGATTGCTTCCAGGTCGCCAGCCGCGCCATCGCCTGGTCGGCGACGCTGGCGGTCAGCGTATGGATCAGGCCTTCGCGTTCGGCCAGGGCGATGAAGCGGTCCGGCGCGATCTGGCCGTTGAGCGGATGCCGCCAGCGCGCCAGCGCTTCCACGCCGCTGACCTGGCCGCTGCGCATGTCCACCTTGGGCTGGTACGCCACTTCGATGTCGCTGCGGCGCAGCGCCTCGCGCAGCATCGCCGCGTCGGTGGCGCCGTCCAGGTTGGCGTCGTTGCGCGCTGCCGGCGCCGGCGGCGGATTGGCCTGCAGGGCGGTGCCGAGCTCGGCGGCGCGCAGCGGCTTCTCCAGCCCCGCCAGCACCTGCAGGCCGTTGGCGCGGCCGACCTGCAGCACCGAATCGATCAGCGCCGCGCCGCGTTGCGAGGCGACCACGATCGGCACGCGCACGTTGCAGCGGGCCAGCGCGTCGAGCAGCTGCACGCCGTCCATGCCGGGCATTTCCAGGTCCACGATCAGCAGTCCCGGCGCCGGCCCCTGGATCACCCGCGCCAGCGCCGCATGGCCGTCGTGCACGCCTTCCACCGCCACCGCGCCCAGCCGCAGGCACAGCGCCAGCGCGTGTTCGCACTGGACCTGGCTGTCGTCGACGACCAGAACGGTCCCGAATTGGCTGAGCGTGGCGGTTTCGTGAACGAGCGGCATGCGGATTCCGTCCGGTGGACAAGGGCTGGGCGCGGCACGATGCGCCACGCCACGCGGTGAACTCAGGCGGCCACGCCCGCCTCGACGTCCGGCGCGATGCCGGCCATGGCGACGAACTCCTGGGTGGACAGCGCGGCATCGGCATCGAGCAGGATCACGAAGCGCTCGCCGACCTTGCCCATGCCGTGGATGAACTCGCGGCGGATGCCGGCGCCGAAGGCCGGGGCCGGGGCGATGTCGGCGGCGGCGATCTCCAGCACTTCGCTGACCGCATCCACCTGCAGCCCCAGCACCTGGCGTTCGTTGCCGTTGGCGACTTCGACGATGACGATGCAGGTGCGCTTGGTGACGTCGCTGGCGGCGCGACCGAAGCGCTGCTGTAGGTCCACCACCGGCACCACCGCGCCGCGCAGGTTGATGACCCCGCGCAATGCCGGCGGCATCATCGGCACGTCGGTCGGCGTGCGGTACTCGATGATTTCCTTGATGCCGAGGATGCCGACCCCGAACATTTCCTTGCCGAGCAGGAAGGTCAGGAACTGGTCCGGCGCCAGGTCGGTGCCGCCGGACGGCGCGGAGGATGCGTGTGCGGTCATGGCCTGTCCTCAGAAGCTGTCGAAATGGGCTTCGTCCGGCGCATCGCCGGCCAGCGCGAGCTGGCTCTCGGCGAAACGCACGAACGGCTTGCGGGCCGCGGTACGCGCGGGCTGCTGCGGCGGCTTGCGCCCGGTCGCGGCCGCGGCGCGGCGCACCGGCGCCGCGCCGGCGAGCTTGAAGAAGCTCATCAGCTGCTGCAGCTGCTCGGCCTGGCCGCTCATCTCCTCGGCGGTGGCGGCCAGCTCCTCGGAGTTGGACGCGGCCTGCTGGGTGGTCTGGTTGAGCTGGCCGACCGCGGTGTTGATCTGGGCGACGCCGGAGGCCTGTTCCTCGGAGGCGGCGGTGATCTCCTGCACCAGGTCGGAGGTGCGCTTGATCGACGGCACCATCTCGTCCAACAGCTTGCCGGCGTTCTCGGCCAGCTCCACGCTGGAGCCGGCGACGTCGCCGATCTCCTGCGCGGCGATCTGGCTGCGCTCGGCCAGCTTGCGCACTTCCGCGGCGACGACGGCAAAGCCCTTGCCGTGCTCGCCGGCACGCGCCGCTTCGATCGCCGCGTTGAGCGCGAGCAGGTTGGTCTGGTAGGCGATGTCGTCGATGATGCCGATCTTCTGCGCGATCTGCTTCATCGCCTGCACCGTGGCGCGGACCGATTCGCCGCCGTCCAGCGCCTGGTTGGAAGCCTTGCTGGCCATGCCGTCGGTGACCTTGGCGTTCTCGGTGTTCTGCGCGATCGAGGCGGTCATCTGCTCTATCGAGGCGCTGGTCTCCTCCACGCCGGCGGCCTGTTCGCTGGCCGCCTGGCTCAGCGACTGCGCGGTGGCGCTGACTTCTTCCGACGCGCTGGCCAAGGCCTCGGCGCTGCCGTTGACCTCGCTGACCACCTGCGACAGGCGCGCAATGGTGTCGTTGACGTAGTTCTTCATCTCCGCGTAGGCGCCGTCGTAGGGCTTGTCGATGCTCTGGGTCAGGTCGCCGTCGGACAGCGCGCTCATCACCCGCACCACGTCCTGGATGCTGTTGCCGGTGGTGTCCACCAGGTCGTTCAGACCCTGGCCCATCTCGCGCTGGAAGCCGGCCAGGCCATCCAGGGCGATCCGCTCGGAGAAGTCGCCGCGGTTGGCGGCCAGGACCACGCGGCGCTGGCCATCGATCACCAGCTTCAACCGCTCGACCATGCTGCGCATCGCATACAGCGCGCTGCCGCCGTCGTTGGCGCCGATCTTCACGTCCAGCGCAAGATCGCCTTGCGCCACCTTGTTGGCGATCTCGGCCACGTAGGCCGGCTCGCCGCCGAGCAGGCGCATCAGCCCGCGCACGATGAACACCGAGATGCCGGCGCCGAGCAGCACGCACGCCGCAATGACCGCGATGATCCAGCTGCGCGCGCTGGCGTACAGCGCATCGCCCTGCGCGCTGGCGGCTTCGCCGCCCTTGACGTTGATCTCGACCAGCTTGTCCAGGATCGCCGAGGAATCGTCGAACAAGGTCTGCTGCCGGCCGTTCATCAGCGCCATCGCTTCGCTGGTCTTGAGCTCGCGCGACAGCTGCAGCACCTGCTTGTGCAGCGCCAGGTATTCGTCGAACTTGCGCGCGAAGTCGTCGTAGTCGGCCTTTTCCTCCGGCGAGGAGATCAGCTTGAGATAGCGGTCGCGATTGCTCGCGTACTCCGCCAGGATCTGCTCCATCGCGTGATCGAGCTTGGCCATTTCCTCCGGACGCTCGCTGACCACGTGCTGCAGCTCGGCCACGCGCAGGTCGGAGGTGTTGGTGTTCATCTGCTGGACGTAGCGGATGCTGGGCATCCAGTTCTCGGCCATGTCGGTCGAGGACTGGTTGACCTGGGCGAGCTTGTTGGTGGCGAACATGCCCATGCCGAGCATCAACAGCAGGACGCAAGCGAAGCCGAGGCCGATTCGCGTGCCGATTTTCATGGTGGTAAACATCGATTGATCTCTGAGCGGATGTGCGGTGGGGCTACGGGTGTGCTGCGATCCTGATCGGCCGCGGTCAGAAACTGTCGAAATGGGCTTCGTCCGGCGCCGACACCAGCGCCAGCCCGTTATCGCCATAGGTGAACGAGCGCGAGCGTTGCGCGGCGGACGGCTTTGCGGCCTTGCGCGCCGTCGCCGGCGCGCGTCGCAACACCGGCGCCTGGCTGGTGCGGAAGAAGCTCATCAGCTGCTGCAGCTGCTCGGCCTGGCTGCTCATTTCCTCGGCGGTGGCGGCCAGCTCCTCGGAGTTGGACGCGGCCTGCTGGGTGGTCTGGTTGAGCTGGCCAACCGCGGCGTTGATCTGGCCGACGCCGGAGGTCTGTTCCTCGGAGGCGGCGGTGATCTCCTGCACCAGGTCGGAGGTGCGCCGGATCGACGGCACCATCTGGTCGAGCAGCTTGCCGGCGTTCTCGGCCAGCTCGACGCTGGAGCTGGCGACGTCGCCGATCTCCTGCGCGGCGATCTGGCTGCGCTCGGCCAGCTTGCGCACTTCCGCGGCGACCACGGCGAAGCCCTTGCCGTGTTCGCCGGCACGCGCCGCCTCGATCGCCGCGTTGAGCGCGAGCAGGTTGGTCTGGTAGGCGATGTCGTCGATGATGCCGATCTTCTGCGCGATCTGCTTCATCGCCGCGACCGTGGAGCGCACCGCCTCGCCGCCCTCGCTGGCCTCGCGCGCCGCCTTGGCCGCCATGCCGTCGGTGACCTTGGCGTTCTCGGTGTTCTGTGCGATGGAGGCGCTCATCTGCTCCAGCGACGCGCTGGTCTCCTCCACGCCGGCGGCCTGCTCGCTGGCGGCGTGGCTCAGCGACTGCGCGGTGGCGCTGACTTCCTCCGAGGCGCTGGCCAGCGCCTCGGCATTGACGTTGACCTCGCCGACCACCTGCGCCAGGCGCGCGACGGTGGCATTGATGCTGTCGCACAGTTCCTTCAACTGGCCCTGGCAGGCCATGTCGGCAGTGCGGGTCAGGTCGCCGTCCTCGATCGCCTTGAGCACCTGGCGCACTTCGTTGAGCGGGCCGATCACCGCATCCAGGGTCTGGTTGACGCCATCGACGATGCGGCGGAAATCGCCGTGATGCAGGCTGGCGTCGGCGCGCACGTCCAGGCGCCCGGCGCCGGCCGCGTCGACCAGCAGGTTGGTGTCGCGGATCAGCGCGCGCAGGTTGGCGCGCACCTGCTCGATGGTGTCGTTGATGAACGCCTTCTTGCCCGGGAAGCGGTCCAGCGGCGCATCGAAATTGCCGCGGCCGAACTCGGCCACGCAGGCCATGGCCTGCTTCTTGACCGCGATATGCCCGGCGACCATGCGATTGATGCCGTCGGCCATGCTGCGGAAGTCGCCGTCGAAGCGGGTGCTGTCGATGCTCACGTCGATGTCGCCGGCGTCGTGCTCGGCGGACATGTGGTTCATCTGCGCGATCAGGCCGAGCAGGTTGCGGCGCACCTGCTCGACGGTGTCGTTGATGAAGGCCTTCTTGCCGGGGAAGCTCTCCAGCGGCGCCTGGAAGTTGCCGCGGCCGAATTCGGCGATGCAGGCCATGGCCTTCTTCTTGACGGCGATGTGCCCGGCGACCATGCGGTTGATGCCATCGGCCATGCTGCGGAAGTCGGCCTCGAAGCGGTGGCTGTCGATGACCGCGTCGATGTCGCCGGCATCGTGTTCGCGCGACATGCGCTCGATCTCGCCGCCGACCTGGCGCACGTTGGCCTGCACCTGGCGCAGCGCCAGCAGGAGCTCGCAGGCCTGGTCGCTGCGCACCGTGGGCATCACCACCTCGAAATCGCCGCGGGCGAAGCGCGCCAGGGTGGTGGTGGCGATCTGCAGCGAGCGCGCGGTCGCATGCACCGCGTAGCCCAGCACCGCGGCGCCGAGCACCGCCGCGGCGACGCCGAGCGCCATTATCTGGCCGGGCGCCAACGCCAGTGCGAAACCGGTTGCGCTCGCTGCCAACGGCAGCAGCACGGCAACGGCGAAGCCAATCCATAGCTTGGAAGAGAGCGAGAGAGAGTTGGACATGCCGGCGTACCTGTGCGTGGTTGAGTGGCTGGCGCCGGGTGTATTGCGACCGGTACCGGATGGAGTGGCGTTGGTTCAGGCCGTTGCGAGAACGGCCTGGTCGATCCGTGCTGCTGCCGGCGTGGTCGACGATGTGCGATGGGGCATGGCAGCGGTTCCTGATGGGTGTCGGCGCGCGGCGGTCAGGCCGCCAGCGAATCGGCGGCGGGTTCCACCTGGGTCAGCAGCGAAGGCACGTCCAGGATCAGGGCGACGCCGCCGCTGCCGAGGATGCTCGACCCGCTGATGCCCTTGACCCCGGCGAACACCTTGGCCAGCGGCTTGATCACGGTCTGCCATTCGCCCAGCAGCGTGTCCACGACCAGGCCGAAACGTTGCGCGCCCTGGCGGATCACCACAATGCTCTCGCGCGCCGGCGGCGCGCCGGCGATGCCGAACAGCGAGCGCAGGCGCACGTACGGCAGCACCCCGCCGCGCAGGTCGATGTAGTCGCTCTGGTAGTTCGGCGCGAATTCCACGCACTCCTCGACCACGTCCAGCGGCACCACGAACACCGACCTGCCGACGCCGACCTGGAAGCCGTTGATGATCGCCAAGGTCAACGGCAGGCGCACCGAGATGGTGGTGCCCACGTCCTGCTGGCTGGCGATGTCCACGCTGCCGCGCAGCGCGGTGATGTTGCGCTTGACCACGTCCATGCCGACGCCGCGCCCGGACAGGTTGGTGACCTTCTCGGCGGTGGAGAAGCCCGGCTCGAAGATCAGCGCGAACACTTCGCGGTCGGACAGGTTGCGGCCGGGCTCGATCAGCCCGCGTTCCAGCGCCTTGGCCAGGATCCTGTCGCGGTTCAGGCCGCCGCCGTCGTCGCTGATCTGGATGACGATGCTGCCCGAATCGTGGAACGCGTTGAGCCGCACCGTGCCGCGCTCCGGCTTGCCGCGCGCCCGGCGCAGGTCGGCCGGTTCGATGCCGTGGTCCATCGCGTTGCGCACCAGGTGGGTCAGCGGATCGGCGATCTTTTCCACCACCGACTTGTCCAGCTCGGTGTCCTCGCCGTTGACCACCAGCACGATGTCCTTGCCCAGTTCGCGCGCCACGTCGTGGACCACGCGGTGAAAGCGGCTGAAGGTGCCGCCGATCTTGACCATGCGCAGCTGCAGCGCGCTCTCGCGCACGTCCTCGACCAGCCCGGCCAGGATCGAGGTGGATTCGAGCAGTTGCGCGTCGCCGGTGCGCTGCGCGTTGGCGCCGGTGCTGGCGACGGCGATGATGAGTTCGCCGACCAGGTCGATCATGCGGTCGAGCTTGTCGGCATCGACACGGATCGAGCCGCCGTCCTGCGCGCGCGCGGCGGCGGGTGCCGCGGCGGCAGCGGTGGCGGTGGCTTTGGGCGGCGCTACGGACGCGGGCGCGGCGGCTGGTGCGGGGCTGTCGAAACCGGCGAAGTCGTCGGCGTGCGCCTGGCTGCCGGCCTCGGCGACCAGCAACGGCAGCTCCAGGTTGGCGGCGTCGCCGTGCGGATCCACCGCGACCACCTGCAGGTCGCAGTCGTCGCGGACGAATTCGAAGATGTCCTCGATCGCGGCCTGCTGCGCATCGGAGCGCAGCAGGATGTCGAAGCCCAGGTAGCACGCTTCCGGGTCAAGCTCCGGCAGCGCCGGCACGCGCTCGTGGCGGGTGCGTACCGCCTCCAGCGTGCCCAGGCTGCGCAGGCAGCGGATCAGGTGCAGCGGCGAGTTGCCGAAGCGCAGCGCATCGCTGAACAGCTGCAGCGAGATCCGCCAGTAGCCGGTCTGCGCCGCGGTCGCGGCTGCGGCCGTGGCGGCCGCCGGCGCGGCGCTCGGCTGCAGGTAGGTGTGCAGGCGCGCCAGCAGCGGCGCGCCGTCAGCGGCGAGCACGGCTTCGTCGGCGTCGGCGCCGGCCGCCGCTTCCACCAGCGCACGGATGTGGTCGCAGCAGGCCAGCATCAGCTGGATCAGCTCGGTGTCCAGCGCCACCGCGTGCTCGCGTACCAGGTCGAGCACGCTTTCCACGACGTGGGTGAAGCCGACCAGTTGCGCCAGGTCGAACAGCCCGCCGGAGCCCTTGATGGTGTGCGCGGCGCGGAAGATGGCGTTGACCGCGTCGGGGCCGGCTTCGCCGCGTTCGGCTTCCAGCAGGTTGCGTTCCATGTCCTCGAGCAGGTCGCGGCTCTCGGCGATGAAGGTCTGCAGCAGTTGAGCGAGATTCATGGGCTGGCGCCGATCAATGCAAGATGTCGTTGGTGCCGGGCGCGAGCGTGTCGCGCAGGCCGAGCAGGTCGAGCGCGTCGTTGACCGGCGCGCTGCAGCCGTCGAGCCGGAACGGCCGGCCCAGCGCGCGCAACGCGGCCTGGGTGGCCAGCAACAGCTGCACGCCGGTGGCGTCGATCTCGGTGACCGCCTGCAATTGCAGCTGCAGGCCGCCGGGATGCTCCAGCGCCGGCAGCAGCAACGGCTTCAGTTCGCCGGCACGGCGGATGGTCATGTCGCCTTCCACGCTCAGTTGCAGCGGCAGGGGCGGGAATTCCGGGAGGGTCGAGCGCATGGCATGTCTCCGATACGAACATTGGGAACGGCAGAACCGGGCCGCGGCACGGGGCGAACAAGTCGGTTCGGGCTTGCTGTAAGCAGATATCGGCGCCTTTTCGGAATATTTAGGCCCAATGGCATATTTGTCTCGCAAATCCTTGACAAGGATGAGCGGTTCAGGCGCCGAGCCGGCAGCCCATTCCAGTTCCAAGGGAAACGCTTCACCGCTTGCCAGGAATGAATGCATGCGCCGTGCCAGGCGGCGGCTGGCCGGCGCGCTCGGGGAACAGCTGGCGCTCGGTGAGCACCGCGATCTGCGGATCGTCGAGCGCGAAGCCGTCGTCCAGCGGCGCCACTGCGATGGCGAATGCAGCCGGCGCAGCGTCGAGCCCGCCGGAGTCGAGCCCCTCTCCCTGCGGCGACCGAAGGGAGTCCCCGTGGGAGAGAGGGGTTGGGGTGAGGGTACGACCGCTAGCGATCTGCTTCTGCACGGCTGTGGAGGACGCGGACGCAGCAGCAGCCTTCTTCGATGAAGACGGCGCGTGCGCCGTACCCTCATCCGGCGCTTCGCGCCACCTTCTCCCGGTGGGAGAAGGGAGGAAGGCGGCGAAGTTCGCGATCACCTCGGGCGCTGCTGCATCGCCACAAAAGAAAACGGCCGGTAAGACCGGCCGTCGTCGGGAGCGTGCGCTGGCGCGACGCGATTGGTGGCGTGTTTCTGGCGCCAGGCGCCGTCAGCGCGGCGCCAGCGCCGCCAACAGGCCGCGGGCGGCGTTGAAGCGGTCCGCCGCTTCGGGCAGCGGCAGCTTCACCTTCAGTTTGTCCGGGCCGTCCATCGCGTACAGCTTGGGCTGCTTCTGGATCATCTGGATGATGGTCATCGGATCGACGTCGGGCTTGGCCTCGAACACGATGCGGCCGCCGTTCTCGCCCAGTTCCAGCTTGCGGATGCCGAGCGTGTTGGCCTGCAGCTTGAGCTCGGCGATCGCGAACAGATGCTTCACCGGATCCGGCAGCAGGCCGAAGCGGTCGATCATCTCCACCTGCAGCTCGCGCAGTTCCTCGGCGCCGCGCGCGCTGGAGATGCGCTTGTACAACGTCAGGCGGGTATGCACGTCGGGCAGGTAGTCGTCCGGGATCAGCGCCGGCACGTGCAGTTCCACTTCGGCGCCGCGCGCTCCCTCGCCGGCGTCCAGGTCCGGCAGCTTGCCCTGGCGGATGCTGCGCACCGCGCGTTCCAGCAGTTCGGTGTACAGGCTGAAGCCGACCTCGGCCATCTGCCCGCTCTGGTCCTCGCCGAGCAGCTCGCCGGCGCCGCGGATCTCCAGGTCGTGGGTGGCCAGGGTGAAGCCGGCGCCGAGCTCGTCCATCGAGGCGATCGCGTCCAGCCGCTTCTGCGCATCGCTGGTGATGCTGCGCCGGTCCGGCACCAGCAGGTAGGCGTAGGCGCGGTGGTGCGAGCGGCCGACGCGGCCGCGCAGCTGGTGCAGCTGGGCCAGGCCGAAGCGGTCGGCGCGGTTGATGACGATGGTGTTGGCGTTGGGGATGTCGATGCCCGATTCGATGATCGTGGTCGACAGCAGCACGTTGAAGCGCTGCTTCTGGAAATCCAGCATCACCCGTTCCAGGTCGCGCTCGGGCATCTGCCCGTGGGCGATGCCGATGCGCGCTTCCGGCACCAACTCGCTGAGTTCGCGCTGCATGCGGCCGATGCTTTCCACGTCGTTGTGCAGGAAGTACAGCTGGCCGCCGCGCGCCAGCTCGCGCTGGAACGCCTCGCGCAGCAGCGCGTTGTCCCAGGCGGTGACGAAGGTCTGCACCGCCAGCCGGTTCGGCGGCGGGGTGGCGATGATCGACAGGTCGCGCAGCCCGGCCATGGCCATGTTGAGCGTGCGCGGGATCGGCGTGGCGGTGAGGGTGAGCAGGTGCACGTTGGCGCGCAGCGCCTTCAGTGCTTCCTTCTGGCGCACGCCGAAGCGCTGCTCCTCGTCGACCACGACCAGGCCCAGGTCCTTGAACTTCACGTCCGGCTGCAGCAGGCGATGGGTGCCGATGATCACGTCGATGCCGCCGTCGGCGACCTTCTCCAGTTCGGCCTTGATCTCCTTGGCGCTCTTGAAGCGCGACAGCACCTCCACCCGCAGCGGCCAGTCGGCGAAGCGGTCGCGGAAGTTGCGGTAGTGCTGCTCGGCCAGCAGCGTGGTCGGCACCAGCACCGCCACCTGCTTGCCGGCGCTGGCCGCGGCGAACGCGGCGCGCACCGCGACCTCGGTCTTGCCGAAGCCGACGTCGCCGCAGACCACGCGGTCCATCGGCTGGCTGCTGGCCAGGTCGCGCAGGGTGGACTCGATCGCGGCCAGCTGGTCGGTGGTCTCCTCGAACGGGAAGCCGGCCGCGAACGGCTCGTACATGGCCCGGTCCACCTGCAGCGCCAGGCCGGCGCGGGCGCGGCGCCGGGCCTGGATCTCCAGCAGTTCGGCGGCCACGTCGCGCACCTTCTCGGCGGCGCGGCGCTTGGCCTTGGTCCACTGCTCGCCGCCCAGCGAATGCAGCGGCGCGGTCTCGGCCGAGGCGCCGGAGTAGCGGCTGATCAGGTGCAGCTGCGCGACCGGCACGTACAGGCGGTCGCCCTTGGCGTATTCGATCTCCAGGAACTCGCCGGGCATGCCGCCGGCATCGAGCACGATCAGTCCGCGGTAGCGGCCGACGCCGTGGTCCTCGTGCACGATCGGCGCGCCTTCGGTCAGCTCGCCGAGGTCGCGGATGATCGCTTCCGGCTCGCGCCCGGCGCGGCGCGTGCGCCGCGGCTGGCCGGCGCGCTCGGGGAACAACTGGCGCTCGGTGAGCACCGCGATCTGCGGATCGTCGAGCGCGAAGCCGTCGTCCAGCGGTGCGACCGCGATGGCGAAGCGTGCAGGCACAGCCCCGGAGTCGAGCCCCTCTCCCTGCGGTGACCGAAGGGAGTCCCCGTGGGAGAGAGGGGTTGGGGTGAGGGTACGGCCGCTAGCGATCCGCTTCTGCGCGGCTGTGGAAGACGCGGATGAAGCAGAAGCCTTCTTCGTTGAGGATGGCGCGAGCGACGTACCCTCATCCGGCGCTTCGCGCCACCTTCTCCCGGAGGGAGAAGGGAGGAAGGCGGCGAAGTTTGCGATCACCTCGGGCTTCAGCCCGGCCGCGGCCAGCAGTTCCAGCAGCGCTTCGCGGCGGCCCGGCGAGTCGGCGGCGATCAGCACGCGGCCCGGGTAGTTGCCGAGGAAGCCCTTCAGCGCCTCGGCCGGCGCGGCGTCCTTGGCGGCGACCGGCAACGGCGGCAGCGGCTGGTCGCCCAGCGCCTGCGCCTCGGCGATGCGGGCATGGTCGGCGGCCCACACTTCGATGCGCGGCAGGCCATTGAGCTTCTCGCGCAGCGTGTCCGGCGCCTGGTACAGCTCCTCCGGCGCCAGCAGCGGACGCTCCACGTCGTGGCGGCGCTGCTCGTAGCGGTTCTGGGTCTGGGCCCAGAACGCATCGGCGGCCGCGCCGACGCCGGGCGCGATCAGCGGCAGCACGGAATCACCCAGATAATCGAACAGGGTGGCCGTGGCGTCGCGCGCCGGCGCGCCGGCGCTACGCGGTTCCTGGAAGAACAGCGGCAGGTAGTACTCGATGCCCGAGGGCGCCAGCCGCGCCTTCAGGTCCTGGTACAGGGCGCTGCGCCGGGTGTCCACGTCGAAACGTTCGCGCAGGGTGGCCAGCACGCGCTCGACGCTGGCGTCGTCCATCGGCACCTCGCGGCCCGGCAGCATCTTCACCGCCTGCACGTGGTCCAGCGAGCGCTGCGATTCCGGGTCGAAGGCGCGGATCGAGTCGATGTCCTCGTCCAGCAGCTCGATCCGCAGCGGGGTCTCCGCGCCCATCGGGTACACGTCCAGCAGGCCGCCGCGCACGGCGAAGTCGCCCGGATCCATCACCTGCGGCACGTTGCGGTAGCCGGCGCTCTCCAGGCGGCGCTTTTCCGCCTCCAGGTCCAGGCGCTGGCCCACGCGCAGGTCGAAACTGCCGCCGACGATGTAGCGCAACGGCGCCACCCGCTGCATCAGCGTCTGCACCGGCACCACCACGATGCCTTGTTGCAGTGCCGGCAGCCGGTGCAGCGCCGACAGGCGCTGGCTGACGATGTCCGGGTGCGGGCTGAACTGGTCGTAGGGCAGGGTTTCCCAATCCGGGAACGGCACCACCGGCAGGCGCGTGTCGCCGCTCAGCAGCGTGTGCAGGTCGGCTTCGATCTGGTGCGCGCTCTGGTTGTCGCGCGCGACCACCAGCAGCGGCCCGCGATGCGCCGCGGCGGCGCAGGCGATATGCCAGGCCAGCGCGGTCGAGGACGCAGGGGCGCGCCAGAAGGCGCGGAGCTGGCCGGACTTGGGCAGCGGCGGAACGGGGAAGGAAAGAGGCGCCATTGACCGCTTAGTTTAGCAAGCTGGGATTGGGGAGTCGGGATTGGGGATTGGCCGGACGCGTGCGCGCGTTGCGGCGCGGTCGCATGGCCGGGCACAGCGGAGGCGGGCGGCGCAGGCGGCGGCGGCGTCCGCAGCACTGAGGGTGAGCCGCTGGGGCTCGCGAACCCATGAGTGGTTCGCGGTCTGCAGGTGGGTGACGCACCTGGCGGCAGCCCGATCAGGGCCGCTCTCGCTCAGTTGCCCAGTTCCAGCACCACGCGGACCAGACCCGGGGTGTCCGGGTGCGGCATCGGCTGGAAGCCCAGCGACTCGGCCAGCTGCAGCATCGGCACGTTGCTTTCCAGCACGTCGCCGTACAGGCGGTCCAGGTACTTGCGCCGCGCCCACTTGACCAGCTTGCGCATCAGCTGCCGGCCCAGGCCCTGGCCGGCGACGAAGTTGCTGACCAGGATCGCGTACTCGGCCTCGCGGGTGCCGGGCGTGATCGAGGCGCGCGCCACCGCGCCGACCACCGCTTCGCCCGGCGGCAGCGGTTCGGCCGCGACCAGGGTCAGTTCCGTCTTCGGATTGGGGTGGGTCAACCGCTGCGCCATGTCCTCGGTCAGTTCCTGCATCGAATGCAGGAAGCGCTCGCGGATCTCGGTCGGCCCGAGCAGGCTGAAGGCGCCCTGCAGCGGCGCGCTGTCTTCCGGCCGGATCGGCCGGATCAGCAGCTCGCGGCCGCTGGGCAGGGTGAAGTTTTCATGCCACGGAGGCATGCGGTTGCGGGTAGCCATGGCCGGATGATCCTCGACGAAGCCTGGATTCTCGCATTACCTGGGACCGGTGCCGTGAACGCAACGCTCACCGCGGTTGCCTACGCTATGCGCCGGCTTTCGATGAGGAGCGGCCATGTCCGGCAGCGGCGATTCGCGACGCGCCATTTTCTTCGCGCTCGGCGCCAACCTGGCCATCGCCTTGGCCAAGGGCGCGGCCGCGCTGGCCACCGGCTCGGGCGCGATGCTCGCCGAGACCGTGCACTCGCTGGCCGACTGCGGCAACCAGCTGCTGTTGCTGCTGGGCATGCGCCAGGCCAAACGCCCGGCTAGCGCCGAATATCCGTTGGGCTACGGCCGCGCGATCTATTTCTGGTCGTTCCTGGTGGCGGTGATGCTGTTCTGCATCGGCGGCATGTTCTCGGTGTACGAAGGCGTGCACAAGCTGCTGCAGCCCGAGCCGCTGAGCAGCTGGGGCTGGGCGGTGGGCGTGCTGGGGTTCGCGCTGGTCGCCGAGGGCGTGTCGCTGCGCACCTGCCTGCAGGAGATCGGCAAGGTGCGCGGCGGGCGTTCGCTGTGGACCTGGTTCCGCGAGAGCCGCCAGGCCGAGCTGATCGTGATCTTCGGCGAGGACCTGGCCGCGCTGCTCGGCCTGGCGCTGGCGCTGGCCGCGGTGCTGCTGACGGTGCTGACCGGCAATCCGCTGTGGGACGCGCTGGGCACCATCGCCATCGGCGCGCTGCTGATCGTGGTCGCGGTGCTGGTGGCGATCGAGATCAAGGCGATGCTGATCGGGCAAAGCGTGGACCCGGCGCTGCAGCGGCAGTTGCATGCGTACTTCCAGGCGCGGCCGGAGATCGAGCGGGTGATCCACCTGATTGCGGTGCAGCTCGGCGCGGACGTGATGGTGTCGGTGCAGGCGACGCTGCGCCAGAAGCACGACGCGGCGGCGCTGCTCGCCGATATCACCCGCATCGAGCGCGGCCTGAAGCAGCAGTTCCCCATGGTGCGCTGGAGCTTCTTCGAGCCGGAACCGGGCGCGGCGGGCGCCGCTTCCGGCGCCTCACCGGGGTTGCTACAGTGATCGCCGCCTCGCCACCACGCTCAATGGAATGAAGACCTCGCACGCTGTCGTCGTATCCACCGTGATCACGTTGGCCCTGCTCGCCGTGTTCGGCGGGCTGCTGCTGGGCGGCAGCCTATGGCTCAAGCACAGCATGAAGCTGCCGCTGCCGCCGGCGACACCGGCACCAGCTGCCGCACCCGCTGCGCCGGTGCAGGCCGAGCAGGCGCTGGCGCCGTATCGCGCGCGCCTGGAGGCGACGCGCAAGCCGGTCGCGCACCTGCGCCTGCAGCCGATGGCGCAGGACGATCGCCTGGCCAGCAAGGTCGGCGGGCGCCCGTACTGGACCGCGGACAAGCCATACCCGCGCGATGCCCGCGGCCAGCCGCTGGCGTTGCTGGCGCAGGTCGATCTGGCGACGATGCCGCCGCTGCGCGGCTATCCGGCGCAGGGCATGCTGCAGTTCTTCATCGGCAGCGACGACTTCTACGGCGCCAACTTCGACGGCGACATGGACCTGGCCGCGCTGAGCGCGCAACGCAATTTCCGCGTGGTGTACTGGCCGCGGCCCGAGGCGGCGGCGCGCCAGGTCGCTGTGCCATTGCTGTCCGCGGACACGCTGCCGTTCGATCCGGCGCGGCCGCGAGCGATGCACTTCAGCGTCGGCGAGGAAACCATCGGCAGCAGCGACGTGGGCTTCGAACGGGCGCTGGGCCAGCCGCTGGACGCGGTCGCCGCGGCCTATGCGAAGACACACGGCAGGCCGCAGGACGAAGTGGATGATGCGCTGTACGAAAGCCTGAGCCGCAATGGGCACAAGCTCGGCGGCTATCCGGAATTCACCCAGCAGGATCCGCGCACGCCACAGGATGCGCAGGTGTTGCTGCTGCAGCTGGACAGCGACGAAGACATGATGTGGGGCGACAGCGGCATCGCCAACTTCTTCATCGATCCGGCCGACCTGCAGCGCGGCGACTTCAGCCGGGTCGCGTTCCACTGGGATTGCTACTGAGGCGAGCGGTTCGGCCGCGACGCCGCGCATGCAGGCGGCGATCGAAGGCAGGTCGTACCCGCTGCGCGGTGAGCGGGCGATATCGGTATGCGTGGCCAGCCAGGCGCGCGGCCCGTCACTCCTCGCGCTTCAACCACTCCAGACGCGTTGATGCGCCCGCTTCGCCCAGGTGCGTCTTCAGCGCCGGCAGCGCGCTCGCCAACACCTGCTCGAACTGCCATGGCGGATTGAGCAGCAGCATGCCGCTGCCGTTGAGCCGCAGCGGCGAATCGTCCGGGCGCACCTGCAGTTCGGCCAGCAGCACCGCCTTGGCCGGCATCGCCGCGGCCTTGCGAAAGAACGGCTGCAGGCTGCGGCGCTGCTTGATCGGGTACCACACCGCGCACATCGCCTGCGGCCAGCGGGTCAACGTCTCGCGCAGGGTCGCGGCGATCAGCGGGTATTCGGCGTCCTGCGCCTCGTACGGGGGGTCGATCAGCACCAGGCCGCGGCCGATCTTGGTCGCGCCCGCCTTGGGCGGCAGGAACGCCCGGATCGACGCGTAGCCGTCGCCGGCATGCACCTGTACGCGGCGGTCGTTGGCGAACAGCGCCTTCAGCTCGGCCGCTTCCTCGGGCTGCAGTTCGCAGGCGGCGAGCCGGTCCTGCTCGCGCATCGCCTGGGCGATCAGCAGCGGCGAACCGGGATAGGCGACCAGCGCGCCGACCGGGTTGTCGGCCTGCACCGCGCGCAGGTAGCGCTCCAGCACCTCGGGCAGGGTCGGCTGGCCCATCAGTTTCAGCACCCCGGCCGCGGCCTCGCCGGTCTTGCGGCTCTCGCTGCCGGCGAACAGGTAGCGGCCGCGCCCGGCATGGGTGTCGAGCACGAAGAACGGGCTGTCCTTGCGCTTGAGCGCATCGATCAGCGCGAGCAGCACGGTGTGCTTGAGCGCATCGGCATGGTTGCCGGCGTGGTAGGCGTGGCGATAGTTCATCCGCGCAGTGTACGGGGCGCCACCGCGGGGAGCCATGCCGGTGCGCGAGGCGGTGGGTGCCGGTGCCGGCATCGCGCAGGTCCGTCCGCCAGCGGCGTGCCGTTCTCGCCCGCGCGCGTCCTCGCGCCGGCGGGGCCCCGCATGGCGTATGGTCGCGGCCGTCAGATTCCCTTAAGCCCGGTCCGCTAGGTTTTCGCGATGCGCATCCTCCTGGTAGAAGACGATCCCTCGCTCGGCGACACGCTGCGCGCGTGGCTGAAGCTGGACGGCTATACCGTCGACTGGCTGACCCGCGGCGACGAGGCCCGTGCCGCGCTGCAGGCCCAGCCCTACCAGTGCGTGCTGCTCGACCGCGGCCTGCCCGGGCTCGACGGCGACGCCTTGCTGCGCACGCTGCGCGCGGCGCGGGTGACCACGCCGGTGCTGATGATCACCGCGCGCGACGCGCTGGAGGACCGGGTGCAGGGCCTGGACCTGGGCGCCGACGACTACCTGGTCAAGCCGTTCGACCTGGAAGAGCTGTCGGCGCGGATCCGCTCGGCGCTGCGCCGTAGCAACGGCAATCCCAGCGTGGTGCTGGCGCATGGCGACGTGCAGCTGGATCCGGTCGCCAAGCGCGTCACCCGCGACGGCGAGGTGGTGGCGCTGACCGCGCGCGAATACGCGGTGCTGCACGCGCTGCTGGCGCGCAAGGGCCATATCGTCGGCCGCGACCAGCTGGAAGACGCGCTGTACGGCTGGGGCGAGGAGGTGGAGAGCAACGCGATCGAGGTGCACATCTCGCACCTGCGCAAGAAGCTGGGCAGCGAACTGATCACCACCATCCGGCGCCAGGGCTACTGCCTGGGAGCGCCGCGATGACATGGCCGCGCTGGCGGCGCGGCGCAGCGGTCGCGGCGCACCCGGCGCAGGCGCGCTACTCGCTGCGCCGGCGGCTGATCGCCACCACCCTGGGCTCGAGCATCGTGTGCTGGCTGGTCAGCCTGGGCGTCATCGTCGGCGTGGCCTGGACCGAGACCAGCGACGTGTTCGACGACGCGCTGGAGGAAAGCGCGCGCCTGGTCGCGACCTTCGGCCCCGGCCTGCTGCACGGCGACGCCGCGTCCGACGACGGCGATACGGCGGCCGCCGACGGCGGCGTGCGCCTGTACTACCAGATCGTCGACCGCCACGGCACGGTGCTGCGCCGCTCGGCGGACGTGCCGCGGCAGCCGTTCGTGCCGCCGCGGCAGCTGCACGGCGACGATGCGACGCGCACCGTGCGCCACGCGCAGCGGCTGTGGCGCGTGCACGTGTTGCACGCCCGTGCGCAGGATCTGTACGTGCAGGTCGCGCAGCCGCTGGAGGAGCGCACCGAACTGCTCGAGGACATGGCCGAGAACCTGGTGTGGCCGGCGCTGGCGCTGCTGGCGCTGCTGGCCGCGCTCAACTGGTGGGTGATCCGCCGCCAGCTGCGGCCGCTGGAGCGCCTGGCCGAGGACATCGGCCGGCAGTCGCCGCAGGACTTGAACGCGGTGTCCGCGGACGGCCAGGCCGACGAACTGCGTCCGATCGTGCAGGCGCTCAACGGCGTGCTCGCGCGGCTGGGCGAGGCGCTGCAGTCCGAGCGCCGCTTCACCGCCGATGCCGCGCACGAACTGCGCACGCCGCTGGCGGCCCTGCGCATGAAGATCCAGCTGATGCAGCGCAGCCACGCGGCGACGCTGGACGCGGCGCAGCGCCAGGACCTGGCCGCGCTACGCAGCGACGTGGACCGCGCCACGGCGCTGGTGGACAACCTGCTGATGCTGGCGCGGCTGGATCCGCAGCAACCCGGCAGCCTGGCCTGCGCAGCGGTGGCGTTGCCGGCGCTGGTCGATGCGGTACTTGCCGACGTCGGGCCCGCGGCGGTGGCCAAGCGTATCGATCTGCACGCGGATATCGGCGTGGACACGGTGTGGGCGCATGCCGATCTGCTGCGCAGCGCCTTGCGCAACCTGCTCGATAACGCGGTGCGCTACGGCAGGATGCAGGGCCAGGTACGCATCGACGCTGCCGCGGTGCACGGTGCCGCCGGCGCGTTGTCCGCGGTGCGCATCGTGGTGCGCGACGACGGCCCCGGCGTGGCCCCGGCCGATCTGGCCCGGCTCACCCAGCGGTTCTTCCGCGTGCTCGGCAATGCGGGGCAGGGCAGTGGGCTCGGCCTGTCGCTGGTGGAGCGCATCGTCGCCCTGCATGGCGGGCAGCTGCGGCTCGATTCCGGCGGCGAGGGCATGGGCCTGGCGGTACGCATCGAGTTGCCGCAGCGCGGATTGCCGGCGGCCGGCTAGAACGCCACCGCCTGCCGCCCACTGCGACGGCATCGACGTACGGCCGCCAAGACCGCACCGGGGCTGTACGCCAATCGATGCAGCGCCATCTCGGATCGCCTGCCTGAATCGCAGCGCGAGGCATCAGATCCACTTCAGCTTCGTGGGGTGCAATGGCGTCCATGGCGATCGGCCATGACCTCGAACCCAAGGAGCACTCCATGCGCAAGACCATTCTCTCCACGCTCGCCATCGCCAGCATTGCCGTCCTCGCCGCCGGCCAGGCCGCCGCGCAATACACCGGGCCCAACAGCGTGCCGGTGACCACGGTCAAGCAGCTGCTGGACCAGGGCAAGGACGAGCAGCACGTGGTGCTGCGCGGGAACATCGTGTCCCACGACGGCGGCGACCGCTACACCTTCCGCGACGCGACCGGCAGCGTGAAGGTCGAGATCGATGCGCACCGGTTGCCGGCTGGGCGCCCGTTCGACGACAAGGCCCAGGTCGAGCTGCTGGGCGAATTCGACAAGGACTTCCGTTCCGCCGAAGTCGAAGTGGACGAAGTGCGCTTCCTGCGCTGAGCCGCCCCATGCACCGGCGCGGCGCCGGGGCAGTGAGCCTCGCCCGCCTGCGCCGGCCAGCCGCTGCGCGATCGCGTCGCCGCAGCGGACGCCCGCTGCACGCCGCGCCTCGCTGCGGCTATGCTGCGCGCCATGTCCGCGCCTGCCGCCCCCTGTGTCCTCGTCGTCGAGGACGAATCCGCCATCGCCGATACCGTGCTGTACGCGTTGCGCAGCGAAGGCTACCAGGTGCGGCATTGCCTGCTCGGGCGCGAGGCGCTGGCGCAGGCGCGCGCCGGCGGCATCGACGTGGTGGTGCTCGACGTCGGCCTGCCGGACCTGGGCGGCTTCGAGGTCTGCCGCGAGCTGCGCAGCTTCAGCCAGGTGCCGGTGATCTTCCTGACCGCGCGCAACGACGAAATCGACCGCGTGCTCGGCCTGGAGCTGGGCGCCGATGACTACATGGCCAAGCCGTTCTCGCCGCGCGAACTGGTCGCGCGGGTGCGCGCGCGGCTGCGGCGTCCGGCCGCGCCGGCGGCGGCCGCCGAACCGGGCTGGCAGAAGCACGGCGACTTCGCGATCGACCGCGACGGCCGCCGCATCCACTACCGCGATGCCGCGCTGGACCTGACCCGCTACGAATACGCGCTGCTGGCCGCGCTGCTGCAGCGTCCCGGCGCCATCCTCAGTCGCGCGCAACTGATGGACCGCGGCTGGGACGCCAGCGCCGACAGCGCCGACCGCACCGTGGACACCCACATCAAGACCCTGCGCGCCAAGCTGCGCGCGGCCGGCGCCGCGCACGACCCGATCCGCACCCATCGCGGCCTCGGCTACGCGCTGGAGCACTGAGATGCGGCTGGGGCTGAAGCTGTTCCTGGGCTTCTTCCTGATCGTCGGCGTCGCCGCGTTCTTCGTGATGCGGGTGTTCGTCAACGAGGTCAAGCCGGGCGTGCGCCAGGCGATGGAATCGACCCTGGTGGACGCGGCCAACGTGCTGGCGCAGATGGCCGCGGCCGACCTGAAGGCCGGGCGCATCGGCAGCGGCGTCTTCGCTCGCGACCTGGGCGCCGCGCAACGGCGCAATCCGCGCGCGATGGTGTGGCGCTTTCCCAAGCGCAGCGTCGACTACCGCGTCACCATCACCGATGCGGCCGGCGTGGTGGTGTTCGACTCGCGCGGCCAGGACCTGGGCCGCGACAACTCGCGCTGGAACGACGTCTACCGCACCCTGCGCGGCGAGTACGGCGCGCGCTCCAGCGCCGAGGGCGACGGCGACCCCAACCACACCGTCATGCACGTGGCCGCGCCGGTCTACGACCCGGCCGACGGCCGCCGCCTGATCGGGGTGCTGACCCTGTCGCAGCCCAACCGCAGCATCGAGCCGTTCATCGTCGCCAGCCAGCGCAGCATCCTGTTGCGCGGCGCCTGGCTGATCGGCATCTCCGCGCTGATCGGGTTGCTGATGACCTGGGGCCTGCTGCGCGGCATCGGCCGGCTCAACCGCTATGCGCAGGCGGTCAGCGCCGGCGAGCCGGTGCCGCCGCCGCCGCCGCGCCGCGACGAGATCGGCGACCTCGGCCGCGCGCTGGAGACGATGCGGCGCAAGCTCGAGGGCAAGGCCTATGTCGAGCAGTACGTGCAGTCGCTGACCCACGAGATGAAGAGCCCGCTGGCGGCCATCCGCGGCGCCGCCGAACTGCTGCAGGAGCCGTTGCCGGAGGCGGAGCGGCAGCGCTTCGTGCGCAACATCGCCGAGCAGCAGCAGCGCCTCACCGAGACCATCGACAAGCTGCTGGCGCTGGCCGAAGTGGAGCAGCACGGCTGGCTGCAGCGGCGCGAGCGCGTCGCGCTGGCGCCACTGTTCGCACAGCTGGCCGAGGCGCTGGCGCCGCAGCTGCAGGGCAGTGGCGTACGCCTGCAGGTGCATCTGGCGGACACCGAGCTGGCGCTGGTCGGCGATCCCTATCTGCTGCGCCAGGCCTTGCACAACCTGCTCGACAACGCGATCGGGTTCTCGCCGGCCGGCGCTGCGATCGTATTGCGTGCCGAGCGCGCCGCGGATGCGCGCATCGTGTTGCTGGTGGAGGACGAAGGTCCCGGGGTTCCCGACTACGCGCTGGAGCGGGTGTTCGAGCGGTTCTATTCGCTGGCGCGGCCGGCGAGCGGGCAGCGCAGCTCCGGCCTGGGCCTGCCGTTCGTGCGCGAAGTGGCGCGGCTGCACGGCGGCGAGGCGAGCCTGCGCAACCGCGAGGCCGGCGGCGCGGTGGCGCGACTGTCGTTGCCGGCGGGCTGAGCTTGGCGCGTCGCGACTGAAGTCGCTCCCACAGGGGCGGATTCGCGCTTGGTCGGCTGGTTCATTGCAGAGGCTCGATCCCTGACGGCGTCCCGGCATCGGAAAGCCTCTCGCTTCGTTCGTCGCGGCTGAAGCCGCTCCTACAGGGGGCCAGGTTCGCGCTTGGTCGGCTGGTTCACTGCAGGGGGCTCGAGCCCTGACGGCGCCCGGCGTCGGAAAACCTGCTGCTTCGTTCGTCGCGGCTGAAGCCGCTCCTACAAAAAAGCGGGTTAAAGCGGGCTTGCGTGGGGTTGGCTGGCGCCCTGTAGGAGCGGCTTCAGCCCCGACAGATCGCCTGCAGCGATGAGTTCCTTGAAGCGCGCGTCGCGGCTGAAACCGCTGCTGCAGCAAGCATTGGCGCCTGATGGGTGCACTGTGGGAGGGGCTTCAGCCCCGACGCATTGGCCGCGAACGTCGCCGGCATCGGCCGCAACCGCGACGCTTCGGCGCGGTGCCGCTTTCGGCCGCATGCGCGGACCAGCAGCGCGTGGAGCGCCTGGCCACGCTCAGCCCGGCCAGGATCGGCGTGGGCAGCAACCCACTCGCGCACGCATGCCGCCGACTTCACACTCGCTTCAAACTCGCCTCAAACCCCGCACACCCAGCCGCGGCACCCTGGCGTCCTCCAACACCGAGGACCGTCGATGAAATCCCTGAAGCTTGTCCTGCGATTCGCCACCATCGGCGGATTGATCCTGTTGCTGCTGATCCCGCTGTTGATGATCCGCGGCACCATCAGCGGCCGCGAGCGCTATCGCGACGAGGCGGTCGAGCGCGTGTCGCAGAGCAAGGCCGGCGAGCAGCGCCTGCTCGGCCCGATGCGCGTGCTGCCCTGGTCGCAGGTGCGCGACGTCGCAGTGGTGGACGCCGACGGCAAGCGCGTGGTCAAGCGCGAGACGGAAACCGGCTACGACCTGCAGACCCCGCGGCACCTGGCGATCAACGGCGAGATGAAGCCGTCGCAGCGCAGCATCGGCCTGTTCAAGGTGCAGGTGTACAGCCTGCACGCGCGGCTCAAGGCGCAGTTCGACGACCTGGACTATGAGGAGGTCGACGGCCGCACCTATGGCCAGCCCTACCTGGTGCTCGGCATCGAGGACGTGCGTGGCCTGGTCGGCACGCCCAACCTGCGCGCCGACGGCAAGGCGCTGGGGCTGCAGCCGGGCTCGCTGGCGATGACCAGCATCTCCAAGGGCGTGCATGCGGTGCTGCCGGCGCTGGCCGACGCCCGCCAGGGCCGGCTCACCGATCTGCACAGCGTGGAAATGGAATTCGTGCTCGACGGGACCCAGGCGCTGTCGATCGTGCCGGTCGGCGACGACAACCAGATCGCGCTGACCTCGCCGTGGCCGCACCCGCTGTTCGGCGGCCGCTTCCTGCCCAACGAGCGCCGCTTCGGCCCGCAGGGCTTCCAGGCCAGCTGGGCGCTGTCGTCGCTGGCGACCGGCGCGCAGTCGCAGCTGGCGACCGGCAGCAGCGAAGTCGATGCGTTGCGCGTGGACCTGGTCGACCCGGTCGACGTCTACACCCAGGCCGATCGCGCCAGCAAGTACGGCATCCTGTTCGTGGTGCTGACCTTCGTCGCCTTCGGCCTGTTCGAACTGATCAAGCGCCTGCCGATCCATCCGCTGCAGTACCTGCTGGTCGGCCTGGCGCTGGCGATCTTCTTCCTGCTGCTGCTCAGCCTGTCCGAGCACATCGCGTTCTGGCAGGCGTACCTGATCTCGGCGGTGGCCTGCATCGGCCTACAGTTCTTCTACCTGGCCGGGGTATTGCGCAGCCGCGGCCGCGCCGCCGGCTTCGCCAGCATGCTGACCCTGCTGTACGGCGCGCTGTACGGGTTGCTGGCCTCCGAGGACAGCGCCTTGCTGATGGGCTCGCTGCTGCTGTTCGGCATCCTCGCCGCGATCATGTGGATCACCCGCAAGATCGACTGGTACGAACTCGGCGCGGCCTTGCGCTGAGCCGGCACGCGACGAGGACCACGCCATGTCGGCGCACACCCATCTGCACCGCCGCGTCCAGGCCCTGTTGCCGGACGCGTTGGACACCCGCGGCCTGCACCGCGGCAATGCCGGCGCGGCGCTGGCGCGCAGCGCGCAGGCGGCGCTGGTCACCGCCGCCGATCGCGGCGGCGCGCTGTGGCTGCGGTTGAGCGAACGCAGCCGCGAGGCGCTGGCCGCGCACGGCCTGGCGTTCCTGGCAGCGGCGCTGCAGGCCCGCGCCGCCTTGCCGGGCGAGGCCGAGCCCTGGCGCTACTGCGCGTGGCGGGCGCTGCGCCGCGATTCGGCCTGGACGGCGGCCGGGCAGGGCGAGCAGCCCGGGCACGAACCCGGGTTCGTGACCTGGGAAGCGCAGGGCCGCGCACGGCTGCTGGTGCTGCCGGCGCAGGCGGCGCTGCTGTGCCGCTGGTGGCGATGAAGCGCGCGACGGCGCTGTCGGAAACGCCGTTTAGCTTGCGGCGAGCGTGCTGCTAGCCGTCTCAAAAAGGCATCGCGGGCATGGACGCTGCCGCAGGACGCAACGTCGGGCACTGGAATGCCCACCGCCATGGATGGCGACACGTGGATAGGCCGGCAAGCGCTATCGCGCAACGCAGCCACGGCGATGGACGCTGTCGCAGGACGCAACGCCGGGCAGGGATGCCCACCGCCATGGATGGCGGCATGCGTAGATAGGCCGTAAGCGCTATCGCGCAACCCAGCCGCGGCCATTGACGCTGCCGCAGGAGGACGCAGGACCGGGCAGGGACGCCCGCCGCCAGGGACGGCGCCAGGAGCAACACCGATCAGGGCATCGCCAAGCCGGCAGCGCCAGGGAAACGCCTGCGGTAGAGTTCACGGATGGACTCTCCGCTCCCCATCCAGCGCCTGCGCGGCGCGCAGATCGCCCCGTTCCTGGACGATGTCGCGCGGCTGCGCATTGCGGTGTTCCGCGACTGGCCCTATCTGTATGCCGGCGACCTGGCCTACGAGCGCGACTACCTGTCCGCCTACGCCGCCTCGCCGGACAGCGTGTTCGTGCTGGCGCGCGACGGCGAGCGCGTGGTCGGCGCGTCCACCGGGCTGCCGCTCGCCGACGATGCCGAAGCGTTCGGCGCGGCCTTCGCCGGCAGCGCCATCGCGGTGGCCGACGTGTTCTATTTCGGCGAATCGGTGTTGTTGCCGGCGTATCGCGGCCGCGGCGTCGGCCACGCCTTCTTCGATCAGCGCGAGGCGCATGCGCGCGCGCTCGGCCGCTTCCGCCTGACCGCGTTCTGCGCGGTGGACCGCGATCCCGACGATCCGCGGCGCCCGCCCGGCTATCGCGGCAACGATGTGTTCTGGCGCAAGCGCGGCTACCAACCGCAGCCGGCGTTGCGCATGCACTTGCCGTGGGAGGAGCTGGACCGCGGCGAGATCACGCACAGCCTGAGTTTCTGGACCCGCCCACTGGAGCCCGCCGCATGAAGATCGCTGTCGCCAAGTACCCGATCGGTGCGCCGGTCGATTTCGCCGCCTTCGCCGACAAGCAGGCGGCCCTGATCGGCCAGGCCGCGCAGGCCGGTGCGCAGCTGGCGGTACTGCCCGAATACCTGTCGCTGGAACTGGCCGCGACCTTCGACTCGGCCGTGGCCGCGGACCTGCCGGCGTCGCTGGCGGCGATCCAGGCGCTGCATCCGCAGTACCTGGCGCTGTTCGCGCAGCTGGCGCAGCGGCATCGCCTGCATCTGGTCGCCGGCAGCTTCCTGCTGGCCAGCGGCGAGGGCCGCTACCGCAACCGCGCCTATTGGTTCGCGCCCGACGGCAGCCACGGCTGGCAGGACAAGCTGCAGCTGACCGGCTTCGAGAAGGCCACCGGCCTGATCGACGGCGGCGACGCGTTGAAGGTGTTCGCCGCCGACGGCGTGCGCGCCGGCGTGGCGGTCTGCTACGACAGCGAGTTCCCGCTGCCGGTGCGCGCCCAGTACGAGGCCGGCGCGCGGCTGCTGGTGGTGCCCAGCTGCACCGACACCGAGGCCGGCGCCACCCGCGTGCGCGTCGGCTGCCTGGCGCGCGCGCTGGAGAACCGCATCTTCGTCGCCCAATCGGTGACCGCCGGGCTGGCCGAATGGAGCCCGGCGCTGGACGTGAACACCGGCGAGGCCGCGATCTACGCGCCGATGGACGCCGGTTTCCCGGCTGACGGCATCGTCGCGCAGACCCGGGGCGAGCAGGTCTGGGCGGTGGCCGAACTGGATTTCGACGCGTTCGAGGCCAGCCGCGCCAGCGCCCAGGTCGCCAACGACCGCGACTGGCGCGGCCAGCTGGCGCCGGCCATCGTGCGCGCGGAGCTGGGCGGCTTCCAGTAGCGCTGGCTGGCGCGGCCGGCATCGCCGCGGCGCTCGAACGCGTACTCGGCAATCGTGTGCGCGGAAACGGAGCGGAGGAGCGAGGCGGTTGTGCGCGTTGTGCCGGCTGCTTTGGATTGCGCTGCCCACGCGCGCGCACGTAGCCGCACAGACGCCTAGGCGCGCCGCGATGCCGCGCATGGGACCCGCCTCCGCTTGCCGCACCCGGCGTGGCGCCGAGCGTGCGATCGTCTCGCGCCGCGGCTGCCCCGTGCCCGTGCAGCACACGCCATCCGAACGCACGATGCGTTCTGCTGTCGCCTCCGCTCCGCTACCGGCCCATCGCCCCATGCCCAAGACCCTGCAGCCGCACGCCGTGCGCCTCGAATTCGCGCCCGGCGCGCTGGTCCACGCCAACCTGTCCGGCGCCGCCTTCACCGACGACTGGCTGTGGGTGGCCGGCGACGAGGCCTGCGCGGTCGACCGCCTGCACGCGCTGGCGCCGGTCGGCGAGGAAACGCTGCGCTTCGGCGAAGGCCGCAGTTTCGCGCTGGGCGATCTGCTCGACCTGCCCGGCGACCGCGACGACGAGGCCGACCTGGAGGGCATGGCGCTGTCGCCCGGCTACCTGTGGGTGGTCGGTTCGCACGGCATGAAGCGCAAGAACGCCAAGCCCGACCGCGACGACGCCGACAACGGCAAGCGCCTGGCCAAGCTCAAGCTCGACGCCAACCGCCGCCTGCTCGCCTGCCTGCCGATCGAGCACGACGCCGACGGCGCGCCGCAGTTGGTGCGCGAAGCCGCCGACGGCCGCCGCGCGCTGCGGCTGAAGGGCGACGCCAAGCACAACCAGCTCACCGCGCTGCTAGAAGACGATCCGCATTTCGGCGCCTACCTGAAGATCCCCGGCAAGGACAACGGCTTCGACATCGAAGGCATGGCGGTGGACGGCCAGCGCCTGCTGCTGGGCCTGCGCGGCCCGGTGCTGCGCGGCTGGGCCGGGCTGCTGGAGATCGCGGTGGAAGCTCACCACGACCACCTGCGGCTGGTGCCGCTGGACGCAGAGGGCACCTTGCTGCGCAAGCATTTCCTGCAACTGGGCGGGCTGGGCGTGCGCGACCTGCATTTCCACGGCGACGACCTGTATCTGCTGGCCGGCCCGACCATGGTGCTGAACGGCGAGATCCGCCTGTTCCGCTGGCCGGGCGCGCGCACCGCGTTGGCCGACAACCGCGCGCCGGTGCGGTTCCAGCGCGAGCTGGTCAAGTCGCTGGTGTTGCCGCACGGCGAGGACAGCGACCGCGCCGAAGCGCTGTGCAGCCTGCCGCCGGCGCTGACCGCGGGCGTGCCGAGCTGGCTGGTGCTGTACGACGCCCCGGGCCCGGCGCGCAGCGACGGCGAGTGCGTCGTGCATGGCGACCTGCTGCGCTAGCGCCTACCCGCATCGTGGCGACAGGCCCTGGGTGAACCACCAAGGTTCAGGGTCTTTGTAGGAGCGGCTTCAGCCGCGACAGGCCTTACCGAGAAAGCCTGTCGCGGCTGAAGCCGCCCCAACAGTGGCGTGTGCAGGCGGACGGGAAAGAGCGCACATGGCGGTGCCAACCCCGCGGCGCGGCGGTGGCG
>NZ_JAVDSZ010000020.1:0-39980 GCF_031455575.1 Xanthomonas sp. 1678 | reverse complement strand
CGGGACTCGGGACTCGGGACTCGGGACTCGGGACTCGGGACTCGGGACTCGGGACTCGGGACTCGGGACTCGGGACTCGGGACGGCAGGATGATGCCGCGGGGCAAATTCCTGTCAAGCGATTTGATGCAAAAAGGGCCGCTTTTTTTAAGAAAAAGCGGCCCTTTTTCGCTCCGGCGCAACCGCTTTTCTGTAGGAGGGGCTTTAGCCCCGACGCCTTACCGGTAACGCGTCGGGGCTAAAGCCCCTCCCACAGAAAAGCAAAAAAGCGGCGAACTTGCGAAAATCCCGAGTCCCGAGTCCCGAGTCCCGAGTCCCGCTACTCCCTCGGATCACGCAACAGCTTGACCTCCTGCGGCGATTCCAACGCGATGCCCTCTTCGGCCAGGCGCTGCAGCAGGCTGAAGAACAGGTCGCTGCGGGTGCCGTAGACCAGCCGCGGATTGGCCACGTAGGCGAAGCTGTTGAGGGTGACGTGGCCGCTGGCGATGGAATCGATGAACACCGACGGCGCCGGGTCCTCCTGCACGCCCGGGTGCGCGGCGTAGAGCTGCATCAGCAGTTCGCGCAGCTTGACCACGTCGGTGCCCAGCGACACCGCGAACTGGATCTGCACCCGGCCCAGCGGACCGGCCAGGGTCATGTTGCGCAGGGGTTTGGTGATCAGTTCGGAGTTGGGCACGATCAGCGTGGAGCGGTCGCCGACCTGGATCTCGGTGGAGCGCACGCTGATCTTGCGCACGTCGCCTTCCTGGTCGCCGATCTTGACCCAGTCGCCGATCTTGACCGGGCGCTCGGCCAGCAGGATCAAGCCAGACACGAAGTTCTGGATGATCGACTGCAGGCCGAAGCCGATGCCGACCGACAGCGCGCTGACCACCAGCGCGATCTGCGCCACCTCGATGCCCGACGCCGCCAGCGCGCACAACGCCGCGAACAGGATGCCGGCGTAGCGGGCCACGGTGCTGACCGAATTGCGCGAGCCGTCGTCCAGTTCGGTCTTGGGCAGGTAGGTCTGGGTCAGCCAGCCATGAATGTACTGCATCGCCAGCAGGCCCAGGCCCAGCACCAATACCGCGCGGACGACGTCGCCCAGATACAGGTGGCCCTTGCCGATCGGAATGCCCTGGGTCAGCACCGAGAACCAGTCGGTCAGGGTCGACACGTTGGTCCCGAACGGCATCAGCAGCGCGCCCAGGCCGATCAGCAGCAAGACCACGCGCAGCAGCGCCGAGGTCAGCACGCCGGCCTGCTCCAGGCGGCTGGCGCGTACCCCGAACGCGCCATTGGCGGCGCGCCCGATGCGGCCTTCGCTGGCGAACAGCCACAGCGCGAAGTCGTCGGCGAAGGTCATCAGCAGGCGGATCGCGCCGACGATCATGGTGATCCAGATGATCTGCCGGGTGATGAACAGGCCCAGGTGCAGATAGCCCAGCAGCGAGGCCAGCAAGGCCACCACCACCACCACCCGCACCAGCATGCCGACCAGCGCCAGCACGCCGCCATGCTGTCCCGGCGGCGGCGGTTGCGCGTTGGCCAGCGCCTGCGCCGCGGCCTCGGCGTACTGGCGCCGGCGCAGCCGCGACAGGCTGGTCAGGATCGCCAGGATCAGCACCGCATAGACCAGCGCGATGACACCCTCGGCGGCGAACGTGGCCGATTCGCTGGTCAGGCTGGCCCGATTGATCACCAGCAGCATGCTGCTGAGCCAGGCCAGCGTCGCGGTGGCCCAGGTGAACTTGCGCAGGCGCCGCGCGGTGGCGTCGTCGATCGGGAACAGCCGCCACGACGGCTGGTTCGGCAGCAGCACGCTGGCGCCCAGCGAGCCCATGAACGCGGCGGCGAAGCTGTACACGAGGAAGCCATGCACCACGATCTCCAGCTTCGCCGGCACCGCGCCGATGCTGCGCAGGCTCTCGGCCAGCACCAGCGCAGCCAGGCCCGGCGTCAGCGTGCCCAGCAGCAGGAACCACAGCGCCAGCCCGGAGCGGCGCAGGCGGCTGCCAGGCGCGCGCGAGACCGCATAGCGCTTGCCCAGCCAGCGCAGCAGGTAGCGCAACGGGAACAGCAGCACCAACGCGATGGCCACGCCGATGCCCAGCCCCCTGGCGCCATTCTTGGCGATCGCCGCGTCCAGCGCCTGCGCACCGAGGCGGTAGAGGTCGAGCAGGCGTTCGCGGTCGTCGGGGAAATCGCTGGCGATCTGCCGCCACAGCGCCGGCGACAGCGGCGAGGCCGAGCGCAGCGACAGTTCCTGGCTGAAGTGCTCGGCCTGCACGCCTTCGATCTGCTCGCCGAGCTGCTTGGCCTCCACCGCCAGCAGCCTGCCGCGCTTGATCCCCGAATCCAGCGGCGCGCGCTGCTTGGCCAGGTCCTTGCGTTGCGCGGCGATGTCGCTGGCCTCGCCCGCGACGGCCTCGCCGAGCTGCTGCAGGCGCGCATCGACCTGGGCCAACTGCGGGGTCAGCGCCGCGACCGCGGCATCGGCATCGCGCTGCGCATCGGCGACCTTGTCGAGCAGTTCGCGCAGCGCGGTCGGATCGGCGGCGTCCATGCCGCGCCGCGCGTCCTGCAGCGTCTGCTCGGCGCCTTCCAGCAGGGCCTGCGGGTCGGGCGCCTGCGGCGCGTCCTGCGGCTGCGCGCCCGCCGCCGCGCACAGGCACAGCAACAGCGCCAGCAGCGCGCAGCGCAGCAATGGCATCGGCAAGGCGGAACGGAACGGAGAGCGCACGCGAGGACCGGCAGTCAGGCGCGGACCACCGCGCGTGCGGCGCAATATACGGGGTGGGGCTTGAACGGAGCCAGCGGCGCGGCCGTGGCGGGCGCGCCGATGGCGCGGCGGGGTGCCTGTCGCGGCTGAAGCCGCTCCTACAGGGGCGGGCTCGCGGTGTACCGACGCCTGCAGGCGCTCATGGCACCTCGCTCACTGCGCCGGGCCTGCCCGCCGGCATTCCGCCTGCACCGCCATACGACCCCACTGCAGGAGCGGCTTCAGCCGCGACAGGCACTCACCGCCCCCGGCTCACTGCCCCGCCCCCGCCTGCGTCAGCAGCACGATCTTGCCGATATGCGCGCTGGATTCCATCCGCGCGTGCGCCTGCGCCGCCTCGGCCAGCGGGAAGCAGCGGTCCAGTTGCGGCTTGATACGGCCCTGTTCGAGCAGCGGCCACACCTGCTGCTCCAGCTCGCGCGCGATCGCCGCCTTCTCCATCACCGAGCGCGGGCGCAGGGTCGAGCCGGTGTGGGTCAGGCGCTTGGCCAGCAGCGGCATCAGGTCCAGGTCGCGGACCTTGCCCTGCTGGATGCCGATCTGCACGATGCGCCCGTCCAGCGCCGCGGCCTGGTAGTTGCGCGGCAGGTAGTCGCCGCCGAGCAGGTCCACGATCAGGTCGGCGCCGCGGCCATGGGTCAGGCGCAGGGTCTCGGCGACGAAGTCCTCTTCGCGGTACAGGATCGCCGCCTCCGCGCCCAGCGCCAGGCTGGCCGCGCGCTTGTCGGCCGAGCCGACGGTGCTGATCACCCGCGCGCCGAACGCGGTGCCCAGCAGCGTGGCGACGCTGCCGATGCCGGAGGTGCCGCCATGCACCAGCATGGTCTCGCCGGCCTGCAGGCGGCCACGCTGGAACACGTTGGCCCACACCGTGAAGAAGGTCTCCGGCAATGCCGCGGCCTCAGCCAGACTCAACGGCGACGGCACCGGCAGCGCGTTGCGTTCGTGCACCACCGCGTACTCGGCATAGCCGCCGCCGGCGACCAGCGCGCACACCGCATCGCCAAGCCGATAGCGCTCCACGCCCTCGCCCAGCGCCACCACCTCGCCGGCGAACTCCAGCCCGGGCAGCGGCGAGGCGCCCGGCGGCGGCGGATAGCTGCCGCGGCGCTGCATCACGTCGGGGCGGTTGACCCCGGCCGCGGCCACCCGCACCAGCAGTTCGCCGCGGCCCGGATGCGGCAGCGGCAGGCGCACCGGCACCAGCACCTCCGGCTCGCCGGGTTGGCGGATCTCGATCGCGATCATCGAATCGGGGAGCGGCACGGCGGAGGTCGGGGACATGGCGGGAACCTGGGCAAAGGCGCAGCGCCACGCGGGCGCGGAACGCGGGGGAACCGCGATGATCGGCCTTCGCCGCGTTGCGGTCCGTGACGGTGCGCGCAGCGTTTCCTTCCGGGCCGACACTGCCCACCCGGGAGTGGAGGACGCCGGGAAACACTGTGTGGGAGCGACTTCAGTCGCGACGGGCGTTACCGGGAAAGCGCGTCGCGACTGAAGTCGCTCCCACAGGTGTGTAATCGGCTTGGAGAGAGACGCCATCGCCAGCCACCGCCATCTGTACCGCCCAAGGCGTCAGCGTCGGCATTGGCGGCCATCCCCTGCCATGCGTCCGACGCGCCGCAGCGGCGGCAACGGATCGGCACGGGCAACGCAGGCCGCCGCGGCGACCCGACAGCGCGAGCGCTGCTCGCGCAGCCTGTCGCTACCGAAGCAGTTGTCGCGCAGCGACTGCGGCAGGGACCGCATCGCCGCGTTCGCGTTCTACATGCGGGACAGGATGTCCTCCGCACCGGCCTTCCATTCCGCCGAGCGCGCGCCATATTCGATCAATTGCCGCTGCCTCCCAGCCGCGCCCGCATCAAGGACACCTTCATGACCGACCCCGTCGTCCAGATCAAGCCGCTCGGCTTTCCCTGGGAAACCATCGATCCGTTCCTGTTCTGCGTCTATCACGACGACGCCTACCCCGCCGGCAACGGCGCGATGGGTCCGGCGGTGTCGCTCGAAGGCCGCGCCATCGGCCAGGACTTCAGCCGCAAGGACGGCTGGAGCATGTATCACGGCAGCGACGTCCCCGGCTTTCCCGGTCACCCGCACCGCGGCTTCGAGACCGTGACCATCGTGCGCCAGGGCCTCATCGACCATTCCGACTCGCTCGGCGCGGCAGCGCGCTTCGGCGCCGGCGACGTGCAGTGGCTGACGGCCGGTGCCGGCGTCGTCCATTCGGAAATGTTCCCGTTGCTCGACGCCGCGGCGCCCAACCCGCTGGAGCTGTTCCAGATCTGGCTCAACCTGCCGGCGCGCAGCAAGATGGTGGCGCCGCACTTCACCATGTTCTGGGCGCAGGACTTGCCGCGCTTCACCGCCACCGACGACGCCGGCCGCACCACCGACGTGGCCTGCGTGGCTGGCCGCATCGGCCCCGTCGATGCCGCGCCCGGCACGGCCGGCGGCCCACTCGCGCCGCCGCCGGATTCGTGGGCCGCGCAGGACGATGCCGACGTCGCCATCTGGACGATCCGCATGGCGCCCGGCGCACGCTGGACGCTGCCCGCCGCGCAAGGCCGGGACACGCGCCGCAGCCTGTACTTCTTCAAGGGCGCCTCGGTGACCGTGGGCGCACGCGAGGTGACACGCCACGCCGCCATCGAGCTGCGCGCCGATCAGGCGGTCGAACTGGTCAACGGCGCTGCGGTCGAGAGCGAGTTCCTGGTGCTGCAGGGCCGGCCGATCGCCGAACCGGTCGCGCAACATGGCCCCTTCGTGATGAACACCCAGGCCGAGATCGCACAGGCCATGGCCGACTACCGCCGCACCCAGTTCGGCGGCTGGCCCTGGAAGGACGAGGCGCCGGTGCACGGGAGCGATCCAAACCGCTTCGCGCGCCACCCGGATGGTCGCGAGGAACGGCCGGCACCGCTCGCGGCAGCTGCGGACAGCGCGGGCGGTTAGGGGTTGTTCCCTGGCGTATGGCTGCGGAAATTTGACCACGACAGCTTTACCCCGATCCCTCTCCCGAGGGGAGAGGGGCTAACGGCTATCCCTTCTCCCTCGGGAGAAGGTGGCCCGCAGGGCCGGATGAGGGTACGGGCGAAGCCTCGTGCACCCAAACTCCGCGAGACGCTGCGCGCCGTACCCTCACCCCAACCCCTCTCCCGGTGGGAGAGGGGCTAGGCTGTTCCCTTCTCCCAGCGGGAGAAGGTGGCCCGCAGGGCCGGATGAGGGTACGGGCGAAGCCTCGTGACCCAAACTCCGCGAGACGCTGCGCGCCGTACCCTCACCCCAACCCCTCTCCCGGTGGGAGAGGGGCTAGGTTGTTCCCTTCTCCCAGCGGGAGAAGGTGCCCCGCAGGGGCGGATGAGGGTACGGGCGAAGCCTCGTGCACCCTAACTCCGCGAGACGCTTCGCGCCGTATACCCTCCCCTCACCCCAACCCCTCTCCCGACGGGAGAGGGGCTGAGGCTGTTCCCTTCTCCCAGCGGGAGAAGGTGCCCCGCAGGGGCGGATGAGGGTACGGGCGCAGCCTCGCGTAGATCCGCTCAGTACCGCGCCGACGCCAGCGCCTGCGCGCGCTCCAGTTGCTCGGCGATGCGCTTGCGCGCCTGCTGCAGTTCCTGCTTCGTCGCGTCCTGTTGCGCCGCCGGCACCAGCTCGGCATCGATCACGTTAAGCGCGTCGGAATAGCTGCGCACCATCGTCGCCATGTAGGCGTTCATGTAGGCCGATGCGTCCTTCTGCTGATCCAGCGCCTGCAATTGCGCTTTGCCCTTGGCCGCCTGCGCGGCGATCTTCTCCGCATCGCCGGGTCCGCCCTTGCCAGCGTCCGCGGCCGCGGCGCCCTGGTGCGCGGCGACCACCTCGCGGGCGAAATCGGCGACGCTGCCGCTGACATTGCGCGACAGCGCCTGCTGCGACAACGCCACCGCATTGCCTTCCAGCACTTGCAGCATCGCCTTGGCCGACGCGTCGCCGGCGATCGCCTCGCGTCCGCTTTCGCCGCCGACCGGCGCGGCGGTCGGTGCCGGCGAGGTCGCCGGGGCGGTGCGCGACGCCTGGTCGCCAGGCTTGCCGCAGCCGCTCAGCGCCATGGCGGCGAGCGCCGCGAGAATCGGAAGCCGGATCGTGATGCGCGTCGGGGTCATGGGGTGCTCCTGGTTTGCCAGTGCCTACCTTGCCCATGCAGCGCGCAAACCCGCGTGAATCGTTGCGCTTTTCATGACACGCCCTCGACGCGGCCAAGCGCATGCAGTGGTCTGCCGCAACCGCGGCGCTCATGGAGAGCGCACATGGCCAACAACGAGAAAACCGGCGTCAAGGCCGGCAAGGCGACATCCAAGGTGCTCAAGGACGGGCGCACCGGCAAGGACAGCAAGACCGCCGCAGGATCGGCACTGTCGCAGCGCCCGGACAAGAAGAAAGGCAAATAGCCCGTGCCCGCGGGAAATGCCGCAGCGGCGTCGTTTCCCGCCGGCCGCTAGAATGTCGCTATCGCCACCACAGGCTACAGAGCGCTTCGACCCGCCGATGACCCTCGCGCCCGACACCCGCACACCGCGCAAGCGCGTGGCGCTGTACGAAGACGTGGCCGAGCGGCTGCGGCAGAAGATCTACGACTACGTGCTGCCGCCGGGCGAGTGGATCGACGAGCCGGCGCTGGTCGCCGAACTGGGCATCAGCCGCACCCCGCTGCGCGAGAGCCTCAAGCTGCTCGCCGCCGAAGGCCTGGTGCAGATCGAACCCGGCCGCGGCGCGCGTGTGACCCGGTTGAACCTGGAAGACCTCAACGAGTTGTTCCCGGTAATGGCGCTGTTGGAAGGCCGCTGCGCCTACGAGGCGGTGCGCAAGGTCGACGCCGCCGGCCTGGCGCGGCTGGAAACGCTGCATGCGCGCATGGAGCAGGCCGCCGACGAAGGCGACCTGGCCGAGTACTACCGGCAGAACTACCTGATCCACGAATCGGTGCAGGAATTCGCCGGCAATCCGTGGCTGATCCGCGTCACCCACGACCTGCACCGCATCCTCAAGATGCACCGCGGACGCCAACTGCTGGCGCCCGGACGCATGCAGCAATCGCTGTCCGAGCACCGCGAACTGATGGACTGCTTCCGTCGCGGCGACGCCGAAGGCGCCGAGCGCACCATGAACCGACACCTGCAAAGCCAGGGCAACGCGCTGGCGATGTACGTGGCCGCCGGCGGCAAGCTCAATGTGCCGGCGCCGTTGCCTAGCGGCCGGGATTAGGGATTGGAGATTCGGGATTCGTAACGGCAGCATCTGCTGCGCCGATGAGCTGATGCGTTGGTTGAAACTATGCACAAAAAAGCGCCGACCCAAGGGCCGGCGCTTTTTGTGCAACTCACGTTGGATCAGCAACCGCGATCCGCTCTAACCAATCCCCAATGCCGAATCCCCAATCCCGGCCTCACAGCCACCCCGGCACCACCAGCAGCAGCCATGCCAGCAGCGGGCCGAACAGCACCACCAGGCCGCTGTAGATCAGGAAGCGCTTGTACAGCGACTCGCGTTCGTCCGGCGCGGCCGAGGCCACCACCAGCGCGCCGTTGGTCGAGAACGGACTCACGTCCACCACCGTGGAGGAAATCGCCAGCGCGCAGATCACGCCGGCCGCGCCGAGGTGGCCCTGCAGCAGGAACGGCACCGCCAGCGGGATGGTCGCGCCCAGTACCGCCGCCGAGGAGGCGAACGCGGAGACGATGCCGCCGACGTAGCACACCAGCAAGGCGCCGAGCAGCGGGATGCCGATGCTGGACACGCCGTTGCCGATGTAGTCCACCGCCCCGCTCTCCTGCAGCACCGCCACGTAGGTGACCACGCCGCTGATCAGCAGCACCGTGGACCAGCTGATGCCGTCCACCGCGCCCTTCTGCGCCTTCGGCGATAGCAGCGCCAGCACCACCGCCACCGTGATCGAGACCAGGCCGACGTTGAGGTTGTAGATCAGCGAAGCGATACCCAGGCCGAGCAGGCCGAACAGGGTCAGCACGCGATCGCGGTTCAGGCTCACCGCCTCCAGCGCCGCCGGATCGGTCGACAGGGTGCCGCCGCCGGCCGACAGCAGCGCGCCGTGGCCTTCGATCGCGAACTGGCGGTGCGAAGACTGGTCGCCCACCGGCACGTACTCGGCCGTGGCCAGCGACGGCGCCTGGCCGCGCCGCAGCAGCGCCAGCCCGCCGAAGGCGAAGAAGCAGATCAGCGCCATCAGCAGGTTGAAGCCGAGGCTGGTCAGGAACACCGCCATCTCGGTGACGTCCAGCCCGGCCTTTTCCACCACCTTGTTGGTGATGCCGCCGTACACGCTGATCGGCGAGAAACCGCCGGCCTGCGCGCCGTGGATCACCAGCAGGCCCATCAGCAGCGGATTGATCCGGTACTGCTTGGCGAAGCGCAGCGCGACCGGACCGATGATCGCCACCGCCGCCGGTCCCAGCGCGCCGAACGCGGTCAGCACCGCGGTGACCACGAACATCACCCACGGGATCGCCACGATCTTGCCGCGGACCGCGCGCACCGCCCAATGCACCAACAGATCGATGGTGCCGTTGTTGCGCGCGATCGCGAACAGATAGGTGATGCCGACCAGGGTCAGGAACAGGTCGCCGGGGAACCCGGCCAAGACCTCCTTCCCGTCCATGCCGACCCAGACGCCACCGACGATGAAGGCCAACGCGAACGCGACTGCGCCCATGTTGACCGGCAACGCGGTGGCCACGATGAACATGACGATCAAGCCGATGATCGTCGCGATTTGTGGACTCATGCGCCCTCCCGAGCTTGCTGGATCCGTACCACTGCCGCGAATGGCCACCCGCCACCCTGGGTCGATCGCCAACTGCCAACTCCGTTGCGGCGCGACGGCTCCCATCGCCGCCCCCAACGCCGCCACGGCTGCATCACTGCATGCGTTGCTCCGCCTGCCGCACCCAGGCCGCCGCCGCGGCCAGGCTGCCGAACTCTTCCACCGAGCGCGCCTGGCACTCGGGCAGCAGCGCGCGCGCGATGCGCGCCAGCGCGCAGCCTGGCCCCAGTTCCAGGAACACGCGCACGCCGCGCTCGGCGGCCTGGCGCAGCGTCCCGGCCCAGTCCAGCGTCGTCGCCAGCTGCGCCGACAAGGCAGCGATGGCGTCGTCGCGATCGCCGATGCGGTGTCCGTCGATGCCCGCCAGCAGCGTGGCGCGCGGCGCGGCCAGCGGCGCGGCGCGCAGGTCGGCCGCGAACGCCTGCGCCGCGTCCGCCAGCAGCGGCGTGTGCGCGGCCACCGCCACCGGCAGGCGCGTGACCCGCGCGCGCTGCGCACGCGCCTGGCGCTCGCCCTGCGCCAGCGCATCGGCATGGCCGCCGAGAATCAGATGGTCGTCGCCGTTGACGATGGCCAGGTGCAGGCCGCTCTGCGCGCACAGCGCCTCGGCCGCATCGCGCAGCAGGCCCTGCACCGCGATCAGGCCGTCGCCGTTGCGGCTGGCCGCATCCATGCGCTGCGCGCGCTGCACCGCCAGCGCCAGGCAGGCCGGCGCGTCCAGGCCGCCGCCCAGCGCGTGCGCGGCCAGCTCGCCGATGCTGTAGCCGAGCACCAGCGCCGGCGCCGGCAACTGCGGCAACAGCGCCGCGGCATTGGCCAGCGCCGCGGCGCACACCAGCGGCTGCGCGATCGCGTTGTCGTAGCGCGCATCGCTGCCGGCCAGTGCACGCGGATCGGCGCCGAGCACCTGCGCCGCCGCGGCCAGCACCGCCTCCGCCGCAGGCACGCCGGCGCTGTAGTCGAACATCGCCGGATGTTGCGCGCCCTGCCCCGGGCATAGCAGCGCCAGGCTCATGGCTGCTCCTGGCGGAGCAGGAACCAGGCGCAGGCGAGCAGGTCGGCGCTGCCGCCCGGGCTGAGCCGGCGTGCGACGAAGGCGTCGCCGAGGCGCGCGAGCTGCTGGCGCCAGTCCGGTTGCAGCGCGCCGCCGGCGTCGAGGAAGGCGTGTGCGCTGCGTTGCGCGAAGCGCAGGCCCTCGCGGCCGCCGCGATGCAGCAGGTTCAGATCGTCGGTGCGCGCGATCAGCTGCAGCAGGGCCTGCGCCATGGCGGCGTCGCGCGCGAGACCGGCACGCAGCGCACCGCGCAGCGCCGGCAGCGCCACCTCGCGCAGCAGCGGGAAGCCGTCGGCGGCCTGCTCGCGCACGCCGGCGACGCCATGCAGGCGACGCATGCGCTGGCCATGGCTGCTCGGGTCCAGCGGCGCATCCAGCAGCGCCTCGCGCCATGCGCCGACCGCGGCGCAGACCGCTTCGCCGGCGGGCGTCATCGCGGTGTGCGTGCGCAGCCGCGCGGCCGCGGCGACCAATAGGCCCAGGCTGAAGATCGCACCGCGGTGTGTGTTGATGCCATCGGTGGCGCGCAGCATGGCGCGCTCGGCGCCGATGCCGAGCTGGCGTAGCGTGGCGAACGGCGCGTCGGCGGCACCGGCGGCGGCGATCGCGACGAAGTAGCCGCGCAACGTGAACAGGCTGCGCAGGAAGGTACCGGCATCCATGTCGTCGTGGCTGCCGCGATCGAACGGCGTGACCAGCCCGGGCTTCGGCGCGCAGGCCAGCTCGGCATGCAGGCTGGCGACGGCGAGACGGCCGAGGCCGTGCGGCAGGGCCAGGCGGTGTGGAGCGGTCGCCGCTGTATTGGCTGCGGCCGCAGTCGCTCGGGGATGGCTGGCGAATTGCGCCGTCGCTGCTCGGGCTTCGTTCGTCGCGACTGAAGTCGCTCCCACAGGGGATGCCGTGCGTGCGACGAGCCCTGAGGGAGGGGCTTCGGTCCCGGCCGTTTGCGGGGCTGGAAAGACCTCGGCTTCGTTCGTCGCGGCCGAAGCCGCTCCTACATCAACTTGCGGGCTGTTCGCCGGGCGCACTGTGGGAGGGACTTCAGTCCCGACGCGGTCAGGCCGCAGCACCTCCATTGCTTCACTCGTCGCGACTGAAGTCGCTCCCACAAGGGACTTGCGGCCTGCTCGCAGGCTGCACTGTAGGAGCGGCTTCAGCCACGACAGACAAGCAAAATCACCAGGGATTCTCACTTCGTTCGTCGAGACTGAAGCCGCTTCTACAGGGGCTCGCGGATGGCCGGCCACATGCGCTGCAGGAGGAACTTCAGCCCTGACCGCTTCCGGTACCGGAAAGACCGCGGTTTCGTTCGTCGCGGCTGAAGCCGCTCCTACAGGGGCTTGCGGATGGCCGGCTACATGCGTTGCAGGAGGGACTTCAGCCCGGACCGC
Organism: Xanthomonas sp. 1678; assembly: GCF_031455575.1. NCBI lineage: Bacteria > Pseudomonadati > Pseudomonadota > Gammaproteobacteria > Lysobacterales > Lysobacteraceae > Xanthomonas > Xanthomonas sp. 1678. The sequence continues at coordinate 27,946 of NZ_JAVDSZ010000020.1, read as the reverse complement.
TTCCGGCATCGGAAAGATCGTGGCTTCGTTCGTCGCGGCTGAAGCTGCTCCTACAGGGACTTGCGGATGGCCGGCCGCATGCACTGTGGAAGGGATTTCGGTCCGGACGGTTTCCGGTATTGGAAAGATCGCGGCTTCGTTCGTCGCGGCTGAAGCCGCTCCTACAGGGGCTCGCGGATGGCCGGCTGCATGCACTGTGGGAGGGGCTTCAGGCCCGACCGCTTCCGGCATCGGGAAGATCGCGGCTTCGTTCGTCGCGGCTGAAGCCGCTCCTACAGGGGCTCGCGGATGGCCGGCTGCATGCACTGTGGGAGGGGCTTCAGCCCCGACCGCTTCTGGTGCCGACACGTCGGCTGCTGCGGGCGCCGACGATGCCGGGAAGCAGCCGTCTTCCACGCCGCGCAGCGCCTGCAGTTCCATCATGCCCCCCACGCCTGCAGCAGCGTTGCGCGCGGCTGCAGCCGGCAGTCGCGCAGCGCCTTGACCAGCAGTTGCGCGCTGTCGCCGGCCAGTTCGCGCCAGCTCACCGCGCTGCCGTCGGGCAGCAGCACCTCGCCGTCGACACGGTGGCCGTGGCGCTGCTCCCAGCGCGCCAGGTCGGCGAGCAGTGCGCCCGCCTGCGCCGGCGTGGGCAGCTGCCACAGCAGGTCGATGTCCGAGCCGGCATGCACGTAGCGCAACCCGGTCAGCGCCTGCCAGGCGAAGGCGCCGAACACGCGCGGGGTCAAACCATGCGTGGCGGACAGCGCCTGCAGGTCGTGCAGCGGCGGTTGCCACTCCGGCGGTGCCTGCACCTGCGCGCAGACCTCGTCCAGCGTCAGCGCTGCGCGCTGCCGCAGCACCGCATCGCGCTCGACCGACAACGACAGCCGCTGCTTGCCCTCGGCCGGCGGCAACGGCACGCCGAGGCGCAGCGCCTGCGCGTCGTCGCTGCGATCGCCGCGCGCGACGATCGCCGGATGGCCGGCAGCGAGCCAGTCGCGCAGACGCGCCTGCGCGCCCGGCGTGCGCGCCTGCCAAGGCGCATCTGCTGCCAGCCAGACCAGATCGTGCCGGGCAAGCGGCTCATGCATGGCCGGCGGCGACCTCCGCGGCGATCGGCGCGGCGAGCAGGCGGCCGTTGCGCTCGGCGCCGCGTTGCGCGCGCATGTCGCCCAGCAGCGGCGCCTGCAGCGCGGCGACCAGCGCTTGCGCCAGATCGCCGGTCCACACCGCCTGCACCGCGCCCATCGCCACGTAGTTCTCCACGCCCGGCGCGAACACCGGCGAACTCTTGCTCAATGCCTGCAGCTTCTCCAACGGCTGCTTGGTGACCCGTGCCATCGCACGCAGGTCCATTACCCGCACCTGCGCCTCGGGCAACGCGTAGATCGCGTCGGCCATCAGCCCGAAGGCCAGGAAGCCGCCGCTGACCGACTCGCCGTAGACCAGCGTGAGCAGCCGCGCGCCGCGGCGCCGCGCCAGGTCCAGGCACTGCGCCAGATGGCCGAAATAGCCGTTGATGCCCAGCAATTCGTCCTTGCGAGAAGGCCGCTGGCCGGCGGTATCGACCAGCATCACGATCGGCCGCTGCGGGTGTGTGCGGGTGCTGTCCAGCACCGCGGCGGCCAGCGCCAGCGCGTGCTCCACGCCCACTTCCAGTTTGTCGGCGCTGCCGATCACGGTGACCTCGCCCAGCGCCGTGGTGGCGCTGCCGCCGATCACGCCGTCATGCACCTCGATGCGGTGGCCGAGCGGGAACAGTTGCTGCAGCAGAGGGGTCAGTTCCATCACGGGCTCCGGTCGGCGACGGCGGCAAGGAAGGCGGCGGTGTCCAGCAGCGGCAGCGCGTCGGGATCGGCGATGCCTTGCCGGCGCCAGATGTCCACGCCGTCGCGGCAGTCGCCGTAGGTCTCCAGCCGCCGGCGCAGCGCGGCGTGTTCGGCGGCGATGCGCGCCAGGCCATCGTCGTCCTCGGCCGGCGGCGGCACCGCCAACGCGGCGATCGCCGCGGCGCGGAACTCCTCGACCGCATCGGCGACCAGGGCCTGCGCCTCGCCGAGCAGGTAGCGGTGCTTGCCGCCGGTCACGCGCCATACCAGCGCGCGATCGCGCGAATCGAATTCCTCCACGCCGCGCACGGTCTCGATCACTTCCGGTCCGGACAAACCCAGCCGTCCTTCCTCGGACATGACGATGCGCGTGCAGCAGCGGCTGACGATGCCCATGCCGCCGAAGCAGCCGTTGCCGCTGCCGATCAGCGCCAGCACCGGCACCCCGGCGGCACGCGCATCCAGCGCGGCGCGCATGATTTCGGAAATCGCGATCAACCCGGCGTTGGCCTCGTGCAGGCGCACGCCGCCGGTATCGGGCAACAGCAGCACCGCCGCCGGTGTGGTCGCCGCGGCGCGCTGCAGCAGCCCGGTGAGCTTGGCGCCATGCACCTCGCCGACCGCTCCGCCCATGAACTGGCCCTGCTGCGCGGCGATCAGCACCGTGCGTCCGTCGAGCCGGCCCTCGCCGACGACGATGCCGTCGTCGAACGCGCCGGGCTGGTCCAGCTGCGCAAGATGCGGACTCATCGCGCGCTGGCGCGGACCGACGAACTCGCGGAACGAACGCGGATCGAGCAAGCCGTCGATGCGCGCGCGCGCATCGGCCTCGTAGAAGCTGCGCGGGCGGCGGTTGTTCGGGATCGCGCTCATGCGCAGCTCCGGTGTGGGCGGCGTACGCGCCGGGTGGGCAATGCGGGACGATCGTTCATTGCAGCAGGCGTCTGGCTCGCGGCGCGCGCCATCCAGGCGCTGCCGGAGGATCGCGTCGGGACTGAAGTCCCTCCCACAGGGCTCCTCGCAGGCAAGGCATCCCTTGTGGGAGCGACTTCAGTCGCGACGAGCAAAGCCCGAACCGCGGCCGCCGCGGATGCCCTCAGAACCAAAGCGCCGCCCGCAAGGGCAGCACTTCCTGCAGGAGCGGCTTCAGCCGCGACCAACGGAGCCATCATGTCGCCGGCTCCGAAGACAGTCGGGACTGAAGGCCCTTCCACAAGACTCCTCGCAGGCAAGGCATCCCTTGTGGGAGCGACTTCAGTCGCGACGAGCAACGCCCGAACCGCGGCCATTGCGAATGCCTTGGGAACCGAAGCGCCTACCGCAAGGCCAGCACTCCCTGTAGGAGCGGCTTCAGCCGCGACCAACGGAGCCACCATGTCGCCGGCTCCGGACACAGTCGAGGCTGAAGCCCCTCCCACAGAAAGCTCAGCGCGCGCGCCGCGACGCCTGGCGAAGACCGAACTCCGACGCATCACGCATCCTCCTGCAAGGCTTCCACCGCCTGGTCCAGGCGCAAGCCGACCACCGCCGGCGTGGCGCCGACGTCGTTGATCGAGATGCGCACGTCGCGCAGCGGATGGCGCGCGGCGAAATCGTCGAGCACCGCCTGCCAGATCGTGCCGAAGCCGTCGGCGGCGGTGACGATCTCGATCTGCATCGCGCCACCCAGCTCCTGCGGTTCGATCAGCACTTCCAGATTTCCGGAAGACACCACGCCGACCAGCACGTGGTCGAGCCGGCCGTTCGGCGCCAGGCGCCCGTCGTAGCGATAGCGAAGGGTTTCCATCGATTGCCCCTTACCAGTTGCGGAAGCGTTGCGGCGGCGCGTACAGGCCGCCGGACCAGCGCACCAGATCCTTGACGCTGCGCGCGGCCAGCAGGTCGCGGCTGGCGTCGCGCAAGCGGATGCCCAGGTCCTCGGGGCGGCGGATCACGCCGCGGTCGCGCAGGTTCTCGACCATGCGCTTGTCGCGGCCCAGGCCCACCGCGGTGTAGCCGGCCACGCCGCGGATCGCCTGTTCGCGCTCCTCGGCGCTGCGGCACAGCAGCAGGTTGGCGATGCCCTCTTCGGTCAGCACATGGCTGACGTCGTCGCCGTAGATCATCACCGGCGGCAGCGGCATGTTCGCGCGCTCGGCCAGTTCCCAGGCATCGAGCCGGTCGACGAAGGCCGGCGCCATGTGTTCGCGGAAGGTCTCCACCATCTGCACCACCAGCTTGCGCCCGCGCGGCATCTCGCCCGGCCGCGCCGCCTCGCGCCCGGCCTTGAGCCAGGCGGTGCTGCCGTGGCGGCGGCCGCGCGCGTCCGAGCCCATGTTCGGTGCGCCGCCGAAGCCGGCGATGCGGTCGCGGGTGGCGGTGGAACTGTTGCCCTGCAGGTCGATCTGCAGCGTGGAGCCAATGAACATGTCGCAGGCGTACAGCCCCGCGGTCTGCGAGAACGCGCGGTTGGAGCGCATCGACCCGTCCGGGCCGGCGAAGAACACGTCGGCGCGCGCGGCGATGTACTTCTCCATGCCCAGTTCCGAGCCGAACGAGTGCACCGACTTGACGAAGCCCGACTCGATCGCCGGGATCAGCGCCGGATGCGGATTCAGCGCCCAGTGCCGGCAGATCTTGCCGCGCAGGCCCAGCGATTCGGCATAGGTGGGCAGCAGCAGCTCGATCGCGGCGGTGTCGAAGCCGATGCCGTGATTGAGCCGGTCCACCCCGTATTCGGCGTAGATGCCCTTGATCGCCATCATCGCCATCAGCACCTGGATCTCGGAGATCTGCGCCGGGTCGCGGGTGAACAGCGGCTCGATGTAGTGCGGGCGCGGCGCCTGCACCACGTAGCCGACCCAGTCGGCCGGGATGTCCACGCGCGGCAGCGTGTCGACGATCTCGTTGACCTGGGCGATGACGATGCCGCCCTTGAACGCGGTGGCCTCGGCGATCACCGGCGTGTCCTCGGTGTTCGGCCCGGTGTAGAGATTGCCCTGGCGGTCGGCGGCCTGCGCCGCGACCAGCGCCACGCGCGGGGTCAGGTCGACGAAATAGCGGCCGAACAGTTCCAGGTAGGTGTGGATCGCGCCGATCTCGATGCGCTTGTCGGCCACCAGCCGCGCCAGACGCAGCGCCTGCGGGCCGGAGAAGGAGAAATCCAGGCGCTGCGCGATGCCGCGCTCGAACACGTCCAGGTGCGAAGGCAGCGCCAGCACCGACTGCAACAGGTGCAACCCGTGCACCCGCGCCGGATCGACCTCGGTCAGGCACTGCGACAGGAAATCGGCCTGCTTCTGGTTGTTGCCCTCCACGCACACGCGGTCGCCCGGCTCGATCACCGCCTCCAGCAGCGCCACCGCGTCCTTGGCCTCCACCAGGCGCCCGCGCGCCAGCCCTTCGGCGCGCTGCAGGCGTTGCCGGCGGTTGTCGGCGAGCGTGTTCCAGTCCTGAGGCATAAGGCTTTCCGTCGGCGAATGGAGGGCGGCCCAGCGCCGTGGCGGGGCCGGCCAAAATTGTAATTACGATATAATTATGAAACCGTGACCAATGCACGCTGCGCTGCAACAGGTGCCTGCCGGCCTGTTGGCATCCGTTTTCGGGACAACGACGATCGACTTCCGACGCCTGCACGACCACGTCGCTGCCAGCGTTGCTACGCCTTGTCGGGCATCTCGCCGAACGCACGCAAGTAGGCCGCGCGATCGAAGCGCAGCACCGCGCGCATGCGCTGCTCGGTCAGCGGACGCAGCATCCAGCGCACGTCCACTCCACTGCCGCGCCTGTCGATCGAGGGGATCGCCAGGAACCAGCGCGCACCGGGACCGCTGCAATACCAGAACGCATTGCTGCCGTTCATGGCCTCGCCCTCGAACATGAAGGACGCGTCGTAATTGGCGTCCATGAATTGCTGCACCTTCTTCACCACGACCAGATCCGCGCCGGTGAGGAGCACGCCATCGCTGGTCAGGGAAATGCGCCGGAAGGATTCCTCCACCGTCCGCTCCAGCCAGTGATCGCGGCGGCGCTGAAGCCACATGAACCCCGCCATGAAAGCAGTGGCCGCGACGACGGCAGCGACCGTGGCAACGCCCTCCCAAGTAAGCACGCCTCTCTCCCGCCTATGCCGCTGTGGTCATGCCGACGCCAGGTTCGCCATCCGTGTCCTGCGCACCGCGCGCAGGCTAGCCGCCCAGCGCCGCACTGATCTCCGCCGCCGCCGCGCACACCGCCTGCATCGCCGCCTGCGCGTCGATTTCCTGCGGGCGGCGCTCGATGAAGGGCACGGTCAGCGTATAGATCGCGCTGCCGTGCTGCAGGATCGGCGCGGTCAGGTCGACCACGCCGACCACCGCTTCGCTGGGGTGGATGCTGTAGCCCAGCGCACGCACCTGCGCGGCGGCCGCGACGAACGCGGCGCGGTCGTAGGCCACGTCGCTGGCGTCCAGGCGCTGCAGCAGCCGCGCCTGCGCGTCGGGCTGCTGGAAGGCGAACAGCACCAGCCCGGAGGTGGAATGGGCGAGCGGGCGGCGATGGCCCGGGCGCACCACCAGGCCCAGGTCGCTGGGCACGTCCATCTGCGCGATGACCACGATCTGGTCGTCCGACGGCGCCACCAGGTGGCACGGCTGGCGGATCGCATCGGCCAGGCGGCGCATCACCGGCAACGCCAGCTCCGTGACGTTCTGCACCTGCGGCTGCTGCATGCCGAGCATGAACAGGCGGTTGGTCAGCACGTAGCCGCCCTCGCCCGGCCCGCCCTTGCTCAGGTAGCCGCGCTCTTCGAGCACCTGCAGCATGCGGAAGATCTCGCCGCGCGAGCGGCCGATGCCCTGCGAGATCTCGCTCATCGTCATCGGCCGCGCGTCGCGCGCCAGCAACTCGAGGATGTCCAGGCCCTTGTCCAGGGCGGGCGCGCGGTACTTGGGCGGGGGCGTGGTCATTCCGTCGAGGCCCGGCTGGGTGTGTGGGAGGGCGCTAGGGTACAGCGAATGTCCGGGGACAGAAGCGCGGCGAAACCGGTCCGCGCCTGGCGCGCGGATGACCCAGAGTGCGCCGAGGCCGACCACGTTGACGTCGGCGATGCCGCCTGCAACGACAGCGCGCGCCAATCGTTGGACACATCGCGCACCCGCGTCAGGCCATGCAAATATAAACACGGATTTTATATTTGCATGGCGACAGCGGTCGCAGTACGCTCCGGCCACAACCCAACGCGACGCGGCACATCCTGGGAGGGGTAGGCGGCATGCACTACAGCAGCGACACCGCAACAGCGGCGCCCGGCAACCTGGCGCGTACCGCGCTCGTGCCCCTGGTCCTGATCGTCAGCCTGTTCTTTCTGTGGGGCATGGCGAACAACCTCAACGACATCCTGATCAAGCAGTTCAAGAAGGCGTTCGAGCTGTCCGACCTGCAGGCCGGGCTGGTGCAGAGCGCGTTCTACCTGGGCTACTTCGTGTTCGCGATCCCGGCGGCGATGTTCATGCGCCGCTTCAGCTACAAGGCCGCGGTGGTGCTGGGGCTGCTGCTGTACGCGGCCGGCGCGTTCTTGTTCTATCCGGCCGCGCAGGAGCACACCTACGGGTTGTTCCTGCTGGCACTGTTCGTGATCGCCAGCGGCCTGGCGTTCCTGGAAACCACCGCCAATCCGTTGGTCACCGTGCTTGGCCCCGCCGAGGGCGCGGCGCGGCGCCTGAACCTGGCGCAGGCGTTCAATCCGCTGGGGTCGATCACCGGCGTGCTGATCGGCCAGCACTTCATCCTGTCCGGCGTGGAGCACACGCCGCAGCAGCTGGCGGCGATGACGCCGGCCGCGCGCGAGACCTTCTTCGCCGCCGAATCGGCCGCGGTGCAGACGCCGTACCTGATCATCGGTGCGGTGGTGGTGCTGTGGGCGCTACTGATCGCGCTGACCCGCTTCCCGGCCACCCGCGACAGCGGCGCCGACGCCAGCGGCGGCAAGGCGTATTTCGGCCCGCTGCTGCGCAACGGCCGCTTCGTGTTCGCGGTGGTCGCGCAGTTCTTCTACGTCGGCGCGCAGGTCGGCATCTGGAGCTACCTGATCCGCTACCTGCAGGACGGCGTACCGGGCACACCGGAAAAGACCGCGGCGAGCTTCCTGACCATCTCGCTGGTGCTGTTCATGGTTGGCCGCTTCATCGGCACCGCGTTGCTGCGCTACGTGACGCCGGCGCGGCTGCTGGGCGTGTTCGCGCTGCTCAACCTGCTGCTGTGCGGCGTGGCGATCGCGCTGCCGGGCTGGATCGGGCTGTACGCGCTGGTGGCCAGCAGCATGTTCATGTCGGTGATGTTCCCGACCATCTTCGCGCTGGGCCTGGAAGGCCTGGGCGACGACGCGCGCAAGCTCGGCTCGTCGCTGATCGTGATGGCGATCATCGGCGGCGCGGCGCTGACCGCGCTGATGGGCGCGGTATCGGACGTGGCCGGCATCCATTGGGCGATGGCGGTGCCGGCGCTGTGCTTCGCGGTGATCCTGGGCTTCGCGCTGCAGGCGCAGGGCCGGTCCGCGGCCGCGCGCGCCCCCGCTGCGGGGGCCTGAGATGCCGCGTCACTGCTATCTGCTGGACCTGCACGACGACCCGGCGCTGATCGCCGAGTACGAACGCTGGCACCGCGCCGACACGGTGTGGCCGGAGATCGTCGCCTCGCTGCGCAACGCCGGCATCCGCGAACTGGACATCCACCGCTGCGGCGACCGCCTGGTGATGCTGATGGAGGTGGACGACGACTACTCACCCGCGGCCAAGGCCGCCGCCGATGCCGCCGATCCGCGCGTGCAGGCCTGGGAGGAACTGATGTGGCGCTTCCAGAAGCCGCTGCCCGGTTCGGCGCCGGGCGAGAAGTGGCGCGAAGCGTTGCAGATCTTTTCGTTGCGGGCGGCCGTGGCGGAGCAGGCGCGGATGCAGCAGCGCGATTGAGATCTCTGTCAGCGCTGCGGTCCCGCTCTGTCGAGCAACCAATCTGTAGGAGCGGCTTCAGCCGCGACAGGCTGCATCGGTAGCGCGCGTCGCGACTGAAGTCGCTCCCACAGGGGCTTGCGGCGAGCTGACTGAGTGCACTGTGGAAGAGACTTGGTCCCGACGGCTTCCGAAGCCGTCGAATCCACCGCTTCGTTCGTCGCGGCTGAAGCCGCTCCTACAGGGATTTGCGGCGAGCCGGCTGGGTGCATTGTGGGAGGGACTTCAGTCCCGACTTTTCCGAAGCCCGGAAGCGGCACGGCTTCGTTCGTCGCGGCTGAAGCCGCTCCTACAGGGATTTACGGCAAGCGCTCCGGGTGCACTGTGGGAGGGACTTCAGTCCCGACGGTTCCGGAGCCGCACGGTCGCACGGCTCCGTTCGTCGCGAGTGACGTCGCTCCCGCTATGCCTGCTGCGCGGCCAGGTCCGCGCTCCAGAACGGGCCGTCCGGATACAGGAACTGGGTGACCGAGTCCGCGTGCATTTCGGCCGAGAAGCCCGGCTGCGTCGGGGCCAGGTAGCGGCCGTGTTCGATCCGCACCGGATCGACGAAGTGCTGGTGCAGATGATCGACGAACTCGATCGCGCGGTCCTCCATCTTGCCGGTGATGGCGACGAAGTCGGCCATCGCCAGATGCTGCACCAGCTCGCACAGGCCCACGCCGCCGGCATGCGGGAACACGCGCACGCCGAACTTCGCAGCCAGCAGCAGGATCGCCAGGTTCTCGTTGACCCCGCCCACGCGCGCGGCGTCGATCTGGATCAGGTCCACCGCGCCGGCCTGCAGCAGTTGCTTGAACACCACCCGGTTCTGGGTGTGTTCGCCGGTGGACACCGGCACCGGTGCGATGCCGCGGCGGATCGCGGCGTGGCCGAGCACGTCGTCGGGGCTGGTCGGCTCTTCGATCCAGGCGATGTCGAACTCGGCCAACTGGCGCATCCAGGCGATCGCCGGGTCCACGTCCCAGCGCTGGTTGGCGTCCACCGCCATCGCGATGTCCGGACCGATCGCTGCGCGCGCCAGGCGGCAGCGGCGGATGTCGTCCTGCACGTTGGCGCCGACCTTGAGCTTGATCGTGCGGAAGCCGTCGGCCACCGCTTCCTTGGCCAGGCGCACCAGCTTCTCGTCGGAGTAGCCGAGCCAACCGGGCGAGGTGGTGTAGGCCGGATAGCCCTGCTCCAGCAGTGCCTGCGTGCGCGCGGCGCGTTGCGGCTCGGCCGCGCGCAGCATGGCCAGCGCTTCGTCCGGGGTCAGCGCGTCGCTGAGATAGCGGAAGTCGATGGTGGCCACCAATTGTTCCGGCGACAGCTCGGCGATGTAGCGCCACAGCGGCTTGCCGGCGCGGCGCGCGGCCATGTCCCAGGCGGCGTTGATGACGCCGCCGATGGCCATGTGCATCACGCCCTTCTCCGGGCCCAGCCAGCGCAGCTGGGAGTCGTCGGTGAGGCTGCGCGCGAAGCCGCCCAGGTCGCCGATCACCGCGTCCACGTCGCGCCCGACCACGTGGTGCGACAGCGCCGCGATCGCCGCGCTCTGCACGTCGTTGCCGCGGCCGATGGTGAACACCAGGCCGTAGCCGGCCAGGCCGTCGTCGGTGTCGGTGCGCAGCCGCAGATAGGCGGCCGAGTAGTCCGGATCCGGATTCATCGCATCGGAACCGTCCAGTTCGCGCGAAGTGGGGAAACGCACGTCGAAGGTCTCGAGGGCGACGATTTTGCTCATGGGGATCCTGGTCGGTGAGGCGGGAAGAGAAAAGAAATGCAGTGAAGAGCCCCTCTCCCACCGGGAGAGGGGTTGGGGTGAGGGTGCGGGAGTGCACGACTGCAGCCGCCCCTGCAAAAACACGAACGAAGTAAGAGCACGCAGCTGTGTGCGAACAAGGCGCTTGCGAAGACTGCCTGCGCATGCATTGCGAGGTGGCTTCGCCCCGTACCCTCACCCCAACCCCTCTCTCCCGCGGGACTCCCTTCGGTCGCCGGAGGGAGAGGGGCTTTAAGCGTTACTGCGCGTCGCGGGGATGGGCGACGACGGCCTGGCGCTGCTCGCCCAGGCCTTCGATGCCCAGTGTCATCACGTCGCCCGGCTTCAGGTAGACCGGCGGCTTCTGCCCCAGGCCCACGCCCGGCGGCGTGCCGGTGCTGATCACGTCGCCTGGCATCAGCGTCATGTAGCGGCTGATGTGGCTGACCAGCTCGGCCACGCCGAACACCATCGTGCGCGTGCTGCCGTTCTGGTAGCGATGACCGTTGACCTCCAGCCACATCGACAGGTTCTGCGGGTTCGGCACGTCGTCGGCGGTGACCAGCCACGGGCCGAGCGGGCCGAAGCCGTCGCAGCTCTTGCCCTTGACCCACTGCCCGCCGTGCTCGAGCTGGAACTCGCGCTCGGACAGGTCGTTGATCACCGCGTAGCCGGCGACGTGCCGCATCGCCTCGTCCACGCTCACGTCGCGGGCGACGTCGCCGATCACCACGCCCAGCTCCACTTCCCAATCGCTTTTCTTCGACCCGCGCGGGATGGTCACGGTGTCGTTGGGGCCGCTGATCGCGGTGGTGGCCTTCATGAAGAGGATCGGCATCTCCGGCACCGCCATGCCCGACTCGGCGGCGTGATCGGCGTAGTTGAGCCCGACGCAGATGAACTTGCCGACGCGGCCCACGGCCGGTCCGTAGCGCACCTCGCCGTCCACCATCGGCAACGTGGCCGGATCGAGCGCGCGCAGCTTGTCCAGGCCGGCGGCGGTGAGGTGCTCGCCGGCGACATCGTCGATCACCGCGGACAGGTCGCGCAGATGGCCGTCGGCGTCCAACAGGGCGGGACGTTCGTGGCCGGGTTCGCCGTAGCGCAGCAGTTTCATGGGGTGTCCTTGTGGGAGTGGAATGCGGGCGCGGTCAGTTCGACCAGCCGCCGTCGATGATGTGGGTCTGGCCGGTGGTGAAGGACGATGCGTCCGACGCCAGGTACACCACCAGCTGCGCGATCTCGCGCGGGTCGCCGAGGCGGCCCATCGGCTGGCGGTCGGTGAAGCTCTTCCACACCGCCTGTTCGTCGCCGCCCAGCGCCTGCACGCGCTGCGCCAGCGACGGAGTCTTGATCGTGCCCGGGCAGATCGCATTGCAGCGGATGCCCTTGGCCACGTAGTCGGCGGCGATCGCCTTGCTCAGCCCGATCACCGCGGCCTTGGTCACGCCGTAGGCGAAGCGGTTCGGCACGCCCTTGATGCTCGAGGCCACCGAGGACATGTTGACGATGCTGCCGCGGCCCTGCTCCAGCATGCCCGGCAACACCGCCTGGCACAGGTAGTACATCGCATCGACGTTGATCGCGAACGAGCGCCGCCACGCCGGCTCGTCGCAGTCCAGGATGCTGCCCTGGTGCACGTAGCCGGCGCAGTTGAACAGCACGTCGAACGGCGGGTTCGCCGCGACCAGCGCCTGGATCGCGGCGGGGTCGGTGACGTCCAGCCTCTGGGTGACGATCGTCGGCGCGTCGGCGGCCAGCGTCTGCAGCGCGGCGGCGTCGATGTCGGTGGCCAGCACCAGCGCGCCTTCGCGCGCGCAGGCCAGCGCGCTCTCGCGGCCGATGCCGGCGCCGGCGGCGGTGATCAGGCAGCGCTTGCCTTGCAGCCGGCCGCTCATGCGCGGCTCCGGTGGTGGAATGCGGGCGTGGTCATCGTGGGAGTTCCGGTCGGGGGGAACGAGAGTCGGGCAGGCGGTAGAAGCGGCGCGCGGTGCCGGCGAACACGTCGGCGGCGTGGCCGGCGGCATGCCGCGCGACCAGCGCCTGCGCCTGCGCGAACCAGTCGCGGTAAGCGGCGCGCTGGGTCAGCACCGGCCAGTCGCTGCCCCACATCACCCGCTGCGGGCCGAAGCAGGCGAACACCTGCGCCACGTAGGGCTCGATCGCCGTCGCGTCGGCGTCGGCGGGCAGTTCGGTGAGCAGGCCGGACAGCTTGCACAACACGTTCGGGAATTGCGCGAGTTGCGCCAGGCCGTCGGCCCAGGCGGCGAACCCGGCGTCGCCGATCGCCGGCTTGGCGGCATGGTCGAGCACCACGCGCAGCGACGGATGGCGCTGCAGCCGCGCCTGCAGCGCGGGCAGGTGCAGCGGCTTGACCAGCGCATCGAACGCCAGATCGTGGTGCAGCAGCGCGTCGAAGGCGGGATCCAGCTGCGGCCGCGCCAGCCACTGCGGATCGGCCAGGTCCTGCACCATCGGCCGCAGGCCCTTGAGCAGGCCGTCGCCTTCGGCGCACAGCGTGGCGATGCGCGCGGCGACGTCGCCGGCCTCGAAATCGACCCAGCCGACCACGCCGGCGATGCGCGGCTGCGCGTGCGCCAGCTGCAGCAGGTAGCGGGTCTCCGCTTCGGTCTGCGCCGCCTGCACCGCGACGATCGCGTCCACGCCGTGCGCATCGAGCGTGGCGCTCAGGTCGTCGGGCACGAAGTCGCGATACAACGCGGCGAGTTCGGGCGTCAGCCAATCGTAATCGCCGCGCGCCAGCTGCCAGAAGTGCACGTGCGCATCGACCACGTTCACGGCGTCGGCACCTGCGCCTGCAGCAGGCCCTGGTTGCGCAGGTCGCGCCACAGCGCGGGCGGGATCGGCGCGCGCAAGCGCGCGGCGGCGCTGGCCACCTCGGCCGGCGTGCGCATGCCGGCGACCACGGCGACGACCGCCGGGTGCGCGAGCGGGAACTGCAGCGCCGCGGCGCCCACGTCCACGCCCTGCGCCGCGCTGGCCGCGAACAGCTGCTGCGCGTGCTTGAGCGTGGCCGCGTCCACCGGCGCGTAGTTGTAGGTGTCGCCGGGGCCGCGCGCGTCGCTGAGCAGGCCCGAGCTGTACGGGCCGGCGACCAGGATGCCGATCTGCTGCTGCAGCGCCTGCGCCATGATCCGCTGCGCGGCGTGCTGTTCGAGCAGGGTGTAGCGGCCGGCCAGCATCACGCAGTCCAGCGGGAACAGCGGCATCAGTTCCAGCGCGATGTCTTCCTCGTTGACGCCGATGCCGATCGCGCGGCAGGCGCCGCCGGCCTTCAGCTCGGCCATCGCCGGCAGCGCTTCGTCCAGCGCCTGGCGCAGCATCGCCGGGTGGCGCTCGCCGTGGGTGAGGCGGCCGATGTCGTGCAGCAGCAGCACGTCCACGTGGTCGGTGCCGAGCCGCTGCAGGCTGGCCTCGAACTCGCGCAGCACGCCGTCGCGGCTGTAGTCGAACGCGGCGCTGCGCCCGGCCACGGCGAAGCCGTCGCGTCCCGCCGCGGCGCCGGCGTCGTCGTAGACGCGGCGCCCGACCTTGGTCGACAGCGTGTAGCTGGCGCGCGGCACCCCGCGCAGGCCCTGCCCCAGCCGGCTTTCGCTCAGGCCGTAGCCGTAGTACGGCGCGGTATCGAAATGGCGGATGCCGGCGGCATGGGCCTCGGCGACCGCGGCCAGCGCCACCGCCTCGTCCACTTCCGCGTACAGATTGCCGATCGGTGCGGCGCCGAAGCCGAGCGTGGCGATCCGCACGCCGCTGCGGCCCAGCGGACGCTGCGCGATCGCGCCGGGTTCGGCATCGGCGAGGGCGGCGTTCAACGGCACCCGCGCCGGTCTCGGTCGAGCGCCGAGGCGGACCGCCCGCTCGACCTCCAGGATCGGTTGCTGCTCGGCTTGCGCATGCCACACACCTCCGCCCCGCGGGGCCAGATCGGATGGTGCCGGATCGGCTGCCAGGATGACCGGCGCCGCTCACGACTGTTCGTATATGAATATAGCAATCATAAGTGAACAATCAACGCCGCGGCGCAACATGGGCGAGCGAGAGGCCGGGCGGCGCAGCGATGGTTCAGATCGCGCACAGGCGCGGCCGTGGGCGCGGCGCGAGGGATTGTGCGTTGAGACGACCCCAGCAACGCCGGTGTACGAGGTCCGGCTCAGGGACGCCAAGGCGTCTGCGCCCCACGGCGACGACGTCAGCGCTGCGGCCGAGCCATCGCTGGCAGCGCCGCTCACGCGATGGTGTACGCCGGCCCGCCGAGCAGTGCGCACAGATCGGCCGGGCGCTGCAGCAGCGGCAGCGGCGTATGCGGCTGCAGCGCCGCCGGCAAGGTGTAGCCCCAGCCGACGCCGGCGAAGGCGATGCCGGCCTGGCGCGCGGCGTCGGCATCACGGATCTCGTCGCCCACGCACAGGGCGCGCGCGGCCGGGACGCCGCATGCCTTCAGCGCCGCGCGCAGTTTGCGGCGCTTGCCAAGCAGCGCGGCGCCGCAGCCGATGTGCCGGAAACGCGCGGTCAGTTCGGCGCCGAGTACCCGCTGGACGTTGTCGCGGCTGTTGGAGGTCACCAGGGCCAACTGCACGCCCGCGCCCTCGAGCGCGTCCAGCAGCTCGGCTACGCCGTCGAACACCGCGATGCGTTCGATCTGCGCGGCCATCAGCGCGCGCATGCGCCGCGCCACCGCCGGCACCCGCCACCAGCGCAGACCGCTGCGCGCCATCAGCTCGCGCGCGCTCAGGCTGCGGATTTCCGGCAACCGCTCCATGTCGAAACGGCGAAAGCCGAATTCGTCGGCGACCTCGTTGACGGTGGCGAGGAACCAGTCGAAGGAATCGGCCAGGGTGCCGTCGAAATCGAAGATGATCAGGTCGTAGCGGCGCATGCCGCGCCAGCATGCCGCAGTCCCCGCCATGTCACCAGCCTGGCGCGGGACGCGACGGCACACGCCCAAGCCGGAGCCGGCCGCTGCCGGCTCCGGCGCCGGCTCAACCGCAGCAGTAGCAGGTCAGCGGCTTGCCGGGGCCGCCCGGCCCTAGTTCGCCACCGAACGGCGCGCACTCCTGCGCGCATTGCCAGGCGCTACACGATGCATCCTTTTCGATCCCGTCGCCCGCGGTCGCCTGCATCGCGCCGAAGCCCATGCTGGCCAGGAACACGGCCGCGACCATCCCGTTACGCAACGCTGTCCAACGCTGTTTCATGAGTTCACTCCTCGACAGTTGCCAAAGCCGCCGGCACTTCCGTGCGTCGCACTGCGGCCACCAGGTCCTGCACCCGCTCCGTGGTATCGAAGGCGCCGACGCGCGCGTAGCGCACCCGGCCATCGCGATCCAGCGCCAGCATCAGCGGCACGTTGCGCGCGCGGAACAGCATCAGCGCGCGGCGATCGGTGAGCGTGGTCACCGGGAATGCGAAACGGTGTTCGGCGGCATAGCGGCGCGCCTGTTCCGCACTGCAATGGCACACGCCCAGCAGCTGCACGCGGCCCCCGCCCTGCTCGGCCAGGCGCTGCGCCGCCTGCACCACGCTGGGCGCCGAGCGCTTGCAGTACGGGCAGGTGGTGGTGAAGAAGAACAGCACCTGGTAGTCCGCCGCCGGCACGCCCAGGGTCAGCGGCGCGCCGTCCAGCGCGGTCGCCGCGATCTGCGGCACGTACATGCCCAGGTACGGCTCGGTGGTGCGGGTCACGAACCAGCGCCGCTCTTCGCGCAGCGTGCGGTTCTGCCAGGCCAGCACCGCCACCAGCGCGCAGGCGGCGAGCAACGCCAACCAACTCCAGGGAAACCGACGTGCCATGCGCTGCGCCCGTGCTGTGGTGTCCGCAGCAGGCTGCGCAGCCGCGCCGCCGCGGTCAACGCCTGGCGTGCGGTTTTTGCGACCGCGTGGCGATGCTGGGGAGGCAATCACGCTTTGTCGCGGCGTGCATTCCAGTGCCGATGGGCGATCCGTTCAAGCACGGCGCCGACACGCCGATATCGCCTGTACGTCTCTCTCCTCAAAGCCGCCGCCATGCGCATCGCCCCCCATCCGACTGCATTCGTCAGCCTGCAGACCAAGCTGCTGAGCGCCCTGGCGCTGGGCCTGGGCGTGGTCCTGCTGTGCGCCCTGGCCGGGCTGGGTTCGGCCTGGCTCAACCTGTCCACCGACGTGCCGCGCGAGGTCGCGCAGGCCTCGGCCAGCGAGCAGATCAGCCGCCATTTCCGGATGCAGGTGCAGGAATGGAAGAACGTGCTGATCCGCGGCCATGCCGAGGACATGCGCAACAAGTATCTGGCCGCTTTCGACAAGGAAGGCCGCCAGGTCGCCAGCGCCACGCACGCGCTGGCCACGACGCTGGCCGACCCGCAGGCCGCAGCGCTGGCACGCGATTTCGCCGAGCAGCATGCTGCGCTGGAGCGGCATTACCGCGACGCGCTGCAAGGCTTCGCCGCGGCCGGCTACGACACCCGCGTCGGCGACGACGCGGTCCGCGGCCTGGACCGCAAGCCCAGCGACACCTTGCAGGCGCTGGTCGAGCGCAGCACGCTGCTGGCGAATGCGGCGGTACAGCGCAATTCCGAGAACGCACGGCGCAGCCTGGTGTACTCGGCGGCGCTGACCGTGGCCGCCGCGTTCGCGCTGGTGCTGGTGGTGGGCTGGTGGATCCGACGCTCGGTGGTGCGCCCGATCGAGGCGGTGGCGCGCACCGCGCGCTCGGTCGCCGCGGGCGACCTGGTCACCACGCTGCAGGTGCGCAACCGCGACGAGATCGGCATGCTCGGCCAGGCGATGGGCCAGGTGGTCGACACGCTGACCTCGGTGTCTTCCGCGCAGGCGGAGATGGCGCAGCGCCACGAGGCCGGGCAGCTCAGCTACCGGATGACGGCCGACGCCTTCCCCGGCGCGTACGGGCGCATGGTGGAGGACACCAACGGCCTGATCGGCGCACAGGTGCAACTGATCCAGCAGATGCTGGAGACGATGCAGCGCTACGCGATCGGCGACATGGCGCTGGACATGGCGCGCCTGCCCGGCGAGAAGGCGCAGATCACCGAAGCGATGGACGCGACCAAGCGCAACCTGGTCGCGATCAACGGCGAGATCCGCGCCCTGGTGGAAGCGGCCGCGGCCGGCGACTTCTCGCGGCGCGGCGACGCGGCCTGCTACCAGCACGACTTCCGCGCGATGATCGACGGCCTCAACCGGCTCATGGCCACCGCCGACGGCAATCTCGACGCGCTGTCCAGGCTGCTGCAATCCATCGCCGCCGGCGACCTGACCGCGCGCATGCACGGCGATTTCAACGGCGTGTTCGCGACCATGCGCGACGACGCCAACGCCACCGCCGAGCGACTGGCCGACATCGTCGGCCGCATCCAGACCGCGGCCATGAGCATCGACAGCGCCGCCAGCGAGATCGCCGCCGGCAACGACGACCTGTCGCGGCGTACCGAGCAACAGGCGGCCAGCCTGGAGGAAACCGCCGCCTCGATGGAAGAACTGACTTCAACCGTGAAGCAGAACGCTGAGCATGCGCGCCAGGCCAACCAACTCGCGGTCGGCGCGGCCTCGGTCGCCGCGCAGGGCGGCACGGTGGTCGGCCAGGTGGTGAGCACGATGGACGGCATCGAGACCTCGTCGAAGAAGATCGCCGACATCATCTCCGTGATCGACGGCATCGCCTTCCAGACCAACATCCTGGCGCTCAATGCGGCGGTGGAAGCGGCACGTGCCGGCGAGCAGGGCCGCGGCTTCGCGGTGGTCGCCAGCGAGGTGCGCACGCTCGCGCAGCGCTCGGCCAGCGCGGCCAAGGAGATCAAGGGCCTGATCGAGGCATCGGTCGGGCAGGTCGCCGACGGTTCGGCGCTGGTGCGCCAGGCCGGCGCGACCATGCAGGACGTCGTGTCGTCGGTACAGCGGGTCACCGACATCATGGCCGAGATCTCCGCCGCCTCGCAGGAACAGTCGGCCGGCATCGAACAGGTCAACCAGACCATCACCCAGATGGACGAAGCCACCCAGCAGAACGCCGCGCTGGTCGAGGAAGCCACCGCCGCCGCACGTGCGATGGAAGAGCAGGCCAATGGCCTGAGTGCGGCGGTGACGGTGTTCCGCACCGGCGCGCGCAATCCGGCGCTGGCCGCAGCGGCGTAACGCGCGGCACAGCGCGAGGCTTATCGCTGGGCCGGTGGCTCCTGGCTGCGTGCTGTGCGGGCACTCTTCATCCGCCCTTGCCGCTGGCTTCACGCGCTGCGTCGGCCGCGGCGCGCACCGTGCGTCCTCGATCCGATGCACGGAGACGCACATGCAGATGCACAACCCCAATCCCGGCCAGGATCCGCAGCAGCCGCCGAACGAGGTGCCGGGCCAGGTCCCGAATCCGGGGGTGGATCCGACGCCCGACCGGCCAGTGGATCCGATCCCGGACCAGCCGATCGATCCGACCATCCCGCCGATCAGCGATCCGGTCGGCGATGTCGACGCCCCGGTGCCGGGGCCGCGCGGGCCGACGCAGTACGTGTAGCGCCGTCCCGAAATCTGGAAACCCTGTAGGAGCGGCTTCAGCCGCGACCGGAGCGTTATCGGTAAGGCCCCGGTTGCGGCTGAAGCCGCTCCTACAGGGAGCAGCACGACGCATCGCTGCTCAGCGGATGCGGAAGCCCATCGTCGCTTCCACCGCCTGCTTCCAGCCGGCGTACAGTTCCTCGCGGCGTTCGGCCGGCATGCTCGGTTCGAAGCGGCGGTCCACCGCCCATTGCTGCGCGATCTCGGCGCGATCCTTCCAGAACCCCGTCGCCAGGCCGGCCAGGTAGGCCGCGCCCAGCGCGGTGGTCTCGGCCACTTCCGGGCGCAGCACCGGCACGTCGAGGATGTCGCTCTGGAACTGGGCCATGAAGTCGTTGCTGATCGCGCCGCCGTCGGCACGCAGTTCCTTCAGTTCGATGCCCGAATCGACCTGCATCGCGGTCAGCACGTCGCGGGTCTGGTAGGCCATCGATTCGATCGCGGCGCGGATGAAGTGTTCCTTGGTGGTGCCGCGGGTCAGGCCGAACACCGCGCCGCGGATGTCGCTGCGCCAGTACGGCGCGCCCAGGCCGACGAAGGCCGGCACGAAGTACACGCCGTCGTTGTCGCCGGCGCGCTCGGCATAGGCTTCCGAGTCGCTGGCCTTGCCGAACATGCGCAGGCCGTCGCGCAGCCACTGCACCACCGACCCGGCGACGAAGATCGCCCCTTCCAGCGCGTACTCGACCTTGCCGTCCACGCCCCAGGCGATGGTGGTGAGCAAGCCGGTGTTGGACGCGACCGCCTTCTCGCCGGTGTTCATCAGCATGAAGCAGCCGGTGCCGTAGGTGTTCTTGGCCATGCCCGGCTCGAAGCAGGCCTGGCCGAACAGTGCCGCCTGCTGGTCGCCGGCGATGCCGGCGATCGGCACTTCGTGGCCATAGAAATACTGGCCCTGGGTGGTGCCGTAGATCTCGCTGGAGGAACGCACCTCGGGCAGCATCGAGGCGGGGATGTCGAGCATCTGCAGCAGCTCCTCGTCCCAGCGCAGCTCGTGGATGTTGTACAGCAGCGTGCGCGAGGCGTTGGTGTAGTCGGTCACGTGGACCTTGCCGGCGGTGAGGTTCCAGATCAGCCAGCTGTCGATGGTGCCGAACGCCAGTTCGCCGCGCCGCGCGCGTTCGCGCGCGCCCTCGACGTGGTCGAGGATCCACTTGACCTTGGTGCCGGAGAAATACGCATCGATCAGCAGGCCGGTCTTGGCCCGCACCATGTCCTCGTGGCCGGCGGCCTTGAGCTGTTCGCAGATGTCCTTGGTCTGCCGCGACTGCCAGACGATGGCGTTGTAGATCGGCTGGCCGGTGGCGCGGTCCCACACCACCGCGGTCTCGCGCTGGTTGGTGATGCCGATGCCGGCGATCGCGCTGGCGTCCACCTGCTGGTTGTTCAACAGCTCGGTGATCGTGGTGTAGACGCTGGTCATGATCTCGCGCGGGTTGTGCTCCACCCAGCCCGGTTGCGGGAAGATCTGCCCGAACTCGCGCTGCGCCATGCCGACGATGTGGCCCTTGCGGTCGAACAGGATCGCGCGCGAACTGGTGGTGCCCTGGTCGATGGCCAGGATGAATTTCTTTTCCATCGGTGACTCCTGCGGGGTCGTGAAGGCGCGCGCCGCGGCGGCGCCTGGAATGACGGGGGAACGTGCCGGCGACGCCGGCACGCGAGGCGCGTCGGCTCAGGCCTGGCGCGCCGCCGCTTCTTCCTCCAGCGCTTTGACCCGCGCCGGCAGGAACGGATAGATCAACCATTGGTAGGCCGCGCCGCCGACCACGCCGCCGATCAGCGGGCCGACGATCGGGATCCACCAGTAGCTGTTGGCCGACGGCAGCGCCGAAGAACCCCAGCCGGCGAAGTAGGCGAACAGGCGCGGCCCGAAATCGCGCGCCGGATTGATCGCCCACGCTTCCAGGTAGCCCATCGAGGCACCGATGGTCGCCACCAGCAGGCCGATCATCAGCGCGCCGGAATTGGCGGTGGGCGCGGCCTCGTTGTAGCGCTCGGTGATGGCGAAGATGCCGAAGATCAGGAACGCGGTCAGGATCACCTGGTCGCGCAGCGCATGCATCGGCGTGATCGCCAGGCCCGGCGCGGTGAAGAACACCCCGGCCGCGCCGCCCGCGTCGCGGGTCAGCTGATGGGCCTGGTTGTAGTGGTCGATCACCGGCGCGAACAGCAGGTAGACGATGCCCGCGCCGAGGAACGCGCCGATCACCTGCGCCGCCCAGTACGGCAGCACCTTCTTCCACGAGAACCCGCGGAACACGGCCAATGCCAGCGTCACCGCCGGGTTGGCGTGGGTGCCGGAGACCGAACCGGTGGCATAGATCGCGATCGTCACCGCCAGGCCCCAGGCGATGCACACGCCCCAGTAGGCGTTCTGGTAGGGACTGGGGTCGTACAGCACGTACATGCACGCCACCGAACAGCCGAAGGCGATGATGATCACCATCGCCACCGCCTCGGAAATCAGTTCGCCCAGCAGTTGCCGGTTCATGCGCGCGGCTCCCGCGTCGCTGCTGCCGTCTTGCCGATCATGCCGCTCGTCGTCTTCATGCCTGCCACCCTCCACGGTCGTTTCCAGGTTCGCGCGCAGCGGCGGATGCCGATGCGCACGGCGATTGCGCAGGGCGGCCGGCGCCCAGGACGGGCACGCCGGCCGCGCTGCTTGCCTCATGCGGGCGCGGCGGCCGTGGCCGGCGCCCGTTGCAGATAGTCGGCCAGGCGCTGGCGGCCGGCCGCGTCGATGCGCAGGCCGAGCTTGCTGCGGCGCCACAGCAGGTCGTCGGCCTGGGTCACCCATTCGTGTTCGCGCAGGTAGTCCACTTCCGCCTGGTACAGGTCGGCGCCGAAGTGTTCGCCCAGTTGCTGCAGCGAAGTGGCCGCGCCCAGCAGCAGTTCGGCGCGGGTGCCGTAGTTGCGCGCCAGCCGCGCGGCGGTGGTCTCGGCCAGCCACGGCCGCGCCGCGCGCAGTTCCTGCGCCAAGGCGCGGATGTCGCGGCGTTCGCCGCCGGGCAGCGGCGCGCCGCGCGCGGTCCACGCCGGCGCCTTGCGCCCGGCGTGCGCGACCAGCCGGTCCACCGCTTCCTCGGCCAGCTTGCGGTAGGTGGTGAGCTTGCCGCCGAACACGTTGAGCAGCGCCGCGCCGTGGTCCGCGTCCAGTTCCAGCAGGTAGTCGCGGGTGACTTCGGCGGCGTTGTCCTCCTCGTCTTCGAGCAGCGGGCGCACGCCGCTGTAGCTCCACACCACATCGCTGGGCGCGATCTGCTTGAGGAAGTAGCGGTTGGCGGCGTCGCACAGGTAACGCGTTTCCTCGGCATCGATCTTCGGTGCGGACGGATCCGCGCGGTAGTCCACGTCGGTGGTGCCGATCAGGGTGAAGTCGTGCTCGTAGGGGATCGCGAACACGATGCGCCGGTCCGGCTGCTGGAAGATGTAGGCGTGGTCGTGGTCGAACAGCCGCGGCACCACGATGTGGCTGCCCTTGACCAGGCGCAGCGCGTGGTCGTGCCCGACCTTGGCCACGTCGTCCAGGAACTGCACCGCCCACGGTCCGGCGGCATTGACCAGCGCGCGCGCCTGCACGTCCTGGCGGCGGCCGTCGGCGTGCTGCAGCGCCACCTGCCACAGGCCGTCGGCGCGGCGCGCGGAGACGCAGCCGGTGCGGGTCAGGATCCTGGCGCCGCGCTGCGCCGCATCCATCGCATTGAGCGCCACCAGCCGCGCGTCCTGCACCCAGGCGTCGGAATAGACGAAGCCGGTGCGGAACTCCTCGCGCAGCGGCGCGCCGACCGGGTCCGAGCGCAGCGCCATGCGCTTGGACCCGGGCAGGGTGCGGCGGCCGCGGCCGAGATGGTCGTACAGGAACAGGCCGGTGCGGATCATCCATGCCGGGCGCAGGTGCGGCTGGTGCGGCAGCAGGAAGCGCAGCGGCCAGATGATGTGCGGGGCCAGGCGCAGCAGCACTTCGCGCTCGGCCAGCGCCTTGCCGACCAGGGCGAACTCGTACTGCTCCAGGTAGCGCAGCCCGCCGTGGATCAGCTTGGTGCTGGCGCTGGAGGTGTGCGAGGCCAGGTCGTCGCGCTCGCACAGGCACACCGACAGGCCGCGGCCCACCGCGTCGCGGGCGATGCCCACCCCGTTGATGCCGCCACCGACCACCAGCACATCGTAGATCTCGCTCATTGCCTGACTCCGGAAGCTCGTGTCCCGGGCCGGCAAGCGCTAGCCGACGCCGAAGGACGAAAAGATCGTAAACGAACATTTCCGAACATATCACGCTGCAGTGCAGCGGAGCGTGGGCGAACGCAGCCGAAGTCTGCCGTCCAGCAAAGGAAATTCAAGTCGCTGCAGGCGCCATGGTCGCGATCTGCGGCGACAGCTAGCACGCTTTAACGTCACAATAACGAAATAATACGAACATAAACGTACACACAACAGCTCGCAGCGTGCGCAGCCGTAGTTGGCTGGCTTCCGGATTGGCTCACGGCGCGACCGCTGCTTGCTTACCGCGCAGGCACTCAGTCCGCAGCGCCCTGGCCCGCGGCCACCGCATCCGCTGCATCCGCACCTGCGTCGTCGCTGTCGGCGACGAACACGCGGGTGCCGGCCTCGGCCAGCACCGCGGCCAGTTCCGGCGGCGGCGCGCGATCGGTGAACCAGGCCTGGACCCGCGCGATCGAGCCCAGCCGGACCATCGCGTTGCGCCCGAGCTTGCTGTGGTCGGCGGCCAGGAACACCTGCCGCGAGTGCTCGATGATGGCCTGCGCCACCCGCACCTCGTGGAAATCGAAATCCAGCAAGGTGCCGTCCGGATCGATGCCGGAGATGCCGATCACGCCGAAATCCACCTTGAACTGGCGGATCAGCTCGATCGTGGCCTCGCCGGTGACACCCTGGTCGCGACCGCGCACGCGTCCGCCGGCGACCATCACCTCGAAGCTCGGGTTGGCGCTCATCATCACCGCCACGTTGAGGTTGTTGGTGATCACCCGCAGCCCGCTGTGCCCCATCAGCGCGCGCGCCACGTCCTCGTTGGTGGTGCCGATGTTGATGAACAGCGAGGCGTCGTCGGGAATGTGCTGCGCCAGCAGCGTGGCGATGCGCCGCTTCTCCTGCGCCTGCAGCGTCTTGCGCGCGGTGTAGGCCAGGTTCTCCACGCTCGACGGCAGGCTGACGCCGCCGTGGTAGCGGCGCAGCACGCCGGCCTCGCACAGCAGCGCCAGGTCGCGGCGAATGGTCTGCGGGGTCACCTCGAAGCGCGTGGCCAGCCCGTCCACCTCGGCATAGCCCTGCTGCCGCACCAGCGCCACCAGCTGTTCCTGGCGCGGATTGAGCGCGGGCACCGCGCCCGCCTTGGGAGTCGTATTGTCCATGCGCCGATGATGGCGCATGCGCGCGCGGATGCAAACGCTGGTGGGGCGGCGACGCCGCAGGCCTGACCCTGATCGCCGCACGCGTACGGCGCAGCGCACCAGGCCGAGGTCGCGTCGCGCACGCTGCCCGGAAACGTGCGGACGCCGTGCGCGCCACGGTCTTCGGCACGCATCGCGCAGTCGCGACGGCGTGCATGACGAGGCGCGGCGGCGGCGCGGCCTACTCGCGACGGATGACACGGCCTAGACTACGCACCCCGCCGGACGCCACCGGCAGCACCGGACCGGCCATGATCGCCAACGACGTATTGCGCTCCATCCGCTACATGCTCGACCTGAGCGACCAGATGATCGTGGACACGATCCACCTTGCCGACCCCGCCTTCCCGATCGACAAGAGCGAAGTGCCCGCCTACCTGAAGAAGGAAGACGAGGACGGCTTCGTCGCCTGCAGCGACCCGGTCCTGGCGCACTTCCTCGACGGGCTGGTGTTCCACTACCGCGGCCGCGACGAGACGCTGCCGGCGCGCCCGGTGGAGACCCGGGTCACCAACAACGTGGTGCTGAAGAAGCTGCGCGTGGCGTTCCAGCTCAAGGACGTGGACATGCACCAGATCTTCGCCGACGCCGGCTTCCCGGTCTCCAAGCCGGAGCTGTCGGCGCTGTTCCGCCAGCCCGAGCACAAGAATTTCCGCCTGTGCGGCGACCAGTTGCTGCGCAATTTCCTCAAGGGGTTGACGTTGCGGATTCGTGCCGCGGGGTGAGGCCGGTGAAGCGAAGCGCGTCGTAGCGGCAACAGGCGCTATGGTGCGTGGCGCCGATCTGCTTCGTGTCGGGGCTTCAGCCACGACCATGTTCGGCGCCCCGGCGCCCGCGGATCGCGCGGCGACCGACTATCAGCATCGCACCACCAACGCGGCCATCTTCGGCAGGTAATGTCTTGCAACTGCCGCGCCTCGGTCGCGATTGATTGCCGAAGTCAGGTGGAAACGCCGTGCCGGCGGTGCGTTTTTTTTCGGCACTTCTGTGCCCACACTGCCCGAGGCCGGTGTGGATCGCCGCTTCGTTCGTCGCGACTGAAGTCGCTCCCACAGGGGGCGGGCCGGCCGTATGCACCGTAGAAATGGCTCTAGGCGGCCTCGGGCTATCAGCTCCCGGCGGCGGCAGAAGGCGCCTTCCCTGCCGCTGCCTCGGTCGCGATTGAAGCCGCTTCTGCAAGCTACGCGAGAGGCGCGGCGCTCAGCGGATCCGGTAGACCCGCGCCTTCGGCAGGTCTTCGTCGACCTGCAGGAACCAGCGCCCGGCGATGCCGGGCACGACCTTGATCGCCGGCGAGGCCAACGCGGTGCGCAGGGTCATGTTGCCCTTGAGCACCTTCCACTGCTGGCCGTTGTCCAGCACGAACACGGTGCCCGGCGCCCAGCCGGCGACCTCGCCCTGCACGCGGGCGCTGATCGGGCCGTCATCCAGGCCGATCATCATGCCCTGCTCGGGGGCGCCGTCGCCGCCGGCCGCGGCGATCGCCGGCGCCGCCGCGGACCGCGCCGGGGCCTGCGCCGCGTCGCGGGCATCGGCCTCGCGCAACAGGCGATTGAGCGTGGCCAGTTGGACCGGGGTCAGCCCGGTCTCGCGCAACTGCTCGGCACTCAGCCGCCGCTCGATCTCCACATATCCCGACTGCGCCAGCGCAGCCGGGGCCGCCAGGGCGCACACCAGCGCCAGCACCACGTATTTCATCGTTCGATCCTGCCGCCTGCGCGGATGAGAAAGGCGCGCGGCCCGAAGGGACCGGCTCCCCAGTTCGGCAAGTTTGGGTCAGTTCGGTGACAGCGGGATGACACCCGCCGCCGGCCGCCAGGGCGGAGGCTTGCCCAGCAGCGAAGGCGGCTGCCGCCGCCCTTCGGCGTGTCGCGACGACTGGCCAAGTCGATCGCATCGCAGCCGCGCTGCCGGCGTTCGCGCTCGCGGCCTCCACGGCGTTCTGGCAGCAATGAGCACGGGCCGCGCGAGGCGCGCCGCGGCAGGAAATCGCCGACCGGCCAACACTCGCAGTCCCGCGCGTGCCCGCGTCCACACACGCATCTTTCAATCCAGGCATCGATGGCCGGCGCCAGGTCTCAGCGGTTTCCATCGAGAAGCCTGTCGCGACCGATCTCGATGTCGCCTGGTCGCCCGCAGCGCCGTCTCTACCGCGGGCCACGCGATCGCACGCTCGTGCGGCAATCGGCGGCGACGCGGATCGCTGCGCAGCGGTTGCGGAGCGAGGCGCTGTCCAGCGGCGCCCGCTTCGTCGCGGATGTCCGCAGCGTCCAGGGCCGCTCCCGCGGCGCGTTGTTCACACGCCTCGCAGCGTGTCCAGTCGGCATCGTCAGGACGGACCATACCCCCTGCTGTGCACGCCGCACGCCGCGATTCGGTCTACGATGCGCGGGATTCGCCATCCATGGCGGGCACCGCCCCCCTCTCTGCGCCGGCGATGTCCCTTCCCGTTCCGCGTTGAGGTCTCCATGAAACTAGAGGTGCTGTTCGATCAGTTGCACACCCTGCCGACCATCCCCAAGGTGGCGCAGGAGCTGATCCTGCAATTCGACAATCCCACCACCAGCCTGGACAGCGTGGCGCGCAGCATTGAGCGCGACCCGGTGATCGCGGCCAAGGTGCTGCGCCTGGCCAACTCGGCGCGCTTCCGCGGCGCGCGCGAATCGACCAGCGTCGAGGACGCGGCGCTGCGCCTGGGCTTCAACACCTTGCGCACGCTGGTGCTGGCCTCGTCGATGACCGACGCGTTCCATGCGCCGGCGCATTTCGACCTGCGCGCGTTCTGGCTGCACAGTTTCGAGGTCGCGGGTATCTGCCGACTGCTCGCCAAGCAGAAAGGCCTGGACACGGAAACCGCGTTCACCTGCGGGATGATGCACAACATCGGCGAGCTGCTGATCCAGACCGGCGCGCCGGACTATGCCGCGCAGCTGCATCCCGACGCCTCCTCCAGCGGCCGCGCCGCCGACGAGACCGTGCAGTTGGGCTTCGGCTATCCGGAAGTGGGCGCCGAGCTGGCGCGGCGCTGGCACCTGCCGCAGGTGATCCAGACCGCGATCGCCTACCAGGCACGGCCGCTGCAGGCGCCGGAAGGCGAACCGATGCCGCGCGTGGTGGCGCAGGCGGCGCTGGTCGCCGATGCGCTGGAACGCCTCGGCGGCGCGACCCCGGAGGCGCGGCAGGCGGTCAGCGGCCCGCTGCTGGACGACGTGGACCTGGACGCGCTGTTCGCCGCGCTGCCGGAGGTGATCGAGGCCGACCGCGCGTTCACCGAGATGCTGCGCTAAACGCTTCTCGCCGCGTCTTCGGCAACGAAGACGATCGGCTCCACTGTAGGAGCGGCTTCAGCCGCGACCCGGGCTTTCCCGGTAATGCCTGTCGCGGGGGGAGCCGCCCCCGCCCGGGGGCCCCGGGGGGCGGGGGCGCCCCCGCGGGGCCCCCCCCGGCGCGCGGCCCGCGCGC
>NZ_JAVDSZ010000019.1:0-54123 GCF_031455575.1 Xanthomonas sp. 1678 | reverse complement strand
TTCAGGAGCGACTGGACTTCCCGCACCTCCCCCGATGATCAGTCGGAAGACATAACGCCTTCAGGGGCGCCATGTCCAGATACAAGGAGCGGCTTCAGCCGCGACCGGCCAAACAATGGGCCTCACGGCTTCGACACGCTCGGAGCTAGCCCCTGCACACGCACCTGGCCCGCTCGCCGCAAGTCGCTGTGGGAGCGACTTCAGTCGCGACGAGCGGAACCGGGAAGTCGGCCGGCTTCGGCAGCTGTCGGGGCTGAAGCCCCTCTTACAATGCCCCCCGCCGGCTGACCGCAAGTCTCTGTAGAAGAGGCTTCAATCGCGAAGGATCCGACGGCTTCGGCTGCGGCCCCTACTGCTGTGCAGCCAGTTGGCTTGCTGCAAGCTCAGGTGGGAGCGACTGCTAGTGGGCTTGGCATCCACCGCGACGTACGCAGTGGATTTCCGAAACCCTGCGCCATCGCCATCGGTGGCGCGCTCCTCGCTACGCGAGCGCAGCGCGCCTCAGGGCCACGCAGGCGGCTTGGCCTGCCAGGCGGCCTGCACCTCGGTCAAGGTGGCGCGCTCGTCGTCGCGCCAGGCCGGCAGCAGCTTGGCGAAATCGGCGCCGGCGCCCCATTGGTCCGGCCAGGTGCGCACGGCGGCGGCGTACCACTTCACCGCCTCGTCCTTGCGATCCAGCCGCCACAGCACCAGCGCCAGCGTCGGCGGCACCCAGTCCGGCGCCGCCGGGCGGCCGTTGACCAGGCCGCTCCACTGCGCCAGCGCGCGTGCCGGGTCGCCGGCGCGCAGCAGGTCCCAGCCGTAGTTCCATTCGACCTGGCGCCGCTGTGCGCCGGCGGTCAGCGAACGCAGCGCCGCCTGGTACAGCTCTTCGCCCAGTTCGCGACGGCCGCCGGCCATGGCGATCGCCGCCAATTGCGCGCGCGCCTCGGCCGCGTTCGGATCGCGCTGCACCGCGCTGGCGAGACGGTCGACCAGCGCATCGCCGCTGCCGGCGAGCGCTGTCACCGGGCGCGTGGTGGCGCGGTCCTGGTCGAAGTAGAACTCTTTCGGCGCCGGCAAGGCCTGCGCCTGCGCGTCGATCGCGGCCGCGCTCACCCAGGCCAGCATCGCGGCCAGTGCGTATTTGTATGCATTCACTGCTGACAACCCCTTGGAGGTGGTCCCCTCCCCCAACCGCATCCTAACCGCGCCGGGCGCCGGGGGCGAGAGGCGGGCGCACAAAAGGCCGCTGATACAATCGGCGACCGTGCGTGGCCTGCCGCGCGCGCGCCAGCCTTCCATCTCCGGGCAAGCCATGAACCGCATCGCCGATCCGCGTCCGCCGTCCTCCCTCGCCGTGCCGGCCACCGACGGCATGGATGCCGGCTACACCCTGGAGGACAAGTACACCCGTACCGACGGCCGCATCTATCTGTCCGGCGTGCAGGCGCTGGTGCGCCTGCCGCTGATGCAGCAGCTGCGCGACCGCGCCGCCGGACTCGATACCGGCGGCTTCGTCAGCGGCTACCGCGGCAGCCCGCTGGGCGGCTTCGACCTGGAGCTGTGGCGCGCGCGCAAGCACCTGGACGCGGCCAATGTGAAGTTCCAGCCCGGCCTCAACGAGGACCTGGGCGCGACCATGGTGTGGGGCACGCAGCAGACCAACCTGTTCCCCGGCGCGCGCGTGGATGGCGTGTACGCGATGTGGTACGGCAAGGGCCCGGGCGTGGACCGCTGCGGCGACGTGTTCAAGCATGCCAACGCCGCCGGCACCTCGCGCCACGGCGGCGTGCTGGCGCTGGCCGCCGACGACCACGCCTGCCGCAGCTCGACCCTGCCGCACGGGTCGGAAGAGGAATTCGTCAGCGCGATGATGCCGGTGCTCAATCCGGCCGGGGTGCAGGACATCCTCGACCTGGGTCTGGTCGGCTGGGCGATGAGCCGCTACACCGGGCGCTGGATCGGCTTCAAGACCATCGCCGAGACGGTGGAATCCTCGGCCTCGGTGGAAGTGGACCCGTTCGCGCGGCAGATCGTGCTGCCGGAGGATTTCGAACTGCCGCCGGGCGGGCTCAATATCCGCTGGCCGGATCCGCCGCTGGACCAGGAGATGCGCCTGCATCGCTACGCGGTGCGCGCCGCGCAGGCCTTCGCCCGCGCCAACGGCGTGGACCGCACGGTGATGGATTCGGCGCACGCACGGCTGGGCATCGTCACCACCGGCAAGAGCTACCTGGACGTGCTGCAGGCGCTGGAATACCTGGGCCTGGACGAACGCGCCTGCCGCGACATCGGCATCCGCGTGTACAAGGTCGGCATGACCTGGCCGCTGGAGCCGATCGGCATCGCCGCGTTCGCGCAGGGCCTGGACGACATCGTGGTGGTGGAGGAGAAGAAGGCCTTCATCGAGCGGCAGATGAAGGAGCAGTTCTATAACTGGCCGGCCAGCGCCGGTCCGCGCCCGAGCATCGTCGGCAAGTACGACGAGGCCGGCGAGTGGATCCTGCCGTCCACCGGCGAGCTGACCCCCGCGACCATCGCCGCGGTGATCGGCAAGCGCATCCAGCGGTTCTTCAACACCGAGTCGATCGAGCAGCGGCTGCGCTGGATGGAAGCCAAGGAAGCGGAAATGGCCCTGCCGCGCGCCAATTTCCCGCGCGTGCCGCACTACTGCTCCGGCTGCCCGCACAACACCTCCACCGTGGTGCCGGAGGGCTCGCGCGCGCTCGGCGGGATCGGCTGCCACTACATGGTGACGTGGATGGACCGCTCCACCGATACCTTCACCCACATGGGCGGCGAAGGCGTGACCTGGGCCGGGCAGGCGCCGTTCACCGACACCCCGCACGTGTTCCAGAACCTAGGCGACGGCACCTATTTCCACAGCGGCTCGCTGGCGATCCGGCAGTCGATCGCCGCCGGCGTCAACATCACCTACAAGATCCTCTACAACGACGCGGTGGCGATGACCGGCGGGCAGCCGGTGGACGGCACCCTGAGCGTGCCCGACATCGTCCGGCAGATGCGTGCCGAAGGCGTGCACACCATCGCCCTGGTCAGCGACGACATCGGCAAGTGGACGCGGCGCCGCGAGCAGTTCCCCAGCGACGTCGAGTTCCACGACCGCAGCGAACTGGACGACGTGCAGAAGCGCCTGCGCGAGGTCAAGGGCACCAGCATCCTGATCTACGACCAGACCTGCGCCACCGAGAAGCGGCGCCGGCGCAAGCGCGGCAAGCTGCCGGATCCGGCCAAGCGCGTGCTGGTCAATTCGCTGGTCTGCGAAGGCTGCGGCGATTGCGGCGAGAAGAGCTTCTGCGTATCGGTGCTGCCGAAGGAGACCGAGTTCGGGCGCAAGCGCCAGATCGACCAGTCCGGCTGCAACAAGGACTATTCCTGCGTCTCCGGCTTCTGCCCCAGCTTCGTCACCGTGCACGGCGGGCAGCTGCGCAAGGGCCGCAAGGCGGACGCGGCCACGCTGCTGCAGGACCTGCCGCCGCCGGCGTTCCGCAGCGATCTGGCGCAGCCCTGGAACATCCTGATCACCGGCGTCGGCGGCACCGGCGTGGTCACCATCGGCGCGCTGCTGGGCATGGCCGGGCACCTGGAGGGCAAGGGCGCCAGCGTGCTCGACCAGACCGGGCTGGCGCAGAAGGGCGGCGCGGTCACCACCCACATCCGCCTGGCGCGCCAGCCCGAGGACCTGCACGCTGTGCGCATCGCCGCCGGCGAGGCCGACCTGGTGCTGGGTTGCGACATGGTCGTGGTCAACGACTACTGGGCGCTGTCCAAGGTGCGCGGCGACCGTTCGCAGGTGGTGCTCAACACCTATGAGGCGATGCCCGGCACTTTCACCACGCACCCGGACATGCAGTTCCCCGCCGCCGATATCGTCGCCGGCGTGCGGCTGGCGTTGGGCGGGCGCGAGCCCTTGCTGCTCGACGCCACGCAACTGGCCACCGCGCTGCTCGGCGACGCCATCGCCAGCAACCTGTTCATGCTCGGCTATGCCTGGCAGCAGGGGTTGGTGCCGCTGTCGCATGAAGCGCTGATGCGCGCGATCGAACTCAACGGCGCCGCGGTGGCGATGAACCAGCAGGCCTTCGCCTGGGGCCGGTTGGCGGCGCTGGACCTGCCCGCGGTGCAGCAGGCGGCCGGCATGGCCGGCAGCGTCGCGGCCGAGGCTGCGCCGGCCACGCAGCGGCTGCAGCAGCTGCCGCCGGGCGAGTGGGAAGGTCACGAAGCCGGCGCCAGCGCCGCGCCGCGCAATCCGCACAACGCCCGCCAGGCACGCGACCTGCCCGCCGCTGGCGATGCCGCCGACAACGGCCACGCGCCGCTGGACGACACCCGCCTGTCGCGCTCGCTGCACGAACTGGTGACGCGCCGCCGCGCGTTCCTGGTCGACTACCAGGACGCCGCCTACGCCGCGCGCTACGCCGCGCTGGTGGAGCGCGTGCGCGAGGCCGAGCAGCGCGTCGCCGCCGGTTCCACCGCACTGACCGAGGCGGTGGCGCGCTACGCCTTCAAGCTGATGGCCTACAAGGACGAATACGAAGTGGCGCGGCTGTACACCAGCGGCGATTTCCAGCGCCAGCTGCAGCAGCAGTTCGACGGCGCCTATTCGCTGCGCTTCCACCTGGCGCCGCCGCTGCTGGCCAAGAAGGACGCGCAGGGCCGTGCGCTCAAGCGCGAGTACGGGCCGTGGATGTTCAGCGCGTTCAAGTGGCTGGCCAGGCTGCGCGTGCTGCGCGGCGGCGCGTTCGACATCTTCGGCTACAGCGCCGAACGCCGTGGCGAGCGCCAGCTGATCACCGACTACGCGCGCACCGTGGGCGAGCTGCTGGAGCGGCTGGCAGCGGACAACCTGACGCTGGCGGTGGAGATCGCCAGTGTGCCGGAACACATCCGCGGCTACGGCCACGTCAAGGAAGCGCACCTGCACGAAGCCAAGCAGCGCGAAACGCGGCTGCTGGCGACCTGGCGCAATCCGAAGGCGTTGCACCTCGTGCAGGCGGCTTGAACTGTGGGGTCGGTTGCGCGATGCAGTAACGGCAGGCGGGGCTGACGCCCTCTGCGTCAGGTCCAGGCAGTCGCCGCACGCTCATGTAGGAGCGGCTTCAGCCGCGACCTGCCTTGTCCGATGCGGCCAACGCCGCCGAAGGACAAAAAGCGGTCGCGGCTGAAGCCGCTCCTACAAGTGCACCAGGCCGACCCTCCGGTTCGCCGCAAAAAACGCTGCCGGCATGCATGCCGGCAGCGTTGTGGAGAACGGAGCGAGGATCGTCGAAGGAAGCAGAAACAGGCGCGCGCTTTTCGGCTATGCGCGCTCGTTTCGACTACTCAGCTCATCAAACCCTCAGACCCGCGGGTCCGGCGGCGTGCCGCGGCCCGAACCGTAGCGGTCCGAATGGAACGCCTCGCGCACGGCCGCCTTGGCCTGCGCCCAGGTCAGCCGCGAACGGTCCTTGGCGCGTTCCCAGCCGCTTTCCAGATCCGCTTCCAGGCGATCGTCCCAGTCGCGGTCCTGATAGCGGCTGCGTGCCTGGACGCCGTAGCGGTAGGCCGGACGGTAGTCGTCGTAGCCGGCGTCGGCATCGCGGTAGTCCACGCTGTCGAAGCGCTCGGCGTAGTAGCGGTCGGTGTCCTCGTAGGTGCGATAGGTGGTGTCCGCGCGCTGCCAGGAATCGCGTGCCGCCAGGCGCGCATCCTCCCACTCCAGGCGCGACTCGCCGCGGCGCGTGCCCCAATCGCGCGACAGTTCGGTTTCGTTCTCTTCCCAGCTGCGGGTCGGATACTGCTCGCGCGCCTGCAGGCCGAGGCCGTAGGCGGCCGCGTAGTCGCGCTCGTAGTCGTAGTCGGACTTCACGTAGTCGCGGTTGCGGTATTCCTCGCGCCAGTACTCGGCTTCGCCGGTCGGGTCGATGCGTTCGGCCACACCCTTGCCCGCCGCGGCACCGGCGACCACGCCGACCGCGGCGCCGATCAGCGTGCCGAGCGGGCCGAACACGGTGCCGGCGAGCGCGCCGGCGGCGACGCCGCCGGCGGTGCCGCCGATGCCGACGCCGACCGGGTGCGAACCGGGCGTCCCGGAAATGGGGTCGCGATTGAGATCACGTGCTTCGTGGTTGCTGCTCATGGGTATGCTCCGTCGCGAGTTGAAAGATCACCGACCGCATGCACTGGCCGGTGGTGGCCGCACAGTGTCAAGCGCGGGGTTAACCGCGCGTGCCACCGGAGTGATCGTGCGATGAGGCAACGCGTGATTGTCCTCACGCATCGGCAACGTCTTCGCGCCAGGGCCGTGCTGCGCGGTCGATCGCAAGCGCCCGCACCCTGTGCAATCGCCGCTGACCGGGCGCCGCCGAACGCGATGCAGTCGCGGCACGCTTAGGAAGCGGTCCCAGAATCGGCACGTCGCGGGCTGGGCGGGGCGTGGGTGTTTCCGTGGAAGTGATGGATATCGCGGATTCGCGCGAGCGCCCCGGCCAGCATTTCCGGCGCAGGGGACATCAACGAGGACATGCGCATGAACAAGGCCGTTTCGACACTCGCCGCACTGCTGTTCGCCGCCACCGGCGCGCTTGCCATCGCGCCGGCGGCGCACGCGCAGAGCGTCACGCTCGACTGCACCGGGAGCAATCTCTGCTACGCCGACGTGACGCCTGGTGGCGCCTACAACTATGCGTGGTCGTTCAACTCCAACGGGTTGAGCGTCATCTATCCGGCGAACTGCACCAACCAGGTCTATTGCGGCTTCTATTGCCCGCGCAGCAGCGGCTACATCACCGCCAGCGTGCTGGTCATCGATGCGAACAACCAGCTGGTCGGGTCGGCGAGCACGCGCGCGTTGTGCACGGCGGAGCCGCTGTAACCGGGGCGGCCGACGGCGCGCCGGCACGACCGGCGCGCCTCATGCGTGCTTTTGAGCATGCGACTGCGCCATGCAGGCGAATACGACGCAAGGCCGGACGCCGGTGCCCATCCGCGTCCGGTCGGGCGCCTCACGCGTTCGGACCGCGGCTGACCTCGTTCAAAACCGCGCCGTAGCCGCGATAGAGATTGGCCTCGGGCAATTGGCCCTGCTCGCGCATCCAGCGATGCACCGCCGGCAGCCGATAGAACGGCACGCGCACGTACTGGTGGTGCTCGATGTGATAGTGGATGGCGTGCGGTCCGCAGAAGAAGGTCTGCCAGCTGCGCCGCACGATGCTGCGAGCGTTGCGGCGCTGGTCGGCGCACGCGGGATAGCCGGCATGTTCGGTGATGGCGCGGATCCGCGCGAACAGCTGCAGGAAGGTCAGCGCCGGCAGCAGCCACAGGATCAGATACAGCCAGGCATGACCGAGCGCGGCGAGCGTTCCCAGCAGCGCGCCGTTGCTGACCACGATCGAACCCAGCACCAGCGGCAAATGGCCGGTCGGCGCGGGCGCGACCTGCGCGGACGGACGCCGCCTCCGCCGTCGCAGCGCATCGCGCACGGCGAGCAGATAGCCGATGCCGGTGACATCGCGCAGCAACCGCGCCGCCAGCCGCCGCCGCGAGACCGGGTAGTCGGCGATGCCGAACACGATGGCCACCGGATCGTCGTCGGCCATCGGTGCGCGGTGGTGCTGCAGATGGCCCTGGCGATAGGCGAACAGCGACAGAAACAGCGGCCCGGCCGCGCACAGTTGCGCCAGCAGATCGTTGTGCGTCTGGCGGCGCGCCAGCAGACCGTGCGCGCCTTCGTGCATCATCACCGCCAGCGCCAACTGCGTCCGCGCCACCAGCAGCGCCGCCAGCAGATACACCAGCGGATGCGGGTAGCGGATCGCCGCGGCGAAGCACAGCGCGATCAGCGCCCAGTCCAGGGCCAATGCCAGCGCGCTGCGCCACGGGCTCAGCCGCCGCAACGCCGGCGGCAACGCGGCGATCATGCGCCCTGCTCCTGCCGCACCGTTACGGGTGCGGGTGCGGGTGCGGGAACGAGCGCATCTGCGATCGGCGCGCGTTGCCCACGCGCCAGCGCCAGGATCAGTTGTACCCACAGCCGCAACCGCGCGGGCGCATCGAGCGCGGCCGGCTCCGGCGCGGGCGGCGGCGGTTCCGCCTGCAGCGCGCGGCAGGCCGCGGCCACCGCCTGCGCGAACGCGTCGCCATCGCCGTGCCACACCACGGTCCGGTGCTGCAGCCCGCAGGCGGCGGCACGGCGCGCATTGCGCTGCTGTTCGGGCTGGTCGGTGAGCACCAGCAGGATCGGCCGCCGATACACCTGCGCCACCGACAGCGCGGCCATGCCCGGCGCCGACACCAGCAGCGTGCTGGCGGCGGCGCTGGCGATCCACTGCGGGTCCTCCGCGACCCAGCCGGGGCGGCCGGGATAGCCTTCGCCGACGCGATGGCTGTCCAGACCGGCGCGCTGCAGGCCCTGTTCCAGCGCGTCCGCCAAGGCCGGATCGCGGAAGTGCGGATTCAGGTACACCGCCGCGGCCGGCGCCGGCGGCGGCGCGCCTGGCGCAGCGGCCGCGGCCAGCGCGACCGGCGTGGGCAGGCGGAACCGGCGGCCGCGGGCGTGCAGCCGCGGCTGCGCGAAATCGTGCTCCAGCTGCGCGGCCGCCGCGTCGATCTGCCAGCCGATCAATCGCGCGAACAAGGCCGCCGCCGGCCGCGGCAGGCGACCGTCGAAATTCCCCTGCAGCGCCGCGCGCAGGCTGACGCCATAGACATGCACGATCCTGCGCCGCCAGCCCGGCAGCATGCCCATCACCAGCAATGCAGGATGGAACGAGTCGTTGAGGACCAGGTCGATGCCGCGCAGACGGCGCCGCAACCGCACGATGTCGCGCAGCAGCCGCGCCGGGTGCAGCAGGTAGGCGGCGACATTGGCATCGGTCGCGGCCGCACGCATGTTCTGCCGCGCATCGAACTGCACGGCGTAGTGCGGCGACAGCAGGGCGGCGTCGATGCCGAAACGGCGCAGGAACTGTACGCCCGCCGCGGAGGTGGTCAGCACATCGACGTGCGCTCCCTGCGCGCGCAGCGCATGGGTCAGCAACTGCGCACGCATCAGGTGGCCGCGCGCATCGGCGGTGGCCAGGTACAGCAGGCGCGGCGGGTTCAGCGCCACAGCGCGCCGCGCACGCGCAGGGCCACGCCGGCCAGGTACATGCCCAGGGCGCCGCTGACGCCGAAGGCACGGTCGATCCGCCGCACCTCGGCCAGCAGCGCGCTCAATGCCGGCTGCTCCTGCGCGGTCACCAACCGCTGCAGGATCTGCCGGCACTGCCGCACGTGCCGCTGTTCGTCGCCCAGCACCCGGCTCAGCAAGGGCTGCAGCGCATGCGCGGCCGGCAAGGTCGTGCAATGCCGTTGCAGCACCCGCGACGCCATCTGCTCGGCGCACAGCCCGATCGCGAACGCAGACACCAGCAGCCCCTGCGCGAAGGCGCCGGCATGGCGTTCGGCCAAGCGATGCCACTGCGCGATCTTGCGCCGGCTCAGGCGGTCGGGCCGGCGTGTGGGCTGCAGATCACCGCGCGCGGCCAGCGCCGCGGCGAACGCCTGCGCATGCCACTGCTCCTCCTGCAGGTGCCGGTCCATCAGCGGCACCAGCCAGGCCGGCCGCTGCACCGGCACTTCGCGCTGCAGCGCCAGTTCGGTGGCTTCCTCGCCGATCAGGTACATGCGCAGCAACAGGCGCTCGCCGGCGACGCTGGCATGCAGCTGGCGCAGCGCGGCGCGCTTGATCCGGTCGACCAGCCATGCCTGCCAGCGCAGCCAGCCGCGCAGCGGCGGCGGCTCCAGGTCGCGCAGCGTGGCGATCGTGGCGCCCTCGGCCAGCGCCGTCACCGGCCGCCGCTCACGAGCGGTGATAGGACAACGCCTGCGCGTCGGCCTGGCTGCCACGGCGCCAGCCCAGCCCGCGCGCCAGCGCGCCGGCCATGTCCACCGCGGAGAAGCCGAGGATCAGCAGCAGCGCCGCGCACCAGCGCAGGCCGCGCAGCGGCGGCAGGTCTTGCCGGTTCAATGCGCCCACGCTGAACCACAGGCGCGAGCCGAGCACGCACAGCGGCCCGAGCGGTCCGCTGCGGCCGAGCCACTGCAGCGCGTCGGGCAGGTAGGCGCGCACCAGGTGCGGGGTCAGTCCCAGCGTGTCCTGGCCGCGCCACCAGCGCAGCTGCAGCGCCTCGCGGCGGGTATCGGGCAGCCGGTGCACGGTGTGCGCCTGCGCGGCGTAGTGCACCGCCACCCCGGCCGCCTGCAGGCGCAGGCCCAGCACCTGGCAGTGCGCGCGGTAGACGCCGTCGAGCGGCTGGTAGCCGTGGCGGGCGAACACCTCGCGCCGGAACGCCACGTTGTTGGCGTAGAAATTCCGCGTCGCCCGCGCCTGCAGCGGACTGGGGAAGTACATGAAGTCCAGCGTGGTCAGCGCGGTGCCGACCACGTCGGCACGGTAGCTGGTGCGCCCGGCCACCGCCGCCGGCGCGGGCTCCTGCGCGAACGGCTGCAGCAGCTCGGCCAACCAGTCGCGATCCGGCAGGCAATCGGCGTCGGCGAACACCACGTGGTCGCAGGCGTGCGGATCGGTGGCGGCGAAGCCGGCGTTCTTGGCGTCGTAGTAGCCGGTGTCCGCATCGATGCGGACGAACACGATCGGGCGACCGGCGATCGCGACCAGCGCCGCGCAGGCCGCTTCGCTCATGCCATCGTGGGTCACGACCAGTTGGGCCAGCGCCTCCAGCGGCACGCTCTGCGTGGCCAGGGCGCGCATGACGCGCTGCAGGCTGGCCTCGGCGCGTGCCGCCGCCGCGCCGCCGCCACGCAGGTTGTTGGTCTCCAGGACCAGGGCGCTGCGCGCGGCAATGAGCATCGACATCGAACAAGTCCCGGTAGGCGTCCATGACCCGCGCCGTGCAAGGCAGGTGTGGCCTGCGCGCTCGAACGGGAGGGGACGGCAGCGTCCCTGAAATCGCAGCGCGACTATACCGGGGAACCGCCGTGCCCGCTGCGCGGGCGCCGCGCCGCGGCAGGAGCCGAACGCGCCGCCGCCGCGCGGCGCGGCGCAGGATTCAGCCGCGCCGCCATACCAGGCAGCGATTGTTGGCCGGCATCGCGACGTCCTCCTGCAGCACCAGGCCCTGCGCCTGCGCCAGCGCGGCGACCGCCTCGACGTCGCGGATGCCGCTGGCCGCATCGCGCGCCTTCAGCCAGGCGTCGAACTCGCGGTTGCTGTCGCTGCTGAACGCGCCGCCGTAATTGAAGGGCCCGTACACCGCCAGCGTGCCGCTGTCGCTGCCGGCCAGCAGCCTGCCGACGCCGGCGAACAACGCCTGTACCGCGGGCCAGCCCATGATGTGCAGCGTGTTGGCAGTGAACACCGCATCGTAGCCGGCGGCCGGCCACGGCCCGGCCTGCACGTCCAGCGCCAGGGCCGGCGGCGTGTTCGGCAATGCCGCCGCCTCCAGCCATTGCGCGATGCCGGGCAGGTGCTCGGCACGCTCGCTGCATTGCCAGGTCAGCTGCGGCAAGGCCGCGGCGAGGTGGACCGCATGCTGGCCGGTGCCGCTGCCGATCTCCAGCACGTGGCGGCGGTCGGCGAAATGCCGCCGCAGCACCTGCAGGATCGGCTCGCGATTGCGGTCGCAGGAGGGTGCGTAGGGTCTATCGGTCATCGCTCTTCCTCCGGCCGGTCGACACGCAGCGGCTCAACTGCGCGAGCGCACGAAGATGCGCTTGCTGCCGCCTTCGTTGCCGCGCTCCTCCAGTTCGAACTGCGCCGACAGCCGGCGCAGCAGATCGCTGAGCTTCTTGTGCCCGTACAGGCGCGGATCGAAATCCGGGCGCACCTTGTTGAGGTAGCTGCCGACGCTGCCGAGTCCGGCCCAGCCCTGGTCGTCGGAGGCTTCCTCGATCGCCTGGCGCAGCAGTTTCAGCGGCGCCGCCAGCGGCGCGGCCTTGGCGTCGGCGGGCGCAGCGGGCACCGCCGCGGCCGGCGCCGCCATGGCCTCGGGCTTGGCCGCCTGCGCGCCCTGCGCGGCCTGCGGCGTCTTGCGTCCCTTGGCCGCCGGCTTGGCCGCCGCGGAAACCGGCTTCGATGGCTCGGCGCTCGTCGCCTCGCTGCGCAGCACCTCGGTGTAGATGAACTTGTCGCAGGCCTGCACGAACGCGTCCGGCGTCTTGCGCTCGCCGAAGCCGTACACGGTCGGGCCTTCCTCGCGCAGGCGCTGCGCCAGGCGGGTGAAGTCGCTGTCGCTGGAGACCAGGCAGAAGCCGTCGAAACGGCCGGTGTACAGCAGATCCATCGCGTCGATGATCAGCGAGCTGTCGGTGGCGTTCTTGCCGCTGGTGTAGGCGAACTGCTGCACCGGGCTGATCGAGTGCTTGAGCAGCGCCTGCTTCCACTGGGTCATGCGCGTGCTGGTGAAATCGCCGTAGATGCGCTTGACGCTGGCCACGCCGTACTTGGCCACTTCGGCCAGCAAGCCTTCGATCACCGAGGGCTGCGCGTTGTCGGCATCGATCAGCACGGCCAGGCGCGGCTGGTCGTCGTCGGTGTCGGATCTGGAACGGGTTTTCATGGCAGGGACCTGCGTGGAGACGAAAGCGGCGGCGGAGCGCGCGCGTCTTGACGCTGCCGCGCTTCGGCGCCGGGCATCACTGTGCCACCCCGGGGCAGCGGCGGCCAGTCCGGAAGAAAGCCGGCGAGCGCTTCGCCGGGCGACAAGCCGCTGGCGGGTCCGCACGGTCGATCGCCAGCTGCCGCACGCGACGCCGCGCATCGCGACCTGCGGCCGTGCCGGCCCAGGACCCGGCGGCAACTCCGATCACGCCGCGGCCGTCACCGCAGGCGCGCCGCATTCAAGGCGTTGCCGCGGGCGCCTGCGGCAGATCCAGATGCTTGCGGAAGAAACGCGCGATCACCCGCAAGGCCTGCTGGCTTTCGGGCAGCGCGTTGTTGAGATGAAACGCATGGCCCATGCCGTCCCACACGTGCAGGTCCGCCTCGCGGCCCAGGTCGACCAGGCGCGAATGGGTGTAGGCGACATTGCTCAGCTCGGCCGCGCGCGTGCCGGTGACGAACAGCAGCGGCGGGAACTGCGCCAGCACCGCATCGGAAAACACCGGCGACACCAGCGGGTCGTGGAAATCCACGTCGGGGCCGTAGTACAGGTCCTCCATGATCGGCAGCGCGCCCTGCGCATCGGGCAGCGGCGCATCGTTCACCGCCGCCACCACGTAGCGCGAATCGCCGCGGTAGCGCGCATCGCCGCCGGCGCAGAACATGCCCGCCGCGGCCGGCATCGGCAGCTTCTCCTTGGCGAACCAGGCCAGCGATTCGCCGGTCAGCACGCCGCCGGCCGAGCAGCCGAACAGGCCGATGTGCTGTGGCGCGTAGCGCTTGAGCGCTTCGCGGTAGACCTTGGCCACGTCCTCGCTGGCGGCGGGGAAGCGGTGTTCCGGGCCCATCCGGTAGTCGACGGCGACCACGGTGACGCCGGTCATCGCCGCCACCGGGATCGCCTCCATCATGCCGAACGAGGCCGCGCTGCCCATCACGAACGAGCCGCCGTGCAGCTCGATCAACAAGCGCTGGCGCTGCGCCGGCGACGCCTCGCGCGGCTGCACCAGCGTCACCGGCACGCCGTTCCAGGTCGCGGTGCTGATCTTCACCCCGTAGCGTTCGCGCAGCGGCTCCACCACGCCCTTGGCCCATGCCTCGGTCTCGGCGCGGAGGCGCGGCAGCTCGCGCGCCAACGTGGCGTTGTCCATCTTCGCCAGCGGGTCGCCGCGGGCCATGTCCTCACGCGCCGCCGCCTGCGCTTGCGGGCTGAGGAACGGCGACAACGGCAGGTCGAATGCGGGCATGTGGCGGATGCCGTCGTGCGCAGGGGCGTCGGCTGCGCTCGCGCCCGATGCCGCCAGGCACGCGGCCAGCGCGAGCACCGCTCTTTTCATCCATTGCATGTCTGCGGTCACGTCCCTGTCTCCCCATGGCGATCTGGACGCAGAGGATACCGGCGCCGCGCGTGCGCGGCTTTGCACGATCCCGCCAACCGCGCGTGCCGAACCCGCAGATGCAACATCGCCGGCGCCGCCGCGACTGCCTATGGTGGGGAGCTGCGGCGCGGCAACGCGGCGCGACACGACCGCCAGCGGCGCGCTGCGCGTCAGCGCAGGCCGCGCCTCATGCCGCATCCATCTCCGTGGACAGCGCGATCGCCTGCTGCGCGTCCAGTTCGGCCAGGCGCTGCTGCAGCGCCGTGCGCACCTGTGCGTACGCCTGCGCGCCGAGCAGCAGCCGCCGCGGCGCCGGGCTCACGTCGAGCGAAGCCAGCATCTCGCGCACCATCTTGCGCGCGTCGCCGAACACGAAGCGGCCTTCGTCCAGCGCGCGGCGCAGCGCATCGACCGGCGTGTCCGCATAGGTCGCGCTGGGCACGGTGCGGTCCAGGCCGCGGCCGAAGTCGGTCGCCGCCGGACCGGGTTCGACCAGGGTGAAGGCGATGCCGAACGGCGCCACCTCCTGCGCCACCGCCTCGACGAAGCCCTCGATGCCCCACTTGCTGGCGTGGTACAGGCTGAAACCCGGATAGGCGATCTGCCCGCCTTCCGACGACACCTGCACGATGCGCCCGCCGCCTTGCGCGCGCAGGTGCGGCAGCACCGCGCGGATCAGCTGGATCGAGCCGACCAGATTGGTCTCCAGTTGTCCGCGCAGTTGGGCATCGCTGGCTTCCTCGGCGGCGCCGAACACCGCGTAGCCGGCATTGCTGACGACCACGTCGATACGCCCGAGGTCGGCGAAGGCGCGGTCCACCACGGCGCGCACCGCGGCGGCGTCGCTCACGTCCAGCGCCGCCACCCACAGGCGCTGGCCGTATTCGGCTTTCAGGTCGTCCAGCGCCTCGGGCCGGCGCAGCGTGGCGGCGACGCGGTCGCCGCGCGCCAGCAGCTGCTCGGTCAACAGGCGGCCGAAGCCGGACGAGGTCCCGGTGATGAAATGCGTGCGGTTCATGGGCTTGCCTCTCGCAAAGGCCACGGTGCGTGGCGGGTCTGGTTGCAGACTAGGCGCCACGCACCGCTGTTACTATCCGTCCAATCCAGCATGCGCCAGTGAAAATTCCCCATGAGTCAGCGGCCCGCCCTGACCGATCTCAGCGCCTTCGCCGCGATCGTCGCCCATCGCAGCTTCCGCAAGGCCGCCGACGAGCTGGGGCTGTCGCCGTCCACGCTCAGCCACATGATGCGCACGCTGGAAACGCGCATGGGCGTGCGCCTGCTGCACCGGACCACGCGCAGCGTCGCGCCCACCGAAGCCGGCGCGCGGCTGGTCGCACGGCTGCAGCCGCTGCTGCGCGAACTGGACCAGGCGCTGGACGACGTCGGCAGCTTCGCGCACGGCCCCAGCGGCACGCTGCGCATCAACGCCAACGAAACCGCCGCGCGCCTGCTGCTGCAGCGCGTGGTGCCGGCGTTCCTGCAGCGCTATCCGGCGATGGCGCTGGACCTGGTCAGCGAGGGCCGCCTGGTCGACATCGTCGCCGCCGGCTTCGACGCCGGCATCCGCCTGGGCGAAGCGCTGCCGCAGGACATGATCGCGGTGCCGTTCGGCGGCCCGCAACGCTTCATTGCCGCCGCTGCGCCGGCGTACCTGGCGCGCCACCCGCCGCCGCGCACGCCCGACGAACTCGCGCAACACACCTGCATCGGCTTCCGCCTGCCCAGCGGCAAGCCCTACCGCTGGGAATTCGCGCGCCACGACCAGGAACTGGCGGTGGAGGTCGGCGGCGCGCTCACCCTCGACCACCTCGGGCTGATGGCCGACGCCGCGGTCGCCGGCATGGGCATCGCCTACCTGTCAGAAGTGGCGGTGCAGGCGCAGC
Organism: Xanthomonas sp. 1678; assembly: GCF_031455575.1. Classification (NCBI taxonomy): domain Bacteria; kingdom Pseudomonadati; phylum Pseudomonadota; class Gammaproteobacteria; order Lysobacterales; family Lysobacteraceae; genus Xanthomonas; species Xanthomonas sp. 1678. The sequence goes on along the minus strand of NZ_JAVDSZ010000019.1, from coordinate 38,275 downwards.
TGGACAGCGGCGCGCTGGTACGCGTGCTCGACGACTGGTGCCCGCCGCTGCCGGGATTGTTCCTGTACTACTCCGGCCACCGCCACGTGCCGGCGGGCTTGCAGGCCTTCATCGGGGTGCTGAAGGAACTGGGATAGGGCGCCTTCTCGGCACGGCCCGTGGAGTCCTCTCTGCCACTGCGCCGTGGCGCGCTCACTCCGCTGCCGGCAACGCCTCGTAGGCCTGGCGCACCGCGGCCTCGCCATAGCGCCGCTCCAGCCGGCGGATGATGAAGTGGCCACGCGCCATCGCCTGGAAGTGTGCGATGAACAGCGTATTGAGCGCCGCGCCGCTGGCCGCGCCGACGAATGGCACCGCCTGCGCCGCCAGCTTCTCGCTGACCGTCACCGAGAACTTGGCGGCGATCCGCGCCACCATCGACACCAGCGCCGGCGCGCCCTTGCTGCCGAGTCCGTGCGCGGCGATGTACTGCGCCGCCGCGCTCAGCTGCTGCGCCATCGCCGTGCGCACCGCGAAATAGCCCGACTCGCTGCCGTCGTCGCGGCGGCTGCGTCCGCCGTGCGCGAGCACTTCCAGGCACGCCAGCGCGGTGGCCGGGTCCTCCAGCCGCTCGCCTTCGGCGCGGGCGATGTCGGCAATCGAGCGCAGCATCAAGGTGGTGGTCAGCGGCAGCTCCACCGCCAGCCCGGGCAGGCCGAAGAAACCGCCGGCCGCGCCGGTGGCCGCCACCGCCAGCCCGTGCAGGCGCGGCCGCGCCTTGCTTGGTGCGTCCTTGCGCAGGGTCAGCAGTGCCGAGCGCAGCGCCACATTCAACGCGTGGCGGCTGATCGCATCGATGCGCGAGGACACGAAGCGCGGCAGGCGCTTGCTTAGCAGATGCTCGATCGGCGCGCCGACCACGTTGGCCACCTTGGCGGCGAGCCCGGGATGTTCGAGCAGGCCGTGCGCCAGCACCAGCTCGCGATGGTGGGTCGCGTCCATCGACGGCACGGGAAGCTGATCGGTCATTGCGGCTCCTGGGGGCAGTGCGGCGGCCGCCGGCGCCGAGGGCGGCCGGCCGTGCCGAAACAGTGGAACGGGAACACTAGCCTACCTGGCGCCGATGGCAGCCGGATCACGCCTCGGGGCGCGCTAGCGCCTCGAGCAACGGCAGCAGATCCTCGCGCTCGTGCGGCCGCACCGCACGCGCGACCTCCTGGCCATCGCGCAGCACCAGCACGGTGGGCCACAGCTTGACCGCGAAGGCGCGGCCGAGCGGGCGGCCCTTGCCGTCCTCGACCTTGTGGTAGGGCACCTGTTCGAACGGTCCCAGCACCTTCTGCAGCAAGGGCTGCGCGGCCTGGCAATGCCCGCACCAGCCGGTGCCGAACTCCAGCAGTTGCAGCCCCGATTGCGCGCGCACCTGCGCGGCCTGCGGGGCCTCTACGCGGTAGTCGCGCGGGAAGGTCATGGCACTGCTCAGGACAGCGCGCGCTGGATGTCTTCCAGCGGCAGGTTGGTCAGGTCCTTGGCCACGTCGCCGACCAGGCGCTGCTGCGTTTCCTTGTGCAGCAACGGACGGATGCGGCCCAGCGTGGTCGGGTCCGCCACTAGCACCAGATGGTCGTAGCGGTGTTTCAGCGCACCTTCGTTGAGCGCCTGCGCCACCTGCTTGGCGAAGGTGAACTCGTCCAGTTCCGATTCGGCGGTGCGCGGCGGCACCTTGCCGGCGGGGCCTTCGTCGTCCACGTTCTGTACTTCGGTGCGCGCGTGCTGGCGCAGCGTCACGCCGTCGCGGCCGCCGACATTGGTGAACCAGCGCGCCTCGGCGCCGTCGACCACCACCACCAGCGCATTCTCGGGAATCTGCAGTGACATCGCCCACTCCTCCAAAGCCGCTGCGGACGCAGCATGCCGGTCACCGTAGGACACGCGATGTAAGCGCCGCGCCAAGGCGGAGGATGCGCCGCGTCAGCGCCTGGCGCTGCCGCGGCCCGGCCCCTCGTTTCGCGCTGCGCTAGCGCAGGAACAGCACGTCCAGATCCTGCTTGGGCACGAAGTCCTTCTGCTGGAATTCGAAGGTCAGCGGATCGGTGCGCTTCAGCTCCCCGTCGAAGCACAGGCTGACGATGTCGGTCGGCGCGCGCTTCTTCAGGGTCAGGTGGAAGTCCTGGATCGGCCCCTTCCAGTTGTTGCCGGTCAGCAGGATGTAGCGCAGGTTGCTCCATTCCAGGCCGTACTCGTGCTGGCGGCGGCGCGCGCTCTGCTGCGCGCCGGCGTCCAGGCAGGTGTCCTTGGCGAAGTCGCGGATCAGGTCGGCAGCCGGCATCGGCACGCCGCTCGCCAGGCTCGGCGCATAACTGTGGCGGATCGACACCGACGTGCCCGCGGCGAAGCGCTGCTGCCAGGTGAAATACTCGCTCAGCGTGAAACGCGGCTGTCCGTCCGCATCGAACCAGTTCTTGGGCAATGCCTTGCGGCCCTTGGGCGTCTCGCCGGAGTCGATGTAGGCGGCCAGGTCGTCGCTGCTCCAGCCGCTGGCCGCCCATGCGCGCGACACGTCCGCACCGTCCAGCGACGCCACCAGCTTGCGTTCGGTATGCACCGGCTTGCCGTCCACCCACAGCTTGAACTCGGTCAGCTCGCTGTGGTCGGCCTGCCCGAAGTACATCGGCGGCATCGGGAACGCGATCGGCACCAGCAGGTCGCGCGTGCTGGTGTTGGTGAACACGTAGTCCACCCGTACCAGCTCCTCGCTGATGAACAGCGCCTCCTTGCTCATGCGGATATCCGGCTGCTGCAGCAGCTGGATGGTGCCGTTGGCATCGCCGAAGCTGCTGTCGTTGGCATGGGCGGTGGCCGCGCACAGCGGCGCGAGGGCGAACAGGATGCGGACCAGCAGACGTCTGGGAGTCATGAGCGAGGCAAGTTGGAAAGGGAGGGAACGCAGCGCCGGATCGCGGTCGAGCGCGCACTATCTTACGCAGGGGACCGCGCCAAACCCGACCGACAGGCGCCGATCGTGGCACGCACTGGAATCGGGCATCGTCTGTCGGGGAAACCTCGGTAGCGCCGAAGCGGGGCTGTTCCGGCTACGTGGGCGCATCGACAAACTCGAACGCTCTCCACGTCTGACGCGGTCGGCATCGCCGAGACCACCCCGCACCCGTATCCTTAGCGAAACATTAACCGCATGCTTGTAAAGCTGCGCCTGTACATGGGAACGCGACAAGGGGAAGGACGCATGGAAACCAAGGCGAACAAGCGCCGCTGGCTGTTGTGGGTGATATTGCTGACCGCTGCGGCCGCCAGCGCCGCGGCCGGCGCGCAGGAACAGGAGCAGGAGCAGTTGCAAATGCAGCAACAGCAAATGCAACAGCAGCAGCTGATGCAACAGCAACTCCAACAAGTTCAGCAGATGCAGCAGCAGCAACCGGCGCCGGAAAACTCGGGCGCTCCCAGGGGCTTGTCGGCCACCTACCTGAACTGCCGCAGGCAGGCACGTGGCGGGGTCGATCAGGAGCGCTGCATCGAACGCGAGCAGACCTTGCAGGATGATCGCCTGGCCCGGCTCTACGATCGGTTGCGCTACGAACTGGACGGCAGTGCGCGAGCGAGGCTGCTGGACGCACAGTACGCCTGGGAGCAATCCAATGCCCAGGCCGGCGATCTGGACAATTCGCTCTATGGGGGGTCCCAGGCCGAGAGTTTGCAGCGCGCCGAAGCGGCGCTGTGGCGGATCTGCGCGCGCGCCGACGAACTCGAGAAGTATCTCGGCGCGGCCCGCTGAGTCAGCACGCGTACGCCGCGTTGTCGCGACGTCGATCCCTCGCAAGGGCAACTTGGGACTTGCGGCTGATGCTGCAACGTCGCACCCGCGTCCCCGCCCGCGACGGCCGACTCACCGCGGCCCGGCACACTCCGGGTTCTGCGCGTCGCAAAGCTCCGCCGCGCGCCGCAGTTGCGCCTCGCTCAACGGCGGCGGGCGGGCGATCGCCGGCTGTACCTGGTCCGGGGCGCCGGTGAGGGTGTGCAGGCCCTTGGCCGCCTTGCCTGCCACGTAGTAGATGCCGAGCGCGAGGTAGCCGCCGCCCTGGCTGACCTGCTCCACCGAGGGCGGTGGCCGCCAGTCCTTGTCGAAACGGTTGGGTTGGGCGCTGACTGGATTCTTGAAGCGGTACAGGTCCAGCGGCTGTTCCTCGTCAGGCGGCAGCGCGCGTACTTCGTCGAGGGTCTGGATGTCCTGCTGCGGCGGGCCGCTCGCCGCGGGCGCAGGCTCGACCTGCTGGGCATGCGCCTGCGCGGCCACACCGAGCAGCGCTGCGGCAACGACGGAACGCACGGCATTGCACATCCAGATCGGTCCTTTTCCCACGCCAGACGGCGATGACAGGTGCCGAGCTTACGGTCGGCCGCTGAACGTCGCCATCGCGGCGGCAGCGCGCCTACAGATGCTCATACCGCCTGCGATGGCTGCAGGCACAGCCAGATGGCGCACCAGTGCGACAGCGCGCCGCCCACCACGTGGGCGTGCCAGATGGCGCGGTTGTAGATCATCGACTTGCGCACGTAGAAGCCCACGCCCACCGTGTAGAACATGCCGCCGGCGGCGATGAACCACAGCACGGCGCTGTCCAGGCTGGCCATCAACGGCTTGATCGCGACGATGCCGGCCCAGCCCAGCAGCAGGTAGATCGCCACCCAGAAGCCTTTGCTGATGCCGGGCAGGAACAGCTTGGCGAACACGCCGAACAGCGCCACACCCCACACCGCCAGGGTCATCGACCAGACCCAGGCGCCGGACAGCGCCAGCACGAACAGCGGCGTGTAGGAGCCTGCGATCATCACGAAGATGCCGGCGTGGTCGAGCTTGCGCAGGATCGGCTGGCGCTGCGGCGGGGCGAAGTTGTAGGCCGCCGAGCAGGCGAACATCACCAGCATCCCCAGCGCGTAGACGCAGGTGGCCAGCAGCAGCGCCTGGTTGGCGTGGGGGCGCCAGATCAGCATGACGCCGCCGACGATGGACAGCAGCAGGCCGGCGGCATGCACGATCAGGTCGGCGCGGCGGGCGCCGATGGTTTTGTAGTGTGCGGCGATGGCGGGGGCAGGCACGGACAAGGCGAGTCTTCGGCACGTCGGGGGACGGCGCCGCTGCGCGAGGGGGGAGCACAGGATACGCGCTGGCCGTGCCGATCAGGTCGGCTTTCTCGAGCGGCGACCGCTGCCGCCGCCCGGCACTGCGGCAACGGCCCAGGTGCTTGCCCGCGCCTACGCCGCGATGCGCTCGATCTTGCGCGCCTGCGCGCCCAATGCGCGCCGCGCCTGTTCCAGGTCGTAGTCCGCCTGCAGGCCGAGCCAGAAACGCTCGCTGGTACCGAGCGCGGCGGCGAGCCGGATCGCGCTGTCGGCCGTGATGCTGCGCTTGCCGAGCACGATTTCGTTGATGCGCCGCGGCGGCACGCCGGCGGCGCGCGCCAGTGCGTTCTGGCTGATGCCAAGCGGGGTCAGGAATTCCTCCAGCAGGACTTCGCCGGGATGGATGTTGGGCAGGGTCTTCATGGCGGCTCGATGGGTCAGTGGTAGTCGACGATTTCCACGTCCAGCGCATCGCCGTCCTTCCATTGGAAGCACACGCGCCATTGATCGTTGATCCGGATGCTGTGCTGGCCCTTGCGGTCTCCCTTCAAGGCCTCCAGACGGTTGGCCGGCGGAACCCGCAGATCGTCCAGCGTGGCCGCGCTGTTGAGCATGCGCAGCTTGCGCCGAGCCACGACCTGGATGTCGGCCGGCAATCGCCGGGAAGGCGTGCCCTGCCAGATCTTTTCGGCTTCCTTGTCGACGAAGTTCCGAATCACGCAGCAACCATAACGCAACTCGTCATATGACGCAATACGTCATACATATCCTGCACCTGCCGCGCTGCTCTGGCTGAATCCGCTCAGCCAGCTGCCCTCGCCGGTTCGGCTGCTGTCTCATACCCTGAGACGCGTTTCCGCTTCCCTGTCCCGCTTTGAGAGCCGTGCCGATGCCTGCCCACGCCCTAGCCCGCCGCACCGAGGACGCCGAACGCGCCCTGTCCACCACCGGCGGCGAGCCTTCGCGCGACGGCGCGCTGCTGACCGAGCGGCTGGAGCGGCGCTACCACGACCGCATCACCGGCAGCTTCATGATCCCCGGCCGCGCGGGCCGCTATGCGCCGATCCCGGAGGACGTACCGGCGGCGCTGGTCGCGGCGCTGAAAGCGCGCGGCATCGAGCAGCTCTACAGCCACCAGGCCGAGGCCTGGGACGCGGCGCAGCGCGGCGAGCACGTGGCCATCGTCACCCCCACCGCGTCGGGCAAGTCGCTGTGCTACACGCTGCCGGTGGTGGCCGCGGCGATGACCGCGCAGGCCAAGGCGCTGTACCTGTTCCCGACCAAGGCGCTGGCGCAGGACCAGGTGGCCGAGCTGCTGGAGCTCAACCGCGCCGGCGAGCTGGGGGTGAAGGCCTTCACCTTCGACGGCGACACCCCCGGCGATGCGCGCCAGGCGATCCGCCTGCACGGCGACATCGTGGTCAGCAACCCGGACATGCTGCACCAGGCGATCCTGCCGCACCACACCAAGTGGGCGCAGTTCTTCGAGAACCTGCGCTACGTGGTGATCGACGAGATCCACACCTACCGCGGCGTATTCGGCAGCCACGTCACCAACGTGCTGCGCCGGCTCAAGCGGATCTGCGCGTTCTACGGTGTGAACCCGCAGTTCATCCTGTGCTCGGCGACGATCGGCAATCCGCGCGCGCATGCCGAGGCGCTGATCGAGCAGCGCGTGCACGCGATCACCGAGTCCGGCGCACCGTCCGGCGACAAGCACGTGCTGCTGTGGAATCCGCCGGTGGTCAACGCCGACCTGGGCCTGCGCGCCTCGGCGCGCTCGCAGAGCAACCGCATCGCGCGCATCGCGATCAAGAGCGGGCTGAAGACGCTGGTGTTCGCGCAGACCCGGCTGATGGTGGAAGTGCTGACCAAGTACCTGAAGGACATCTTCGACCACGACCCGCGCAAGCCGCCGCGCATCCGCGCCTACCGCGGCGGCTACCTGCCGACCGAACGCCGCGAGGCTGAACGCGCGATGCGCGCCGGCAGCATCGACGGCATCGTCTCCACCTCGGCACTGGAACTGGGCGTGGACATCGGCTCGCTGGACGTGGTGGTGCTCAACGGCTACCCCGGCAGCGTGGCCGCGACCTGGCAACGCTTCGGCCGTGCCGGGCGCCGCCAGCAGCCCTCGCTCGGGGTGCTGGTGGCCAGCTCGCAGCCGCTGGACCAGTACGTGGTGCGGCATCCGGACTTCTTCGCCGACGCCTCGCCCGAACACGCGCGCATCGCCCCGGACCAGCCGCTGATCCTGTTCGACCACATCCGCTGCGCCGCGTTCGAGCTGACCTTCGTCGCCAGCGAGCCGTTCGGCCCGGTGGATCCGGCGGTGTTCCTGGAAGCGCTGGCCGAAAGCGAGGTGGTGCACCAGGAGGGCGACCGCTGGGAGTGGATCGCCGACAGCTACCCGGCCAACGCGGTGAGCCTGCGTTCGGTGGCCGACGGCAATTTCGTGGTGGTGGACAAGACCGACGGCAAGCAGCAGATCATCGCCGAGGTTGACTATTCCGCCGCCGCGCTCACCCTGTACGAAGGCGCGATCCACATGGTGCAGAGCACCCCGTACCAGGTGGAGAAACTGGACTGGGAAGGGCGCAAGGCCTACGTGACCCGCACCCACGTGGACTACTACACCGACAGCATCGACTTCACCAAGCTCAAGGTGCTGGACCGCTTCGACGGCGGCGCGGCCGGGCGCGGCGACAGCCACCACGGCGAGGTGCACGTGGTGCGGCGCGTGGCCGGTTACAAGAAGATCCGCTACTACACCCACGAGAACATCGGCTACGGCCCGGTCACCCTGCCCGACCAGGAACTGCACACCACCGCGGTGTGGTGGCAGCTGCCGCAGGCCACGCTGCTGAAGGCCTTCGCCTCCAAGCAGGACGCGCTGGACGGCTTCCTCGGCGCGGCCTACGCGCTGCACGTGGTGGCGACGGTGGCGGTGATGGCCGACGCGCGCGACCTGCAGAAGGCGGTGGGCGACGGCGATGGCGCCTGGTTCGCGATGGCCGACGCCAAAGGCCGCGGCCAGTTGCGCGGCGGCGACAACGGCGAGCCGGTCGGCGTGGAGCTGCAGCAGTTCGTGCCGACCGTGTACCTGTACGACAACTTCCCCGGCGGCGTGGGCCTGAGCGAACCGTTGTGGCAGCGCCAGGGCGAACTGGTGCAGCGCGCGCGCGAACTGGTGCAGCGCTGCGACTGCGTGGCCGGCTGCCCGGCCTGCGTCGGCCCGGTGCTGGCCGCGCAGGAGGAAAGCGCGACCACGCCGAAGGCGCTGGCGCTGCACGTGCTGCGCCTGCTGCTGGGCGGCACGGCGCTGGATGACGAAACGACCACCATCGACAACGAACTGGATGCACTGCCGGAGTGGAGCGCATGAGGAGCGGCCACAAGTGCTCGCGCGTGCCGTGCACGCTTCTGGAGCGCGTGACGGTGAACGACGCATCGACCGCGCTCGACACGGATTACGATGCATTGCTGGAGCGGCACGCATGAACGCCGACTGCAAGTGCTTGCGTGCGTTGCGCCTGCTGCTGAAAGACGCGATGCAAGGCAATGCGATCCACACCGATCCCGACGCGCTGCCGGGGCGTAGCGCATGAGCATCAGCCTCGAACGCCTGCGCGCGTTGCGCAAGCAGGCCGGCGATACGGGCGTGGAGACGCCGCGTGCACCTGCATCGGGCGTACGTCCGGCAGGCAATGCGGTCGCTGCAGGCACTACCGCATCGGCGAGCGCTCCTGCACGGTCGGCGGCGCCCGCAGGCCGGCCCGCGCTGCTGCGCAAGCCACCGCACGGCATCGACGCGGCGCCCCTCCCGCCTACACCGCGGCCGCCGTCGCCCGCGCACAGCGGAGGCACCGTCGCAGTGGCGCCGCCGATCGCGATCGAACCCTTCGACCAACGCGGCGCCGATGTCGCTTCGCTGCGGCGCCTGCTCGGCATGCGCGAACGCGCGGTGGCGCCGGCCGCGGCGCCGCGCCGGCCGCAGGCCGCCGACCGTCATCTGCCGGGGGTGGAGATCGCGCCCGGCCTGCACCTGATCGAAGCGTTCCTGCCGCAGCCGATCCCCGCCGCCGCGCTGTCGCTGGCGTTCGCCCGGCGCGAGGACGCGGTGCAGCCGTCGGACCTGCTGTTCTTCGACACCGAGACCACCGGCCTGGCCGGCGGCACCGGCACCCGCGCGTTCATGATCGGCGCGGCCGACTGGTATCTGCACCCCGTCGACGGCCCGGGCCTGCGCATCCGCCAGCTGATGATGGCGACGATGGGGGCGGAGAAGGCCATGCTCGAAGCGTTCCGCGAATGGCTGGCGCCGACCACGGTGCTGTCCAGCTACAACGGCCGCTGCTACGACGCGCCGCTGCTGAAGACCCGCTACCGGCTGGCGCGCTGCGCCGACCCGCTGTCGGCACTGGACCACGTGGACCTGCTGCACCCGACCCGCCGCCGCTACCGCGGCACCTGGGAGAACTGCAAGCTGGCCACGATCGAACGCCAGCTGCTGCGCATCGTGCGCGAGGACGACCTGCCCGGCTCCGAAGCGCCGGCGGCCTGGCTGGGCTACCTGCGCGGCGGCAGCGCGCGCAACCTGCGCCGCGTCGCCGCGCACAACCACCAGGACGTGGTGACCCTGGCACTGCTGCTGCAGCGCCTGGTCGACGCCGAAGCCGAGGACCGCGAGGTGGTGCCGTTCGTGGAGGCGCCGTAGCGCCGCGCATTAGCCCCTCTCCCTCCGGGAGAGGGGTTGGGGTGAGGGTCCGGCGCAAAAGCGTCCCGCGGAGTTAGGAGCACGAGGCTGCGCCCGTACCCTCATCCGCCCCTACGGGGCACCTTCTCCCGATGGGAGAAGGAAACAGCCGTGGCGCGTCGAGCCCCTCTCCCCTCGGGAAAGGGGTTGGGGTGAGGGTACGGCGCGAAAGCGTCTCGCGGATCAAGGTGTACGAGGCTTCGCCCGCACCCTCATCCGCCCCTTACGGGGCACCTTCTCCCAACGGGAGAAGGGAGCTGCCTTAGCCCCTCTCCCCTCGGGAGAGGGGTTGGGGTGAGGGTCCGGCGCGAAAGCGTCTCGCGGAGTTAGGAGCACGAGGCTGCGCCCGCACCCTCATCGCACCCGCGGGGCACCTTCCCCCGAAAAGGGGGCCATGGTCCCGATGGGAGAAGGAACGGCTGCCCTGCGGCAACCGCTAGAGCTCCCGCACCGCCGTCTCGATCCGCCACGCCGCGAACTCGCCTTCGAACTCGGCCAAGGTCAGCAGGCCCGTGCACGCATGCGCCCCCACCGGCAACGCCGCGCCGCTGGCCAGCTTGCGTACCAGCAGGATCGCGGCCAGGCACGGAATCTCCGGGCCGTGCAGCGTCGGTGCGGTCAACTCCCAGCACAGGGCGTGCGGGCGGCCATCCTTGAGCCCACGCACCTGCACCGACATGCCGCCGAGATCGCTGCCGAAGCGGTCGAACCAGCGCCCGGCGCGCGCGAACGCCGCCGCTAGCGCCCGCATCGGCAGCGGCACGCCGAGCCCGCGCAGGCGCGCGAGCGCGGCCAGGCAGCGCTGCAGGAACGGCAGTTCCAGCGCCGCGCGGAAGCGCACGCTGCGCACGCCGGGATAGCGCGCCACCAGCAGGTCGTGATCGGGCACGTCGCACGGCGCAGCCAGGCGCGGGGCGAGCCGCGCGAATGAAACCGGCTGCGGCGCGGCCCACCCGCGCGTCCGCTGCCAGCGCCCATCGCACCACCAGTCGAACGGCAGGCCGCAGTACGACAGCACCGCGCGCACCGTGGCCATGCCCAACGGCGTGGCCTGCGCCGGTGCGATGACCAGGTCGATGTCGTGAAGCTGCGAAAAACGCGGGCGCAACGCATCGACCACCGCGCTGGACAGCGCCGGCAGGGTGCTGGCGCCGCTGATCGCGGTGCGCCCGGCCTGCCGCGCCAGCACGTCGAGCGCGGCGGGAAAATCGCGCACGAACGCGCGGCCGTCGGCCAGATCTATGTAGTGCATGCCGGCCTGCAGGCAGGCGCGGGCGACCGCGTAGTCCTGGCCCTGGAACGGCCCGGCGGTGTGCACGACGATGTCCGCGCCGGTGGCGGCCAGCTGCGCGGAGAAGTCCGCGGCGGCCGTATCCAACCGGCACACCGCGACGCCGCGCAGGTCCGCGCCGGCTACGTTGGCGGTGGCAGCGCCAGGATGGCGGCCGGCCGCGACCACCTGCAGCGCCGGCGTCGCCGCCAGCGCACGCACGATGCGCGCGCCGAAATGGCCGTAGCCTCCCAGCACCACCACTTTGCAACCTGCCATCGTGCCCTGCCCCGTCCTGTCGGCGTCCGCGGCGATTATCCGCGCGACCGCCGCGTCAGGGGGAATCAACCATCGACCGGCGTGGCCAGCCCTTGCGCGATGGCCTGGCGGATCAGCGCTTCCGCCTGCTCCCGCGCGTGCACGCTGGCGTCGGCCTGCATCTTGCCCAGTTCGGCCTGGCGCAGGCCCAGTTGCGCCTGCTGGCTGGCCAGTTCCTGGATCTTCTTGCCGATGTCCTGCCGGCGCATCCGCTCGGTCGCCTGCTGCGCCGCGGCGCGATCGCGTTGCGCCTGGGTGCTCGCATCGCGGCTGGCGGCGAGCGCCGCCTCGGCGTGACGCGAGGCGCTCTCGGCCATCTGCGCGCTCAGTTCCGCCATGCGCTCGCCGACGTCGGCCTGCCGGTCGCCGAGATCGCCCTGGCGGTCGCCCAACTCGGCCTGCGCCTCGGCCAGCTGCAGGCTCTGTTCGTGCAAGGCCTCGAAGCGCGCCAGCGCGGCCGGGTCGCGGACCACGTAGCGGCGGCCGTCGTGGCGGAACCACAGCAATTCTCCACCGGTGCCGGCCAGACGGCGCGCTTCGCGCAGGTCGTCCAGCGACGCATCCATCAGGTTGTGTCCGTCCTGCACCAGCACGTAGGCGTCCTCGCCGTCGTGCCGCGAGAGCGTGATGCGGCCCTGGGTGAGCAGCGGATCGGCCGGCGCCGGCGCGGCGGGTGGCGCGGGAGCCGCCGGCGGCGATGGCGCGGCAGGCGGCTCCGGGACCGTCGCCGGAGCGGCCGGCGCGGGCCGCGCCAGCACGCTGGCGATGATCGACGTCGCCGCGGGAGCAGCCGGGGCCGGGGCCGCCGCGCTCGCGGGGGCCGCATGCACGGCGGCTGGCGCAGGAACCGACGCCACGGTCGCCGGCACCGGCTTGGCGACCAGGCGCAGCGGCATGACCCCGGCCAGCGCGATCGCGGCGGTGATCAGCCCGGCGCCGAGACGCGAGAACGAGGCCGTGCTCTGCAGCATCAGCAAGCGTCGCTTCAGGCTGACGAAGCTCGGCGACGCGCTGGCGACGCCGGCCGCCGGTCGCGGCGCCACGCCCAGCTGCACCAGCAGGCGCGCATAGTTGTGCCGGCAGTGCCGGTGCCCGGCGACCACCGCCGCATCGCAGGCGGCCTCGCGGGCCAGCGCGTATTCGCGCACCGCCAGGTGCACCAGCGGGTGGAAGAAGAACAGGTGCTGCGCCAGCGCCGGCAGCAGGCCCCACCACAGGTCGCGGCGCTGCAGGTGCACCAGCTCGTGGGTCAGCGCCATGTCCAGGTCGTCGGCGTGCATCGCCGCCAGGCGCCGCGCCGGCAACAGCAGCACCGGCCGCCACGGCCCGATCAGCTGCGGCGAGTCGATCTGTGCCGACAGCCGCAGCTGCGGCGGCCGGCGCAGGCCATGCGCCTCGGCGGCCAGGTGCAAGGCGCCCAGCAATGCGGCGTCGGTGCACGGCGTGCTGGCGCGCACCAGGCGCCGGCTGGCACGGTAGGCATGGCCACTGCGCAGCGCGCCGAGCAGCACGCCCGCCAGCCACAGCGCGATCAGCGCCTGCGCCCAGGGCAGCGGCGCGGCGGCAGACACGGCCTGCTGCGAAGTGAGATGCGGCGATGTTGAGGTAGTTGCAGGCGCAGCGCCCGCATCCTGCAGCGAAGCGGTCGGCAATGCGGTCGCGGCAACCGCGACCGGCGCCGGCGCGGCCGGCAGCACCGGCAGGCTCAGCGCGCCGGCCCACAGCAGGCCGAGCACGGTCTGCGCGCCGACCAGCCACCACAGCCGGCAGCGGGTGGCCGCCGGCAGCGCCGGCAGCCAGCGGCACAGCGCCCAGATCGCCGCGACCAGCACCACCGCCTGCACGCTGGTGGCCAGCAGCCGCGACAGCAGGGTCTCGAACAACGTCGTGCCGAAGATCGTATGCATGCCTCAGTCCTCCCGCCGCTGCGATTGCAGCTTGGCCACCAATGCCTCGAGTTCGGCCAGCTCGTCGTCGCTGACCTCGGCGCGCTGCGACATCCACGCCACGAACGGCGACACCGAGCCCTGCAGGGTCTTCTCGACGAAGCTGCCGACCGCGCTGCGCACCACGTCGTCCTGGCCGGCGGTGGCGGCGTAGCGGTACACGCCCTGCACCTGGCGCCGGCGCAGATAGGCCTTGGCGCGCAGCCGCTCCATCATCGTCAGCACGGTGGAGCGGGCCAGCCCGCGCGCCTCGCCGAAGGCGGCGGCGACTTCGCCGACGCTGGCCTCGCCCTGCTCGGCGATGTACTGCAGCAGGGCCAGTTCCTGGTCCCCGATCGATTTGCGCCGCATCCGTCCACCCCGATGACTACACTTGTCGCCAACCTACCTTTGGCGACAGCTGTCGTCAATAGGCTACTGGTCATTGGTGGCTCATTGGCGGCCACGCCAAGTCCGCCCCTGGCATCGCGCTCGGCAGCGCCGCCCAACTCCCGCTACGGCGCCGCCATCACCCGCGGCAGCCAGCCGCGTGCCACCTGCCGCCGGCCATCACGAAGCGCGCAGCAGCTTGGCGTGTTTCGCCGGCGGGATGCCGAACAGGCGCGCGTAGTCGCGGCTGAACTGCGACGGGCTGTCGTAGCCGACCTGGAATCCCGCGCTGGCCGCATCCAGCGCGCCGCTGACCATCAGGCGGCGTGCCTCCTGCATGCGCAGCTGGGTGCGGAACTCGAGCGGGCTCAGTGAGGTGATCGCCCGGAAGTGCTGGTGGAAGGTGGAGCGGCTCATGCCGGCGATCTGCGCGGCATCCTCGATGCGGCAAGCTTCGCGGAAGTGGGTGCGGATCCAGACGATGGCGCGGGCGACATGGGCGAGCCGGCTGTCGGCCTGCGCCATGTGCCGGATGACGCCGCCTTCGGGCCCGGTGAGCAGGCGATACAGGATCTCGCGGATGGTCAGCGGCGCGAGCGCGTCGATGTCGCGCGGCGTGTCCAGCAGGCTGGTCAGGCGCACGACCGCGTCCAGCAGCGCCGGCGTGGTCTGGTTGAGGGTCAGCCCCATCGGCGCGGCGGCCGCTTCGTCGGCCGTGGACGGGTGGCGGATGGCGAGCTCGCCGAGTTCGGCCAGGTCCAGATCGAGTTGCAGGCTGAGATACGGCGCCGCGGCGCTGGCCTCGATCACCGACCCCATGACCGGCAAGCCGACAGAGGCGACCAGGTAGCGCGCCGGATCGTAGATGTAGGTGGTGGTCCCCAGCATCGCGCGCTTGCGCCCTTGCGCGACGAAGCACACGGTCGGCTCGTAGATCACCGGCATGGGCAGGGTCGGCATCGACGCGCGGATGAGCTTCACGCCCGGCAGCCGGCCGTCGAACGTGCCGTCGTGCGGTGCGTGGCGGGCGATGAGGTCGGTCAGCGTCTGCAGGGTCATCTGCGTCTTATTCCACATCCGCCGCCGCGCTGGAAGAGTGATGCGGCCAGCGCCGGACGATCGTGCAAGCATTCCGGACAAGCCGGCTATCGCTCCAGGCGGCCGCGACGCAACCATGGCGCCACGCACTTTTCCAGGAGCGCCTGCCTCATGAACGCACCCTCTTCCCTCTCCCAGTACCGCCTGCTCGGCCGCTCGGGCCTGCGCGTGTCGCCGCTCGCGCTCGGCACCATGACCTTCGGCGAGGACTGGGGCTGGGGCGCCGACCGCACCGAAGCCAAGCGCATCTTCGACGCCTACACCGAGCGCGGCGGCAACTTCGTCGACACCGCGGTCAACTACACCAACGGCGCGTCCGAGCGCATCCTCGGCGAATTGGTGAAGGACAAGCGCGAGCGCATCGTGCTGGCGACCAAGTTCACCATGGCGCGCGACGGGGCCAACACCAATTCCGGCGGCAATCACCGCCTCAACCTAGTGCGCTCGGTCGAGACCAGCCTGCGCCAGCTCGACACCGACCGCATCGACCTGCTCTACCTGCACGCGTGGGACTTCACCACCACGCCGGAAGAAGTGATGCGCGCGCTGGACGATCTGGTGCGCGCGGGCAAGATCGTCTACGCCGGCATCTGCAACACGCCGGCATGGCGGGTGGCGCAACTGCAGACGCTGGCCGAGCTGCGCGGCTGGTCGCCCTTCGTCGCGCTGCAGATCGGCTACAGCTTGGTCGAGCGCACGGTCGAACACGAACTGCTGCCGATGGCCGAGGCCATGGGATTGGGCGTGCTGCCGTGGTCGCCGCTGGGCGGCGGCATCCTGACCGGCAAGTACGGCCGCGCGGATCTGACCGACGCCAACGAGGCCGGCGTGTCCGCGACCCGCAAGGGCGTCATCGCCTCCTCGGGCCATCTCAACGAGCGCGCGCTGGCGATCGCGGACGTGGTCGGCGACATCGCCGGGGAACTCGGCGTGTCGCGCGCGCAGGTCGCGCTGGCGTGGACGCTGCAGCACCCGGCCGTGGTCGCGCCGGTGATGGGCGCACGCACGCTGCAGCAGGCGCAGGACAACTTCGGCGCGCTGGACGTGGTGTTCGACGACGACCAGCGCGTCCGCCTCGACCAGGCCAGCGCGGTCGCGCCGATCTTCCCGCAGAACTTCATCGGCCGGCCGATGGGCCAGCAACTGATCTTCGGCACCTCCACCGTGCAGGGACGGAGGTGAGGCCATGGCGTGCATCGGTACCAGGACAGCCATGGCCAGCCTCGTCGCGATCGCCCTGTCGGCGTCGGCATGCACGCCGGTGCCAGTGAACGCCACGCCAGTGGCAGCGCCAGCGGCCGTGAAGAGCGAACGCAACCGGCAGGCCGTCAGCGCCGCATTCGATCGCTGGGCCGACGGCGGTTCGGGCTTCTTCGACGAGATGCTCGCCCGCGACATCGTCTGGACGATCGAAGGCTCCGGCCCGAGCGCGGGCACCTATCGCGGCCGCGATGCGTTCATGGCGCATGCCGTGCGCCCCTTCGTCATTCGCCTGCGCGAGCCGGTGCGGCCGGTTTCCAGACGGATCTGGGCCGACGGCGACCACGTCATCGCGCAGTGGGAGGGCCGAGCCGTCGCGCGCGATGGCCGCCCCTACCGGAATCGCTATGTGTGGATCTTCCGCATGGATGGCGCAAAGGCCGTCGAGGCGCATGCCTTCCTCGACCTCGCCGCCTACGACGACGTACTGCGCCGCATTCCCGCGCGCGAAGGTGCGCAGTGACGCGCGCGAACGCACGGCGTTGCGGTCTGGCGACAGCGTTCGCCGCCGCCGCGATTGCCGCCGCAAGCGCGCAGACGAACGCACCCGGCGCTTCCCCACCCGCTGTACCGACACGAGGCGACACCATGCAACAGCATCCCTATCTGGGCATGTGGGTCACGGCCGATGGCCGGATCCGCCAGGAACTGCTGCCCAACGGCCGCTACGACGAAGCGCGCGGATCGCGCCGGAGCGCCTACCAGGGCCGCTATGCGATCGACGGCAACCACATCGACTACTGGGACGATACCGGCTTCACCGCGGACGGCACGTTCGTCGGCCAGGACGAACTGCACCACGGCGGGATGGTGTTCCATCGCGAGAAATAGCCGGCGTCATGCGGCAGGGGCGAGGCGACGGCGCGAACCTGGCGCAGCACGCGCGTCCTCCCGCTCGCGCATCCAAGGTCTCCACCGTTCACGTCGAGCCGACGCCCGCGCGATTAGAAGTTCGTAGACAACGCGCGCCGCCGCCGCACAGCGACCGGCACGCGTATCGGCCATCGACAGCCGCCGGCGTCCCGACGCCGCGGCGCTTCCCACCGTGAGCAGGAGCATCCGCATGAGCGACGACAAGAACAATGCCGGTTCCCCGGACCGCGACCGCATCAACGTCAACGAGGACTATGAATTGCAGTACTGGACCAAGACGCTCGGCGTCTCCGCCGACGAACTGCGTGCGGCCGTCGAGGTTGCCGGTCCCACGGCCGAGGCCGTGCGCGCGCACCTGGGCAAGTAGCCTGGCCAGGCCCACGCGATGAGCCTTGCCGAATACCGCCGCAAACGCAGCTTCGACAAGACCCGGGAGCCGGAGCCGGGCAAGGCGCTGCCGCAAGGACAGCGCCCGATCTTCGTGGTGCAACTGCACCACGCCAGTCGCCGCCACTACGATTTCCGGCTGCAGGTGGGCGACGCCCTGAAGAGCTGGGCGGTCCCGAAGGGACCGAGCTACGATCCCAAGGTCAAGCGCATGGCGGTGGAGGTCGAGGATCACCCCGTCGACTACGCCGGTTTCGAAGGCGAGATTCCCAAGGGCGAATACGGCGGGGGCCATGTCGCGCAGTTCGACCATGGCGTGTGGAGCACCGCCGGCGATCCCGAAGCGCAACTGGCCAAGGGCCACCTGCGCTTCGAACTGTTCGGGACCAAGCTCAAGGGCGGCTGGCACCTGGTGCGTTCCGGCAAGCCGGCGCGCCAGCCGCAGTGGTTGCTGTTCAAGGAAGACGATGCGTTCGCCAGCGACGTGGAGGCGGACGACCTGCTCGCCGACGTGACCGCGCCGCCGCCGGAGGATCTCAAGCGCGCCGGCGCGGGCAAGCCGAACAAGCGCAAGGCGCTGATCGCCGTCGCGCTGCCGCGCAAGGCGAAAAAGACCGACTGGGCGAAGCGGGCGCTGGCTCTGCCCAAGGCCAAGCGCGCAGCGGCGCCGACCGGGCCGTTCGAGGCGCAGCTGGCCAAGCTCGGCGACGCCCCACCCAAGGGCGAGCACTGGATCCACGAGATCAAGTGGGACGGCTACCGGATCCTCGCCACCATCGCCGATGGCGCGGTGCGCCTGTGGTCGCGCAATGCGATCGAATGGACCGACAAGATTCCCGAGGTGCGCGATGCCATCGCCGCACTGGGCCTGAAATCGGCGGCGCTGGACGGCGAGCTGATCGCGGGCAAGGGCACCAAGGAGGATTTCAACCTGCTGCAGGCGGTGCTGTCCGGCGAACGCCAGGCGGCGCTGGCGCTGGCGTTGTTCGATCTGCTGCACATCGACGGCGTCGACATCGCCGATGCGCCGCTGGTCGCGCGCAAGGCCTTGCTGCAGGAGCTGCTGCACGGCGCCGATGCGCACCTGGCCTTCAGTTCGCACATCGAAGGCGATGGCGAGGCCGCATTCCAGATGGCGGGAGAGCAGCACTTCGAGGGCATCATCTCCAAGCGCGCCGACCGCGGCTATCACGGCGGCCGCAGCGAGGACTGGCGCAAGACCAAGCAGCTGATCTCCGACGAGTTCGCCGTGGTCGGCTACACCGCGCCCAAGGGCAGCCGTTCCGGCTTCGGTTCGCTGCTGCTGGCCCGGCCCGACCCGCAGCACGGATGGCTGTACGCCGGCCGCGTGGGCTCAGGCTTTTCCGACACCTTGTTGCGCGAGGTGACCAAGCGGATCGGCAAGGCCGGCGGCAAGACCCCGACTGCCCACGTCCCCACCACCGAAACCGATCTGCGTGCGGCCACCTGGTTCGCGCCGCGCTTCGTGGTGGAAGTGTTCTACCGCGGCATCGGCGGCCAGCAGTTGCTGCGGCAGGCCTCGCTGAAGGCGGTGCGGCCGGACAAGGACGTCGCCGATCTGCGCGATTCGGATCGCGCGCCGCCGGGCGCATCGGCGCCGCAGGCAGCGACTTCGACACCGGCAACGAAGCGTCGCCGCAAACCCGCCGGCGGCGATGCCGGCGGGCGCGTGCCGCCGGCGCTGTCCAGCCCCGGCAAGATCATCTTTCCGGACATCGGCGCCACCAAGCAGGAGGTATGGGACTACTACAGCGCGGTCATGGATCACCTGCTGCCGGAGATCGTCGGCCGGCCGCTGTCGATCATCCGCTGTCCCAGCGGCGCGGAACGGCCGTGTTTCTTCCAGAAGCACCATACCGCGGGCCTGGAACTGGTGTCCTCGGTGCGGCTGAAGGAGGAAGCCGGCAACAACGCCTACTACCTGGTGGTCAACGATGCCGCAGGCCTGCTGGAACTGGTGCAGTTCAATGCGCTGGAATTCCATCCATGGGGTTCGTACGCCGATCATCCCGACTCGGCCAACCGGGTGGTGTTCGACCTGGATCCCGGCCCGGACGTACCGTTCGCCGAGGTCAAGAAGGCCGCCACCGACATCCGCAAGCTGCTCGCGCAGCTGGAACTGGACTCCTTCCTCCGCGTCTCCGGCGGCAAGGGCCTGCACGTGGTGGTACCGCTCGCCCCTGGCTGCGACTGGGACCTGACCAAGCGCTTCGCGCACGGCTTCGCCGACGCGCTGGCGCAGTCCGAACCCGAGCGCTTCCTGGCCACCGCGACCAAGCGCCTGCGCAACAAGCGGATCTTCGTCGACTATCTGCGCAACGGCCGTGGCGCCACCGCGGTGGCCTCGTATTCGCTGCGCGGACGTCCCGGCGCGCCGGTCGCGATGCCGCTGGCCTGGAGCGAATTGCCCAAGCTGCACCGCGCCGATGCGTTCAAGATGCGCGACGTGCCGGCGAAGCTGAAGCGGCGCCGCAAGGATCCCTGGGAAGGGATCGCCGATGTGCAGCAGAACCTCGCGCGCTGGGCGGCGTCGGAGGAATAGCGGCCGGGCGCATCGCCGCGGCAAGGACGACGGGGCCGAACGCTGTCGGCCCCGCGGCTGCGCACGCTAGCCCTGCGGCCCGCCCATCACCGGCAGGATCGCGCCGCTGATGTAGCTGGCGGTGATCGGCGAGGCCAGGAACACGTAGGCCGGCGACAGCTCCTCCGGCTGCGCCGCGCGGCCCATCGCGCTGCTCTTGCCGAATTCGGCCACGTCCTCGGCGGACTTGTCGGCCGGGTTCAGCGGCGTCCACACCGGCCCCGGCGCGACCGCGTTGACGCGGATTCCGCGCGGCTGCAGCTGGCTGGCCAGAGCCATGGTGAAGGCATGGATCGCGCCCTTGGTCGCCGAGTAGTCGAGCAGCGACTTGCTGCCGAACAGGCCGGTCTCCGAACCGCTGTTGATGATCGCCGCACCACGCTTGAGGTGCGGCAAGGCCGCGCGCGCCATGTGGAAGTAGCCGGCGATGTTGGTCTGCAGGGTTTCCTGCAAGTGCTCGTCGCTGAGGTCCTCCAGCGCGTGGCAATGCAACTGGAAGGCGGCGTTGTTGACCAGCACGTCGAGCCCGCCGAAGGCGCGCACGGTCTGCGCCACCGCGTCCTGGCAGAACGCCGGATCCTTCACGTCGCCGGCGATGGTCAGGCAACGGCGGCCTTCCTTCTCCACGTGCGCGCGGGTCACCTGCGCGTCCTCGTGCTCGTCCAGGTACAGCACCGCCACGTCGGCGCCTTCGCGTGCGAACAGCACCGCCACCGCGCGGCCGATGCCCGAATCGGCGCCGGTGACGATCGCGCTCATGCCGCGCAGCTTGCCGCTGCCCACGTAGTCTGGCGCGTCGAAGCGCGGTTGCAGCGCCAGGTCCTGTTCCTTGCCGGGCTTGCGCAGGTGCTGCCTGGGCATCGTCTCCGGCTGCTTGCGCGTGCCAGCCTGGGTCGGCGCGGATTTCTTGGCCTTGGCCTTGGCCTGTTTCTCGCCCGCGTCGACCTCGCGCTGCAGCGCGCGCTGCTTCTGCGCGGTCTTGCCGGCGGCGCCGGCGGCAGCGGCACTGGCCGGCTTGGACGAGGCGGACTTGGAGGCGGCGGGAGGTTTGCGGCGGGAGGCCATCGGCAGTGCTCCGGAAGTGGGCGCGGCGCGCGGCGCCGCTGATGTGGACGATCGCCGTTGCGACCGAGGACAGGGCGAAACGCTAGGCGCGGTCGGCGACGCCCTCGACGCCGGCATGCTGGGCGCAATGCGCGCAGCAGAACATGCGTCCGCCGGCTTCCACGCCGTGGCCGACGATGCGGCAGTCGCAGTGGCTGCAGTGCGGGGCGAAGGCGTGGATCGCGCACTCGAACGAATCGAAGGTACCGCTGCGCGCGCCCTGGGTCAGGGTGAAGGCTTTGTCGTAGTCGTTGCCGCAGACATCGCAGGTGGCCATGGTTCGGCTCCGGTTGGCTGGGAGGCGACAGTGTGGCCGGGCCGGCGGCCACGCCAGGTGAAGCCTGGCGTTGCGCTCTTCATGCCACGCAAACATCGACCGCGACAGGCTCGCGCTATTCATCGAAGGAGATGCCCCATGATCCGCCACCCGTTCGCGCTCGCCGTTCCGTTCGCCTGCCTGCTGCTCGGTGCCTGCAGCACCACCCAGATCGCCCAGGTGCAGCCCATTGACGGCGTCATCTCCGGCCAGTGCCACGTCGACAAGGTGCGCGGCGCGGTCGGCCTGGCCGCCGCGCAGACCACCGTCGAGCGCGCCCGCGTCGATAGCGACAGCCTGCAGGTGCAGGTGGTGAACAGCAGCGTCGATCGCAGCGGCGCGACCGCCAGCGGCGTGGACAGTGCGACCCGCGGCGCCGGCGAGAGCGGCGGCGAACGCCTGACCATCGAGGTCGGTCCGACCAACAACATCACCACGCTGTATTGCGGTTGATGCGGACGGCCGCCGGGTGACGGCGGTGGACGGACAGCATTCGCTGTCTGCGGCGCAGCAGGACCTGATCACCCGCGCCTGACCGAAGCCGGCGGCAACCGCGTCGCGCTATTCAAGATGCGCGGCGGCCGTGCCGACGCGCGCAGCGGCGCGCCGGTTGCCGACGCAGCTCCCAGCGTGGGTCTTGGCGTGCGTATCGCAGCTGGCAATCTGTTGTGGGAGCGACTTCAGTCGCGACGTGCATTCCCGGGAAGGCCCGTCGCGACTGAAGTCGCTTCCACAAGACGTCGCGGTGGCGATGGGCGGCGCACGCGGCGGGACCGCCGCCACGCGCCGCCGACGCGCCGGGTCAGGCCCGCTTGCGCGGGGCAGCGGCTTTTTTCGCCGCCGTGCCGCCCGTGCGGCGCGGGCGCGCCGGCCGCGCTGTCTTGGCGCCGGCCGCCGTTGCCCTCGCCGCCGTTACACCGGCCGCCCGCGCCGCCGCCTTGGCACCCACCACCTTCTTGCCGGCGGCCTTGGCCGCCTTGCGGCTGACCGTGCGCGCCTGCGCCAGGTATTTCAGCGTCGCCAGGTCCCACTGCCGCTCGCCGCGCACGCGCTCGCACAGCCCGTGCAGCTCGCCGCAGCGCCAGCCGTCGAACACGCACGGATCGATGTAGGCCTTGCGGCACACCGCCGGGGTATTGCCCAGCGCGTCGGCGACCTCGCGGATCACCGCGTTCTGCGCCTGCTTCAGCGCGCGCTCGCTGCTGGGCTCGGGCAACGGCAGCTGCGCCAGGCGCTGCAGCGCGGCGCGGGTACCGCCCCAGGTGCGGAAGTCCTTGGCGGTGAAGCTCTCGCCCATCGCCTCGCGCAGGTAGTCGTTGACCTCGCCCGAATCCACCGGCTGCAAGGTCCCATCGTCGTCGCGGTACTGGAACAGCGCCTGCCCCGGCAATTGCTGGCAGCCGCGGATCAGCTTGACCAGGTGCGCGTCGTCGACCTCGATGTCGTGCTCCTGGCCGCCCTTGCCGCGGAACTTCAGCCGCGCGCGGCCGCCCTTGACGAACTCCAGGTGGCGGTTGCGCAGCGTGGTCAGGCCGTAGGAGCGGTTGCTGCGCGCGTACTCGGCGTTGCCGACGCGCACCAGGGTCTCGGCCATCAGCGCCACCACCATCGCCAGCACCTTGTCGCGCGGGTAGCCGGGCAGCGCCAGGTCGCGGCGCAGGCGCCGGCGCAGCCGCGGCAGCGCCTGGCCGAAGGCCATGATCCGTTCGAACTTGCCGTCGCCGCGCACCTGCGCCCAGTCGGCGTGGTAGCGGTACTGCTTGCGCCGCCGCGCGTCGCGGCCGGTGGCCTGGATGTGGCCGTTGGCCTTGGCGCAGATCCACACCTCGGTGTAGGCCGGCGGGATCGCCAGCTGGCGGATGCGCTGCAGGGTCTGCGCATCGCGCACCGGGCTGCCGTCTGGCATCCGGTAGCTGAACCCCTTGCCGACGCGGCGGCGGACGATGCCGGGCTCGGTGTCGCTGACGTAGACCAGGCCGGCGCTGCTGGCGGCCTGCTTGGACTGCAGCGCGCGGGCCGCCTCGGCGGCGGCGGGGGTGGAGCGGGAAGCCTTGCTCATCGAAAAACCGCCGGCGGCGATGGGAGCGGGGATTGTCGGCAGCGTCGCGGCTAGGCCGCGTCAATGCCGCGCCGGTTAACGAACCGCGAACGCCTATTCACCGATGCTGTCGGCTTATGCTGGATGTCTTCTCCCCTCGACTCCTGGAGCCCCGATGAGCAATTTCCTTTCTTCTCGTCCGTCCGCGCGTGTCGGCCTGCTCGGCGCGGCGTGCCTGGCGCTGGCATTGGCCGCGTGTACCGCGCCGCCGCCGGACGAGCAGGAACAGGTCGCCGCCAAGGCGCAACAGGCCGCCGAACAGGCCGCCAAGCCCAATCCGGCCAGCGCGCCGGAGGCCCCGCCGGTCGGTACCTGCGACGCGTCGCAGGCGCAGGGCCTGGTCGGCCAGGCGGCGGAACAGGCGCTGGTGGACCAGGCACGGATCGACACCGGCTCCAAGAGCGTGCGGGTGCTGACCCCGAACCAGATGGTGACGATGGAATTCAACGGCGAGCGCCTGAACATCGAGGTCGACGCCAAGAACGTGGTCACCGGCGTGCGCTGCGGCTGACCTCGCGCGTGCTCGGCGCCGAGGGCGGGCTGGTGCCGCTTGCCGCAGCGGCTCGATCCAGATGCTGCTCTCTGTAGGCGCGGCGTCGGCCGCGACCGGGCGTTATCGGTCACCCTCCGGTCGCGGCTGAAGCCGCGCCTACAGGGCGTTACCGCCAAGCGCCACGCGGCCGGTGCAGCGGGTTCGTCGCCCGCGCCGGCCGCGGCTACGGTTGCAGCTGCAACCGTGTATTGCGGCACCGCACCAACTGTGCTTTAGTCGATGTTCCGGTGACCTCAAGATGCGCTCCAGGATAGAGCGGGGGCGAGTGTCGCCGCGTTCCTTCGGATCGCTTTTTAGAGGCAGACATGGCCCCCCGCAACCGCCACGGGCTCTACGACCCCCAAGACGAGCGCGATGCCTGTGGTTTCGGCATGGTCGCCCAGCTCGACGACCAACCTTCGCGGGCGCTGGTCGACACCGCCATCGCCGCGCTGTCGCGGATGACCCACCGTGGCGGCGTCGCCGCCGACGGCCTCACCGGCGACGGCTGCGGCCTGCTGATCCGCAAACCCGATGCGTTCCTGCGCGCGCTGGCGCGCGACGCCGGCATCGCGGTGGGCGCGCGCTTCGCCGCCGGCCAGGTGTTCATGCCGCGCGACGACGCGGATGCCGCCGCGCGCTGCCGCCAGGTGCTGGAAGAGGAACTGGTCCGCGCCGGCGCGCAGCCGCGCGGCTGGCGCGTCACCCCCACCGACGATTCGGTGTGCGGGCAGCTGGCCAAGGACACCTTGCCGCACATCGAGCAGGTGTTCGTCGATGCCGGCGCCGAGCACAGCGAAGACGCCTTCGCCCTGGCCCTGTTCCTGGCGCGCCGCCGCGCCGAGCAGCGCCTGCGCGATGTCGCCGACTTCTACGTCACCACGCTCTCGCCCAACGGCATCAGCTACAAGGGCATGGTGCTGCCGGACAAGCTCAGCACCTTCTACCCGGACCTGCAGCGCAGCGACCTGGCCTCCAGCGCCATCGTCTTCCACCAGCGATTCTCCACCAACACGCTGCCGCGCTGGCCGCTGGCGCACCCGTTCCGGCTGCTCGCGCACAACGGCGAGATCAACACCATCGAGGGCAACCGGCACTGGGCGCAGGCGCGCAGCAAGGTGTGGAAGACCCCGCGCTTCGACATCGCCGAGTTCGACCCGGTGATCTCGATGCATGGCTCCGATTCGCAGAGCCTGGACAACATGCTCGAGCTGCTGGTCGCCGGCGGCATGGACCTGCTGCAGGCGCTGCGCATCCTGGTGCCGCCGGCGACCCAGTCGCTGGAGTTCAAGGACGCCGACCTGGCCGCGTTCTACGAGTTCTACGGGCTCAACACCGAGCCGTGGGACGGCCCGGCCGGCATCGTCGCCTGCGACGGCCGCTACGCCGCGTGCATGCTCGACCGCAACGGCCTGCGCCCGGCGCGCTGGATGCTGACCTCCGACCGCCATTTCCTGGTCGCCTCCGAGGCCGGCGTGTGGGAACTGCCGGCCGAGCGCGTGACCCGCAAGGGCAAGCTCGGCCCGGGCGAGATGATGGCCATCGACCTCAAGCGCGGCGACCTGCTCGACTCGGACGCGATCGACCGCATCAACCGCGGCCGCGCCCCGTACAAGCAGTGGCTGCAGCAGGGCGTGACCTACCTGCAGACCGAACTGATCGACCCGTCGCTGGTCGAGGAGCCGTTCGACGAGCGCACCCTGCGCAGCTACCACAAGCTGTTCCAGCTCAGCACCGAGGAAGTGGAGCAGGTGCTGCGCCCGCTGGCCGAGACCGAGCAGGAAGCCACCGGCTCGATGGGCGACGACACCCCGATGGCGGTGCTCAGCCGCCACACCCGGCCGCTGTACGACTACTTCCGCCAGGCGTTCGCGCAGGTCACCAACCCGCCGATCGATCCGCTGCGCGAAGACTGCGTGATGTCGCTGACCACCCAGCTCGGCAAGGAGACCAACATCTTCCATGCCGGCCCGGAGACGGTGAACCACGTCATCCTCAATTCGCCGGTGCTCAGCCAGCGCAAGCTGCGCCAGCTGCTGAAGATGGAGCAGTACCAGAGCCGCAACGCGCAGATCGACCTGTCCTACAGCGTCGAGGAAGGCCTTGAGGCCGGCCTGCGCCGCATCTGCGCCGAGGCCGAACAGGCCGCGCGCGACGGCAAGGTCATGCTGCTGCTGACCGACCGCTACCCGGTGCCGGAACGGCCGATGGCGCATGCACTGCTGGCCACCGGCGCGGTGCATCACCACCTGTCGCGGGTGGGCCTGCGCTGCGACGTCAACCTGATCATCGAGACCGGCACCGCGCGCGATCCGCACCACATGGCCTGCCTGCTCGGCTTCGGCGCCACCGCGGTGTATCCGTACCTGGCCTACCAGACCCTGTTCGACCTGGGCCGGCGCGGCATCCTGCTGCTGAAGAAGGGCGGCGAACAGGCGCAGATCGGCCGCAAGTACCGCAAGGGCATCTACAAGGGCCTGTCCAAGATCATCTCCAAGATGGGCATCTGCACCATCGCCAGCTACCGCGGCGCGCAGCTGTTCGAGATCGTCGGGCTGGACCCGGACGTGGTCCAGCTGTGCTTCCCGGACACCGCCTCGCGCATCGGCGGGGTGAACCTGGCGCGGCTGGACACCGAGGCGCGGCAGCTCAACGCGCGCGCCTGGAACGATCTGCTCAAGCCGGAAGTGGGCGGGCTGCTGAAGTATGTGCACGGCGGCGAGTACCACATGTACAACCCGGACGTGGTCATGACCCTGCAGCGCGCCACACGCAGCGGCGAGCAGGCCGATTGGGCCGCCTACGCCGAGGCGGTGCACTCGCGCCCGCCGTCGGCGCTGCGCGACCTGCTGCAGCTCAAGCGCGCCGCGGTGCCGACCCCGCTGGACGAGGTGGCCCCGGCCGCGGACCTGCTGCGTCGCTTCGATACCGCCGCGATCAGCCTGGGCGCGCTGTCGCCCGAGGCGCACGAGGCGCTGGCGATCGCGATGAACCGCCTCGGCGGGCGCAGCAATTCCGGCGAAGGCGGCGAAGACCCGGCGCGCTACGGCACCGAGAAGCGCTCCAAGATCAAGCAGGTGGCCTCCGGCCGCTTCGGCGTCACCCCCGAATACCTGGTCAACGCCGAAGTGCTGCAGATCAAGGTCGCGCAGGGCGCTAAGCCTGGCGAAGGCGGCCAGCTGCCCGGGCACAAGGTCAACGAACTGATCGCGCGGCTACGCTACGCCAAGCCCGGCATCGGCCTGATCTCGCCGCCGCCGCACCACGACATCTATTCGATCGAGGACCTGGCGCAGCTGATCTACGACCTCAAGCAGGTCAATCCGACCGCACTGGTGTCGGTGAAGCTGGTCAGCCATGCCGGCGTGGGCACCATCGCCGCCGGCGTGGTCAAGGCCGGCGCCGACCTGATCACCGTGTCCGGCCACGACGGCGGCACCGGCGCCAGCCCGGTCAGCTCGATCCGCTATGCGGGCGTGCCGTGGGAACTGGGCGTGGCCGAGTCGCACCAGGCGCTGGTCGCCAACAACCTGCGCGACCGCACCATCCTGCAGACCGACGGCGGTCTGAAGACCGGCCTGGACGTGGTCAAAGCCGCGATCCTGGGCGCGGACAGCTTCGGCTTCGGCACCGGTCCGATGATCGTGCTCGGCTGCAAGTACCTGCGCATCTGCCACCTCAACAACTGCGCCACCGGCGTGGCGACGCAGGACGAGCGGCTGCGCGCCAACCACTTCGTCGGCCTGCCCGAGCGGGTGGAGAACTTCTTCAAGCTGCTGTCCGAGGAAGTGCGGCAGTGGCTGTCGTACCTGGGCGCGCGCTCGCTGGACGAGATCATCGGCCGCACCGAACTGCTCGAGCAACTGGACGTGTCGCCGCGCGAAGGCGTGCGCGTGGACCTGTCGCGGTTGCTCAAGGACGTGCGCTACGACGGCAGCCACTGCGCGGCGCAGCGCCTGTACGAATCGCCGGACAGCCTGGCCACGCAGATGGACGGCCTGCTCGCCGACGCGATCGCCAACAAGACCGGCGGCGACCACCGTTTCCTGATCCACAACACCGACCGCTCGATCGGCGCGCGCCTGTCCGGCGCCATCGCCCGCGTGCACGGCAACCACGGCATGGACGATGCGCCGCTGACCCTGCGCTTCCGCGGCTCGGCCGGGCAGAGCTTCGGCGCGTTCAACGCCGGCGGCCTGCAGCTGGAGCTGGAAGGCGAGGCCAACGACTACGTCGGCAAGGGCATGGCCGGCGGCCGCCTGGTGGTGCGTCCGCCGCGCGGCGCGCGCTTCGAGGCGCGCAACACCGCGATCATCGGCAACACCTGCCTGTACGGCGCCACCGGTGGCGAGCTGTACGCTGCCGGCCGCGCCGGCGAGCGCTTCGGCGTGCGCAACTCCGGCGCGCTGGCGGTGATCGAAGGCGCCGGCGACCACTGCTGCGAATACATGACCGACGGCATCGTGCTGGTGCTGGGCAAGGTCGGGCTGAACTTCGGCGCCGGCTTCACCGGCGGGCTGGCCTACGTGCTCGACGTGGACCGCGATTTCGTCGACCGCTACAACCACGAGCTGATCGACATCCATCGCATCTCCGCCGAAGGCTTCGAAAGCCACCGCCAGCACCTGCACAAGCTGATCAGCCGCCACCGCGAACTGACCGGCAGCATCTGGGCGCAGCAGATCCTCGACGAATTCCGCGACTACGTCGGCAAGTTCTGGCTGGTCAAACCGAAGGCGGCGAGCATCGAGTCGCTGACCGAGTCGCTGCGGCGCGCTGCCTGATGGATGTATCCCCTCTCCTGCTTTTGGGAAGAGGGGATCGCGAAGGCGCTGCGCGCCCCGTACCCTCATCCGCCCCTTCGGGGCACCTTCTCCCGGGGGGAGAAGGGAATATGTCACGGAATTTTTTATGAGCCGCAAACAAGCCTTCCAGTTCCTCGACCTGCCCCGGCAGATGCCGCAGCGCATCCCGGTGGAACTGCGTACGTCCGGCGACTGGAACGAGCTGTACGGCAAGTTCGACAAGGCCGACGCGCAGTACCAGGCCGGGCGCTGCCTGGATTGCGGCAATCCGTATTGCAGCTGGAAATGCCCGGTGCACAACGCGATCCCGCAGTGGCTGCAGCTGGTGCAGGAGAACCGCATCGAGGAAGCCGCGGCGCTGTGCCACAGCACCAACCCGCTGCCGGAAGTGTGCGGCCGGGTGTGCCCGCAGGACCGCCTGTGCGAAGGCAGCTGCACGCTGGAGGAGTTCGGCGCGGTCACCATCGGCGCGGTGGAGAAGTACATCGTCGACACCGCGCTCAACAATGGCTGGCGTCCCGACCTGAGCCAGGTCCAGGCCACCGGCAAGCGCGTGGCGGTGATCGGCGCCGGCCCGGCCGGGCTCAGCTGCGCCGACCGCCTGGTCCGCGCCGGCATCCATGCGGTGGTGTACGACCGCTACGAGCAGATCGGCGGCCTGCTGCAGTTCGGCATCCCCAGCTTCAAGCTCGACAAGAGCGTGATCGGCAAGCGCCGCGAGGTGCTCGAAGGCATGGGCGTGGAGTTCCGCCTGGGCGTGGAGATCGGCCGCGACGTCAGCCTGGAACAGTTGCTCGAAGAATACGATGCGGTGTTCCTCGGCACCGGCGCCTACCGCTACACCGACGGCGGCCTGGCCGGCCAGGACCTGCCCGGCGTGCTGCCGGCGCTGCCGTTCCTGGTGCAGAACAGCCGCATCGTCGGCGGCAACGACCCGTGGGGCCGGCCGATCGCCGGCTGGGAAGACACCATCGCGCTGCCGGACCTCAGCGGCAAGCGCGTGGTCGTGCTCGGCGGCGGCGACACCGGCATGGACTGCGTGCGCAGCGCGATCCGCCTGGGCGCGGCCAAGGTCACCTGCGCCTACCGCCGCGACGAGGCCAACATGCCCGGCTCGGCGCGCGAAGTGGCCAACGCCCGCGAGGAAGGCGTGCGCTTCCTGTTCAACCGCCAGCCGCTGGCGGTGGAAGCCGATGCCGCCGGCAAGCTGGCCGGCGTGCGCGTGGTGCAGACCCGCCTGGGCGAACCCGATGCGCAGGGCCGCCAGGCCGCGGTGCCGGTCGAAGGCAGCGAATCGCTGCTGGACGCGGACGTGGTCATCATCGCCTTCGGCTTCTCCCCCAGCGTGCCGGAATGGCTGGCCGCGCAGGGCGTGGAAGGCACCGCCAACGGCCGCATCCTGGCCGGCGGCAGCGATCCCGATGGCAGCGGCCGCCTGCCGTACCAGACCACCAACCCCAAGCTGTTCGCCGGCGGCGATGCGGTGCGCGGCGCCGACCTGGTGGTGACCGCCGTGGCCGAAGGCCGCGACGCGGCCGCGAGCATCGCCGAATGGATCGGCAACCGCCTGCCGGTGACCACCCAGGCCGCCGCCTGAGCGACGTCGACCGCGTCCAAGCAAGTCGTTGCATGCCCGGCGGCGAGCGGCCGGGCAGAGCGTGTGCACTCGTCGCCGGCAATGCCGCGGCGATGGTCCTCTGGCCACTGCACCCGCGGCACCCTACACCGCCAGCATCGTCGCGTCGGGGCTGAAGCCCCTCCACAGGTGCACCATCAGGCACCGCAGTCCCTGTAGGAGCGGCTTCAGCCGCGACGAGCGGAGCCGGAAACCACGCGGCTCAGCCATCTGTCAGGACTGAAATCCTCCCACAAATGCACTCACCGGGCGCGGAAGCCTCCCCCTGTGGGAGCGACTTCAGTCGCGACGAGCAGCGTCGAAACCATGCGGTTTCAGCTGTCAGGGCTGAGGCCCCTCCTTACAAGTGCACCATCAGACACCGCGCTTCCTGTAGGAGCGGCTTCAGCCGCGACACGGACCCAACAGCACCGCACGGTGTCGGTTGTCTGTCGGGGCTGAAGCCCCTCGTACAGTGCAGCGCCAACTACCCCAGCCGCACAGCCGCCACAACCTCACTCACCGCTGCCACTGCCACCGCCACCACAACGCCGTCTTTCGCCCGAGTGAATGAGGCGCTAACGCCCCAACGCCTAGGCTGGCTGCTGGCGTGCGCTCCGCGCACCCTTGTACTGCCGGTCCTCCCCCGATGGCAAAACGGCATCCTCCCCTCTCCCAGGAAGCTCCCCCATGTCGCTTTCCTCTCTCCGCTCGTCACGGCTGCGTCCCCTCGCTCCCACCGTACTCCTGCTCGCCGCGGCCTTCGGCGCGTCCGCCCAGGACGGCAAAGGCGTGCTCAAGTACGCCGGCGTCAACCTCTCCGGTGCCGAATTCAACTCCAGCAAGAAGCCCGGCACGCTGTTCAAGGACTACACCTATCCGGCCGAGGCCGACTACCGCTATTTCGCCAGCAAGGGCATGAACATCGTGCGCCTGCCGTTCCTGTGGGAACGCCTGCAACCCACCGCCAAGGGCGAGTTCGATCCGGCGCAGCTGGCGCTGCTCAAGAAGTCGGTGACGCAGGCCAAGGCCAACCGCATGCACCTGATCCTGGACCCGCACAACTACGCCAAGTTCAACGGCGAGCGGATCGGCACCGGCGGGGCGACGCCCGAAGTGTTCGCCGACCTGTGGCGGCGGCTGGCGACCGAGTTCAAGGACGACGACACGGTCATCTTCGGGCTGATGAACGAACCCAACGCCATTTCCGCCACCGACTGGGCGCAGGCGGCGCAGGCGGCGATCGATGCCATCCGCAAGGCCGGCGCCAACAATCTGGTGCTGGTGCCCGGGACCGCCTACAGCGGCGCGCACAGCTGGCGCAGCAAGTCCTACGGCATCTCCAATGCGGTGGCGCTGCAGCCGCTGAAGGATCCGGGCAACCGCATGGCGTTCGAGGCGCACCAGTACCTGGACAGCGACAGCAGCGGCAGCAAGGGCGAATGCGTCAGCGCCACCGCCGGCGTCGAGCGGCTGACCGGCTTCGTCAGCTGGCTGCGCGAGAACAAGAAGGTCGGTTTCATCGGCGAGTTCGCCACCGGCGACAATCCGGTCTGCAACCAGGCGCTGGAAGGCATGCTCAGCTACATGGAGAAGAACAACGACGTGATCCTCGGCTGGACCTGGTGGGCGGCCGGCGCGTGGTGGAACAAGGATTATCCGTTCAACGTGCAGCCCGGCAAGGACGGCAGCGACAAGCCGCAGATGTCGATCCTGTCCAGCCACGCGCGCAAGATCACCGGCAAGTGAGCTGACCGCGGTGCCGGCGCGCCGCCGGCACCTGCAAGCTGCGCACGCGCCTTGTAGGCAGTAGCGCCTGGCGCGCCGCGCGCTATCCGGCTCCACCCCACGAGAACCAGTCCGCGTTCGCCATGCCACACGCCGCACAGATCCGTGCATGCGCGTGCGCCATGCGTGGTGACGGCAGCGTCAATGCAGTACGGTGCAGCCAAGCACACCGTTGTCATCAGCTCGGCCAGCCGCATGGCGCCTGGCCGGGTCGTCCCCCGCTGATGCCGAAGGAGGCTCACCATGGTCCGTGGCTCACTGCGTCTGCGCGCGGTGCGGATAGCGTTGCTGGCGTACCTGCTCGCGGTGCTGCCGCAGCTGCACGCGCAAGGCGCGTTGAAGTTCGCCGGCGTCAACCTGTCCGGCGCGGAGATCAGCTCGGCGAAGAAGCCGGGCGTGCCCAACGTGGATTACTTCTATCCGCGCACGCCCGACTACGCCTACTTCGCCGGCAAGGGCATGAACATCATCCGTCTGCCGGTGTTGTGGGAGCGCCTGCAGCCCACGCCGCAAGGGCAGCTCGATGCGGCGCAGCTGGCGCTGATCCGGGCCGCGGTAAAGCAGGCCAAGACGCAGCGGATGTACCTGATCCTGGACATCCACAACTACGCCAGCTACTACGGCCAGAAGATCGGCAGCCCGGCGGTGCCGATCAAGACCTTCAGCGACCTTTGGCAGCGCCTGGCGCGCGAGTTCGGCAACGACAACGCGGTCGTGTTCGGCCTGATGAACGAGCCGAACAACATCTCGCCCGGCCTGTGGGCCGCCGCCGCGCAGGCCGCGGTCGACGCGATCCGCGCCACCGGCGCGCGTAATCTGATCCTGGTGCCGGGCGCGTTGTGGACCGGTGCGCACAGCTGGTACTCGACGGTGGCCGGCGAGTCCAACGCGGTGGCGCTGGCCTCGCTGTACGACCCGCTCAAGCGCGTGGCCATCGAGGTGCACCAGTACCTGGACGGCGATTCCAGCGGCACCAGCGCCACCTGCGTCAGCGGCAGCATCGGTGCCGAGCGGCTGCGCCGCTTCACCGGCTGGTTGCGCGAGACCGGCAAGCTCGGCTTCCTCGGCGAATTCGGCGCCGCCGACAACCCCACCTGCAGGAAGGCGTTGGACGACATGCTCGGCTACATCGAGCAGAACCGCGCCGTGTGGCTGGGCTGGAGCTACTGGGCCGGCGGCGCATGGTGGCGCCAGGACTATCCCTTCAACGTGCAGCCCGGCGCGGACGGCCGCGACAAGCCGCAGATGCCGATTCTGTCGAGCAGGGCGAAGCGCGTCACGCGCTGACCGCGCCTGCGCGGCGCTGATAGCGCGTGAGCCGCGCGACTGGCGCGAGCCGCGCCGGCACCGACCCCACAGCGACACGTTGCGCTGGCGCACGCCTGCGCACGCGCCACGCGCCGGCCGCACGCCGCCGCTCTGGCATGCCGATTGCAACCTGCCGGGTACCCCCCGTCGCCACGCGTCGCCGCGGCGGCGCCCGTTCGCTTCCCCCACGAAAGAGGCACTCCCATGCAACGCATTTCCCTCCCCCTCGCCCCATCGCGCTGGCTGCTGCGCGCATCGCTGTGGCTGGCGCTGGCCAGCGCGATCCCGGGCGCCGCCGCCCAGGAACTGCGCTATGCCGGGGTCAACCTGGCCGGCGCCGAATTCAACTCGGCGAAGAAGCCCGGCGTGCCGTTCAAAGACTACGTGTATCCCGCCGACGGCGACTTCGCCTACATGGCCGCGCAGGGCATGAACATCGTGCGCCTGCCGTTCCTGTGGGAACGCCTGCAACCGGCCGCCAACGGCGAACTGGATGCGGCGCAGCTGGGCTACCTGCGCACCGCGGTGAGCCGCGCCAGGAACCATGGCCTGCACGTGATCCTGGACGTGCACAACTACGCCAAGTACTACGGCGTGCGGATCGGCAGCGACGGCGTGCCGCCGGCGGTGCTGGGCGACCTGTGGCGGCGCCTGGCCATCGCGTTCGGCAACGACGATGCGGTGATCTTCGGCCTGATGAACGAGCCCAACGGCATTTCCTCCGGCGATTGGGCCGCCGCCGCGCAAGTCTCGATCGACGCGATCCGCGAGGCCGGCGCCTACAACCTGATCATGGTGCCGGGCACCGCGTACACCGGCGCGCACAGTTGGAACAGCACCTGGTATGGCGTGCCCAACGCGCAGTCGCTGGTGACGATGGAGGACCCGGTCAACAACCTGGTGTTCGAAGTGCACCAGTACCTGGACAAGGACTACTCCGGCACCAGCGCCGAATGCGTCAGCGCCACGATCGGCGCGGAGAAGCTGCAGGGCTTCACCCAGTGGCTGCGCGCCAACGGCTACCGCGGCTTCCTGGGCGAGTTCGGCGCCAGCAGCAACGCCACCTGCATGGCCGCGCTCGACGACATGCTCGGCTACGTGCACGACAACGCCGACGTCTGGATGGGCTGGACCGCGTGGGCGGCCGGCGCATGGTGGCGGACCGACTACCCGTTCAACCTGCAACCGGCCAAGGACGGCACCAGCAAGCCGCAGATGGCCGTGCTGGCGGCGCGCGCGGCGCAGATCACGCAGTAGCGGCGCAATAGCGCGCGACGGCAGCCCGTCGCGTCACGCCGTCGACGCGCGGCGACGTCCCGACGCCGCGGAGCGGTGCTGCCTCAGGCGGCACCGCAATCGACACAGCGTGGCGCGAACACATGCAGGCGTCGAAAAGATGCAAGCAAGAACGAGCGAGCGGCCGGCCCCTCCGGGAGAGGCACTGGGCAGGGGCCGCGGAGGCCCCGCGTCATCGCCGTCTACCGCATTCGCGCCAACGGCACGGCCAGTACGTCGACCGCCATGGCGGCCACGTACCGTGCCACCCCACGCTGGCCCCGGCGCCGCAACCGCCAAGCGATTGAGTCCGCACCGCGATCCGGCGCAGACTGTCGCTCCTGTTCCCGCACGGATCGACATATGCGCCTGGGCCTGGCCGCCAACCGACTGCACCACCAGGGCAAGGACGCCGCCCTGTTCCGCTGGCTGCGCGCCTGCGAGGCGGGCATTCGCGAACTGCAGCTCGGCCTGCACGCGGTCGGCCGCACCCACGAGGCGATCGCGCGCGCCGGCTGGTTGCCCGGCTACGCTGGGCTCAAGCGCTATCCGTTCGGCCGCGAAGGCGGACTGATGAAGCTGGTCGCCGAAGTGGTGGGCCTGGAAGGCGCCGAGCGCACGCTCGACGGGGCGATCTACTTCATCGACCCGGTCGACCCCTCCTCGATCTTTCCCGAGGCGATCGCGCTCAAGCGCCAGTGCGTGATCCACGGCAAGCCCTTCATTTCCACCGTGGCCAGCGCCCGCGACTGGATCGAGGTGGAGCGCGTGCACGCCGGGCTGACTGCCGACGCCGGTGCCGACGACTTGCACGCGCTGGAGCGCCAGACCCTGGCGCTGATCGCGCACGACGCGATGAAGCCGCAGATGCTGGCCTTCGCCAGCGAACATTTCGACCTGCTGTCGCGCTTCGCCGAGCGCGTGGCCACCGGCACCACCGGCCAGCGCCTCAACGAACTGGCCTGGAGCCGCGGCTGGCCGCAGGGCCAGGACTGGGTGCATCGTTACCAGAGCGGCCCGATGGGCGGCGACGCGCAGATCGCCGACCGCGTGCTGGAGCGACGCTGCCAACGCGCGATCTTCTTCGAGGACCCGCACGTGGCGCGCCAGCACGAAGCGGACATCCAGCTGCTGGAGCGCGCAGTGACCACGGTGACCGACAGCGCGGTCTGCATCACCTCGCCGCTGGTCGCCGCGCGTTGGGCCCAGGCGGCGACAACGCGGGCGGCAGCACCGGCCTGAACGATGCGGCCGCGGGACTAGGTCGACGCGGCGTGCTGACCCGGTCGACCGCGGCTGGCTCGCAGTACCTGGCGATCGTCTGCCTGTTGCCGGAAATCATGCGCCCGCAGCTCGGCACCTCGTTCCACTTCGGCGGCACCTCGCTGCTGATCGCAGTCGTGGTGGTGATGGACTTGAGATTGGCGCGGCCTGCTCCTGGCCGTTGCCACTCCCTACGTGCTACCTGCGATGGCTTCGTGCCATCGGTCGCGATGAGCGCTATCGGTAGAGCCCTTCGCGGCTGAAGCCGCTGCTACACGTGACATCGGCCCAGCCTGCATTCCCTGGATGTTGTCCGACCGCGGGCGGCGATGCGGCGCGCTTCTTCGGCATGCAGATCGAATCCAACAAGCTGGTGCAGTGCCAGCTGCTGGCGCGCTGGCGGCTGCGTGCCGTGCACCCGAGCAGCCGCGACGCACCGTCCCGGCCGCGCGTGACCGCGCTCACAGTCACCGCCATGTCACGCCGATCGCCAACACTGCCGCGCTTGTCCAGATCCAGGGGGATCCGATGTCGCGTTCCATTTTGCGCCTGCTGTTGGTGGGTGCCGCAGCGCTGTGCGCCATACCGTCCGCCACCGCGCAGCAGGCCGAGCGCCTGCGCGTGCATGGCTCCAACAGCGTTGGCGCGCGGCTGATGCCGGCGCTGGTCGAATCCTGGCTGCACAGCATCGGCTACCGGCAGATCCAGCGCCGCCGCGTCGATGCGGCGACGCTGGAGATCTCCGCGCTGCGCGACGACGCGCCGCTGGTGGTCGAGATCGACGGCACCGGTTCGGCCGCCGGCTTCGCCGATCTGATCCGCGGCGATGCCGAACTGGCGATGCTGGCGCGCACGCCCGATGCGCGCGAGCGCGATGCCGCCTGGCAACTGGGCGATCTGTCTTCCCCGGACCAGAACTTCGTCCTGGCCTTGGACGGCGCGCGCGTGCTGGTCGCCGCCGACAATCCGCTGACCTCGCTCAGCATCGCGCAGTTGCGCGACATCCTCAGCGGCCGGCTGACGCGCTGGTCGCAACTCGGCGGTGCCGATCTGCCGATCGAAGTGCAGCGCAACGCCGCGAGCAGCGGATTGGGCGACTTCCTGCGCGAGCGCCTGCCGCTACCGGCGACCGCACAGGCCGCCGTGCAGCGCATCCATCCCAGCCAGGTCGAAGCGGCGCAGGCCGTGGCCGGACACCCCGCCGCGCTGGCGGTCGTCGGGCTGACCACGCCGCTGCCGGCCGGCACCCGCGCGCTCGCCATCGCCGACGGCGGCATCGCCGTCGCGCCCACGCCGGCCAGCATTCGCGGCGAGGACTATCCACTGGTGCAGCGCTACAGCTTGTACGGCGGGCAGATGATGTCGGCGCTCGGCCGCAGCCTGGCGCTGTATTCGGTCGGCGCACAAGCGCAGCAGGTCGTGCGCCGGATCGGGCCGATCCCGATGAGCATCGCGCCCGATCCGATGCAGCCGCCCCAGGCGACCTCCGACCCGCGCCAGACCGATGCCTACCTGCAGGCCGGTACCGGCGCGCAGCGCCTGACCACCACCCTGCGTTTCAGCCTGCAGTCGCTGAATTCGATGTTCGAAGCGCGCAGCGCCCAGGACCTGGATCGGCTGATCGCCTTCATGCAGCAGCCGGCGATGCGCGGCCGCGCCTTGGGCGTGATCGGCTTCGCCACACCGGACTCGGCCAACCGCCTGTACCCGACCATCGCCAGCAACGACCGCGCCGACGTGGTCGCCGCCTATCTGTCCCAGCGCGGCATCGTGGTCAAACGCGCGCGGGGACTGGGCGCGGCGCGCCCCCTGGTCGGCGGCGAAGACGCGGCGGCCAAGGCGCGCAACGAGCGGGTCGAGATCTGGCTGCTGGATCCCGAACGCTGACGGCGACCGCACAAAGCTGAATCCAACGCCGGCACATTCACCTGTTGCAGAACCCCGGGTTGTGAGCATGAGGACTCTGGTCAACCGGAGAACGCCATGAACGCCACTCACAAGATGCTGTCTCGGCCGCTGCTGGCCATGTCCCTTTCGCTGGCGCTCGCAGCCGGCAGCGCCTACGCGCAAGCGCCGGCGGCAGCGCAAGGCAGCGCCCCGCTGACGCAGGCGCAGGTCCGCGCGCTGCTGAGCGAGCAGGGTTACACCAAGCTGGACCGGCTCAAGTTCGAAGACGG
>NZ_JAVDSZ010000018.1:0-64044 GCF_031455575.1 Xanthomonas sp. 1678 | reverse complement strand
CCCTGACTCCTACTCGTGCTCGTGAGGCACTGCGACTTAGCGGCCTGCCGCACTCCGCTCTCACCTCAACGATAGACCTGCCTAAGACACAAGCGACTTCAGTCGCGACGAGCGAAGCCACAGGCACGCCAGGTCGAGCGAACGCATCGGCACCGACGTCTCGACGGCATGCCCAACTCATACACCGCTGGCCATGAAAGACCAGCGTCGACGGCAATGTGCAGACAAGAACCCCGCGCCTCCGCCTATTCCACCTCGGCCGCACTCGCGCTGTAGGTCGCGCCGTCGCGGCGCACCCGCACCGACCCGCCGAACACCGCCGACAGCGGCGCGTCGGCCAGCAGTTCCTCGCGCCTGCCGTCGGCGTACACGTGGCCGCCGCGCAGCAGGATCACCCGCTCGATCTCCGGCACGATCTCCTCGATGTGGTGGGTCACCAGCACCAGGGTGATGCCCTGGCGGGCGAGGTCGCGCATCGTCGCCAACAGGTGCTGGCGCGCGATCAGGTCCAGCCCCGTGCTGGGCTCGTCCAGCAGCAGCGCCTGCGGCCGGTTGACCAGCGCCCGCGCGATCAGCACGCGCCGGGTTTCGCCGGCCGACAGCTCCGCATAGGGCCGCTGCAGCAGCGGCAAGGCATGGGCAAGGTGCAGGGCTTCGCGCGCCCGCTCGCGCATCGCCTCGGTCACCTCGCGATGCGGCGGCACCACGTAGCTGGCGAAGAACCCGGACAGCACCGCGCTTTCCACGTCCAGCCCCGGCATGTCGGCGAGATTGACGCTGAGATCGCCGGTGACGATGCCCAACTGGCTGCGCAGCCGGTCCACCTGCCAGCGGCTGTGCCCCAGCACCCGTACCGGCGCGTCTTCGCCGGCGCGTGCTAACGGATACAGCTCGCGCGTGATCAGCTTGATGAACGAGGACTTGCCGCAGCCGTTCGGGCCGAGGATCGCGGTGTGCTGACCGAGCGCGATGCGCAGGCTCAGCTCATGCAGCACGCG
Organism: Xanthomonas sp. 1678; assembly: GCF_031455575.1. NCBI lineage: Bacteria > Pseudomonadati > Pseudomonadota > Gammaproteobacteria > Lysobacterales > Lysobacteraceae > Xanthomonas > Xanthomonas sp. 1678. The sequence goes on along the minus strand of NZ_JAVDSZ010000018.1, from coordinate 63,046 downwards.
CACCTGGCCGCGTACCACGCTGGCGCGGTCCAGTTCGATCAGTGGCGCGGCGGCCGGCATGGGAGTTGCATCGGGAACGGCGACGGACATGGAAGTGAAACCGTTTTGTGATCAAGAGCGCGCAGTGACTGAACACCATACGCGGGCGATGGGTGAAGTTTGCCGCCACTGCCCCCATCATGTCTTCTACTCAACCTGGCGGCATGCCTTCACGGCCTGGAGTTCTGGCAATGTTCGACGCGACCTTCGACTTCCTCAGCACCGGCCTGCTCGACGTTGGCTGGTGGGGCATGCTGGCGGTGCTGCTGGTGTTCACCCAGCTGACCATCTTCGCGGTGACCTTGTACCTGCATCGCAGCCAGGCGCACCGCGGCGTCGACTTCCATCCGCTGCTGTCGCACTTCTTCCGCTTCTGGACCTGGTTCACCACCTCCATGATCACCAAGGAGTGGGTGGCGATCCACCGCAAGCACCACGCCAAGGTCGAGACCGAGGACGACCCGCACAGCCCGCAGACCAAGGGCATCGGCCGCGTGTTCTGGCGCGGCGTGGAGCTGTACCGTGAAGCCCGCGCCATGCGCGGCGACATCGAACAGTACGGCAAGGGCGCCCCGGACGACTGGATCGAGCGGCGCCTGTACACCCCGCACGCGAACTGGGGGCCGATCGCATTGCTGGCGGTGAATTTCCTGCTGTTCGGCCTGCCCGGCATCGCCCTGTGGGCGTTGCAGATGGCCTGGATCCCGTTCTGGGCCGCCGGTGTGGTCAACGGCCTCGGCCACTGGTGGGGCTACCGCAACTTCGAGTCGGCCGACACCTCGACCAACCTGACCCCATGGGCCCTGTGGATCGGCGGCGAAGAACTGCACAACAACCACCACGCCTTCCCCAGCTCGGCGCGCTTCTCGATGCGGCGCTGGGAACTGGACATCGGCTGGGTTGCGATCCGCGGTCTGGCCGCGCTGCGCCTGGCCAAGGTGCTGCGCGTGGCGCCTACCCTGGACGTGCGCCCGAACATCGCCGTGCCCGATGCCGACACCCTGCGCGCGCTGCTCTCGCATCGCTTCCAGGCGATGACCGACTACCAGCGCAACGTATTCACCCCGGCGCTGAAGGAAGAGGCCGCGCAGGCCGGCGCCAAGCTGCGCCAGCTGCTGCCGCGGCGCCTGCGCAAGGGCCTGGTCGACGACGGCCGCTGGCTCAAGCCCGACGCGCGCGAACAGCTGCAGCATTGGGTCGCGCAACGCCCGCGCATGCGCACCCTGGTCGAGCACCGCGCCCGCCTGGCCGCCCTGCTGGAAGCGCGCAGCCACGACGCCAGCGAGCGCCTGAAGCAACTGCAGGCCTGGTGCCACGACGCCGAAGCCAGCGGCATCGCCGCCCTGCAGGCCTACGCGGCGCGGCTGAAGGGCTACGCCCTGGCATGACCCGCAGCGTCCCGCCGTCTTTACCCGAACGCCGCCTCGTGCGGCGTTCGTCGTTCATGGCGCTGCTCCTCCTGGCCGCGCTGCTTGGCGCGGCGGGCGGCGCTGGCGCCCAAGCCGTCGACAGCACCGGAAGCTACCTGCAACGCATGGACCGCGACAGCGACGGCCGCGTGAGCCTGGACGAATACCTGGCTTGGATGAGCTACGCCTTCGACGCCCGCGACCTCGATCACGACGGCGTGCTCAGCCCCGCGGAACTGCCTGGCGGCCGCGGCAAGGCTATTACCCGCGCGCAGCACCAAGCAGCCTTGGTGACCCGCTTCCGCAAGCAAGACAGAAATGGCGATGGGTATCTCAGTACCAAGGAAATGGGGGCACCACCGTTGTGAAGCCGTAACATTCCTTCCCTAACCCCTAGGGTGTTTTCTTGCCCTTTCCTACGTCGATTCGGCGATCTCTGTCTTCCACAAGACATAAATTTCGACAATTAACTAATCTGTACACCGCCGTCACGCGATGCGTTCCAAATCAATAGGTTTTGTGTGTCGCTTGAAATGTTGATTTATAGCTTGACAGAGCCGGTAACCTCATGGGGTACCTTGCAGTCATCCGGCCAACCAAGCGGACTTACTAGCCTAAATCGAAGGCTGTAATTAAGAATGGTATTATTTTTTGCCCTCTTAATATCCGCAGATCCATCCTCGATAATCCCAACACAGCCAGTTTTTCCTAGTAGATCAAATAGGCCTTGCGAATAGAACGCTTCGAACTGGGTGGGACCAACCTCATGTACGGAACTAGCCGGCTTAATAAAGATCGATGTCATCTCTCTTTCAGTGGTATCGCTATGCATGGATGCACCCATGACTGTGTTTGAGATAAGCACTTGGACGCCATCTCCGCTAATACCTTGATGGCATGCCTTCTGGGACTTAGCAATTTCACCATTGATTTTTGAATTTGGGCGACAGTTTGCTGCATCGGGTATCACGCCATTTCTAACATTTATTGAAGTGCTGTTGCAGCCTGCCAAGCAAGTCAAAATCACAAGGCAAAGAAATATTTTATTTTGGGCAGTCATAGTCTTTTCCTTCTATATTTTTCTTTGCTGCTTCTGTCCGTCTTGCTGCTTCCTCATAAATCTTAGGATGATTACGTGCACTATAGAACATCCCCTTGGTAAGATGGAGACTTTCATGGACGATAGTGTCGTACAAATCAGTACGCTGAGCCAGAGAAAGAGCATCTAGATAACGATCATCTATCGTAATCGTCCTCGCTGCATAGTTTGTAAGGCCCACCTTTCCATCACCGAGATCCCTTACCTTCAGAGCATTGGGGAATTTCAAATCCGTTTCCCTTTCTTTTGCCAATGCGAACAGGTAGTCAATATCTTCTTGTGTCAAGCCAAAAAAATCAACAAAAGTCATTGGGCTGCTTGAGACATAGGAATAGGTGTTTCTACCACCAGCCAGCCCAATTGGATCACTCTGCCCATACCGCCCAGTGCCCGGCTCGTAGTCCCGGAAGTAGTTCTGATTGACTCCAGTCGCCGCATCGTAACGCTGCCCCGGGAAGCGCATGTCGAACACGAAGGCTGTGCCGTCGCCGTCCGGGTCCTGATTCGGCGGAGTATTGCCGAAGGCTTCACCCTTCAAGTCCCAGGTCCAGATCGCGACGTCGCGGACCGGATCGATCACTGCGCGCGGAGTGCCCAAGTGATCTGGTTGCACGTAGTGCAGACCATTGCTCGCCAGCGTGCCGACCGGCAGGTCATCCAGCCAGATCGCTTGTTGCAGTGCTTGGCCGGTGGAGTCGTAGTCGCCCAGCCAGTGTCCGGTTTCGTCGTACAGCGTGTACGTACTGGCCGTGCCCAGGAACTTGCGGATCTGCTCGCCGCGCCCGTTGTATTGGTAGTTCATCACCACCGCGCCCGCACGCTTTGCCTGGCCCATGCGGCCGTTGGTGTCGTACACAAATTCCTGTGCGGTGCCACCGATCGACAGCGTATTGCCGATCGCGTCGTAGGTACGGGCGGTGCCAGCCACCGCGCTCAGGCGGTGACTGGTCGTCGGATAGGTGTAGCTCTGCGTCGCGGTGTTGACCTTGGCGCTGAGCCGGTTGCCGGTGGCGTCGTAGCTGTAGCCGTCGATCACCGTGCCGGTCGGGCCGTCCTTGAAGGCGGTCAATCGGCCCAGCGCGTCGTAGTCCAGGCTGACCACCGGAGCGGTGTTGCCTGCGGCGGTCAGGGCGCTGAGGTTGCCGGCTGGGTCGAACGCGAAGCCGGTGCTCAGGCCGTCGCTGCGGGTGTCGCTGACCGCCAGCGGACGGTAGTCCTGGTCCAGCACGCGCTGCATCGGACGGCCGTTGCCGTAGGACCAACTGGCCACCGGGCCGAACGGGTAATAGGTGGCGCTGCCCAGCAACACCTGCCGCGTGCCGCCGGCCGGAGTCACACCCACCTCCGTGGTCTGGCCTTGGGCATTGCGCACGTAGTCCACCGCCGCGCCGTCGGGATAGGTCAGGCGGCTCAGCTGACCGGCCTTGGTATAGGCGTAGCGCAACACGAACACCTTGCCGTTGGTGGTCTGCACCTTGCGGACCAGGTCGCCGAAGCGGTCGTAGCAATAGTCGGTGGTGCCGCTACCGTCCTGCATGCGGGTCAGGCGGCCGGTCGCGTAGGTTTCGCCGCTGGCGCAGCCAGTCTGGCTCACGTCGTAGGTATAGGTGACGTTGAGGCTGCTGGTCGGATAGGCGACTTGGGTCAGCCGGTTCAGGGAGTCGTAGCTGTAGGTGGTGGTGACGTTACGCGCATCGGTCTGGCTAGCACGGTTGCCGGCGCTGTCGTAGGTGTAGGTCGTCGTGCCGGTATCCGGGCTGGTCAGCGTGGTCACGTCGCCCAGGCCGTTGTAAGCGTAGGTCGTGTCCAAGCCCTTGGGATCGGTGACCTTGGTCAGGTTGTCGAGCGCGTCATAGCCGAACTTGGTTTCCGCCGCAATTCCGCCCACGTCCTGCAGCGTGTGCGCCAGACGGTTCAGCGGGTCGTAGTCGTTCTGGGTGACGTGGCCGAGTGCGTCCGTCACCGTCTCAGTGTTGCCGTTGGCGTCATAGCCGAAGTCGGTCGGGTCGCCGTTGGCGGTGGCCTGCGTGGCGAGCTGGCCGAGCTGGTTGTAGACCCGCGACAGCGTGCGCTTGAGCGTGCCCGACGCGTCCTTGATATCTTCCTTGACCCGATTGCCGGCAAGGTCGGTGGTGTATTGGAGGGTATTGCCGACATTGTCGGCGATATCGGTCAGACGCTGCGCCGTGTCGTAGGTGAAATGGATAAACGCACCATCCGGCGGGGTCACCTGTTTGACCAGCCCGGTCGGCCAGTAGTCGATCAGGGTGATGCGGTCGTCGTTCTCGCTGGCAGTGTCGGCACCGCGAGCCTTGCTGGCCGTCAGCCAGCCGCGCGGGTGATAGGTGTAGTCGATCACCTGGCCGTTAGCGTCTTTCATCGATAGCACGCGACCGGCGCCGTCGTAGGACAGGTACTCGGTCACCTGACCGAGGGCGTTGGTGACCTTCCATAGGTCGCCCTTTCGATAACGGCAGACTCCACCAGGGCTCGCGCAGCCCGCGTCGTCGCTGGGGTAATAAGCGTACTGCGCACTATCGGCGACATCGGTTCGGGGACCGTCAACTGCCTTGATCAGCCCAACGATGGGGCACGTGCTTCCCGGTGCTGAAACATCCGCTGTTTCGCAGTAGCTGATCGCGGTGACGCGGGCTTGGTTGGTGTCTATGTCGGTCGTGGTTACGGTCTGCGGTTGCAGCCTGGCATTGCGCGTATAGGTGACGATCGCACGATCAGACTGGAGACGCAGCACACGGTTCGAATCAGTGGTGGTATGAGTAATGACCGTACTCTGTTCCGGAAGCCCGAAAGCTCTTTGAACTGTGTGCACACTCATTCTTACGCCGGACTCGACCACGTCCCCGTAAGTATGCTTGGTAATCACCCCGGCGCGATCGGCTTTAGCGCTAAGACGACGGCGAAAATCAGCGGAAGCATCGTAGTACGAGTAGGTCTCAGTGCCGGCGCTATTCGTTATTGACGCTATTTTTGGCGGGCCTTCGCCAGCGCTTGTCATGGTAAAGGTGGACTGCTCGCCAAGCGCATCGGTGGCAATCGTCCCTGCCGGCGTATAAACAAAGCTGCTCGCATCGGCGCCGCCTGCGTGCGTGCTGGATATGGCGCGCCCTTTGTCATCGTATGCAAATGTGCTGAACCGCTGACCATCCTCTGCGGTGATACCGGTCAGGTGTCGCGGAAAGCGAGCATCTTCATAATGGTATGTGCGTTGTCCCCCATCTGGATACGTTACGGTGCTGAGTCGCCCGTTATCGTATGTATAGGAGGCTAGTAGAGAGCCTTGGGAACTCACCCCAGTAATCTGCGCGTCGCTCGATGTATCTGCATAAGCGAATTCGATAGCGCGTCCTTGAGCGGAAACGATTGACTGCAGCCTTCCATGCTGGTCATAGCTGTAGAAGAGCCGGCTTGCATCCTCGTTGTCACGCGAAACAAGGCGACCCGCTCCATCAAATGTGTAGACACCATCTTGGCGATACAGCTTCCAGTTGCTTCCGTCGGCCGTTATGCGCTCGCCACTTCCGTTAGCTGCCAGATATTCACCACTGATCGGCATAAAAAGAGTTACATAACCACTTCCTTCGATGACTCCGAAATACGGGGAAGCTATGGAAAGATGGATCTGGTGAGAGTCCGACCAGCCCAATCCCCAGCGTCCCGATGTCGCTACGACACCGGAATGGTAATGCCGCTCCAGCTCGATCCAGCCGAGGTCGATGTCTTTTTCTGTCTCATATTTGTCGCCGGTCTTTACATCGCACGGGTTTCCGAAAAGTCCTGACGGGCTTTTGGTGCCGCGAGTACATTCCATTTGAGTGGTGACTACAGTCGCAGTAAATTCCTCATTTATGCAAGCGTTCTGGTCAACTTCCCAGGTCATATACGGATTCGGGCAAATCGAAATCCTCATGATCTGAGCTTCACTAGATTCTACGGTGCAACTTCCATCCAAATCATTAAACTGCGGATAAGTGTAGTAGTACTCTGCGACTTCCATGCCTTCAAAGTCTGGGGAATACGGGCCCCATTCGCTCGTACGCAAGAATGTTGCCGATGCGCATGGCGGGCTACCTCCTTGATTGAGTGCTCCAATAGATTCGCTAATTAGTTCCTCTTCCGTGTCGGCACTTTGCCCGTTGATTCCGAAATACTGGAGTGTTCTCTCCTTTTTTCCCATCCAATAAACTATTGAAATTTTGCCGTCTGCAGAGAGCGAAGTCGATTTAATCTCGGTTACATACTGGTAGGCATCGGGCGCATTTGCAGGTCCCGGAATGGCTCGGATCGCTGCTTCGGCCTGCTGCTGGGTCTCGTAAGTTCCAACTAATGTGCCATCGCTTTTGTCCACGCGAAAGGTTTGATTGGCTTCCTGCCCAATCGCCAACAAAGGTAGCCAAGCAAAAAGCATGAAAGTAGCAACCGCTATTCGTGGCCACCTCGATTTCAACATATGGAAGAGACCAAACGCCGAGCAATTTTTGTTCTTGTACGCCATGACTCTTCCTTGGTCAGTTGATTTCGATTGGCTACTAGTTACGATCGATATCTTTAACAGATGTCCGTAAAGCACTTCCAGGCCACAAGAACAAGATGCCGCTTGACGACCCTCGGCTCTCTTAGATGACTCCACAGCGTTTCGCGCATACCCGCGACAGAGTGTGTACCGACTCGATATCCGTTTCTATGACAGCCCTTGCAGCTACCCCGCCCAGAATCCATTTGGTCCAACACTCGAAACACAAGCTACAAGACATCAGCGGGCGATGAAATTGCCCGTGCCATGTTTTGTGATGCATCTCTCCTCGCACATCCAGGACTGGCAGGGCATGTCCGGGCGGTACGCGAGTTGGCCCGGCGCACCGTGTGCTACAGCGCCGAACGGCATCTTGATAGTCAGGATGAAGACTTGGCCGGCTCCCACCCTCCGGCCATCCCCCCATCGCCACCACATCCGACAATCGCGACACACTTCGCCAGCTAAGCTTGTCAATCGCACGCCACCGCAGTCCAGCACCCATGCCCGAACTCCCCGAAGTAGAAACCACCCGGCGCGGCCTGGAACCGCATCTGCTGGGGCGTCGCATCCATGGCGTGATCCTGCGGCGGCCTGACCTGCGCTGGCCGATTCCACCGGAAGTGGCGCAGCAGTTACCCGGGCAGCGCATCGACGGCATCCGCCGTCGTGCCAAGTACCTGTTGATGGACACCGCGGCCGGCAGTGCGCTGCTGCACCTGGGCATGTCCGGCAGCCTGCGGGTGCTGCCTGGGGATACACCGCCGCGGGCGCACGACCATGTCGACATCAGCCTGGAAGACGGGCGCGTGCTGCGCTTCAACGATCCGCGCCGGTTCGGCTGTTTGCTGTGGCAGGCGCCGGGCCAGACCCACCCGCTGCTCGAGGAGCTGGGGCCGGAGCCGCTGTCGCCGGAATTCGACGGGGATTACCTGTTTCGGCGTAGCCGTGGCCGGAGTGCGCCGGTAAAGACGTTCTTGATGGACCAACGCATCGTGGTCGGGGTCGGGAACATCTATGCCGCCGAAAGCCTGTTCCAGGCAGGAATCAGTCCGCTGCGCGAGGCCGGGGAGGTCTCGCGGGCGCGCTATGCGCGCCTGGCCGAGGCGGCCAAGGCGATCCTCGACTACGCCATCGAGCGCGGCGGCACGACCCTGCGCGATTTCATCAGCCCGGATGGTGCGCCTGGTTACTTCGAGCAGGAACTGGCGGTCTACGGCCGCGAGGGCGAGGCCTGCAAGCGTTGCGGGCGACCGCTGCGCCACGCCAGCATCGGCCAGCGCGCCAGCGTCTGGTGCGGGAGCTGCCAGCGCTGACGGACGGCGGCCGCTGGCCGCCGGCGCGCGCTATAGTCCGCGCGACTCCCGGCCGGAGGAGAGACCGCCGTGGTAGAGACCGCACCCGAGATCACCGTGTGGCTGGATGCCGCGCGCGGCGGCGACCGCGAGGCGCTCGACCGCGTGCTCAGCACGCTCTACCAGGAACTGCACAGCATGGCCCGGCGCCAGCTGGCCGGGCAGCAGGGCCAGACCTTGGATGCGACCTCGCTGGTCCACGAGTCCTATCTGAAGCTGCTCGGCTCGCACGGCATGGCCCGTTTCGATGGCCGCGGGCATTTCTTCGCCTACGCCGCCTCGGCGATGCGCAGCGTGGTGGTCGACTACGCGCGCAACCGCTTGACCCGCAAGCGCGGCGGCGACCTCAAGCGCGTCGCCGAGATTCCCGAGGACAGCGGCGGGGTGCGCCTGGACGAGGACCTGCTGGCGCTGGACGTGGCGCTGGACCGGCTGCAGGCGCTCGACGAGCGCCTGGCCAAGGTGGTGGAGCTGCGCTATTTCGCCGGCCTGTCGGAACAGGAGATCGCCGATCTGATGCAGCGCTCCGAACGCAGCATCCGCCGCGACTGGCAGAAGGCGCGCATCTTCCTGCTGGCGGCGATGCAGGATCACTAGCAACCAACCGGAGCACCGCATGGACGCGCTGCAGTGGCAACGCCTGTCGCCGTTGCTCGACGAACTACTGGAGCTGACCCCGGAGGCGCGCGCGGCGCGGCTGGTGCAGCTGCACGCGCACGATCCGGCCACCGCCGACGAGCTGGTGCGGATGCTGGCGCTGGACGCGGCCGGCTCGGATCTGCTCAGCGAGCCACTGCTGGCCACCGCCATGGACTCCCTGCGCGCCGGTAGTCGGATCGGGCCATACGCGCTGGAGCGCCTGCTTGGCGAGGGCGGCATGGGCCAGGTCTGGCTGGCACAGCGCGCCGACGGGCTGTACCAGCGCCAGGTGGCGCTGAAGCTGCTGCGCCCCGGCTATGCCGACGCCGCGCTGCGCCAGCGCTTCACCCGCGAACGCGAGATCCTGGCGCGGCTGGAGCATCCGCACCTGGCACGGCTGCTCGACGCCGGCATCGCCGACGACGGACGCCCGTACCTGGCGCTGGCCTACGTCGAAGGCGAGCCGCTCACCGACTATTGCCAGCGCCTGCACCTGTCGGTGGGCGCGCGGCTGCGGCTGTTCCTGCAGGTATGCGAGGTGGTCAGCCACGCGCACGCCAACCTGATCGTGCATCGCGACCTGAAGCCGTCGAACATCCTGGTCAACGCCGCCGGCGAAGTGCGGTTGCTCGACTTCGGCATCGCCAAGCTGCTCGACACCGAGGCCGAGACCGCGGCCGACCCGCACCCGCGTACCGAGATACGCGCCTTCACCCTGCACTACGCGGCGCCGGAGCAGGTGCGCGGCGAGCCGATCACCACGCTGACCGACGTGTATTCGCTGGGCGTGGTGCTGTACGAACTGCTCACCGACCAGAAGCCCTACCGCCTGTGCCGCAGCAGCGATGCCGAATGGGAGCGCGCGATCCTGGCGGTGGAGGCGCCGCGGCCGTCGGCGGCGGTGGTGCGCGCCGCGCAGCAGGGGCAACGCGATCCGGTCGAGGCGCGGCGCCTGGCCTGGCGGCTGCGCGGCGACCTGGACAACATCCTGCTCAAGGCGCTGCAGAAGCCGCTGCCGCAACGCTATTCCTCGGCCGAGGCGCTGGCCCAGGACCTGCGCCGCTACCTGCAGGGCCGGCCGGTGCAGGCGCGATCGCGGGGCATGGCCTACCGCCTTCAGAAATACCTGCAGCGGCACTGCTGGAGCGTGGTGTTCGGCAGCGTGACCGCCGCCGCGTTGCTCGGCGCCGTGGGCGTGGCGCTGTGGCAAGTGCGCGAGGCGCACCGCGAGACGGTGCGCGCGCAGGCCATGCAGGATTTCGTGATCGGCCTGTTCGACCGCGCCGGCAACGCGCAGCGCGGCGACGGCTTCGACCTGCGCGGCCTGCTCGCCAGCGGCGAACAGCGCGGCGAGCGCGAACTGCTGCGGCAGCCGCTGGCGCGCGCCGAACTGCAGGGCGTGATCGCGCGCCTGCGCATCGGCCTGGGCGACTACCGCGAAGCGCTGGTGCTGTTGCAGCGGCAGCGCGCGCTGCTGGCCACCCAGGACGACGTGCCGCTGGCCCTGCGCCTGGAAGCGGCGGCCCAGCATGGGCGCGCGCTGCGTCTGTTGAGCCGCTCGCAGGAATGCGTGGCGGCGCTGCAGCCATTGGCGGCGCAGGCGCAGCAGGCGCAGGTGCAGCTGCCGTTGCAGGCTGCAGGGTTCTTCTCGCAACTGGGGCGTTGCCGGCGCGTGCTCGGCGAACGCGCGCCGGCACGCGTCTGGTTCGAGCGCGCGCTGGCGCTGCACCGCGACGTGCTCAAGGATCCGGCCGGCATCGTCGAGAGCATGACCGACATCGCCTCGATGGACAGCGATATCGGCCACACCGATGCCGCGATCGCCGGCTATCTGCAGGCCCTGGCCCTGCTCGACCGCCAGGCCGGCCCGCGGCATCCGCTCAGCGTCAACCTGCTGCGCAGCCTGGCCGTGGCCTACCGCGACCGCGGCGACGTCGACCAGGCCGAGCAGGCGGTGAACGCGGCGCTGGTGTTGTCGCGCAGCGCGAACGGGGACCGCCATCCGGTCAGCCTGGGCCTGCGGCGGCTGCGCGCGGCGGTGATGATCGACCAGGGGCGTCTGGACGTCGCCGAGCGCGAATTGCACGCGGCGCACGCGCTGACCGTGGAACGGCTGGGGCCTACGCACCGCGACACCGGCATGAGCTGGAATTCGCTGGCGATGCTGGAACTGGAGCGCGGCCAGGATGCGCAGGCGATCGCCGGCATGGCCCGCTCGGTCGCGATCCTGCGCGCGCCCGACAGCCAGGCATTGCTGCCGTACATGCTGCTCAACCAGGGCCTGGCGCTGTCGACTGCGGGCCGCTACCGCGATGCGCTGGCGCCGCTCTACGAAGCGCGTGCACGCTGGATCGCGCAGCTGGGCCAAAACAACCCGGCGGTCGGCGACAGCGAGCGGTTGATCGCCGAGGCGCGCGCCGCGCTCGGCGAACCGCGGCAGGCCGACGCGCTGCTGGCGCAGGCGCTGCGCCGTACCGAGAGCGGCTACGGCCCAAGCCATCCGCGGACCCGCGCGGTGCGCGTGGCCTGGGCGCGCAACCTGGGCCGGCTCGGCCGCGACGCGCAGGCGTTGCAGGAACTGGAGGCACAGGCGCGGCTGGGCGGTGAGGGCATCGAGAGCCGCAAGCTGCGCTGGCGCGCCCGCGCCTATGCCGCCGAGCTCCATTGCCATCATCGCAACGATGCAGGCACCGGGCGCGCCGCACTGCAGGCGCTGCAGCGCGAACTGGCGCAGGCGCAGCCGCAGGGCGGCACGCTGGCGTACGAGGTGGAGGGGCTGCGTGCGGCCTGCGGCGGTCCGCCCGCATTGACCGCCGCGCGCTGAGGCCGGCGGGGAAGCAGTGAAAAGCCAGCGCTTTTGAGTCGGATGCTGCTGCGCTGGTGGCGACTTCGGAAATCTCCGGTCAGCCGTCGTCGATGGCTGTCCCGGTCACGCCCGTCGCGACTGAAGTCGCTCGCACACCTGTCACCGGCGCCGTACAGCCGCCACAATCGCGGTTCCTTCCTCGAGAGCGGGACCGCCATGCGAGCCGACAAGCAGAATGGATGGTGGCGGCCGTGCGCGGTCGCGCTCGCGCTGCTCGGCGCATCTGCGTCCGGCGTGGCCGCGCCACCGGCAACGCCGCCCGGCGCCAGCGCGCCGGCGCCGTGGGTCATGGACAACGGCGTGATCCGGCTCACGGTCACGCCGACCCTGGGCGGGCGCGTGCTGGGCTTCCAGCGCAGCGGTGGGCCGAACCTGATCAAGGTCGGCGAAGCGGTGCAGCGCCAGCCGCTGCCGGCCGTCAGCGCGGCGGCCAACGACATCCCCTATTTCGGCCACGACGTCTGGGTCGGCCCGCAAAGTGCCTGGTGGCAGCACCAGGACGCCAATCCGGCGCGCCGCGCCGCGCATGCGAACTGGCCGCCGGATCCGTACCTGAGCTTCGCCACCACCACCGTTACCGAGCGCTCCTCGCGCCGTCTTCGGCTGCGCGGCGTGGACAGTCCGGTCAGCGGCGTGCGCTTGCACAAGACTTTCGCGCTGTCGCCGCAGCACGCCGACAGCGTGGTGCTGCAGGTCCAGGCGCAGAACGTGCGCAAGACCGCAGTGGCCTGGGATCTGTGGTTCAACACCCGGGTGCCGTCGTCCACGCGGGTCCTGGTGCCGGTCGCCGCCGCCGCCGATATCCGCGTGCAGCCCAGCGATGGCGCCGGCTACGCGCCGCCGCAGTACGCGCTGCAGGACGGGATGATGGCGCTGGCTGCCGCGCCGCCTGGCAGCGCTGGGCAGCGCGGCAAGCTTTTGCTGCAGCCGTCGGCGGGCTGGATCGCCGCCTTCGCCGGCGGCCAGGCCTGGGTGATCCGCTTCGCCCACCAACCGCGCGAGCGTATCCATTCCGAACAGGGCCAGGTCGAGTTCTACCTGGATGCGTCGGCAGCGGATCCGGGCGGCGGCCTGCTCGAAATCGAAGTGCACGCGCCGTACCGGACCCTGGCGCCGGGCCAGAACATGCAGGCCGAGGAGCAATGGACGTTGCTGGACTACGCCGGCGGCGACGACCCGGCGCAGCAGCGCAGCTTCCTGTGCCAACACGCCGCGGCGCTGGCGTTGAACGGAGCCTGCGCGGCGCCCTAGGGCGTCTCATCAATTCCCAAGCAGCTCGCGCCGCTCTTGTGCGTCGCGAGGCAAGCACGAGTGAAAGGCGTGGAGGATGGTTCCGCCCGGCGATGACGTAGCGCCGAGGGCGCACGAGAGCGGCCGGGCGGGTTGGGCCTGTCAGGCCGGCAGCGGCGCTGCGCGGGCCCGTCAGGTGCGGCAGCGGCTGGCGACCTGACAGACCCAACGCGACCTGCTCGTGAATCGATGACACGCCCCAACTCTCGCGTTTAACGCCGCTTGTCTATGATGGAGCCCCTTTCCGCTTCGATCCGGCCCATGCAACGACGCGATTTCCTCAAGAACGCCGCCGCCGCCTTCGCCGCCATGGGCTTGCCCGCGATGCCGATGCTCGGCCAGGCCGCCCCCGCGGTCGGCCTGCGCCGCCTGGGCAAGCCGCAGCCTTTCGACTACGCCTGGCTCAAGGGCCACGCCCGGGCCATGGCCCAGGCGCCGTACCAGAGCCACAAGCGGGTGCTGCCGGGACCGTTGGAAGCGCTGAACTGGGACCAGTACCAGTCGATCCGCTACCGCCAGGACCATGCGCTGTGGGCGGTCGACAAGGGGCCGAAGTTCCAGGCCAAGTTCTTCCACCTGGGCCTGTACTTCAAGACGCCGGTGCACATGTTCGACCTGGTCGACGGGCAGGCGCAGGAACTGGCCTACGACGGCGCCGCGTTCGACTACGGCAAGAGCGGTCTGCAGGGCAAGCACCTGCCCAAGGAACTGGGTTTCGCCGGCTTCCGCCTCAACACCAAGCAGGACACCGACCGCGATTTCGCCGCGTTCCTCGGCGCCAGCTATTTCCGTGCGGTGGGCAAGGAAGGCCAGTACGGCCAGTCCGCGCGCGGACTGGCGATCGATACCGGCACCGGCGGGCCGGAGGAGTTCCCGGACTTCATCGCCTACTGGCTGGAGCAGCCCAAGGCCGGCTCGGATACCGTGGTGGTGTACGCGCTGCTGGACTCGCCGAGCGTGGCCGGCGCGTACCGCTTCGCGATCACCAACGGCGACGTGCTGCTGATGGACATCGACAGCGCGCTATACCCGCGCAAGACCATCGAGCGGCTGGGCCTGGGACCGTGCACCAGCATGTACCAGGTCGGCGAGAACGATCGCCGCATGGACTGGGACTGGCGCCCGGAGATCCACGACACCGACGGCCTGGCGATGTGGACCGGCGGCGGCGAATGGATCTGGCGGCCGCTGTGCAATCCGCCGCAGCTGCGCTTCAACATGTTCGTCGACGAGAACCCGCGCGGTTTCGGCCTGCTGCAACGCGACCGCAATTTCGACCACTACCACGACGACGGCGTGTACTACGAGAAGCGTCCGTGCCTGTGGGTGGAGCCGAAGCAGGGCTGGGGCAAGGGCTCGGTGCAGCTGGTGGAGATTCCCACCGTCGACGAGACCTTCGACAACATCGTCGCGTTCTGGAATCCGCAGGACAAACCGCAGCCCGGGCAGGAACTGCTGTTCGGCTATCGCCTGTACTGGGGTGCGCAGCCGCCGGCCGCCTCGCCGCTGGCGCATTGCGTGGCGACCCGCACCGGTCTGGGCGGCGTGGTCGGGCAGAAGCGCAACCACTTCTCCTGGCGCTTCGCGGTGGACTTCGTCGGCGGCGAGCTGGCCAAGCTCGGCAAGGATAAGGACGCCAAGGTCGAGGCGGTGCTGCAGCTGAGCCGCGGCAGCACCGAGATCGTCTCGGCACGGCCGCTGCACGAGCTCTCCGGCTACCGCGCGATGTTCGACGTGGTGCCGCCGGACGAGGGCACGCAGCAGATCGACATCCGCCTGTTCCTGCGCGCCGGCGGCAAGCCGCTGACCGAAACCTGGCTGTACCAGTGGACGCCGCCGCCGGCGGCCGAGCGCAAGCTGTATTGAGTGCGGACGGGCGCTGCCGCGGCATGCGCGGCAGCGCTTGGCGGCTGCGGTTTTGCGTCGCCTGGATCCATGCGCATTGCCCGCGATGGTGCGCTGCTTACGGGCAGCGGATCGGACGCATCTCAGGATTTGGGCCCGACGTTTTCGCGGTTTGAGCAGTGGCCGGCTTCGCTCGTCGCGGCTGAAGCCGCTCCTACAAAGGGCTCGCGGCGAACATGCCGAGTGCACTGTAGGAGGGACTTCAGTTCCGACACTTTCGCGCCGCTGCACAGTGGCCGGCTTCGCTCGTCGCGGCTGAAGCCGCTCCTACAGGAGGCGCGCGGACAACGTGCTGGGTGCACTGTGGGAGGGACTTCAGTCCCGACGCTTCAGCAACGCCGCGCACGGAGCGGCGCCGTCGGGGCGCCTCAAGGCTTGGCCGGCTCCTGCGGCTTCGGCGCGGTTTCCTGGGTGATGTCCTCGACATCGCCGATATCCACGCGGCCGGGCGTGCGTCCATCCCAGACCCGATCCTGCAGCTTCCAGTACGCCGCCGGTTCCCAGAACTCCTTGGCGTAGAACACTTCCGGATCGATGCTGCCGCCGCGCGGGCCGTTGATCTGCACGCCGGAGGCGCCGGAGTAGCCGAGCATGCTGCCGGTGCTGCGTTTGGCTTCGCGGCGCAGCACTGCTTCCTGGCGCGGCTTGGCCACAGCATCGCCATACGTGGCCAGCATCTTCTTGTCCTGCTTGATCGCGCGCTGCCGCTCTTCGGGCGTCAGCTGCTCCCAATACTCCATCTTGCGCGTCTTGAACGCGTCGTAGCCGCGCTCGGAGGCCAGCGCCATCCACAGGAACCCCATCGCGCGATCCTGCGCTCCGCCCTGGCCTTCCCAGTACATTTCGCCCAGTCGCGCCTGCGACGGCTTGTCGGCATAGCGCGCGGCGAGCTGGTAGTTCTTCTTGGCCTCGGCGAACTCGCCCTTCTTGTCGGCGCGAATCCCGGCGCGACGGTAGAACAGGTCCAGGTGCGCCTCGAGGAAGCCGTCGGTCATCACCTGCGCGGGAATGTCCTCGAACGTACGCGCATTGTCGGCGGCGGTGGCCGTGCCGGGCAGCGCCAACAGAACCGCCATGGCCAGGGCGGTGCAACCGCCGACGGCATATCCCTTGAACTGATGCATAGAACTCTTCCCATGAGTGCGATCGCCGCCGATTCTAGACGTGCGCGGCGGCGGCGATCCATAGACTGATGGCCTATGCGGCGCGTGCCCTGCATGCGTCGTCAATCGCCGTTCATGATCGGCGCAGCCGCAGCCTGCAGCCGTGCCGAAGCCGCGGATGTACGCACCAAGTCAGTGCATCGCTCACGGCGGCTGCCGCCTACGCATGCTGCCAATGCGCGCGACCGGTGGCGATCGCCGTACCGGCCAACGCCTTGTCGCTAACCCGAGCGCAGAAGGCTAAATCGGCAACGCGATCTGCAGCGGATCGATGCGGCCTTCGCCGCGCATGATCTTCTTGAATTCGGCGCGGCTCACCGAGACGTAGCGCTCGTTGCCGCCGATCTCCACCTGCGGACCGTCCTGCACGGCATGGCCGTCGGCGTCCACGCGCACGGTCATGGTCGCCTTGCTGCCGGTGTGGCAGATGGTCTTGATCTCCTGCAGCTCGTCGGCCCAGGCCAGCAGGTACTGGCTGCCCTCGAACAGCTCGCCGCGGAAATCGGTACGCAGGCCGTAGCACAGCACCGGGATGCGCAGCCGGTCGACCACCTCGCTGAGCTGCCAGACCTGCGCGCGGCTGAGGAACTGCGCCTCGTCCACCAGCACGCAATGCAGCGCGCCGTCGCGGGCGATGTCGTCCTGCAGCAGCGCCAGCAGGTCGGTGTCCGGGACGAAGGTGTTGCCATCGGCGCGCAGGCCGATGCGCGAGGCGACCACGCCGCTGCCGTCGCGGTGGTCCAGGCGCGGGGTCAGGATCGCGGTGCGCATGCCGCGCTCGCGATAGTTGTGCGCCGACTGCAGCAGCGTCGTGGTCTTGCCGGCGTTCATCGCCGAATAGTAGAAATACAGTTTCGCCATGCTGCGATTCTAGCGCGGCGGCCGGCCCCGCCGCAGGCCGGCCGCGCCGGGAAAACCCGTTCAGCGCCGGCGCGCCCGCACCGGCATCGCCGCCCGCCGGCGCCCGTTACAATGCGCGGCCCAGGGAAGTCTTCATGCACGGTCTCAATCCCCCCCAACGCGCCGCGGTGCTGCATTGCGAAGGCCCGTTGCTGGTGCTGGCCGGCGCCGGCAGCGGCAAGACCCGCGTGATCGTGGAAAAGATCGCGCACCTGATCGCCACCGGCCGCTACCCGGCCAAGCGCATCGCCGCGATCACCTTCACCAACAAGTCGGCCAAGGAAATGCGCGAGCGCGTGGCCAAGCGCATCCGCGGCGATGCCGCCGACGGCCTCACCATCTGCACCTTCCACGCGCTGGGACTGAAGTTCCTGCAGATCGAGCACGCTGCGGTCGGCCTCAAGCGCGGCTTCTCGATCTTCGACGCCGACGATGCCGCCGCGCAGATCAAGGACCTGATGCACGGCGCCAAGCCCGATGCGATCGACGATGCCAAGAACCTGATCTCGCGCGCCAAGAACGCCGGGCTGTCGCCGGAGCAGGCGATGGCCGCGGCGCGCAGCAACCGCGAGCAGGAAGCGGCCAGCCTGTACGAGCGCTACCAGGCGCGGCTGAGCACGTTCAACGCGGTGGACTTCGACGACCTGATCCGCCTGCCGGTGCAGGTGCTGGAGGAGAACGAGGACATCGTCATGGCCTGGCGCGAGCGCATCGGCTACCTGCTGGTGGACGAGAGCCAGGACACCAACGACGCGCAGTACCGGCTGCTGAAGATGCTGGCCGGCCCGCGCGGCAACTTCACCTGCGTGGGCGACGACGACCAGAGCATCTACGCCTGGCGCGGCGCCAACCCGGAAAACCTGATGCAGATGGGCCGCGACTATCCGGCGCTGCAGATCGTCAAGCTGGAGCAGAACTACCGCTGCTCCAACCGCGTGCTGCGCGCGGCCAATGCGCTGATCGCGCACAACCCGCACGAACACCTGAAGACCCTGTGGAGCGATCAGGCCGACGGCGAGCGCATCCGCGTGTGGGAATGCCGCGACAGCGAGCACGAGGCGGAGAAGGTCGCCGCCGAGATCGCCTACCTGGGTGCCGCCAAGCAAGCGCCGTGGAGCGATTTCTGCATCCTGTTCCGCGGCAATTTCCAGTCGCGGCCGCTGGAAAAGGCCTTGCAGATCGCCGGCGTGCCGTACCACATCACCGGCGGCACCGCGTTCCTGGAGCGGCAGGAAGTGAAGGACGTGCTGTCGTGGCTGCGGCTGTTGGTCAATCCCGACGACGATGCCGCGTTCCTGCGTGCGGTGCAGGCGCCCAAGCGCGAAGTCGGCGCGACCTCGCTGGCCAAGCTGGCGGAACTGGCTTCGGCCAAGCATCTGCCGATGTCGCGCGCGGCCGAGTCGATGGGCGCGCTGCAGCAGCTGCCGCCGCGCGCGGCCAACGGCCTGAGCGATTTCGTCGACGTCCTGCACGAGTTGCGCACCGCCTCGCTGACCCTGTCCTCGGCCGACGTGGTACGCCAGCTCGCCGAGCAGTCGGGTCTGATCCGCGAGCTGCGCAGCCAGTGCAAGGACGAAACCACCTTCCAGCGCCGCCGCGGCAACCTGGAAGAACTGGCCAAGTGGTTCGAGGGCGGCCCGCGCGGCGCCACCGTCGGCGACCTGGCCGCGCAGCTGGCGCTGCTGTCGCGCAACGACAAGGACGACGGCGGCAACCAGGTGCGGATGATGACCATGCACGCGTCCAAGGGCCTGGAGTTCCGCTACGTGTTCATCGTCGGCTGCGAGGACGGCGTGCTGCCGCACGAGGTCAGCCTGGAAGAGGGTAACCTGCAGGAAGAGCGGCGGCTGCTGTACGTGGGCATCACCCGCGCCAAGGAACAGCTGTGGATGAGCTACAGCAAGCTGACCCGCAAGTTCGGCGAACACATCCGGCTCAAGCCCAGCCGCTTCTTCGACGAGATCCCGGCCGAGGAGATGCAGCGCGACGGCGCCGACCCCGTGGCCGACGCCGAGCGCAAGAAGGAGCGCGCCAATGCGGGGCTGGCGGCGATCCAGGCGTTGTTTGATTGAAGGTGGGGATTGGGGAGTGGGGATTCGTAAAGGCGGTTGTGCGTGGTGCCGCGGTTGGCGGGTTCTGATGTAGCGCGGGTATATGCTGGAGTTCCCTTCTCCCTGCGGGAGAAGGTGCCCCGAAGGGGCGGATGGGGGTACGGGCAAAGCATCGTGCACTCAAACTCCGCGAGACGCTTCGCGCCGTACCCTCACCCCAACCCCTCTCCCGAGGGGAGAGGGGCTCAAAACAGGTGCTTGTACATGGCCGGCCGAGTGCACTGTAGGAGGGGCTTCAGCCCCGACGCTTTTTTCTCAGCACGACGGGGATTGCAGCTTCGCGCGTCGCGACTGAAGTCGCTCCCACAAAAAAGAAGAGGCTGCTTTCGCAGCCTCTACATGTACTGTCCGCAGCCCTGCTTACGACGACAGATGCTCGATCGCGGCGACGCTGCCCAGGCGATCGCCCAGGCGCTTGAGCAGGGCCAGGCGGTTGCCGCGGATCGCCGGGTCGTCGACGTTGACCATCACCCCGTCGAAGAACGCATCCACCTGCGGCCGCAGCCGCGCCAGGAAATTCAGCACGGTGACGTAGTCGTGCTGGCGCAGCGCTCCGTCGGTTTCCACGATCGCCGCTTCCACCGCTTCGGCCAGTGCGCTTTCGGCCGGCTCGCGCAGCAGCGTCGGGTCGATCTGCGCCGGAATCGCGCCCTCGGCCTTGCGCAGGATGTTGCGGATGCGCTTGTTGGCCGCAGCCAGCGCCTCGGCTTCCGGAAGTGTGGCGAAGATGCCGATCGCGTCGATGCGGCGGTCGAAGTCGTACAGCGATCCGTGGGTGGCGGTCGCGGCTGAAGCCGTTCCTACAGAAGCCGCGCTTCCTTCAGCCCCGACCGAGAACAAGGCGGCCACCGCGTTGAAATGCGTTGCCGGCACGCCCTTGTCGGTGTAGTAGCCGCGCAGGCGGTCGAGGATGAAGTCGAAAAGAGCATCAAGTTCGCTGCTCGAAAATTCTGAACTTCCTTCCTGAGATAGCTCGAGTTTTACGCCCTTTTTCGCGGCCACAAGGGCCGCTTGAGTTTTCTGCTCCGCCAGCGTAGCCGCAATGTCTTTGTTTACTTCGGCATAAGCGATGAAAAGCAAATGCCTTAGATCCACATCAAACCCACTCTCAATCACCGTCCGCGCCAACCCCAGCGCATTGCGCCGCAGCGCGAACGGGTCCTTGTTGCCGGTCGGCTTCAAGCCCGCGGCAAACCCACCGGCCAGCGTGTCCAGGCGCTCGGCAATGGCCAGCACCTTGCCCAGCGGCGACAGCGCGATGTCATCGCCCGCGAAGCGCGGCTGGTAGGCCTCGTCGATCGCCAGGGCGATCTCGCCCGGCTCGCCGGCGGCCTTGGCGTAGTGGCGCCCGGCGATGCCCTGCAGTTCGGGGAACTCGTTGACCATGCGCGACTGCAGGTCGTTCTTGCTCAATTCGGCGGCGCGGCGCGCCTGCGCCGCGTCCACGCCGACCAGCGGCGCGATCGCCTCGGCCAGCGCGGCCACGCGCAGCACCTTGTCGGCGATGCTGCCGAGCTTGGCCTGGTAGGTCACGCTTGCCAGGCCTGCGCCCATCGCGACCAGGCCCTGCTTGAGGTCCTCGTCGAAGAAGAACTTGGCGTCGGCGAAGCGCGGGCGGATCACCCGCTCGTAGCCCTTGGCCACTTCGGCCACGTCGCGCGAGACGATGTTGGCGATGCCGATGAAGTGCTCGGTCAGGCGTCCGCCGTCGTCGAGCACCGGGAAGAATTTCTGGTTGCTCTCCATCGTCTCGATCAGCGCTTCCTGCGGCACTGCCAGGAACGCCTGTTCGAAATGGCACAGCACCGCCGACGGCCATTCGACCAGGTTCACCACCTGCTCCAGGTTGTCGTCGGAGATGCGCGCGCTGCCGCCGGCCTGGCGCGCGGCCTGCTCGACCTCGGCGACGATGCGCGCGCGGCGCGCGTCCGGATCCACCAGCACCTGCGCGGTCTGCAGTGCGGCTACGTAGTCGCCCGGCTGGGCCAGCGTGACCGGTGCGTCGTGCAGGAAGCGGTGGCCGCGGCTGATGCGGTCGGCCTGCACGCCGAACAGCTGCACCGGCACCACCTCGCTGCCGAACAGCAGCACCAGCCAGTGCACCGGCCGCGCGAATCCGTAGTCGTGGTCGCCCCAGCGCATCGGTTTGGGGATCGGCATCGCCGCGATCGCCTCGCACAGGATCTCCGGCAGCAGCGCGGTCGTCTGCGCGCCCGGGGTCACCGCGCGGTGCACGAAACGTTCGCCCTTGGCGTCGCTGGTGCGCTCCAGCGCGGTCCAGTCGATGCCGGCCTTGGCGGCGAAGCCGGCCAGCGCCTTGGTCGGCTGGCCGTCGGCGTCCAGGGCGATGTTGAGATAGGGGCCGAGCACTTCCGAACGCTGCTCCGGCTGTTCGGCGGCCACGCCCGGCAGCAGCACCGCCAGCCGGCGCGGGGTGGACAGCGGCTTGGCGTCGCCGCGCTCGACCGCGATGCCGCGCTTCTCCAGCCCGGCGATCACCCCGTCGAACAAGGCCTGCGCCAGGCCCGGCAGCGCCTTGACCGGCAGTTCCTCGGTACCCAGTTCGATCAGCAGGGGATGTAGTGCGCTCATGTGTCGGACCTTGCTAGCGGTTCCCTTCTCCCTGCGGGAGAAGGTGCCCCGAAGGGGCGGATGAGGGTACGGGCGGAGCTCTGGGAAATTCAGGTCTGCAGGGCTTCGCCCCGGACCCTCACCCCAACCCCTCTCCCGGAGGGAGAGGGGCTTTACAGCCTCAGCGCTTCACGCCGGGGAAGCCCAGCTTCTCGCGTTGCGCGTGATAGGCCTTGGCCACCGCCTGCGCCAGCGCGCGCACGCGCAGGATGTAGCGCTGGCGTTCGGTCACCGAGATCGCGCGGCGCGCGTCGAGCAGGTTGAAGGCGTGGCTGGCCTTGGTCACCTGCTCGTAGGCCGGCAGCGGCAGGCCCAGCTCGACCAGCCGCTGCGCTTCGCGCTCGCAGGCGTCGAAGCGATGGAACAGCTCGGCCACGTCGGCATGCTCGAAGTTGTACGCGCTCTGCTCCACCTCGTTCTGGTGGTAGACGTCGCCGTAGGTCACCGGCGTGCCGTCCGGGCCGTAGGTCCACACCAGGTCGTAGACGTTGTCGCAGTTCTGCAGGTACATGCACAACCGCTCCAGGCCGTAGGTGATCTCGCCCAGCACCGGCTTGCATTCCAGGCCGCCGGCCTGCTGGAAGTAGGTGAACTGGGTGACCTCCATGCCGTTGAGCCACACCTCCCAGCCCAGGCCCCAGGCGCCGAGCGTCGGCGATTCCCAGTTGTCCTCGACGAAGCGCAGGTCGTGCACCAGCGGGTCGATGCCCAGCGCCTTGAGCGAATCCAGGTACAGCTGCTGGATGTTGTCAGGGTTCGGCTTCATCGCCACCTGGTACTGGTAGTAGCGCTGCAGGCGGTTCGGGTTCTCGCCGTAGCGGCCGTCGGTGGGGCGGCGGCAGGGCTGCACGTAGGCCGCGTTCCACGGCTCCGGCCCGAGCGCGCGCAGGAACGTGGCCGGATGGAAGGTGCCGGCGCCCACTTCCAGGTCCAGCGGTTGGATCAGCACGCAGCCGTGCTGCGCCCAGAACTGGTTGAGGGTCTGGATCAGACCCTGGAACGTGATCGGAACGGACCGGGAGACGGGCATGCAGCAAAGGCCGGCAAAAGGGGTGCGCTAGTATAGCGACCGACTTGCGGGGACTTCCGCGCACCGGACCTGACCATGGATTCGCGACCTGCCGCGCAGCCGCCCGCCGTGCCTGTACCCGCTGCCGTGTCGCTGCCGCCCGGGCGCCTGAGTTTCGAGCGCGTGGCCGCTGCGTTGCTCGCCGACGGCCTGGTCGCGCCGGCCGAGCGCGGCCGCATGCAGTTCTCGGCGCAGTCCGCGCGCACCGTCAGCGACGTGCATCCGCTGGTGCTGCTGTCCAACCTGAAACTGGCTGCGACCCGTCCGCCCGGCAGCGAGCTGGGCCTGGAGCGGCTGACCGAGTGGCTGGCGCAGCGCTGCGGCCTGCGCTACCTGCGCATCGACCCGACCCGGGTCGACGTGGCCGCGGTCACCGCCGTGGTCTCGCACGCCTACGCGCGCCGCCACCGCATCCTGCCGCTGGCGCTGGACGCCGAGCGCGTGCTGGTGGCGACCAGCGAGCCGCTGGCGCTGGACTGGCTGGCCGACGTGCAGCACCTGGCGCGGCGCCGGATCGAGATCGCGGTGGTCAACCCGCTGGACCTGCACCGCTACACGATGGAGTTCTTCGGCGTGACCCGTTCGGTGCGCGGCGCCAAGGACGGGCGCAACGAGCAGAGCAGCGGCCTGCCCAGCTTCGAGCAGCTGGTGGAACTGGGCCGCGGCGGCGACGTCAATGCCGACGACCACCACATCGTGCACATCGTCGACTGGCTGCTGCAGTACGCCTACGAGCAGCGCGCCAGCGACATCCACCTGGAGCCGCGGCGCGAGGCCGGGCGCATGCGCTTCCGCATCGACGGCGTGCTGCACAAGGTGCTGGAAGTGCCGCCGGCGGTGATGACTGCCATCGTCAGCCGGATCAAGGTGCTCGGGCGCATGGACCTGGCCGAGCGCCGGCGCCCGCAGGACGGGCGCATCAAGACCCGCT
This sequence comes from Xanthomonas sp. 1678, assembly GCF_031455575.1. Taxonomy (NCBI): domain Bacteria; kingdom Pseudomonadati; phylum Pseudomonadota; class Gammaproteobacteria; order Lysobacterales; family Lysobacteraceae; genus Xanthomonas; species Xanthomonas sp. 1678. The sequence continues at coordinate 39,108 of NZ_JAVDSZ010000018.1, read as the reverse complement.
CGCCGGGCGGACGCGAGACCGAGATGCGCCTGTCGACGATGCCCACCGCGTTCGGCGAGAAGTGCGTGATGCGCATCTTCGACCCGGACGCGGCGTTCAAGAGCGTGGACCAGCTCGGCTTCAGCGCGCAGGAGGCGGCCGGCTGGTCGGCGCTGGTCGAGCGCCCGCACGGCATCGTGCTGGTCACCGGCCCGACCGGCTCGGGCAAGACCACCACGCTGTACTCCACGCTCAAGCGCCTGGCCACCCCCGACGTGAACGTGTGCAGCGTCGAGGACCCGATCGAGATGATCGCGCCGGAGTTCAACCAGATGCAGGTGCAGACCAACATCGACCTGGACTTCGCCAGCGGCGTGCGCACCCTGCTGCGGCAGGACCCGGACATCATCATGATCGGCGAGATCCGCGACCTGGAAACCGCGCAGATGGCGGTGCAGGCCTCGCTGACCGGGCACCTGGTGCTGTCCACCCTGCACACCAACGACGCGCCCTCGGCGATCACCCGCCTGCTCGACCTGGGCGTGCCGCACTACCTGGTCGCCTCCACGCTCAACGGCGTGCTGGCGCAGCGCCTGGTGCGCACCCTGTGCACGCACTGCAAGCGCCCGCACACGCTCAGCGAGATCGAATGGGACGCGCTGCGCGAGCCGGGCGAAGCGCTGCCGGACGACGTGCAGGTGCACGCCCCGGTCGGCTGCCTGGAATGCCGCCGCACCGGCTACCTAGGCCGGGTCGGCCTGTACGAACTGCTGCCGGTGACGCCGCGCCTGCGCGCGCTGATCCGCGCCGACATGGACCTGGCCGGCTTCAGCCGCGCCGCGCAGGCCGAAGGCGTGCGCAGCCTGCGCCGCGCCGGCCTGGAAAAGGTCGCCGCCGGGCTGACCACCATCGAGGAAGTGCTGTCGGTGCTGCCGCCGCGCGAGTAGGCGGCGCCTATCCCGGGATCACCGCGGTCGCGAACGGCGAGAGTACCTGCCAGCCCAGCGCCCGGTAGAGCGCACGGCCTTCGTCGGTGGCGACCAGGATCTGCTGATCCGGCGCGCGGCATGCCGATCCCAGCGCCTGCATCAGACAGCGGCCCAGGCCGCGGCGGCGGTGTGCCGGCGCGACGGCGATGCGGTCGTAGACGAACACGCCCGCCGCGGCGATCGCGTAGCCGCTGGCGGCGACATCGCCGCCGCACAGGATCGCCACGGTCCAGACCGGGCCTTGCGCCGACCGTTCCATGCGATAGCCGGCCGGCAAGGTACAGCAAGGCGGCGCCGCCGACCGGCTCTGCATCACCCAGCGCATGGGCTGCAGCTGCCAACGCGGCGGCAGGTGTTCGGCCAATTGCCGCGCGCTGCCGCACAACTTCAGGAACAAGCGCGGTTGCTCGATCCGCGCGGCCAATGCGGCCAGCCCCGCAACCGGTTCGGCGAAGACGTAGCGCATGCGTTCCTGCGCCTGGCCGGTATCCACTCGCAGCCCGCCATGATCGGGCACCGGCAGGGGCAGTTCGCGCCCTACCGAGCGCGCATGCAGCCAGGCCTGGATGAGCGGCAGGTCGATCGCAGAGGATGAAATGGCCATGGCGCCGCAGCAGTCGATGCGCTCCGATGATAGCGCCGGACGCGGCGAGGCTTGAAAAGCGCCTGCCGATGCTGTCTAAATCGGGTCATGCCGCTGGGATCCTACCGTCCGTCCGCCGCGCCCTTCCTGATCCTCGAGACCGGTGAGCCGGTGGCGACGATGCGGCGCTATGGGCGCTTCCCGCACTGGATCCGCGTCGCCGCCGGCCTGGCCGAGCGCGACACCGTGGTCGCCAATGTCGCGGCCGGCGCCGCGCTGCCCGCGCGCGCAGGCTTCGCCGGGATCATCGTCACCGGCTCGGCCGCCTTCGTCACCGACCGCGCCGACTGGAGCGAGCGCTCGGCCGACTGGCTGCGCGAGGCCGCTCACGACGGCACGCCGCTGCTGGGCATCTGCTACGGCCACCAGCTGCTGGCGCATGCGCTGGGCGGGGAGGTCGCCTACAACCCGGCCGGGCGCGAATCGGGCACCGTGCATATCGACCTGCACCCACCGGCGTTCGACGATCCGCTGTTCGCCGGCCTGCCCGAACGCTTCCCGGCCCACGCCACGCACCTGCAGACGGTGCTGCGCGCGCCGGCCGGCGCCACCGTGCTGGCGCGCTCGGCGCAGGACCAGTGCCACGCCTTCCGCTGGGGCGAGGCGGCCTGGGGCGTGCAGTTCCACCCGGAATTCGCCACCCATCACATGCGCGGCTACGTGCACGCCCGCGCCGACTGTCTACGCAGCGCCGGCCGCTGCGCCCGTACCATCGCCCGCGAGGTCAGCGCCGCGCCGCTGGCGCGCAAGCTGCTGCGGCGCTTCGTTCAGCACGCGCGCGGCCAGCAACCCGCCGGCGGCCAGGTAAAACCGCGATAATCTGTGCAGGCGCCGCGTCGTACGGCGCCCCCCACTTCGGATTGGCAATGATCGAGATTCGCAAGCTGCCGGCCTCGGCCGGCGCGGAATGGCTGTTGAGCGGGATCGCGCTGCTGCGCCGCGCGCCGCTGGCGCTGGGCCTGTTGGGGGTGATCTGGGGCCTGGCGGCGCTGCTGGCGTTGCTGATGGGCGCGCTGAGCCCGACCCTGGGCATGCTGGCGCAATTGCTGCTGGGCCTGGCCGGGCCTTTGCTGTTCGGCGGGCTGGTGTGGGCGGTACGCGAAGTGGACCAGGGCCGCACCGCGCAGCCGGCGCACCTGCTGCAGGGCGTGCACGACGGCCGCGCGCCGAGTCTGCTGGTGGCGCTGCTGCCGCAGGTGGTGGTCGGCCTGGCGCTGGGCGCCCTGGCCCTGGTAGTGGTCGGCCAGAGCGGCTGGGAGCAGCTGGCGACGGTGATGACCAAGCTCAACGAACTCGGTCAGTCCAGCGCCCAGCCGGATCCGGCGCAGGTCGAGCAGCTGGTGGCGACGCTGCCGGCGATGCGCATCCTGCTGTGGCTGCTGCTGGTGTTCGTCGGCTTCGTGGCGGTGACCCTGACCCTGTTCGTGCTCGCCCCGCAGGTGATGTTCGACGGCCGCGGCGGCCTGGCGGCGATGCGCAACAGCCTGCGCGCCTGCCTGCACAACCTGCCGGCGATGCTGGTGTTCTTCATCCTGGCCTTCATCGCGATGTTCGCGCTGTATTTCGCCCTGGTGCTGGTGATCCTGCTGGTACAGGCGCTGGCCGGGCCGACGATCGCGGCCCTGGTTGCGCAGCTGCTGCTGATGGCGCTGGCGATGCCGGCGCTGGCCGGCGCGGTGTACGCGGCGTGGAAGCAGATGTTCGTGCACGCCGGCGATACCGCGCCGGCGGTGCCGCCGCCGCCTTCCAATGTGTTTGTGGCCTGAGCAGCCGGGACTTGGGACTCGGGATCGGGGACTCGGAAAAGCGGGGCTCCCGCTCCCTGTAGGAGCGACTTCAGTCGCGACGGGCTTTACCGGAACTGCTTGGTCACGGCAGACGCACTGACGCTAGGCAGCGCCAAGCGGGAAATCCGCTAGTCGCGGACTTCCACTTCCGGCGGCTTCCTGGTCACCGCCGCCGCGGCGATGATGCCCAGTTCGTACAGCAGGCACATCGGGATCGCCAGCATCAGCTGCGAGACCACGTCCGGCGGGGTCAGCACCGCGGCCAGCACGAAGATGCCGACCACCGCGTAGCCACGGCCTTCGCGCAGCTGCTGCGGGGTCACCCAGCCGAGCAGGGCCAGGATCACCAGCGCCACCGGCAGTTCGAAGCTGGCGCCGAAGGCGAAGAAGATCGCCAGCACGAAATCCAGGTACGCGCCGGCGTCGGGGGTGAGCTGGATGATGTCCGGCTTGAACGTGGTCAGGAAGTGGAACACCGCCGGCAGCACCAGGAAATAGGCGAAGGCGCAGCCAACGTAGAACAGCAGCACCGCCGAGGCCAGCAGCGGCAGCGCCAGGCGCTTCTCGCGCTGGTACAGGCCCGGGGCGACGAAGGCCCAGGCCTGGTACAGCAGCCACGGCACGGCGATGAACACGCCCACGAAGAAGGTCAGCTTGAGCGGGGCGAACACCGCGCCGGCCGGGTGGGTGGCGATCACGCTCTGGCCGATCGGCAGCTGCGCGAGCATCGGCGCGGCCAGCCAGGTGTAGATGGGCTTGGAGAAGGGCAGCAATGCCAGCACCACCACGCCCAGGCCGAGCAGCGCGCGCACCAGGCGCGCGCGCAATTCGACCAGGTGTTCGATCAGGCTGCTTTCGGCTTCCGGATTCATCGCGGCGCCTCAGGAGTGCCGTTGGGCGGTGTGGCGCCGGGTGCCGGTGCGGCGGGCGCAGCGTCGTGCGGGGCCGGCCGCGGCTCGGTGGAGGCGTGCGTGGGCGCAGCGGGCTGCGGCGCCGCGGACGGTTCCGCAGCGGCGGGCACGCCAGCCGGCGCCAGCTGCTCCACCGGCTGCGCCGGGGCCTGCGGTTCGGCGGATGCGGCGTCGGCGAGCGGCTCCGGTCCGGTCGGGTCGATCTCGCGGCGCAGCGCCTCGGTCTCGCGCTGCAGCTGCTGGCCGCCGTCGCGCAACTGCGATTCGGCCTGGCGCAGCGAGGCCTGCACGTCCTGCAGGCTGCGCTTGAGTTCTTCCGCTTCCAGTTCGCGCTCCAGTTCCTGCTTCACCGAGTCCCACTGCGCGCGCGCGCGGCGCACCCACAGCCCGGCGAAGCGCGCGGCCTTGGGCAGCCGTTCCGGGCCGAGCACCACCAGCGCCACCACAGCGATCAGCAGCAGTTCGCTGAATCCGATATCGAACACGCCAGCGGCTTCCGATCAGCGCGCGTCGCGGTCGCGTTCGGCCTGGGTCTCGCGGGACTGTTCGCTGCGCGACTCGTCGCCGAGCTGGCCGGCGGGCTTGTCTTCGTCGCGCATGCCTTTCTTGAATTCCTTGACCGCACTGCCGAGATCCTTGGCGCCGCTGGTCAGCCGCTTGGTGCCGAACACCAGCAGCACGATCACCAGCACCACAAGCCAGTGCCAGATGCTAAAACCGCCCATGATCCGCTCGCAGAGAAGTCGTAAGGAACGCGCAGGATAACGCACCGCGCCGCAGTGCGTTCGGTGCGGCGCGCCGAAGGCGTGTCAACGCATTTCCGGAGTGGGCTGTGCCGCTGTGGCGCGTGCACGCGGCAAGGAACAGGGTGAGACGTGGACCGCTGTCCACACCTGGCGCTGACGCGGCGGCCGGCGCATGCCGCCGCCCTGCGGATTGCGGGCCTGGCGGGCCGTAATCGACCGGCCAGTCAGGTACTGCGCCACGCGGCACCGGACGACGGTCTGCCAGGCTGTCACGGCCTATTCGGGAATGAATGGGCGCCTAGCGATTGCCGTCGAGCGATTCGGTGCGGATCTCGCCTTCGGATACCGGCTGGAAGCCACCCTGCGGCGGCGGCGTCTGCGGCGGCGCCTGCAAGGGCGCGGTGCTGGCGCCGTCGGCGGGTTCGGCACCAGTCGCTGGCGCGGCCTGCGCCGAGGGCTGCGGCCGCGGCGGCGGAGCGCTGGCGGTGCGGGCGGCGCCGCCGTCGGTGCCGCGGTTCTGCCGCGCCGCGTAGGTGGCTTCCTCGAGCTTGTCGCGGAACGCGACCACGTCGTTGGACGGCAGGCTGGTGGTGCGGCCTTCGAAGATCATGCGCGGGGTGGTGTTGCTGCCGTACACGTTGAGGTCGGCGGCATCGTCGATCTGCAGCGCGGCGCCGTCCAGCGCCACGCCGGCGAACAGGCCGCGCGCGCGCGACCACGACCAGATCTCGGCCTTGAGCTGGCCGTCGGTGGCGGCCGAGGCGTTGCGCCCGACCGGGCCGGCGGCGACGCCGGCATCGGCGCCGAGGGTGAACTTGCCGTTGACGATGTTGTCCAGGCTGCGGTCGTTGCGGAACACCAGCACCACGTCGGAGGACTGCACGCCGACCTGGAAGCCGATGCTGCCGCCGGTGAGCTTGACGAACACGGGGTTGGACCAGGTGCCGTCGGGACGCTTGACCGACATCAGGCCGTGGCCGCGGCGCCCGCCGATGACCAGGCCGGCCTTGAGCGTGTCCGGGATCACCACAATCGCGCGGCCCTCGTCGAGCAGCTTGTCGGGGATGGACTGCTCCGGGATCTCCTGGATGTCGCTCAGCACGCGCAGCGCATTGCGCGCGCGCTCGTCTTCTTCCGGGCCGGCCACGGCATGGCCGACGAACAGCGTGGTGCTCAACAACAGGGCGATGCGCGGCAGGCGAGGCATGGCGGGCTTCCGAAATAGGTCCGCAGCAAGATACTGCAAGTCCTTGAACTTAGTCACAGCGCAATGAATCGGCAATGAGCGATGGCGCTGCGCGTGCGGGCATGCCGATCGTTGCGATAGACACGATCGCAACGCGCGCGACGGGCGCCTCTGCCACAATGCATGCATGTCCGACACACCCGATACCGCCGTGCTGGTGGTGAACCTAGGCACGCCCGAGGCGCCGACCGCGCCTGCGGTCGCCCGCTACCTGGCCGAATTCCTCGGCGATAAACGCGTGGTGGCGATTCCCAAGCTGTTCTGGTGGCCGCTGCTGAACTGGATCATCCTGCCGCGCCGCTCGCCGCGCTCGGCGGAGAAGTACGCCCTGGTGTGGCTGCCGGAAGGCTCGCCGCTGGCGGTGTACACGCGGCGCCTGGCCGAGGGCATGCAGCGCGAGCTGCCCGACCACCGCGTGGCCTGGGCGATGCGCTACGGCACGCCGGCGCTGGCGCCGGCCCTGGACGCGCTGCGCGACGGCGGCGTGCGCCGGATCGTGGTGTTGCCGCTGTACCCGCAGTATTCGACCACCACCACCGCCTCGATCGAGGACGTGGTGCAGGCCTGGCAGGCGCGCAATCCGCAGCTGCCGGTGACCCTGATCGAGGACTATCCGACCGACCCGGGCTGGGTCGAAGCGGTCGCCGACAGCGTGCGCGCGCACTGGGCGCAGCACGGCCGCGGCGAGACCCTGTTCTTCTCCTTCCATGGCCTGCCCCAGCGCGTGGCCAACAACGGCGACCCGTACCCGCAGCGTTGCGAGGCCAGCGCGCAGGCAATCGCCGCGGCGCTGGGCCTGGACGCCGGCGAGTGGCAGCTCGGCTACCAGTCGCGCTTCGGCGCCGAGCGCTGGCTGCAGCCCTACGCCGAGCCGAGCCTGTGGCAATTGGCCGAGCAGGGCACCAAGCGGGTCGACGTGATCTGCCCGGGCTTCGCTACCGACTGCCTGGAAACGCTGGAGGAAGTGGCCATGGGCTTCGTCGAGACCTGCGCCGCGCGCGGCATGCAGGTGCGTTACATCCCCTGTCTCAACGACGCCCCGGCGCACGCACGCGCGCTGGCGCAGCTGGCCGCGCGCGCCGCATGACATTGCGTCCGTTCGCCTGCCCGTCGCGGGTGGGCATGCTGGCCGGGCTGCGCAGCGGCGATCCGCAGGGCCCCAAGGTGCTGGCGCTGCACGGCTGGCTGGACAATGCCGCCAGCTTCGTGCCGCTGAGCGCGCAGCTGCCGCAGCTGGACCTGGTGATGCTGGACCTGCCCGGCCACGGCCACAGCGACCCGCTGCCGGCCGGCGCCGACTACCTGCTGACCGGCGCGCTGCATCCGCTGCTGGACGCGGCCGACGCGCTGGGCTGGGAACGTTTCGCGGTGATCGGCCATTCGATGGGTGCGGCGATCGCCAGCACCCTGGCCGCGGCGGTGCCGCAGCGGGTCGCCAAGCTGGTCGCGATCGAGATGCTCGGCGGCCTGGCCGAGACCGTGGAGGGCACGCTGGAGCGGCTGCGCGACAGCGTCGACGCGACGCGTCGCGCGAACACCGCGCCGCTGCGCGTGTTCCCCGACCTGGCCGCGCCGGTGCGCGCGCGGATGCAGGCCAACCAGCTCAGCGAGCCGGCGGCGCGCCTGCTGGTGGAGCGCGGGGTGCGGCCGGTGGAGGGCGGCTACGTCTGGCGCAGCGACCGGCGCCTGACCCTGCCCACCGCGGTGCGGTTGAGCGAGGCGCAGGTGCAGGCGCTGCTGGCCGGCATCGAGTGCCCGACGCAGGTGATCTACGCCGATCCGGCGCAACCGTACTTCCCCGAGCAGCTGCGGCGCGAGCGCGCGGCGCGGCTGCGCCACGGCCGCGTGCACGTGCTGCCGGGCACCCACCACCTGCACATGGAACAGCCGGCCGCGGTGGCGGCGCTGCTGCGCGACTTCCTCTGAGCCGCCGGCCTGCGCCGCCCGGATGGGCTCCCAGCGCTGAATGACGAACCTGCACAATCTCCGTGAAGCTTGTGTGTAGAAAAGATTTCGCTTAAGTTCCCGCCACGCCTGCCGACAAAACAGGCATAGACGCGATACGTCTTGCGTACGCGGCCCGATCCCGGCGTCCTGACATGCCGGCGTAGTGCCGCTCGGACCGTATCGCTCGCTGGCGCCGGAGGCCGCGCCAGGTGTGAGGTAGGCGGGGAGAGGGGGCCTGCCGGGCGCTGCGCATGGAGTTCTTCTTCCGCAGCGCTGAGGCGAAATCCGCCGATCCGACCCGTTGCTGCATCGCCGACGCCGCTGCGTCGCATCGAGACGACACCCACTCCGAACAGGTTTGCCGGATCAGCCCGGCGGCATCGCGCTGTCGGCCGACTGCCCGGTCGGCGAATGGCTGGCTACATCTGCAGGCCGGCGTTGCCGGCATCCGCGCGCGCTGCAGTCCTGCCCGGTGAGCGACTCGATGAGGTCGCCGTTGCCGCTATCGGGCGTTGGGCTGATGCTGATGACGGCGTGCGGGAGCGGCCCGGGTTGTCCAGGACCATCGTCGCGACCGGCGTCACTGAGGAATCCTGCTGCGACCAGAGTCGCAAACCCGCCTAGCTCAACAACCGCCGCATTTGCGCCTTCAGGCGCCGCCCGTGGGCGTGGAAATAGTCGCGCTCGGCGCGCCAGGCCGGGAACCGCGCTTCCACTTCGCGCCAGAACGCGGGCGAGTGGTTGGCCTGGAGCAGGTGGCACAGCTCGTGGACCAGCACGTACTCGAACGCCGACGGCCGCCCGAGCACCAGCGCCAGGTCCAGCGCCATCGAGCCGTCCGGCGCCAGCGAGCCCCATTGCGAGGACATCACCTTCAGCCGCACCCGCGCCGGCGCGCGCGGCAACGACGGCAGGTACCTGGGCAGCCAGCGGCCGACGTCGGCGCGCGCCTGCGCTTCGTAGAACTCGCGCAGCGCGCGCGCGATCGCCGCATCGCCGGCGCGCGCCGGCAGCTGCAGCAGTGCGCCCTCGGCATCGACCTGCAGGTGCGCGTAGCGGCCTTCGCTCCAGCGCAGCGGCAGACGCTCGCCGCGCAGCGGCAGCCAGCCGGGCACGCCGCGTTCGAGGCCCGGTTCGTTGTCTTCGTCCTGGTAGCGCGCCAGCTGCTCGCCGAGCCAGTGCCGGTGCTCGAGCAGGAAGCGCTCGCCGGACACCAGGCTGGCGCGCAGCGGCAGGGTCAGGCGCGCGCCGCGTTCGTCCACGCTTAGCTTGATCCGCCGCGCGCGCGGGTCGCGCACGCGCAGCACCTCGATCTCGCGCTCGTCCAACCGCAGGCGGACGAGGTCGCGTTCGACCGCCGCGGCAGGCGGCGCGATCAGGCGACGAAGGAAATCGGGCATGCGCACAGCATACCGCTCATGCGTGCGTGCACGGTGACAGCGTGCGCCGATCGCGCCGCATGCTTCAGCTGAATTCCGTCACGGGCGCCCCCGGAGCGTTCGGCAGTGGACCCGAGCAGCGCATGCCGCGGCCCCTGTAGGAGCGGCTTCAGCCGCGACGAACGAAGTCAGGAAGCCGGCCGGTTGGCAGCAGTCGGGACTGAAGTCCCTCCCACAGTGCACCCAGCCGGCATGCTGGGGCTCCCTTGTGGGAGCGACTTCAGTCGCGACGAGCGAAGTCAGGAAGTTGTCCGGCTTCGGTAGCTGCTGGTCGGGGCTGAAGCCCCTCCTACAGTGCACCTGACCAGCAGGCGCGGCTTGCGTAGGAGCGGCTTCAGCCGCGACGACCGCAGCCGGAAAATTGCTCGGCTCCGGCAGCAGTCGGGACTGAAGTTCCTCCCACAGTGCACCCGGCCGGCATGCTGGGGCTCCCTTGTGGGAGCGACTTCAGTCGCGACGAGGGGAGCCGCCAAATCGAGGCGGCCCGCTGCCGGCCTTGCCTCAGGCCTCTGCCTTGCTCAGCTTCAGCGCCTCTTCCAGCAGCAGGAACAGGCGCCGCACTTCGGCGCTCATCAGCGCGAAGCGGGCGTCCAGTTCGGCGCGCACGCCGTCCTGGTCGGCGTTCTCCAGTTGGTCCAGGGCGCCGTCGAGGAATTTCAGCTTGCGGATCACCAGGTCGTCGCCGAGCACGAAGGAGACGTGGTCGTCCAGGATCAGCGCCAGCTTGGTAACCTGCTTGCCGGCTTCCAGGTGCTTGTCGATCTCGTCGCAGCGCAGTTCCTGGTGCTGACACTTGACCACCGCGCCGCCTTCGATCGGATCCTTCATCTCGCATTCCTCGCCCAGGCTCAGGCCTTCGGGCAGGGGCTCGCCGGCGATCCAGCCGGTCAGGATCGAGCGCGGCGCCACTTCCGCGTTCAGCGGCAGCGCCGGGAAGCTGCCCAGCACGCCACGGATCTCGGACATCACGTTCTCGCCGCTCTTGCGGCTGGAGGTGTCCACCGCGACGTAGCCGTGCTGCAGGTCGAGCATCGCATCGGTGCGCGAGGTCTTGACGAAGGCGCGCGGCAGCAGCTCGTGGATCAGGTCGTCCTTGAGCCGCTTGCGCGCCTTGCCGCCGGGCCGGCGGCCTTCCTTCTCCTCGATCTCGGCGACCTTGCGCTCGAGCAGGTCGTTGACCACCGAACCGGGCAGGATCTTGTCCTCGCCGCCGACGGTCAGCCACAGGAACTCGGCGATGCGGTGCGACAGCACCTCGCGCTCGTCGCGGCCGAACGGGGAGATGAAGCCGCGCGAGCTCATTTCCAGCGGGCCGACCGGCTTGAGCTGCACCTCCGGCAGGAGCTTGTCGATCTCGGAGAAGTCGAGGGTGGTGGGGAAGCGGAACAGGGTCAGGTTGCGAAAGAACATCGAGCATCCAGCAGAAGGAAACGGAACGGCCCGGCGCCAGGCGCAGGGTGGGGCGGCGGGCATTGTCGCATCGCTCCCGCCCCGATACCGCAACGCGCGGTTCAGCGGCCGATGCGTCAGGCCCCGTCGTCCAGCGGCCAGCCGACGGCGGCCACGGCATCGGCGGCGCCGAGCGCGCGGAAATCGAACAGGGCCGGGTCGGCCAGCTGCGCCGGCTGCACGTTGCCCATGGCGCGCGCGATCTGCTCGATGCGGCCCGGATGCTCGCGGTCCCACTGCTGCAGCATCAGCCCGACCTGGCGCCGCTGCAGGTTGTCCTGGCTGCCGCACAGCGTGCACGGGATCAGCGGGAAGCCGCGCGCCTGCGCGTACTCGGCGATGTCGGCCTCGCGCACGTAGGCCAGCGGCCGGATCACCACGTGCTGGCCGTCGTCGCTGCGCAGCTTGGGCGCCATCGCCGCCAGCTTTGCGTGGAAGAACAGGTTCATGAAGAACGTGGCGACGAGGTCGTCGCGGTGGTGGCCCAGCGCGATCTTGCTGATGCCGTTCTCGGCGGCGTAGCGGTACAGCGCGCCACGGCGCAGCCGCGAGCACAGCGAACACATCGTCTTGCCCTCGGGCACCACGCGGCTGACCACCGAATAGGTGTCCTGCTCGATCACGTGCCAGGCCACGCCGAGCGCGCGCAGGTAGTTGGGCAGCACGTGCGCGGGGAAGCCGGGCTGTTTCTGGTCCAGGTTCACCGCCACCAGCTCGAACGGCACCGGTGCCTTGCGCTGCAACTGCAGCAGGATGTCCAGCAGGGTGTAGCTGTCCTTGCCGCCGGACAGGCACACCATCACCTTGTCGCCGGCCTCGATCATGCCGAAATCGGCGATCGCCTGGCCGACCTGCCGGCACAGGCGCTTGCCCAGCGCCGACGGCGTGCGCCGATCGCGCGGGGCGGGATCGGCAAGGGATTGCGTCAGGGGCAGGGGCGTGGATGGCATCGGCGCGCATTGTAGTCGGCGCGACCCGGGGCGCGTTGCAGTGGTAAGCATGCCCGCGCTCAGGAGGCGCTGCGCGCGATCCGACAACCGCACGGCACCGGGTGGCGCGCACGCGATGCGCACGGATGGCGCAGCGCAGCAAGCGTTTCGCCGGTGGGCTGGGTAAAGTCGGCCTGTCCCCCGGCTTGCGAACGCATCTGATGGCCCCCTCGGCTTCCCTCCGCAGCGAAGCTTTTTTTAGTGCGGTTTCTGGTAGCGCTACCATAACGTTGCGTCCGTCACGGTTCGCTCGCGGCAGCGGCCGTCGGTCGTCGTCCGGCATCGCCTGCGCTGGCGCCAGGCCGCGCCGCCACGGCGGGCAAGGTGCCTGCGCCATCTGTATCGAACATCCGCGCGTCGCCACTGGCGGTCACCAGCCGCGGCTGTGCGCACGGCCCCATCCATTCGCGGCCGCGTCGGCCGCCGTCTCGGCTGCCGGCATCGTGCCGGCCCGGCGGCGGCAACGCGCGTCCTCTTCTTCCTCCCACTGCACAGGACTCCATCTCCCATGAGCAACTCCGTCTACATCGGCGCCAAGGAACACTTCCCGGGCATCGGCCGCATCGCGTTCGAAGGCAAGGCCTCGGACAACCCGCTGGCGTTCAAGGTCTACGATGCGACCAAGCGCATCGGCGACAAGACCATGGCCGAGCACCTGCGCTTCGCGGTGGCGTACTGGCACAGCTTCTGCGGCAACGGCGCCGATCCGTTCGGGCCGGGCACGCGCGCCTATCCGTGGGACGCCGACAGCGATGCGCTGGGCCGCGCCGAAGCCAAGGCCGATGCGGCGTTCGAGTTCTTCACCAAGCTCGGCGTGCCGTACTACTGCTTCCACGACATCGACCTGGCGCCGGACGCGGACGACGTCGGCCAGTACCAGAAGAATCTGCAGCACATGGTCGGCGTCGCCAAGCAGCGCCAGGCCGACACCGGCATCAAGTTGCTGTGGGGCACGGCCAACCTGTTCTCGCACCCGCGCTACATGAACGGTGCGGCGACCAACCCGGACTTCAACGTGGTCGCGCGCGCGGCGGTGCAGGTCAAGGCCGCGCTGGATGCTACCGTCGAGCTGGGCGGCGAGAACTACGTGTTCTGGGGCGGCCGCGAAGGCTATGCCAGCCTGCACAACACGCAGATGAAGCGCGAGCAGGACAACATGGCGCGCTTTCTGACCATCGCCCGCGACTACGGCCGCAGCATCGGCTTCACCGGCAATTTCCTGATCGAGCCCAAGCCGATGGAGCCGATGAAGCACCAGTACGACTTCGACAGCGCCACGGTGATCGGCTTCCTGCGCCAGCATGGCCTGGACAAGGACTTCAAGCTCAACATCGAGGCCAACCACGCCACGCTGTCGGGCCACAGCTTCGAGCACGACCTGCAGGTGGCGTCCGATGCGGGCCTGCTCGGCAGCATCGACGCCAACCGCGGCAACCCGCAGAACGGCTGGGACACCGACCAGTTCCCGACCGACCTGTACGACACGGTCGGGGCGATGCTGGTGGTGCTGCGCCAGGGCGGGCTGGCGCCGGGCGGGCTGAACTTCGACGCCAAGGTGCGGCGCGAGTCGTCCGATCCGCAGGACCTGTTCCTGGCGCACATCGGCGGCATGGACGCGTTCGCGCGCGGGCTGGAGGTTGCGCATGCGCTGCTGACGTCCTCGCCGCTGGAGCAGTGGCGCGCCGAGCGCTACAGCAGCTTCGACAGCGGCGCCGGGGCGGCGTTCGCGGCCGGCAGCAGCACGCTGGCGGACCTGGCGGCGCACGCGGCCAAGGCCGGCGCGCCGCAGCAGGCCAGCGGCCGCCAGGAAGCCTACGAGAACCTGATCAACCAGTACCTGATCCGCTGATGCGGAGCAGGCCGACCGCCGCCGCGTCAGCGCCGCTCGGTGCGCGCGGTGGCCGGTGCGGCGACCGAATCGCGCTTGACCAGCTGATGAGCGAGCACATGATCGATCCTTGCCCGAGCCGTGTGTTCCTTGCTGCGGATGCTGCGCAGCAGGATGTCGATCGCTGCGTCGGCCATCGCCGCGATCGGCTGGCGGATGGTGGTCAGTTCCGGCCACACCGCGGTCGCGGCCGAGGTGTCGTCGAAGCCGACCACCGACAGGTCGCGCGGCACGTCCAGGCCGCGCCGGTGCGCGACCGAGATCGCCGCGGCGGCCATGTCGTCGTTGCTGGCGATGATCGCGCTGGGCCGCTGGCGCCGCGACAGCAGCTTCTCGGCGGCGTCCAGGCCGGAGCGGTAGGTGTAGTCGCCCGGCTGCAGCAGGTGCCGGTCCAGGCGCAGGCCGGCTTCGGCCAGAGCGGCCTGGAAACCTTCGAAACGGCGCGCGCTGGCCGACAGGTTGGAGCGGCCGGCGATGTAGCCGATGCGGGTATGGCCCTGCGCGATCAGGTAGGCGGTGATGTCCTTGCTGGCGTTGAACTCGTCCACGCGCACGCAGGCCACCCGGTCGCTGAAACGGTCGGAGGCGATAGCCACCACCGGCACCTTGGCACGCACCAGTTCGTGGATCGCGGCCTCCGATTCGCACAGCGGCGGCGGCAGGATCACCCCGGCCACGCCGCTCTTGGCCAGCTTGCGCGCGGCCTTGCGTTCGACTTCGGCGCCGAGGTCGTCCCAGTAGTCCACCACCACCTGGATCGAAGTGCGCGAGGCGGCGCGCAGCACGCCGACCAGCAGCTCGCCCAGGTAGGCGCCGCTGGGATTGCTGTAGATCAGCGCGACCCGCGTGCTCTGCGCGGCGGCCAGGGCGCTGGCCGCCAGGTTCGGCGTGTAGCCGAGCGTGTCGACTGCGCGCATGACCTGCTCGCGAGTGGTGTCGCGCACGTTGCCCTGGCCGTTGATCACCCGCGACACGGTCATCGGCGAGACCTTGGCGAGCGCGGCCACCTCGTCGATGGTCACGGCAAGGCTCTTGCGACGAACCGATTTCCTGACCTTCTCCAAGATGTGCCTCTTCGCTGGCTTGCGGGCGTGGATCTCGACCGGGGACGTCCTGCGCAAGCCCCGTGTGCGGCGGCGCCGCGGCACGGTGTGGATCCCGATGCGAGTGAGGCCTGCATGGTACCGGGAAGCCGGGTGGGCGGCGACCGCCGGCGGACGCCGGCGCCGTGCAGCGGGGCGCACGCATGAGCGCCATCGTCACGCCGCAGCGCGCGCAACCGCCGCAGCACCCCGCGCGCGGCGGATGGCTGCGCTGCGCCGTCCTGTGGCTGACGCTGCTGTTGCCGGCCGCCGCGGCGCAGGCCGAGGATGGCTACGACCTGTGGCTGCGCTACCAGCCGCTGCCCGAGGTGCAGGCCGCGCCGTGGCGCGCGGCGGCGACGCAACTGGTGGCCGGCGCCGACACGCCGCTGCAGGTGGCCGCGCGCGATGAGCTGCGCCGCGGCCTGGGCGGCCTGCTCGGCGCAGAACCGCCGCTTGCCGCCAGCGCTGACCGCGCCGGTGCGATCGTGCTTGGCACCCCGGCCACGCCGGCGATCGCGCGGCTTCGGCTGGACACGCGCGGCCTGGGCGAGGAGGGCTACCTGATCCGCAGCGTGGTGGTGGACGGCCGCCCCGCGACCGCGATCGTCGGCGGCGGCGAGCGCGGCGCGCTGTATGCGGCCTTCCGCTTCCTGCGCCTGCTGCAGACCGGGCAGGCGCCGGCGGCGCTCGCGTTGCGCGATGCGCCGCGGGTGAAGCTGCGCGTGCTCGACCACTGGGACAACCTGGACGGCGTGGTCGAACGCGGCTACGCAGGCGCCTCGCTGTGGGACTGGCAGAAGCTGCCCGGCTACGTGGATCCGCGCTACACCGACTACGCGCGCGCCAACGCCTCGATCGGCATCAACGGCGCGGTGCTGAACAACGTCAACGCCAACGCCTGGAGCCTGACCCCGGCGTACCTGGACAAGACCGCGGCGCTGGCTGCGGCGCTGCGTCCGTACGGCATCCGCGTGTATCTGAGCGCGCGCTTCAGCGCCCCGATCGAGATCGGCGGACTGGCCACCGCCGATCCGCTGGACCCGGCGGTGCGGCGCTGGTGGCGGGCCAAGGTCGACGAGATCTACGCGCGCATTCCCGATTTCGGTGGCTTCCTGGTCAAGGCCAATTCCGAAGGCCAGCCCGGTCCGCAGGACTACGGACGCAGCCACGCCGACGGCGCCAATATGCTGGCCGATGCGCTGGCGCCGCACCGCGGGGTGGTGATGTGGCGGGCCTTCGTCTACTCGCACGAGCAGCCGGACGACCGCGCCAAGCAGGCCTACAGCGAGTTCGTGCCGCTGGACGGCAAGTTCCGCGACAACGTGGTGGTGCAGGTCAAGAACGGCGCCATCGACTTCCAGCCGCGCGAGCCGTTCCATCCGCTGTTCGGGGCGATGCCGAAGACGCCGCTGATGCTGGAATTCCAGATCACCAAGGAGTACCTGGGCTTCGCCACGCACCTGGTCTACCTGGGCACGCTGTACCAGGAAACCCTGCAAGCGGATACGCAGCGCGGCAAGCGCGCGACGGTGGCGCGGGTGGTGGAGGGTGCGGTGGACAAGCACGCGCTCAGCGGCATTGCCGGGGTCGCCAACATCGGCGCCGACCGCACCTGGTCCGGCTCGATCTTCGACCAGGCCAACTGGTACGCGTTCGGGCGGCTGGCGTGGGATCCGCAGGGCGACGCGCAGGCGATCGCCGAGGACTGGGTGCGGATGACGTTCGGCAACGACCCGGCGCTGGTCGCACCGGTGGTCGGGATGA
The DNA here is from genome assembly GCF_031455575.1 of Xanthomonas sp. 1678. Lineage (NCBI taxonomy): Bacteria > Pseudomonadati > Pseudomonadota > Gammaproteobacteria > Lysobacterales > Lysobacteraceae > Xanthomonas > Xanthomonas sp. 1678. The sequence goes on along the minus strand of NZ_JAVDSZ010000018.1, from coordinate 22,246 downwards.
TGATGGCTTCGCACCAGGCGGCGGTCGACTACATGACCCCGCTCGGCCTGCATCACCTGATGGGCCGCGGCCACCACTACGGCCCGGCGCCTTGGGATACGGGCAGCGCGCGGCCGGACTGGGATCCGGTGTACTACCACCGTGCCGACCGCGACGGCATCGGCTTCGACCGCAGCGCGACCGGCAGCAACGCGGTGGCGCAGTACGCGCCGCCGCTGGCGCGCCGCTTCGGCGATGTGCGCACGGTGCCGGAGGCCTATCTGCTGTGGTTCCACCACGTGCCGTGGGACCACCGCATGGCCTCGGGCCGGCCGCTGTGGGACGAACTGCTCGGCCGCTACGACCATGGTGTGGCCGAGGTGGCGCGAATGCGCGCGACCTGGGCAGGGTTGGCGCCGTACGTGGATGCGCAGCGCTATCGCCAGGTCGCCGATTTCCTGGCGATCCAGCAGCAGGAGGCGCAATGGTGGCGCGATGCCAGCATCGCCTATTGGCAAGAAGTGTCCGGGCGCGCGCTGCCGCCCGGCACCGCGCCACCGGCGCATCCGTTGCCGTACTACCAGGCATTGCGTTTTCCGTATGCACCGGGGAATCCGAAATGACATCGCACCGTTCGCTTGCCGCGCGCGCGCGCCGCCTGTTGCTGGCGGCGCTGTGCCTGCCCGCGTTCGCGCATGCCGGCGAGGCGCCGTTGTTGCATCCGCTGTTCCAGGACCACGCGGTGCTGCAGCGCGATGCGCCGATCCGCGTGTGGGGGCAGGCCGCGGCCGGCGAGACGGTGACCGTGCAGCTGGCGCAGCAGCGGGTGCAGGCGCGTGCCGACCGCCAGGGCCGCTGGCAGGCGCAGCTGGCGGCGCTGCCGGCTGGTGGGCCGTACACCTTGCAGGCCAGCACCGCGCGCGGCCGCACGCAGCGCGCCGACGACGTGCTGCTCGGCGACGTGTGGCTGTGCTCGGGCCAGTCGAACATGGAACTGTCGGTGCAACGTTCGCTGGATACGCGCAGCGAGATCGCCGATGCGCAGCAGCCGGCGATCCGCATGTTCAAGGTGCCGGCGCAGTCCAGCCCGACGCCGCAGGCGCAGTTCGGCGGCGCGGCCGCGTGGCAACCCACCACGCCGGAGACGGTCGGCGCGTTCTCCGCGGCCTGCTATTACTTCGCCCGCGAACTGCGCAAGAGCGTGGACGTGCCGATGGGACTGATCAACGCCTCCTGGGGCGGTTCGCAGATGCAGGCGTGGATCGGCGATGCGGCGCTGCGCAAGGTCGATGGCAACGCACCGGCGCTGGACGTGCTGGCGCGCTACGCCACCGATCCGCAGCAGGCGGCGCCGCGTTGGGGCAGGCTGTGGGAAGCGTGGTGGCGCGCGCACGGCAGCGGTGCGCCGTGGCAGCCGGACGACGCCGGTGGCGACTGGCGTGACGTCCCGGCGCTGGACGCCTGGGACGACTGGGGCGTGCCGCAGCTGGTCAATTTCAACGGCATGGTCTGGTACCGCAGCACGCTCACGCTGAGCGCCGAGCAGGCGAAACAGCAGGCGAAACAGCAGGCGACGCTGGCGCTGGGGCCTGTGGACGAACTCGACCAGACCTGGGTCAACGGCCAGGCGGTGGGCAGCAGCTACGGCGCCGACCAGCCGCGCAGCTACCGCCTGCCGCGCGGCGTGCTGCGCGCGGGCAAGAACACCATCGTGGTCAACGTGTACAACAGCTACCGCCGCGGCGGCCTGCTGGGCGGTGCGCAGGCGCAGCAGTTGCAACTGGGCGACGGCAGCCGGGTGGCGTTGGCCGGGTGGCAGTACCGCAGCGTGTCGCCGCAGCTGGGCACGCCGCCGCGCGCGCCGTGGTCCTCGGCCGCGGGCCTGACCACGCTGTACAACGGCATGATCGCGCCGCTGGGCCGGGTCGGCCTGCGCGGCGTGCTGTGGTACCAGGGCGAATCCAATACCGGCGACGCGGCGGGCTATCCGGCGCTGCTCGACGCCTGGCAGCGCGACTGGCGGCAGCGCTTCGGCGCGCAGTTGCCGCTGCTGCTGGTGCAGCTGGCCAACTACGGTGCGCCACCCACCCAGCCCGGCGACAGCGGCTGGGCGCAGCTGCGCGAGGCGCAACGGCGCTTCGTCGCCGCCGACCCGCATGCCGGCCTGGCGGTGGCCATCGACATCGGCGACCGCTACGACATCCATCCGGCCAACAAGCAGGAACTCGGCCGCCGCCTGGCGCGCGCGGCGCGGCACGTGGTCTATGGCGAGGCGTTGGCGCCGTCCGGGCCGGTGCCGCATGCGCTGCGCCGCGAGGGCGCGGCGCTGGTGGTCGATTTCGACGATGTCGATGGCGCCTTGCAGGCCTACAGCGCCGCCGCACCGATCGGTTTCGAACTGTGCGGCGCGGCGCCCGGCAGCTGCCGTTACGCGCAGGCCGAACTGCAAGGCCGCAGCGTGCGCCTGCCGGCACCCGCCGGCACCGCGCCCACCCGCGTGCGCTACTGCTGGGCCGACAGCCCGGTGTGCACGCTGTTCGATCGCGCCGGATTGCCGGCCGGTCCGTTCGAACTGTCCCTCCCGACCGCGGCCCGTGCGGCCGCGGCTTCTTCTCCCTGAGCGACCCGCGATGACCCAGACTTCCGACAGCGCTTCTTCCGCCCAAGGCTCGGCCCGCGATCGCGAGATCGTCGAGGCGCGGGTCATCGTCACCTGCCCGGGGCGCAATTTCGTCACCCTCAAGATCGTCACCCGCTCCGGCGTGTACGGCCTGGGCGACGCCACCCTCAATGGCCGCGAACTGGCGGTGGCGTCCTACCTGCAGGATCACGTGGTGCCGAACCTGATCGGCCGCGACGCCGGCCGCATCGAGGACATCTGGCAGTTCTTCTACCGCGGCGCGTACTGGCGGCGCGGACCGGTGACGATGACCGCGATCGCCGCGGTGGACGTGGCGCTGTGGGACATCCTCGGCAAGATGGCCGGCATGCCGCTGTACCAGCTGCTGGGCGGGCGTTCGCGCGAAGGCGCGCTGGTCTACGGCCACGCCAACGGCCGCGACATCGCCGAGACCAGCGAGGAAGTCGCCCGTTTCCGCGAACTCGGCTTCATCGCCATCCGCGCGCAGTGCGGCGTGCCCGGGATCAAGAAGACCTACGGCATCTCCAGCGGCGGAAAGCCCTACGAGCCGGCCGAGAGCGAACTGCCGACCGAGACCGTGTGGTCCACGCCGCGCTATCTCAGCGTGGTGCCCAAGCTGTTCGAGCGGCTGCGCGCCGACCATGGCGAGGAGATCGAACTGCTGCACGACGCGCATCATCGCCTGACCCCGATCGAGGCGGCGCGGCTGGCGCGCGACCTGGAACCGTACCGGCTGTTCTGGCTGGAAGACGCAACGCCCGCGGAAAACCAGCGCGCGTTCGAGACCATCCGCCAGCATTCTGTGACGCCGCTGGCGGTGGGCGAGGTGTTCAATTCGATCTGGGACTGCAAGCATTTGATCGAGCAGCAGCAGATCGACTACATCCGCACCACCATCGTGCACGCCGGCGGCATCACCCACGTGCGCCGCCTGGCCGACTTCGCCGCGCTGCACCAGGTACGCACCGGCTTCCACGGCGCCACCGACCTGTCGCCGGTGTGCATGGGCGCGGCGCTGCACTTCGATACCTGGGTGCCGAACTTCGGCATCCAGGAATACATGTTCCACTCCGACGAGGCCAACGCGGTGTTCCCGCACGACTACACGTTCCATGCCGGCCGCCTGCATTGCGGCGAGACGCCCGGGCATGGCGTGGACATCGACGAGGCCCTGGCCAAGCGCTACCCGTACGCGCCCAAGCAGCTGCCGGTCGCGCGGCTGGAAGACGGCGCGATGTGGGACTGGTGATGCGCATGCGCTGGGGACGCGCACTGGTTTTGGCGCTGCTGTGTGTCGTGGCGATGCAGACTGCATCGGCGCAGCGCGGGCAGGCCGCCAGCATTGCCGAATTCGATTGGTTCGAATACCGCGGCGACGATGCCGTGTTCGCTGAACCGCTGCCGCCTGGCCACTACCGCAATCCGGTGCTGGCCGGCTTCTATCCCGACCCCAGCGTCGTCCGCGCGGGTGATCGCTACTACCTGGTCAATTCCACCTTCGCCTATTTCCCGGCGATCCCGGTGTTCGAGAGCCGCGACCTGGTGCACTGGCGGCAGGTCGGCAACGTGGTCGAGCGCGCCGAGCAGCTGGATTACGAGGGCCTGCGCGTGTCGCGCGGCATGTTCGCCGCCAGCATCGCGCACCACCAGGGCCGCTTCTACGTGGTCGGCACCGCGGTGGACAGCGGCGGCAATTTCGTCGCCACCGCCGACGATCCGGCCGGGCCGTGGTCGGCGCTGCACTGGTTGCCGGACATCGACGGCATCGACCCGTCGCTGTTCTTCGACGACGACGGCACCGCCTACCTGCTCAACAACGGTCCGCCGGAAGGCACGCCGCTGTACGAAGGCCACCGCGCGATCTGGATGCAGCGCATCGACCTGGCGCGGATGCAACCAGTCGGTCCGCGCAAGGTGCTGGTCAACGGCGGCACCGACCTGGCCAGCAAGCCGATCTGGATCGAAGGCCCACACCTATACAAGCGCGATGGCTGGTACGTGCTGTCCTGCGCCGAAGGCGGCACCGGTCCGCAGCACTCGCAGGTGGCGCTGCGCAGCCGCACGCCATGGGGTCCGTACGTGCCGGCGCCGCACAATCCGATCCTGACCCAGCGCGACCTGCCCGCCGAGCGCGCCAACCCGATCAGCAACGCCGGCCATGCCGATCTGGTCGAAGGCCCCGATGGCAACTGGTGGGCGCTGTTCCTGGCCAGTCGCCCGTATGCGGGCGAGCGCTACAACACCGGCCGCGAGACCTTCCTGCTGCCGGTCACGTGGAATGACGGTTGGCCGTCGATCCTGCCCGCGGGGCAGCCGATTCCCTACGCCGCGCCGGGCCCGGCCGGACTGCGCGCCGATGCCGACGTCGCACCATTGAGCGGCAACTTCACCTGGCGCGACGGCTTCGATGCGCCGCAACGCGACCGCCGCTGGCTGCTGCTGCGCACGCCCAAGCGCGAGTGGCTGGACCTGCGCGCGCGTCCCGGCTGGCTGACCCTGCAGCCCGATACGCAAGGCCTGGACGGCAGCGGCAATCCTGCGTTCCTGGCCTACCGGCAGCAGCACATGCGCTTCGACGCCAGCACCGCCGTACAGATACCGGCGCAGCCGGGCGTGGTCGCGGGCCTGGCCGCATTCCAGAACGCCGATGCCTGGTACGTGCTCGGCGTGCGCCGCCGCGGCGCGCGCGCCGAAGTGTTCCTCGACAAGCGCGACGGCAAGCGCACCACCACCGTCGCGCGCAGCGCGGTCGATGCCAAGGGCGCGCTGCGCCTGAAGATCGCCGGCGACGGCGGCCGCTATGCCTTCGCCTACGCCGCCGATGGCCAGGACTGGCGTTGGCTGCGCCGCGACGACGACGCGGCGATGCTCAGCACCGCCGTGGCCGGCGGCTTCACCGGCGTCACCCTGGGGCCGTACGCCCGCCGCGAACCGGATCGATCCAAGGAGCAATGACCATGCACAACGGCACCGACCGTCGCCGCGCTGCGGCCCGCACCACCCTGGCGACGACCCTGTTGCTGGCCCTGGTTCCCGGCGTCGCCGGCGCGGCGCCCGCCAAGGCATCCGCACCGCCGCCGTACCTGGACACCCAGCGCAGTTTCGAACAGCGCGCCGCCGACCTCGTCGCGCGGATGACGCTGGAGGAAAAGGCCGCGCAGATGCAGAACGCCGCGCCGGCGATCCCGCGCCTGGGCGTGCCGGCCTACGACTGGTGGAACGAGGCGCTGCACGGCGTGGCCCGCGCCGGCGGCGCCACCGTGTTCCCGCAGGCGATCGGCATGGCGGCCACCTTCGATGTGCCGCTGATGCGCGAGGTCTCCACCGCGATCAGCGACGAAGCACGCGCCAAGCACCACCAGGCCCTGCGCCAAGACCAGCACGGCCGCTACCAGGGCCTGACGTTCTGGTCGCCGAACATCAACATCTTCCGCGACCCGCGCTGGGGCCGCGGCCAGGAAACCTACGGCGAGGACCCGTTCCTCACCGCGCGCATGGGCGTGACCTTCGTGCAGGGCCTGCAGGGCGACGGCGCGGATGCGCCGAAGAACGCGCAGGGCGAGACCTACCGCAAGCTCGATGCCACCGCCAAGCACTTCGCCGTGCACAGCGGCCCGGAGGCCGACCGCCACCACTTCGACGCGCACCCGTCGCAGCGCGACCTGCACGAGACCTACCTGCCGGCGTTCGAAGCGCTGGTCAAGGAAGCCCGCGTGGATTCGGTGATGGGCGCCTACAACCGCGTGTTCGGCGAATCGGCCAGCGCCAGCAAGTTCCTGCTGCGCGACGTGCTGCGCGAGCAGTGGGGCTTCGATGGCTATGTGGTGTCCGACTGCTGGGCGATCGTGGACATCTGGAAGAACCACAAGATCGTCGCCACCCGCGAGGAAGCCGCCGCGCTGGCGGTGAAGAACGGCACCGAGCTGGAATGCGGCGAGGAATATTCCACGCTGCCGGCCGCGGTGCGCAAGGGATTGATCAGCGAAGCCGAAGTCGACAAGGCGTTGCAGAAGCTGATGTACGCGCGCATGCGCCTGGGCATGTTCGATCCGCCGGGCCAGCTGCGCTGGGCGCAGATTCCCGCCTCGGTGAACCAGTCGCCCGAACACGACGCGCTGGCGCGGCGCACCGCGCGCGAATCGCTGGTGCTGCTGAAGAACGACGGCGTGCTGCCGTTGTCGCGTGCGAAGGTCAAGCGCATCGCCGTGGTCGGCCCCACCGCCGACGACACCATGGCGTTGCTCGGCAACTACTACGGCACGCCGGCCGCGCCGGTCACCGTGCTGCAGGGCATCCGCGAGGCCGCGCCCGACGCCGAGGTGCTCTATGCACGCGGCGCCGACCTAGTCGAAGGCCGCGACGACCCCAACGCCACGCCGCTGATCGAACCGCAGTACCTGCGCCCGTCCGCCGACTCCCCCGAGCGCGGCCTGCGCGGCGAATACTTCCGCAACCGCGACCTGTCCGGCACCCCGGCGCTGGTGCGCACCGATGCGCAGATCGGCTTCAAATGGGACCGCGGCTCGCCCACCGACAACCTGCTCGCGCGCGGCGAAGCCGGCCCGGACCAGGCCGTGCCGGCGGACAACTTCAGCATCCGCTGGAGCGGCAAGCTGGTGCCGCCGGCCACCGGCACCTACCACCTGGAAACCGCGGCCGACGACGGCGTGCGCCTGTACCTGGACGGCAAGCGCCTGATCGACCGCTGGAGCGCCAGCGACCGCCTGCACGCCGACGGCGTCGACGTGCGCCTGGAGGCCGGCCGCAGCTACGACCTGCGCCTGGAGTATTACGAAGGCGAGCGCGATGCAGGCGTGCGCCTGGCGTGGCGCCAGCCCGGCGCCAAGCCGCCGCTGCAGGACGCGCTGGACGCGGCCCGCCGCGCCGACGTGGTGGTGTTCGTCGGCGGCCTGACCGGCGACGTCGAAGGCGAGGAGATGAAGGTCAACTATCCCGGCTTCGCCGGCGGCGACCGCACCGACCTGCGCCTGCCCAAGCCGCAGCGCGAGCTGCTCGAAGCGCTGCACGGCACCGGCAAACCGGTGGTGGCGGTGCTGACCACCGGCTCGGCGCTGGCCATCGATTGGGCGCAGCAGCACGTGCCGGCGATCCTGCTGGCCTGGTACCCCGGCCAGCGCGGCGGCAGCGCCGTGGCCGACGTGCTGTTCGGCGACGCCAGCCCCGGCGGCCGCCTGCCGGTGACGTTCTACAAGGAGGACGAAAAGCTGCCGGCCTTCGACGACTACGCCATGCGCGGCCGCACCTACCGCTACTTCGCCGGCACCGCGCTGTACCCGTTCGGGCACGGCCTGGCGTACACGCAGTTCGCCTATTCCGACCTGCGCCTGGACCGCACCAAGCTGGCCGCCGACGGCCAGCTGCGCGCCACGCTCAAGGTGAAGAACACCGGCAAGCGTGCGGGTGACGAAGTGGTGCAGCTGTACCTGCAGCCGCTGTCGCCGCAGCGCGAGCGCGCGAGCAAGGAACTGCGCGGCTTCCAGCGCATCGCCCTGCAGCCCGGCGAAACCCGCGAAGTGAGTTTCGCCATCTCCCCGCAGACCGACCTGCGCATCTACGACGAAGCGCGCAAGTCCTACGTGGTGGACCCGGGCAACTACGAACTGCAGGTCGGCGCCTCCAGTGCCGACGTACGTGTACGCCAGCGCTTCAGCGTGCAGCCTTCGCCCGCGGCGGAGGCAACGCCGCGGCAGTGATCGCGATCGGTGGTGCGAGTCGTCACCGCTCGCACCACCGAAGGCGTGGCTGCAGATAGCCTCGAGCTTTCAGCCCTACGCACGTCACCGACCACGCACCAGACCCACGCGATCCCCTGTAGGAGCGGCTTCAGCCGCGACAGCCTCACCGGCCAACCCCCAGCCCACCTCAGCTCCCCTGTGGGAGGGACTTCAGTCCCGACGCCTTACCCACCAAACACCAGCTCACCTCAGCTCCCCTGTAGGAGCGGCTTCAGCCGCGACAGCCTTACCGACCAACCACCAGCGCGCCTCAGCTCCATGTGGGAGGGACTTCAGTCCCGACAGCCTTACCGACCAAGCCCCAGCTGGCCTTAGCTCCATTGTGGGAGGGACTTCAGTCCCGTCGGCTCTACCGACCAAACCCCAGCTCGCCTCAGCTCTATTGTGGGAGGGACTTCAGTCCCGACAGCCCTATCGACCAAGCCTCAGACCGAAAAATCCTCCTGGATCGCCCGTGACCGAACCACGCCTAACCGCCGCCACGCTCCCCAACCTGCCGCCATCCATCGCCCGTCCAACCTACGCTCTGGGCGCCGTGCGCATCGGCATCGTCCACCTCGGCGCCGGCGCCTTCCACCGCGCCCACCAGGCCGTCTACCTCGACGACCTGCTCGCAGACGAACCGGACTGGGCGATCAGCGCCGTCTCTCTGCACAGTCCCCACGTGCGCGACGCACTGCGCCCGCAGGACGGCCTCTACACCCTCGCCCTGCTCGACGAGCATCCCGAACTGCGCATCATCGGCGCCATCCGCGAAGTGCTGTGCGCGCAGGACGAACAGCCCGCCGTCCTCGCCCGCCTGGCGGATCCGGCGGTGCGCCTGGTCACCCTCACCGTCACCGAAAAAGGCTACTGCCTGGCCGGCGAACAGCTCGACTTCGCGCATCCGGACATCGTCCACGACCTGGCCACCCCGCACGCCCCGCGCAGCGCCATCGGTTACCTCGTCGCCGGGCTGCGCGCACGCCTGCGTCTGGGCCTGGCGCCGTACACCGTGCTCAGCTGCGACAACCTGCCCGACAACGGCGGCAAGCTGCGCCGCGCCGTGCTGCAGTTCGCGCATACCATCGATCCCGCGTTGGCCGCCTGGATCGAGACAGAAGCCGCGTTCCCGCGCTCGATGGTCGACAGCATCACCCCGGCCAGCGACGACGCCCTGCGCGAGCGCGTCGCCGCGCAACTCGGCTGCCAGGACGCCTGGCCGATCCAGCGCGAGCGCTACAGCCAATGGGTGATCGAAGACAACTTCTGCAACGGCCGCCCCGCCTTCGAGCGCGCCGGCGTCACCCTCAGCGACGACATCGCCGGCTACGATCGCGCCAAGCTGCGCCTGCTCAACGGCCCGCACTCCGCGCTGGCCTACCTCGGCGCCCTGCTCGACCTGGACACCGTCGCCGACGCCATGCGCCACCCGCAACTGGCTGCCTTCGTCGAAACCCTGATGCGCGAAGACATCGCACCGACGCTACAGCCAATGCCCGGCTTCGACCCGCAGCACTACACCGGCGCCATCCTCGCCCGCTTCCGCAACCCTGCCATCGCCCACCGCCTGGCGCAGATCGCCTGGGACGGCTCGCAGAAACTGCCGGTGCGCCTGCTCGGCACCATCGCCGACGCCCTGTCCGCCGGCCGCCGCATCGACCGCCTGTGCCTGCCGATCGCAGCGTGGATGCAGTTCGTGCGGCGGCAGGCGCGCGATGGTGTGGCGCTGGTGGATCCGATGAGCGAGGTGCTGGCAGAGATCGGACGTAGCGCGACTGGCGCAACGCGCCATGACGTGGATGCGTTCCTCGCGCTGGACACGGTGTTCGCGCCGCTGTCGGGGGATGCGCGTTTCGCCGAGGCGTTGCGCATCGCCTACGCCGCGCTAGGCGATGCTGGCGCGACGGGTGCGCAGCAAGCGCTCGCGCTCATGTAGTTGTTGTGGTTGCTCCCCACCGAGTCCAGCGACAGCGTCTGCAGTGCCGTAGACTTGCAGGGAATCCTACGGCGGGGCCATCGAACGGGCGCAGCGTCCCCCCCGGTCCATTTCAACGCAAGGACGCATATTCCATGGCACGATCGGACGGGACCAACGACGAGTACGACCGGCTGCAGCAGGATCTGATGCGCCAGCTGGATGCCATCGCGAACGATATCGATGCAGGCAGGCTGACGCTCGAGGAAGCGTCGGCGCGTTCCAATGCGCTCATCGAAGAGACGCAGGCCAAGAGTGCGCCGTTGCTCGCCTCACGCATCGGGCAACATCGGCGAACACAACGCAGGTCGCGCGTAATCGTCGTGATCGTGGTGCTGCTCTTCGTTGCCTATCTGGGCATCAAGACCTGGGCAAACCTGTCGGGCTAGGCGTTCGCTCGCGCGGCCGCCGCCGCCGGGTCGTTCGGTCTCCCATGAAGATCGAACCTGCAGCGGTACGTTTCCGCAACGCACGGCGCATCGCCATCAGCCGATGCGCATCGACAACTCCACATCCTCGGCGAACGGGATGGACAGGTAGCCCGCGTCGGGCGAGCGCACCTGCGCCAGATACTCGGGGCTGTAGTCGGCATTGTCGGCGACGATCAGCGCGCCGGGCCTGAGACGCGTTTCCAGCAGCGCCAGCACCTGCGGGTACAAGGCCTTGGCGCCGTCGAGCAGCAGCAGGTCGATGCTGTCGGGCAGGTCGCTGCGCAGCGTCTGCAAGGCATCGCCCTCACGGATCTCCACCAGGTCGGCAAGTCCGCCGGCGCGCAGGTTGTCGTGGGCGCGCAGTACCTTGGACGGCTCGAACTCGCTGCCGATCAGTTGTCCGCCGCCGTTGTCGCGCAGGGCCGCAGCCAGGTGCAGGGTGGAAATGCCGAACGAGGTGCCGAATTCGACGATCGTGCGTGCGCGGCAGCTGCGCGCCAGCATGTACAGCAGCACGCCGGTCTCGCGCGAGACGGCCAGCGGCAGGTCCTTCAGCTGGCTGTAGAACTCCACGTAGTCGGTCTTGCTGCGCATCAGGCGCTCCCGCTCCTCGGTCGGGATTTCGGCGAATGCGGACATCGCCGTCGCCGTCGTCGCAGCGGCCTCGTCGAACAGGCGGTCGAGCAGGGGGGCGAGCGGTGCAGTGGTCAGAGTGCTCATCAATAGTTGCCATTTTTGTGCGTCCGTCATCGGACCGGAATAGAATGCGACTGATCCGTCACATTCGCTATTCGCATTGGTCCGCCGCATGAGCGATCGTCAAAAAACCAGGATTTCCCCGAGAAAACAGCCGCAACAGGCGCGTTCCAACCTGCTCGTGGCGATCATCCTGGAAGCGGCAGCTCAGGTTTTGGCCAAGGAAGGGATGCAGCGCTTCACCACCGCGCGGGTGGCCGAGAAGGCCGGGGTGAGCATCGGCTCGCTGTACCAGTACTTCCCGAACAAGGCGGCGATCCTGTTCCGGCTGCAGAGCGACGAATGGCGGCAGACCAGCGACCTGCTGCGCGGCATCCTCGAGGATGCGCAGCGTCCGCCGCTGGAACGGCTGCGCCTGCTGGTGCATGCCTTCGTGCGCTCGGAATGCGAGGAGGCGCAGATGCGCACGGCGCTCGCCAGCGCCGCACCGCTGTACCGCGACGCGCCCGAGGCGCAGCAGGCGCGCGCCTCGGGAAAGCGGACGTTGCGACGCTTCATGCGCGAGGTCCTGCCCGATGCGCCCGCGGCGACCCGCACCCTGGCCGGCAACCTGATCAAGACGACGCTCGGGGCGGGGGCCAAGGAGTTCTCGGAAACGCCGCGTAGCGCCGCGCAGATCCGCGCCTATGCCGACGCAATGGCGGATATGTTCTGCGCTTACCTGCAACGGCTCGCGTCGCCTCCTGCGGCATAGCCGGGAATGGCCCACGGAAGCGGCTGCGAGCGCTGGTGCAGCACTGCCAGCGCACCGGGCTCTGTCCGCGTGGGCGGACACGCTTGGTCGAGGCATCCCGGACCGCATATGCTGCTTTAGCCGAAGACGTTCCCGATGATAGGCGGCAAGCGCTCGTGCCGATGTAGAGCGGCAGTGCTCGCCTTGCTGAAATACCACCATCAACGCAGGTAGCCCAATGTTCAAGAACCTCATCCCGAAGATCTTCTACGACAAGCTGCAGGACGGGCTCGACTTCTTCGTCGATGGCCTGGGCTTTGCCGTGCAGTACCAAGACGCCACGATGGCCGTCGTCGCCCGCGACGGCGCCAAGGCCTATCTGGTCGAGAATCCCGAGTGGGCGGCGAAGGATCGTCCGGAGCTCAGCATCGACACCGACGATGTCGATGCGATCTTCGCGGAAATGTCCGCACGCGTGCCTCATCTGTTACACCCGAATTGCAACACCGTCGCGCCCAGGCCCTGGGGGTCGCGCGAGTTCGCGATGCTGGACAAGACCACGGTATGCGTGAACTTTCGCGAGTGGCCGGCGGAAGGTTGAGCATGTTCGCCGCGGCCACGGCAGTCGCGTTGGCATGACGGCAAGGGTCAGGCAGCGCTGCAGCGCCTTCGGCGCAAAGCCGCGCGGTCACGGACCATCGCGATCGCGATGCCTCGCTACTGCGCCTTGGGCAATGTCGCGATCACCTTGATCTCGAACTGGAACCCGTACAGCCAGGTGACGCCCACGGCGGTCACGGTCGGATACGGCGCCTCGCCCCAATACGTGGGCAGAACCTTCCAGACCGTGTCGAACGTCGCTTCGGGATCCACCAGGAAGAAGGTGACATCGACCACGTCATCGAATGTGCAACCCGCCGCGGCGAGGATGGCGTTGAGGTTGTCGAACGCGCGCCGCACCTGCGCTTCCAGATCCGGCTCGGGCGAACCATCCTCGCGGCTGCCGACCTGTCCGGACACGAACAGCAAACCATTGGCGCGCACTGCCGGCGAATAGCGATTGCGCTCGTATAGAGCCTGTCGCCCCTGCGGAAAAACAACGTCGCGTGTTGTGGCCATCTGTCTTCTCTTCCTTGGCCCGCGCGGGCCAGTCATGACGATGGCCAGAAGGTACGCGCAGGATGCCGGCGGATAAACCGGCGCACCGCTGCATCACTGTTTGTAGAATCCAAACAATCCCAACCACACTGGAGCACGGATGGATCGGTTCGAGGCGATGCTGGCCTTCGCGCGGGTGGTCGAAACCGGCAGCTTCACCAAGGCGGCGGAGACCTTGCACGTCGGCAAGGCCAGCGTCACCCAAGCGGTGCAGCAGCTGGAAGCGCGCCTGCGCGTGAAGCTGCTCAACCGCACTACGCGCAAGGTCAACGCCACGCCCGATGGCGTTGCGTTCTACGAGCGTGTGGTCCAGCTGTTGGCGGATCTGGACGACGCCGAAACCAGCCTGTCCGGCGCCGCCGCCGCGCCACGCGGCCGGCTGCGAGTGGATGTGCCCAGCCCGCTGGCGCGCCTGATCCTGGTGCCGGCGCTACCCGCGTTCCACGCGCGCTATCCGGAGATCCAGCTCGATCTGGGGGTCAGCGATCGCCGCGTGGATCTGATCGGCGAGAACGTGGACTGCGTGGTGCGCGGCGGCGTTCCCAGCGAGCAATCGCTGAGCGCCCGGCGCATCGGCGAGCTGCAGGCCGGCGTGTTCGCCGCCCCCGCCTATCTGGATCGCGCCGGCATGCCGGCGCATCCGCGCGAACTGGAGGACACGCACCACCGCATCGTCGGCTTCACCGGCTCCGGTCGCGGCAGGAAGGTCATCGCCTATGACATGCAACGCGACGGCGAGCGGCTCAGCGTGCAAGGCCGCCACGTGCTGGCGGTGGACGACGGCAATGCCTATCTCGCCGCGGGATTGGCAGGCATGGGCGTGCTGTGGCTGCCGGACTACATGTCCAGGCCGCACGTGGCCAGTGGCGAACTGGTGCCGGTGTTCGCCGACTGGCGGCTGGAGCCGATGCCGCTGTACGTGGCGTTCCCGCCCAACCGCCATGTCAGCGCCAAGCTGCGCGTGTTCATCGAATGGATCGCGGCGCTGATGGCGGTGCATGCGCCTGTGCGGCATCCGCCGGAAGGGTGAAGAAGGTTGCGGTCGAGCTAAAAAGCTGGAGAACGCAAGAAGGAAGAGTGTGCGCCTGAGGTTGGATATTTCCTCTGGCCACGTTTTGTGATCTTCCTGCGGCTCAACGCTTGCCTGCCTCAGGTCCGCCGTTTGAACGCCGCTTTCAGCCCGAGGCACGCAAGGCCAATGACGCCAGCGAGCAGGCAAACGATATGAAGCTGATCGATGTCAACGACGCGATATAACGGGTTGCCCGACACCAGTGGCCACAGAGGCATGATGTCCGAATGCATGATGCCGTCAAGCACGATATGGGAGTAAGTCCCGGCGAACGCGCCCGACACTGCGGCAGTCCATGTGAGTGGCGGGTGGGGAATCCTGAGAAGTTTCAACACGGCTGAGCTGACGGGTTTGCCAGTGGCCGCCGCCAGGCTGCCGATGACCATGGCGCCGAACAGTGTGTGTGTAACGCCATGGAGGATCGGCTTGTTTTGCAGGATTCCAATCAGAGGCTCGATGTCCATGAGGACTTGCGAGCCGCCAAACACCATAAAGCTGAAATGGCGCCCTCCTGCGGCCTTGAAAGCCAGTCCTGGACCGAGATGTATGGGTGTGAAGGGCATTTCGGTCGCGAACCTAAGATGTGAGGTAAAACCGTATGCCGAGCTCGTGATCTCGGAAGGACTGTCTCATGATCCCATCCTGTGGTGAAGTCGCCTGCCTGCCGCTGTCGTGCCATCGAAGAAGGAATCGACGAGCATGGGTGTCCGAGCCGCTCCAAAGGCTAAGAACCAAGAACTGGGGTCAGAGTGCACTTCTAGGGGGACAAGACCTGGACAAAATTACACTCTGACCCCATTTTTAGCGGTGTTCGCCGACTGGCGGCTGGAGCCGATGCCGCTGTAAGTCGCGTTTCCGCCAAACCGGCATGTCAGCGCCAAGTTGCGCGTGTTCATCGAGTGGATCGCGGGGCTGATGGCGGTGCATGCGCCTGTGGGGGATTCGACGAAAGAGTGAGGGAGGTTGCGGTCTAGCGATGAAAGAGATCGGAGCTACTCTGACTGCGGTTAGCAATCGCGTAAAAAGACGGTTATGTCGCTGGACGTTGCGATGACGAAGCTGTTGCCTGTGTAGGAGAAGCCACATGCCCGCAACCCCAATTCCGTGCCAATCTTGTGGAAGATGGCGGGCCTGCCGTATTGCGCGCCATAGAGGGAGGAGGACGGGTCAATCAGAAAGATGTCTGTGAGCGGCCAGTCGAGTGACACCAACTCCACGTGCCAGCCATCGGCGGTAGCGATAGGCAACCCTCCGCCAAAGAAGCCGGACACGGGAACAATTTTCCCATGGAGCGGGCCGATGCCATCAGCCTCCAAGAACTGCTCATTCCCAAAGTACTCATCATAGTCTCGCGCCACCTTCCCGCCAGTACGGCAATCGATAACTCCGCGCCCCGCACCAGAAATGACGAGCAGAAGCTCTGAAGTGCGATCAAATCCGATTGAGAGTAGGCCGCCGACAGCAATGGTGGCCAATCGGCTCCAAGGGGGTGGTGGTGCCACTACATGCAACGCACGCAGCTGCTTTTTAAGAGGATCCAAGTGTGATGTTTGCATGGCGGCTAATGTTGGAGTCCAGCTGCGCCGAAAAGCGACCTCGGCTTGAATGAATTATTGGGCCTGTGAGCGACTAGTATTGGGCTCGTAGTGCTTTGCCAATCTGCTCAAGCGTTTCTGGAATCAGAGTGCACTTCTAGGGCGCAAGACCTGGACAAAATTACACTCTGACCCCATTTTACGCCAAGCGAGGGATATCCGACGGTCGATACCACCGTTGTGGCGCTGCCGACGCCGAACGTCGTGGTCGCAGCGTTCTACCTGAAGGGAATGCCACGCACGACACGCACCTACACTGTCGCCGCGGACGGCAAAACGATGCTCGAAACCGTTGTCTGGCTGAACATCAACGGCAAGCCTGAAATCACGACGAACCGTTTCAATCGTGTGGAATAGCCGATAACGGAGCAACCAACGGGGCCGGTAAATATCGTTTGAGCTAGATATTTTCTCTGGCCCCGTTGTTGGGATTATTATGAGCGGGTATTTACTCTGACCCCGGTTTACTAGACGACAGAACGACAAAATCAGTGCGAAGCGGTATCTCGACTTTACGCAACCGGTCTTTGACGACAACGATCACTGTCCAAGTGCCGGGGGGATCTGCAGGCTCCGCGATGTACTTTAAAGATGCGGTCGAAAGGTAGACGCCTTTCGGGTCACCAGGCAGATGTGCTTTGAAGCACGGCATGTCAAGTTCTCTCGTCGAGTCTGATCCGTCAGGACGGAGAACGATGAAGTCACACGCCACGTCTGTCATTGCGGACGCTTGATCTATCTTTGGATTCGCCAAGAACGTAAGAATGAATAGTTCACCGCCAGGCCCAACTTCTTTGGATTCCGAAAAGTGCGGAATGGTCTCAGGAGGCGTATCCCACTTATTTCTCCAATCCTTGTCAGGTGTGACTACGACAGTGGCACTGAATCCGTCGCGTGACTTGGTCGAGTCAGATTCGGAAACAGGTTTGCCTTGCATGTCAATCCAGCCACTCTGGGCGAAAGCGTAAGGCGGAACCAGCATCAGGGCAATCACGACGGCAAGGGGATGTTTCATAGTAAACTAACGTTTGAGTTCAGCGGCCGCCGGAGGCGGCCCGCTGGAACGATGGGTTGGGCGTCAGTGAGCGACTAAGATGCATTTGCTTTGATCAGGCTCTTTGTGAGTTTCGCCCACTCGCCAGAAAACTTGGCAAATGAGGCCAAAATTTCAAAAAACTCATTGGCATCTTCACCGCCGAACTTTTGCAGGTAGGCAATAGCGTTCTCGTCGTAGTGGTAGCCAAGCTTGTTTCGGTAGTCTTCGTATTTGTTGACACGATGGATCTGGTGAGTGCTTTTGAGCTGCTCGATTTCCCGGTTTACCGCCGAGAAGTCACATTGCTTGCTTGCGGCAATTTCTCTTAGGACTTTTGTCCCTGTTTTGCTGTACCAGTTTCTCGCTTCAAACAGCTTGGATGAAATGTCTGCTATCCAAAGCAGGCGAGCGACGCCTTCTCGCTCGCATTCTTCATATGCAATTACAAGGCGGCAGAAGTCGCAGTGAATGACTGCGGCCATTGCCCACGCGGTTTTCTGGTTCGCGGGAACGTGCGCGAACTTCTGATCGCTGAACGCATGCAAGGCTTTTTCGGCATTCCTTGATGCGCCGGCCAGAGCTTTCTGATTTAACTCAGTGCGCATTCGTTTCCCCTGACGCCCAACACCAGAATTAAGCCGCGCCGCGAAACGGGGTCGGCTTGAATGAATTGTTATGCCCCAATGCCGTAGTAAGCGCCTATGGCTTTCGCTAGAAGCCCACCGGCCGCGCTAATACTTACTTTCCAGCCTGCGCTGCCCGCCTTCGCGACCATCGAACCAATCCAGGCTCTTACTTTGGGGCCAAGCGACTTCTCGGAGGCATCGCCGCCGGTGGCATCTTCTTTGATGGCGACCTGAAGGGCTTGGATGTCAGGCTCCGCCACTTGGTGCTCGCGCAAGACGCGAACCAAGCTCTCCATATCGTTTTTTACCACGGAGTTCGTGACGTTCTGGATGCTTCCGCTGCCAACAACGATGGTGGTGTTGTCGCCAAACACGGAGTTGCGGAATAGATCACCTACGTGAGCTTCCTGAGCAAGTTGTTTCATGTCCTCTCGTCTGGCTTCTGCTGGAAGCCGATCGGATAGCTTCAACGCGAACTCAAGCAGTCTAGACCGCACTTCAGTGACTACCTGCAGCATGGCTCCCATAGAGGGCTTTCCCCATGCTCGCTCAACTTGGTAGCCATTGCCCAGCCCCTTATTTAGCAGGGGATAGAACTCCGGAGCTATGACAATGGACAGGTCCTTGTCCTCCTTGCACCATCCTTCGATGACAGAAATACTCTGATTCAGTCGTTTTTTATCGAGCTTCTCTCGAATAACTGGGTCTAAGTGCATTACAGGGAGCGGCTGTTCGCTTACACGGTATGCCCCGTTGCTTGCATTCCCCAAAATTGTGATCGGAACGATCCGATAGCTCGGTAGCTCGGCATCCTTGGCGTAACCTTTGAGCTCTGACTCTACCCAAAGTGCAAGATCCGCCTCACCCATTCGGTGAGCTAGGACTTGTGCCTTAAATAGAGCATTTTCGACACTCGGATCGGCCGAACTCAATAGATCGATGATTTCATCAACGAGCTGCATGAATGTTTCCTTGGGGCATAACGCCTGAGTTAAGCCGACCCGCGAAGCGGGTTCAGCTTGAACTGTTAGACCTCTGCTGGTTCTTTGCCGAAGTGGATATCTCTCGCCACGCGATCAATCTTAAATTGGGCCAGACCCGGATATGGATGTGCGGTACGCTCCTCGCCTCGATACTCGACACGATATGTCTTATAAGAGAAGTCCATAAGCGGGCCACTCTGAATCAACGTGGCGCCTTCAATTGATCTAAAGCTAGGCATAAGGCTGCCGCGGACCATTGAAATCACATAGTTGATGGAGCGTGTTAATTCCAGGATTAGGTCGCACACGAGCGCTACGTGGTAGTCGAATTCAATCCCAAGTTGCTTGTATCTCTCGGGATTCCACTCGGAAATCTTGTAGAACTTCTCCGTTTGGAGCGATGTTTCCCATCTAGGGACGGCATGCTCATTGAACGTTGTGCAGAAGTCTTGGGTCACGACCCTAAAGTTTAGGAATGCATCTTCAACATCTGCGTATCTGCCGGGCCAATGCCTAGATAGCAGCCAAGCCCGAATGTCTTCAAGGGCCTGGAAAAGCTCTCGATCTATGGATGGCTGACCATTGCAGAGTATCGAAGATGCCCGGTTTAACCAGTTGTCGAGATCTATACGGGATACCCAGCCGTCCACAACATCTGCGTAGAACTCATCATCACGCTGCTTTGCGGCATCGAATCCGAGCTGCGTACGAACCCATTCCTCGTGGGCTCTCTTGATTTCTGCCAGCTTTTCGACAGAGAATTCAATAGGCTGGTCATCAATCTGTTTGTGATGAATGTTGCAGAGCAAAATTAGATTCGCGTACTTGTCGCGCTGCTCGGGTGTGAGAGGCGAGTCGCCGCGTGGACCATCATTGCTAGAAGCGACTATGTGGCACGCTTCGCCAACGACAGACTCGTCGTCCGTCCCGCTCGCATCCATAACAAGCTCATTGCGACAAATCCCACAACGATTTGCGGCGCGACCCCAAAGCATCTTTTGCGTTTTTACGGTGATCGACATAGGTTGGTGAGATCTAACGCCTGAGTTAAGCCGCGTCGTGAAGCGGCGTCGGCTTGAATGAATTGTTAGGCCTCATGTCAGCGAAGACCGGAGCTGTTGCATGTACGACTCCTTGTCTGGCGGCAACTCTTTGAACGTAACATTGCTGACCCAATTTTCGCAGTTCGCAATAAGCACTTCTCGGTGATTTGAGAACGTGTAAGCACTAACAGATCCACCGAAAGCTTCAATTAAGTGGGATGCCAAGACAGTCTGAAAGTGCTTACTTAGCTCGTAGCCCGCTGGAACCGTAGGAAAGCATTCCGAAAGGAAAGTTGGGAAACAGATCCCACTAGGTCGTTGAGCCGCCTGCAAGTCACTCCGCACGTCTACCGTAGTCAGTAGTGGATCGCCAGTCCCGGGCCTGCTGTAGTGCCATGCGTACTCCCCTGCATAGGCCGAATCGATAGAGAACCACTTGTTACCTCTAATAGAACCTGACGCGACATCAATGCCATGATCGGTTGAGCGGCACCCGTGACTCAACGCTGTAGGGACTGAGACGATAGCCCAACTTCTCAGTTCGTTTAACAGCTTGTCCGACAGCGACATGGGAACTCCTAGGTGAGGCCTAACTACTATTCGACGACAATCTGGGTTGTAACAAAGGTGTCCATCCCCGCACTCGTTAGGCCAAATTGCCGTAGCGGCCTTGTCACACCAGCAGATTTCTCTGCAACAGGTGCGTAATCCCTGTGCCTAATCGCGGTGTTCTTCCCCGGTGTAATTAATGTGACGCTATCAGCATAATTAGACGGTCGCAAGCGGTCTTCCCATACCTCCGGTAGACACCTGATTCGTTTTCTCAACGGCTTCTGTTTCCGACGAAATTTTTGAAACGGTGCATGCCTGTTGACAGGGGCGAATGCCAAGTCGCATGATCGAATTGCTGCGGCACATTCCGCAGCCGGGATTGACAGCCTGAAACCACAAGGCGCACCAGCGCCCATTGCTCGATGTCGGCGCTTTTCTTTTGTCCGGCTTTCGGGATGGGTCGCGTGCTCGTCCTTTGGCGGGCGGTGTGCGGAGGCCGAAAGGTCTGCCGGTTCCTTGTGGCCGGTCTGTCAACCGCGCACCGTCCGCCACCTCGATTGACAGCGAGTCGGTGGATTCCTCAGCACACAAGGAGTCCGACATGCACCGTTTCAACAGAACCACCTTCACTCCCCCCAAGGCTGCTTCCGCGTCGCGTACAACCAAGCGCCGCGCTCGATCAGCCGACACGCTGGCCGCTGAGCACCCGGCGACCGTCGATGCCTCCCCATTCGCCACACCCGCCGCGTCGCGCCTGCGCTTCCGTGTGCCCGAGCGCTGCACGATGAGCTACCAGCACTACGACGTACGCCGCGCCGAGGATGTCGTCGGCTGTGCCGTGCCCAAGCTGCGCCTGTCCGGTCGCTGGTTGGAGCAGTATGGTTTTGCCGTAGGCGATGCATTGCGGGTCACGGTGGGGCGTGGGGTGTTGTTGATCAGCCGCGTGCCGGCTGCGGTTGGGCCATCGGCACGGGCTGCGGGGAAGAAGACGGCGCGGGCAACGCGCGCCGCTTCGCATCCGCTGCGATCCAAGGTCTGACGGCATTGGTGCGCGCACGTTCGTGTGGCGTGCGCCGCCGTGGCCACACCAGCGTCGCGTGAGGCGGTGCCTGGCGTGGTGTCGGTGGTCGGCTTTTGCTTCGATAGCGCCGGCCTCGATCCCGAGGTTCACTCGGCGTTTCCAAGATCGAAACGTCGCCCTGCTACCGTGCGCGCCAGGCAAGTGCCTGGCACTCAACAGGGAGCGAGCGTGAACGAGACCGATGCGTATGTCCTCGATTCAATCCGGAAGTGGGTCTGGTCCGGCTACTACTCGGAGGCCGAGATCCGCGAGGAGATGCTCGACGACATTCTGGAAGACGATTGCGACGAGCCGATGCTGCGCGCGGCGGTCGCCAGCCAGTGGCAGGCCAAGCAGCAGGCGGAGCAGGGCTGGCCGGCGCAGACCGATTGCGATCGCCTGGATGCGGTGTTCTATCGGTTGCATGAGGTCGGCATCTGCGCGCTGGCGAATGCCGGCTACACGATGTCCGATGGCCATACCGAGGTGACCGAGGCGGTGGCGCAGGCGCCGGAGGGCCACTACCACGGCTATTGTTTCTACCACGGGCAGGATGTGGAGTGCGCGGTGGATGGTGGTGGGTTGTTTATTGCGTTCGGGGATTTGCAGGGCGGGGCCGATGCGGATCTTGCGGTCGGGCGGCAGGTCGCTACGGCGTTGGTGGATGCGGGGTTTGTGTTGGCGTGGGATGGGACGTCGACGATGCGGATCGCGGTGCCTGGGTTTGTTTGGTTGCGGCGGTTTCGGGAATAGTTGGGAAATTTTTTAGGTCGTATAGGCGATGCAGGATGGCGCGCTTTCGTCAGGCGCGCTGGGCATTGTCGGTGAGGCGGGTCGCGGCTGAAGCCGCTTGTGTCTTAGGCAGGTCTATCGTTGAGGTGAGAGCGGAGTGCGGCAGGCCGCTAAGTCGCAGTGCCTCACGAGCACG
>NZ_JAVDSZ010000017.1:0-67700 GCF_031455575.1 Xanthomonas sp. 1678 | reverse complement strand
ACACGCACACCCGCGCTCTTCGTTGTGTTTGTGTGGGCGCGTAAAAAAAACAACTGGGGGTACTGGGGTTATTGATTTGTGGCTGCCGCCGTGCGCCGATCCGCGGATCGGCGCACGGCGGATTCATGCGCTTGCTTTCGGTTGGTACTGTCCGCTCGCCTGGTCGTACGCGTAGACCACCGCGTCGGACGCATCGAGCATCCGCGCCCGGCCGGGGCCGGCGATCGCGGTGCCGCGCAGCGCCACCTGCAGGGCCGGCATCGGCTCGCCGGGCACCGCCTGGAAGCTCAGCGTGCCGACGCTGGAGACGTGCGGGACGGTGCCCTCTTCATCGCTGCTGGCCTCGTTGTCTTCGCCGGCGGCGACCGTTCCGAGGTACACCCAGCCCTGGTAGTCGCCCAGGTCGTTCTTGTCCGGATCGAAGGTGAACAGCGCGAAGCCGAGGCTGGTAATGCCATTGCCGAAGCTGGAGGTCGGCACCGCCAGCAGCAGCTGCCCGTTGTCCAGGACGTGCTGCTGCGGCTTGCGCGTCTCGTCGACCGCGTCGGCGCGCTCGTAGCCGCCGAAGCTGCCCACGTACTGCTGCGCGTGGAACAGCATCCACGGCCGCTCGCTGCCCGGCGCGGTCAGCAGGAACGTGGCTTGGCTGATCGACACGCCTTCGCCGGGATCCGGGAAGGTCTCGGCGTCGTCGTTGCCGTACTTGTTCGGCGTAGCGTAGGCGAAGCCGGTGTAGTAATGCTTGCCGCCCAGATCGAAATGCTGGCCGTGCCAGAAGCTGGCCACGGCGCCGTTGTCGATCTCGTACGACAGCGCGCCGTCCCCGTCCATGCCGTAGATCAGATACAGCACGCTGCCCGGATAGGGCGGCGCTTCGGTGGCGACGGCAAGCTTGTTGTCATTGGACATGTGCAGAACATCCTGTATTCGTTGAAGAAGCCGGAAACACACCCGCAAATCCCGACACGCCACGCCGCAGTGTCCAGAATGCCGCCATCTTGCGCATCGCGGACACAGCGCGACCCGCGGAGACGACAGCTCCCGCAGGCGCGGCTTCGGACAGAGAACGGTGGATTGCAATCCGGCCCCAAAGCAGGGGCGGTGATGGCGATTCGCGCATGGCGAACCGCAAGCCG
Organism: Xanthomonas sp. 1678; assembly: GCF_031455575.1. Taxonomy (NCBI): domain Bacteria; kingdom Pseudomonadati; phylum Pseudomonadota; class Gammaproteobacteria; order Lysobacterales; family Lysobacteraceae; genus Xanthomonas; species Xanthomonas sp. 1678. Next base: position 66,564 of record NZ_JAVDSZ010000017.1, on the reverse strand, counting down.
GCGATCCACTCCGGCATTTCGGGCGAGTGCAGCATCCATTGCCGCTCGCGAATGACTCGCCTGATCATCAGGCCCCGTGGCGGCATCTTAACCAGTTCCGTTGCCGGCGACTAGCGGGCAGCCCCCCTCCACGAATGCCTGCGGCCGGCCCGGGCGCGGCCGGTCGGCCGGTGTTCAGCGATCCAGCGGCGGCACGTATTTGCCGCTGGCCTGGTCGTAGGTGTAGGTCGCCACGTCGGCGGCGCCCAGGGTGCGGACCTTGCCGGGGCCGGCGATGGCGGTGCCGCTCATGGTCACGCGCAGGCTCGGCACTGGTCCGCTGCCGGGCTCGAAGCTCAGCGTGCCGGTGCTGGCGGCGCACTTCATGGTGCCCTGGTCGTCGCAGGCCGCGCCGTTGTCTTCACCGGTGGCCACGGTGCCCAGGTAGACCCAGCCCTTGTAGTCGCCCAGGTCGTTCTTGTTCGGGTCGAAGGTGAACACCGCGAAGCCCGAACTGGTGATGCCGTCGGCGAAGCGCGTGGTCGGCAGCGCCAGCAGCAGGTGGCCGTCCTTGGTTTCGGTACGCTGCGGCGCGCGCTTCTGGTCCAGGCCGTCGGCCTTCTCGTTGCCACCGAAATCCCCGGCCCATTGCTGCGCATGGAACAGCGTCCACGCCGGCTTGCCGTCCGCCTCGTCGAGCACGTAGGTCGCCTGGCTGATGCTGACGCCGACGGCGGGATCCGGCGTGTTCTCTTCCTCGGATTTGCCGTATTTCTCCGGGCCCGCGTTGGCGAAGCCGGTGTAGTAGTGCTTGCCGCCCAGGTCGAAGCGGTAGCCGTACCAGAAGCTGGCCAGGGCGCCGTTGTCGATGGTGTAGGACGCCGATCCGTCGCCCTTCATGCCATAGATGTCGGCGAGCACCTGCCCGGGCGCCGGCACCTCGACGCCGACCGGCTCGGGTTGTGCTGCCGCGGGCGCAGGCGCGGCGGCAGCGGTCGCCGCAGGTGGCGCCTGCGTGCCTGCCGGCGCGGGGTCGGCGGCCTTGTCCGTGCAACCGCCGATCAGCAGCAACGCTGCCGCCCACAGGGCTGTCTTTGCGAGCCTCATAACACTGCGTCCTTTGGAGTTCTTGGCGCGCTCATGCTACCAAGAACGTGCGTCGATCCAGCGGATGCCGCGCGCCGGGCACGCGTGTCGGTACAGGCGCCGGCGGACCGGCCGGCGCCGCTAGGGCACGTCCGATTCGATCGCCGCAGCCGGCTGCGGTTGCGGCCGTGCCAGCGCCGGCTGGGTCAGCGCGTAGAGGATGCGCAGGTCTTCGGCGTCGAGCGCGGTGGCCTCGTTGCCGCGGTAATGGTGGTGGAAGGCGCGCAACGTGGCGGCGCGGTCGTCGAGCGGGTAGCCGATCAACGCCAATGCCTGCCATGGGTCGAAGCCGGGCGGCGCCGGTGGCGTATCCGCCGCCGGCCAGCGACCGAAACCGGCGTCGGCCAGCCGCTTCCACGGAAACAGCGGACCCGGATCGACCTTGCGCGTAGGCGCGAAGTCCTGGTGCCCGACCACCTGCGTGCGCGGGATGCGCAGCCGCGTACACAGGTCCTCCAGCAACAGCAGCAGGCTGTCGATCTGCGCCTGCGCGAACGGGGTCTTGCCGTCGTTGTCCAGTTCGATGCCGATGGAGGCGGAATTGATGTCGGTGATCGTGCCCCAGCGCCCGGCGCCGCCGTGCCAGGCGCGGCGCTCGTCGCTGACCAGCTGGTAGCGCTTGCCGTCGCGGCCGATCAGGTAGTGCGCGCTGACCTTGCCCTTGCTGTTGTGCGAACGCAGCGTGTCCAGGCTGCGCTGCACCGAGTCCTGGTCGGTGTAGTGGATCACGATCAGGATCGGCCGGCGCAGGTCCTGGTTAGGCGACGGCACCCATTCGGCCAGCGGATTGCGCTGCGGCGCGTGCGCACAGGCGGCGAGCAGGGCGACGAGCGCCAGCGGTGCCAGCCAGCGGGTGCGGTGCGATGCAGAAGAGGGAAAGAATCGGGTCATGAAGAATTCCGGAATATCTGACAGTGAGCAGCGAGCGCAAGCAACAGCAGTATCTAGAAACCTGGTGAACGAGATGGTGGTTGCGGGTGGGACTTCAGTCCCGACGGGCTTTACCGCTGAAGCGTCGGCACTGAAGTCCCTCCCACGACATCAGGGCATGGCCCCGCCCGCACGAAGTCCAGATCGGCGTAGTCGTAGCTGAAATCCGCGGTCGGATCGACATGCGCCAGGCGCATCCGCGACGTGCCGTCGGCATCGGCGACGAAGTCCAGCCACGGCTCGGCATCGACGCTGGCCTCGTCCCAGTCCACCAACCAGCGCGCGCCGACCTGCATGACCCGGCCGCGCAGCAGCGGCGACTTGCGAGACTGGAAGCGCAGCGCGCCGTGCTGCGGGCACAGCACGACCTCGCCGAACCACGGATCGCGCCACACGCCTTGCCGATCGCGCGATGCTGCACTTGCTACCGGCACGCGCGCAGGCGTCTCGCCCGCGGCAGGCGCCGCCTTGTCGGCCTGCGCACGCGTGCGCTCGAGCAGCGTCGCGTAGTGTTCGACGTCCAGCCCGCGCTGCTGCGGACGAGTGAAGCGCTTGAGCAGCGCCTCGCCCAGGGTGGTGCGCATTTCGCCGCCCTCGCCGTTGCTGAGGATGACGAAGCCGCTGCGCCGGTCCGGCAGCAGCACCAGCGACGAGTACATGCCCATCAAGGTGCCGGTATGCGCGACCTGCCACTGCCCGTCCACGTCGGAGAGGCGCCAGCCGTAGCCATAGCCATACAGGCGCGTGCCGTCCCACTCGCGCATCTGCGCAGTGATCGGCATCGGCGTGTGCAGCGTCCACAGCGCCTGGCGCTGCGTCGGCGACAGCCATGCCGCAGTGTCGCTGTCGGGCGCCAGCCAGGCGCGCATCCAGGCCAGCATGTCGTCCAGGCTGCAGCGCACGCCGCCGGCCGCCATCGATGGCGTATCCGCAATCTGCGCCGGGTCCGCGCGCACCACGACGTTGGCCCCGCCCTGGCGCATATGCGGCTGGGCGACGTTGCCGACCGCATCGCGCTCCCAGGCGCCGACCTGGCAGCGACGCATACCCAGCGGCGCGAACACCTGCTCGCGCAGCAACTGCTCGTAGGGCTTGCCGCCGGCGCGCGCGGCCACCTCGCCGGCGACCACGTACAGCAGGTTGTCGTAGGCGTAGTGCGAACGGAAGCTGTGGGTCGGCTTGAGATGGGCGAGCCCGGCGACGATGTCGGCACGCGTGAAATCGTTGGGTTCCGGCCACAGCATCAGATCGCCGGCGCCCAGGCCCAGGCCGCTGTTGTGGATCAGCAGGTCGCGCACCTGGATGTGGCGCGTGACCCACGGGTCGTACATGCGGAACTCCGGCAGGTAGCTGGTCACCGGATCGTCCCAGCGCAGCTTGCCGGCATCGACCAGCCGCGCCAGCAACGCGGTGGTCATGGCCTTGCTGTTGGAGGCGATCTTGAACAGCGTTTGGCCATCGACGCGCTCGCCGCTGCCGGCGCGCAGCTCGCCGGCGCTGCGCGCATACACCATCTCGCCGTTCTCGATCACGCCGACCGCCAGCCCCGGCAACCGGTAGCGGGTCAGCGCCTGCTCGAACAGGCGGTCGAGCTCGGCGCGCGGCGGCGCGGCGGCGGTGTCCGGCGCCGCCGAGGCGAGTGCCGGCAGCATCGCGCAGGCGGCGAGCAGCCATCCGCGCAAGCGCGCCGCGGCGCTGCGCCGTGATGCATCCGGTCTCATCGTTGCCGCTGTGGCGACGTCGTCCCGCACGCCTGCTCAGAAGGTGTAGGTGAAATTGGCATATAGCTGGCGGCCGATCGCGCCGTACACGCGCGGGAAGTACGGCCAGGCCGTGTAGCTGTCGTCGCGCGGATGGATCCGGTCGAACACGTTCAGCACACTGATGCCGAGCGTGGCCTTGTCGGTGATCTGCTTGGCGATGTCCGCGTTCCAGACCACGTACGGCGCCACGCGCCCGGTCTCGGCGTAGTTGGGACGCGAGCCGTAGCGGTAGCCGTACAGGCTGGTCGACCAGTCGCCGATGCTCCAGTTCAGGCGCCAGTTGGTGCGGGTGCGGAACGCCAGGTAATCGACGTCGTTCATCACGTCCACCGGCTTGGCTCCGGCGAACTGCGCCACTTCCATCTTCAGCACGTGCGTGTAGCCGGCCTGCAGGCCGAACGCGCCCCAGTCGCCGAGATCGAAGCTGTAGCGCAGGTTGGCGTCCACGCCGTCGGTGCGCATCAGCGACTGGTTGATCGGGAAGGTCTCGAACGCGGTGATCTGGCCTTCGGCGGTGAGGTCGGTGCCGGGGCTGCGGGTCACCGACTGGATGTAGAACTGGCAGGCGGCCGAAGCGGTATCGACCGCATTGCCGGCGCGGTCGCTGCCGAGCAGGCAGTTGGCGTTGTTCTCCAGCAGGCTCTCGCTGGAGATCGATTCGACCCGGCCTTCCAGTTCGATCCGGTAGTAGTCCGCGCTCAGCGACAGCGTCGGCAGCACGTCCCAGACGAAGCCCAGCGTGGTCGATTTCCCCTTCTCCTCCTCCAGCAACGGATTGGACGACTGGGTGGAGAAGGTCTGGTATTCATGCGCGCTCGAACACGCCGCCGACAGCGGATCCAGGCCATCGCGGCGACACAGGTATTCGTCGGTGACGGTGGGATTGTTGGCGCTGGTGCCGGCGTAGATCCACAGCAGGTCCGGCGCGCGGAAACTGGTGGCGTGGCTGCCGCGCAGCAGCAGGCTGTCGAACGGCCGCCATTCCAGCCCGGCCTGCCAGGTGGTGGCGTCGTCGACCGAGGTGATGTCGTCGTACTTGTCGTAGCGGCCGGCCAGCGTGGCGCTGAGCCGGCTGAAGATCGGCACGCGCAGCTCCAGGCCGGCGGCGTAACGGTCGCGCGGGCCGCCGCCCGGGGTCTGGGTCAGGTTGTAGATGCGCTCGCTGCCGGTGTAATCCACGGTGGTGCGCGGATCCGGCGCGAGATCGTACTTCTGCCGCGCCGCCTCCAGCACGGTGGCGATCTGCAGCATCCCGGCCGGCAGCTCGAACAGGTCGCCGCTGAACACGAACTGCGCCTGGTCGGTGCTGGATTCGCCGCGGCTCACCACGTCGGTGGTGAGTTGGTCGTACAGCGCCGCGCTGCCCGGCGCGAACAGCTTGTCGGCGTAGAACTCGCGGATCTCGGTGCCATCGGGCCGATAACCGAGCACCGGCCCCATGTAGTAGTCGCGCACCGCATTGGTCAGGAAGCGCGGGCGCCGGGTGGTGATGTCGTAGCGCGACATCGACACGCTCGCGTCCCAGTCGAAGCGGCCGTCGAACAGCTTGCCGCGCACGCCGGCGTTGAGGTTCCAGGATTTCTCGTCGTACTCGATGTTCTTGATCCCGCCCACTTCCGACGGCAGGAAGATGCGCTGTGCGGTGACCAGGCCCAGGTCCGGATCGTAGACGGTGAAGGCGCCTTCGCCGATGTAGTAGTGGGTCTGGCTGGAGCTTTCGTCCTTGGAACGGTTGGCCAGCACCTGCGCATAGCCGGTGACGTCGCCGCTGAAATCGAAGGTGCCGGACAGGTAGGCCGAGGTCTTGCCGTAGCCGTTCTGCACCGAGCGGCCTTCGTAGTAGCCGAACGCGCCGCAGCGGTTGGCCGCGGCCAGGTTGTCGGCGGTCTTGTAGGGCGCGAACGCAGGATTGGTCGCCGCGCAGGCGCTGTCCAGTGCGCTGGCCGAGGTCGACAGCGCGCCGCCGCTCGGCCACAGATAGGTGTTGCCGCGGCGCAGGTAGACGCCGGAGATCGACGCATTGGGACTGGACGGGTCGGCCTTGTTGGCCGGATGGTCGTCGTAGGAATCCATGAAGTCGCGCTGGCTGGCGACGATCGCCTCGCGGTCCATCCGCTCGAACGCGTAGGTCAGGCTCCAGCGGTCGCCGGTGCGTCCGCCGCTCCATTGCAGCTGCCCGCTGTCGCCGCCGCCACGCGTGGTGGTGCCGCCGCGCAGGCGCAGCGTGTCGCCGCTGAAATCGCGCTTGGTGATGATGTTGACCACGCCGGCCACTGCGTCCGAACCGTAGATCGCCGAGGCGCCGCCGCTCATCACCTCGATGCGCTCCACCGCCGCGGCGGGGATGCTGCCCAGGCTGACCGCGGTGCCGTTGGCGCCGTAGGACTGCGGGTAGTCGGCCATGCGCTTGCCGTTGAGCAGGATCAGCTGATAGCCCGGACCCAGACCGCGCAGGTTGAGGAACTGGCCGTTGGGCGAACTGCCGGTCTGGTCGCTTTCGTTGAAGGCGCTGCCGCTGAACTGGGTCAGCGTGCCGAGCGACTCCCACACCGTGCTGAAGCCCTGCTTCTGGATCTCCTGCGCGGTGATCACGGTCACCGGCGCCGGGCCTTCCACCTGCGAGCGTGCGATGCGCGAACCGGTGACGGTGACCTTGTCCAGGTCGCGCGTGGCGGTGGGCGCGTCCTGCGCGGCGGCGAGTGGCGGCAATGCCAGCACGGCCAGCAACGCGAGGGCCAGACCGGATGGACGCAGACGGGGACGGGAAACATGGATTGGATCGGACACGCGGCTCTCTCCTGCAAGCGACGACGCTGACGACGATGACCGAGCCGACGCAGGCCAACAGCCGGCCGCCTTCCTGGGCACCCACGCGGACAACACGACGCACGGCCGTAGCACGGCGCCCTCCTTCTATTCCTCGACTTCCCCCAGGTGCGCATACCGAACGGCGACCCCTGCGACGTGCGCCTGCAGCTCCCAGGTCTCGTCTCGCTGTTGGCGGAACCAGCGCGTGTCGGCGTCGGCCCCTCGCTCCTGTCTTTCGGGTGTAACACGGCGCAAAACGGCCTGTCAATCAACTCTTCTTGACAAGCCGAATCGAGGAAAAGACTATTCCGGAGCGACGCGCAGCCGTCGATACGCTTTCCATCTCGCGGGGTCCGATGAACACGATGCGTGGCCTGTGCTTGCTGCTGGCCGCAGCGCTGAGCGGCCCGGTGCTGATGGCAAGCGCCGACGACACGGTGCCGTTCCAGGTGCACGCCAGCCAGTTGCAGGTGGACTACTGGATCGCGCGCCTGCCCGCGGCGCAACGCCCGCTGCTCGACGCGGCGCAGGTGCAGGCCTTCAACGCGCATCTGCTGCGCCACGATGCGTCGATGCACGACCTGCAGGCGCTGCCCGAACGCTACAGCGCAGAACAGGTGCGCGCGCAGGTGCTGGCGCTGTCGGCATCGCCGACGCGCACGCTCTACGACGCGAGCGGCGCCATGCTCGACGCCGCGCAGCTGGCCGCCTTGCACTCCGCGCTCGCCCTGGACGCGATCCCCGCGCAGGTCGCGCCGCGTTACGCGCTGGTAGTACGCCGCGCCGACCTGCGTACCTTCCCCACCCGGCAACGCGCGTTCAGCGGCCGCGACGACCACGACATCGACCGCTTCCAGGAATCGGCGCTGTATCCGGGCACCGCGGTGGCGATCCTGCACGCCAGCGGCGACGGCCAGTGGCTGTTCGTGCTGGCGCCGAACTACGCGGCGTGGATCGAGCGCGACCGGATCGCCGAAGGCGAACGCGCCGTGGTACTGGACTACGCGCGGCGCACGCCGCGGCTGGTGGTGACCGGCGCCCGCGCGCTGACCGCGTTCACCCCGGAACTGCAGGCCGCGTCGCAGGTAGCGCTGGACATGGGCAGCACGCTGCCGCTGCGCGAAGACTGGCCGGCGCAACAGGCGGTCAACGGCCAGTCGCCGCTGGCCGCTTACGTGGTGCAACTGCCGTTGCGCGGCGACGACGGCCGACTGCGGCTGGCGCCCGCGCTGGTGCCGCGCGGCGCCGACGTCGCCACCGCGCCGCTGGCGGCCACCCAACGCAACCTGCTGCGGCAAGCGTTCAAGTTCCTCGGCGAGCGCTACGGCTGGGGCAACGACTACGACGCGCGCGACTGCAGCGGCTTCGTCTCCGACGTCTACCGCAGCCTGGGCATCGCCCTGCCGCGCAATACCGGCGACCAGGCGCGCAGCCCCAGCCTCGCCGCCGTGCCCTACGCCGCTGCCGCGCCGCTGGCGCAACGGCAGCGGGCGCTGGCGCAGCTGCAGGTCGGCGACCTGGTCTACATCCCCGGCCACGTGATGATGGTGATCGGCCACGACCGCGGCCACACCTGGGTGATCCACGACGTGGCCGGCGCCAGCTACCGCGACGCGAGCGGCCAATTGCAGCGCGTGCGCCTCAACGGCGTCTCGGTGACCCCGCTGGAGCCGATGCTGCTGGGCGACGGCACGCCCTTCATCGACCGCATCACCCGCATCCAACGCGTCCGCCCGGTCGCCACCGAATGAAGATCACCGATATCCGCCTGGGCATGCTGCGCGTGCCGCTGAAGACCCCGTTCAAGACCGCACTGCGCACCGTGGAGACGGTCGAGGACGTGATCGTGCTGGTCCACACCGACAGCGGCCACATCGGCTATGGCGAAGCGCCGGCGACCGCACCGATCACCGGCGACACCCACGGCTCGATCGTCGCGGCGATCGACGGCTTCATCAAGCCGCGCCTGGTCGGCGAGGACGTCGCCAACCTCAACCGGCTGACCGGGCTGATCCAGGGCGCGCTGGAGCGCAACGGCAGCGCCAAGGCCGCGGTGGAGATCGCGGTCTACGACCTGTGGGCGCAGCTGTACGGCGCGCCGCTGTACAAGATGCTCGGCGGCGGCACGCCGGCCATCGCCACCGACATCACCATCAGCGTGGACGCCATCGACAAGATGGTGGCCGATGCGCTGTCGGCGCTCGCGCGCGACTTCACTGCGCTGAAGATCAAGGTCGGCAAGGACATCGACGTGGACATCGAGCGGGTCAAGGCGATCCACGCCGCAGTCGACGGCCGCGCGCTGCTGCGCCTGGACGCCAACCAGGGCTGGACGCCGAAGCAGGCGGTGTACGCGATGCGCACGCTGGAAGACGCCGGGGTGGCGCTGGAGCTGCTGGAGCAGCCGGTCAAGGCCTGGGACATCGACGGCATGAAGTACGTGACCGAGCGGGTGAACACGCCGGTGATGGCCGACGAGAGCGTATTCGCGCCGGCGCAGGTCTTCGACCTGATCCAGCGCCGCGCGGCGGACATCATCAACATCAAGTTGATGAAGGCCGGCGGGCTGTCCAACGCGATCCGCATCGCCGACATCGCAGCGCTGTACGGGGTGCAATGCATGATCGGCTGCATGCTCGAGTCGAGCATCAGCGTGGCGGCGGCGGTGCACCTGGCGGTGGCCAAGGCGGACGTCATCACCAAGGTGGACCTGGACGGCCCATCACTGGGCCTGTTCAACCCGGTGGAGGGTGGGGTGATCTTCAACGACTCGCAGATCACCATCACCGACGCGCCGGGCCTGGGCATCCGCGAGATCCGCGGCCTGGAGCTGCTGCCGCCGCGCGGGTGATCTGGGCGCGCTGGCGCATGCGCTGCAATGCGCACGGCCGACGCATGCCACAGCTTCCACCGCGATCGCGCTTGCCATCTACGTATGGCGGTCGACGCCGGTGTGCATCGGTGCTGACGACCACCGTGACGTCTGCACGCGTCACCTGGAACGCCAAGCCGATCCTATTTGCCCACTGCTTCCGCTTTGCCCTGCTCTTCTTGGCTTGAGCTTGGGGTTGGGCCTGGCTCTGCTGTGCTTCTGCTCTGCTGTTGCTTCTGCTGTTGCTTTTACCGGGTTCCCTTCCGCAGCGGCGGATGGACCGGGGAAAAACCCGAAGGGCGGCGCACAAGGATGTGCGCCGTTCGCGGCAGGGGCAGGATGCCCCTTCCGCGAATCCCCGGTGCATCCGCGGACCCGTAGCGCGCAGCGCGGAGGGCGCAAGGCAGGGCGTGCTTTCTTTTGGTTACTTTTCTTTGCACGAGCAAAGAAAAGTGACCCGCCAAGGGCGGAAGCCTTTGCTTTGCTTTGCTTTGCTGTTGTTTTTTTGCTTCGGCGTTTGCTTTTGTAGGAGCGGCTTCAGCCGCGACGCTTTCCTGACAGAACCAGTCGCGGCTGAAGCCGCTCCTACAGGGATCCCGCCACTGCAATAGCAAGTTCAGGCAACAGCAAAGCTTTCGCCTTTGGCGAGTTACTTTTCTTTGCTTGTGCAAAGAAAAGTAACCAAAAGAAAGCACACCCTGCCTTCGCGCCCTCCGCACTTCGTGCTCCGGGTCCACGAATAGGACGGGATTCGCGGAAGGGGCATCCTGCCCCTGCCGCGAACGGCGCACATCCCTGTGCGCCGCCCCTTCGGGGTTTTTCCCGCCCTATTCGCCGCTACGTAAGGGGCCCGGTAAAGCAAAACAGCAACAGCACCAACCACAGCAACAGCCACGACCACGGCACTGCGCGGCATGGCCACGGCGACAATGGCGGTACGGCGGCAGCATGGCTGTACGGCACGGCCGCGGAAGATACATAGGCAACAGTGGCGACCAACACGTAAAGGCCACAGCCGACGCCAGCCCGATCAACTCGCGACCAACCCGCCTGACTTGCTGTACCCCGCACTGCCACACCTGCCTGGATCGAACCACTGCCAGCGCATCACACGCACGACCGCCACGCACCGAACAACTACGGTAACGTGCACTCTTGCAGAGCGCCCACGCGACATCGTGTGGATGCCGTTGTTCCGCCACACTGACCGCCGCCGGCAACGCGCGGCGACCCTGGAACGGGTCCAGTACCTGTTCGATGCCCGATCGCGACCGGAGATGCGCATGCCGAAGTTCCCGTGGTTGTCCGCCCTGACGCAGCCCGGCGCCGCCTGCCGCACATGGCGCGCATCGCTGATGCTGCTGTGCGTCGCCGTCGCCGGCCCCGGCCTGGCCGGTACCGCCACCGCCGACACCGCGCCGCCGGCACTGCAGCAGGCACGCCAGCTGGTGCTGGTGGTGGCGCCGGACTGGGACAGCCCACGCGGCCAGCTGCAAGCGTTCGAACGCACCGCGCAGGGCTGGCGCGCGCACGGCCAGCGCTTCGACGTCGCGCTCGGCCGCAACGGCAGCGCCTGGGGCCTGGGCCTGCATCCGGCGCAGGCCGACGGCCCGCAGAAGCGCGAGGGCGACGGCCGCAGCCCGGCCGGCATCTTCACCATCGGCGAGGCCTTCGGCTACGCGCAGCGCATCGACAGCGCGCTGCCCTACCAGCCGATGCAGCAGAGCAGCTACTGCATCGACGTGCCCGATTCGCCGCTGTACAACCGCATCGTCGACGCCGACCAGGTCGGCGCCGAGGCGGTCGCCGGCTCGACCGAACCGATGCGCCTGGACCTGCACCACGACGGCGATCGCCGCTACGAGGAAGGCTTCGTGATCGGCCACAACCCGCAGGCGCGGCCCGGCGCCGGCAGCTGCATCTTCGCCCACCTGTGGCGCGCGCCGGGCGAAGCCACCGCCGGCTGCACCGCAATGGAACCGGCCGACATGCAGCGCCTGCTGGCCTGGCTGCGGCCGGACGCCGCGCCGCTGTTCGTGCTGCTGCCGCGCAAGGACTACCAGCGCCTGCGCACCGCCTGGACGCTGCCCGCGGCGGAGCCGGCACCGTGAGCAACGCGCCCGAACCGAGCCTGGTCCGCGCGGTCAGCCGCTGGCAGATCGTCGGCCTGTCGATCAACGACGTGATCGGCAGCGGCATCTACCTGCTGCCCGCCGCCACCGCCGCGCTGCTCGGGCCGATGAGCCTGTGGGCGGTGCTGCTGGCCGGGCTGGCGGTGGGCTTGCTGGTGCTGTGCTACGCGCAGGCCGCCAGCTATTTCGACGAACCCGGCGGCAGTTATCTGTATGCGCGCGAGGCATTCGGCCGCTTCGCCGGTTTCGAGATCGGCTGGATGATCTGGCTGACCCGGATCAGTTCGGCCGCCGCGCTCGGCAACGGCCTGGCCGACGCGGTGGTGCGCTTTTGGCCGGCCGCGGCCGGCGGCGGCGCACGCCTGGCGATCGTGGTCGGCTCGCTCGGCCTGCTCACCGCGATCAACGTGATCGGAGTGAAATCGGCCGCGCGCACCGGCGTGGCGCTGGTGATCGGCAAGCTGGTGCCGCTGCTGCTGTTCGTGGCGATCGGCCTGTTCTACGTGGACTGGTCGTGGGCGTTCTCCGGCCAGGCGCCGGATCCGCGCGACTTCGGCAACATGGGCGAGGCGGCGTTGCTGCTGCTGTTCGCCTACGCCGGCTTCGAGAACATCCCCGCCGCGGCCGGCGAATACCGCAATCCGCGCCGCGACGTACCGTTCGCGCTGATCACCATGATCGTCACCGTCACCCTGATCTACGCCGCGGTGCAGGTGGTCGCGCAGGGCACGCTGGCGAACGTGGCGCAATCGGCGACGCCGTTGGCCGATGCCGCCAGCGGCTTCGGCGGCGAGGCGCTGGCGCTGATCCTCACCGTCGGCGCCACCATCTCCATCCTCGGCACCACCAGCAACACGGTGATGCTGGGGCCGCGCTTCCTGTTCGCGCTCGCGCAGGACGGCTACGGACCGGCGTTCCTGGCCCGCGTGCATCCGCGCTTCCGCACCCCGGCCGCGGCGATCCTGCTGCAGGGCGTGCTGTCGCTGGCGTTGGCGCTGTCCGGCTCGTTCGTGCAGCTGGCGCTGCTGTCGATGGTCACCCGCCTGTTCGCCTACATCGGCACCGCCGCGGCGGTGCTGGTGCTGGCACGGCGCTACGGCGATCGTCCCGGCGCGCTGCATCTGCCGGGCGGCCCGCTGATCCCGCTGGCGGCACTGCTGCTGGCATTGGCGCTGCTGCTCAGCGCCAGCTGGCAGAACCTGGCCGCGGCCGGCGTGGCGCTGCTGGTCGGCGCGCTGTTCTACTGCTTCCCGCGCAAGGGAGCGGCGTAAGGCCTTCACGCGGCCTTGCGCGATTGTCACGCGCGGGTAACCGCACCGCTTCGACCCTGGGCGCCCGCCTCGATCGATGCCGGAGTCCGCGATGAAACTACGCCGTGTCTACAGCGCCCCCGACGTGGCCACCGCCACCCGCGCCCTGCAAGCGGCGCGCAGCGCCGGCATCGACAACGACGACCTGTCGCTGATCGCGCGCGGCGACATCGAACTGGACGCGATCCCCGACGAACGCAAGGACGTCAAGACCGACACCTTGCCGGCCGCCGCGCGCGGTGCGATGGGCGGCGGCGCGGCCGGCCTGCTCGCCGGGCTGGCGGCGATCGCGGTGCCGCCGCTGGGCATCACCCTGGCCGGCGCCGGGGTGATGGCCATCGCCGGCGCGCTGGTCGGCAGTTGGTCCTCGGCGCTGGTCGGCGCCACCGTGCCGGATCCGGTGCGGCGCAACTTCGAAGAGGAAATCGAGGCCGGCCGCGTCCTGGTCGTGATCGAAGGCGAGTCGCCGCAGCTCGACGCCGCCGATGCCGCACTCCGCGACGCCGGCACCACAGCGCTGCCCTACGAGTCCGCCGCTGCCGCGCAGTGAGCGCAGGCCGCCGCCGCGCGTCCCGTAGTGACGGCAGGGCTAAGAATGCGGCGGCGGCGCCAGCGCGCGCATGCGCAGCAGCAAGCCGCCGGTGTGCACCAGCGAGTAGCCGATCAGCGCCGCGGCGATCGCCAGGGTCAGCGGGCTGGCGTTCTGCAGCGATTGCGCGCCGCCGCCGGAAAACGCACCGCTGGCCCAGCGCCAGGCCAGGCGCCCGATCAGCAGCACGCTGAGCCCGGCACCGATCCACGGATTGGGCGTATAGAAACGCGCGCCATCGCGCAGTTCGATGCGGGTGTGGTGCAAGGCGAAGGCACCCAGCGCCGCACCGGCCACCACACCCAGCGCCATGCCCAGACGGACCGGCGGCAACACCGCTGCCAGGTAGGTCAGCCCTGCGGTCGCCAGCACCAGCACCAGCATCCGCGCCACGGTCCGCCGTGGCTGCCAGGGCTGGCGACCGAAGTAGCGGCGGATGCGCCGGTAATACAGCCAGCCGATGCCGGCAGTGGCCAGATAGGGCGTGAACAAGGCGAGACCGGTGGCGGCCATGGAATCCTGCGGCGGGGGCAATGAGCGGCGTTGTCGCGGATCGTAAGCCATCGGCGGGGGGCACGCAGCCGGCGCCTGGGCCGCGGCCGAGCCGGTGTCCTCGTTCCCGGGGTGTGCTGCATCGCCGTTATCGAACCTTTGGATCAGCCAACGATGCCTGCAAAGGTGGCTGCCTGCGCGCACGCGGCGGTGGGTGGTTTGCTACCCCAGCACCGAGCATGCGCCGACTCGATTCGTCGCACGTGGCATCGCGATGCCCAGCTCAACGCCGTCGCCAACGCGAGCCACGTCCGTGACCGGCTCCACGACATTGCCAGATGCTGGCTCCAAATTGCTATGCGCCCTTAGCACGCATCACTTCATTATCGTTTGCCAGCGATCATCACGGATCAATCCAATCGTTCTGTCCGCAAAGGACAACACCCCTTCGGCGCTGCTTCGAAGCACTGTGAATTGGAGGTCTGCTTCTTCTATATCCAAGGCAATCAAAGTGTGTCCGGCAACTTTGTCCACACCGGCCAAATGCGCTGCATATATTTCATCGTTATATGTCGCAACCCCCCAGTAACTTCTCCTCGTGTCGATCGGCTGAACAATGGACCATTGATCTGCAACGCCGATCAGTACAGCCCCATTCTGGCCGACAATGGCATAGTGACCGTTGTCCAGCCGGCAGATACTGGTAAGACCTGCCTTGGTTGGCAGATCAAGCACGGTCCAATTTTTACCGTCGAAATGCGCGGCGTAACCATCGGAAGTTACAGCGACAACGTCGCTGCGACTGCTTCCGGCGACATCCTCGATTGTCACATCCTGATAGCCAACACTTAACTTCGGCAGCGTCTCGAACCGATCGCCAAGTAAGCGATAGACCTGGCCGACAGATCCTGCGCAGATCACATCGCCACCTATGATACGAATTCTCCGCAGTGGGCCGATGTTACCGACGGCAGGGTTTGCGTAGGCCTTCCGCGAGGCTTTGAGCTCCTCTCTTGTTGGCGATTTCCAGTCGAAACGCACGACTGAACCGTTCTCTCCCAAGATGTAAGCAGAGCCGTCAGTAGCGGCATCAATCGAGAGAATAGCTTCTGCAGACAACCCGAACTCAAGCCAGACATCCTGCCTCCTAACGCCGATCCTGTTCTTTGGGTTGTCACGATCGTCGCCAAGCGTACAGGCAGCGATGATGATACCCGCGACCGGACTCACGCCCTCCTGAATAAAGGCCCCTTCAATAAACTCCGCATCCGATATTCCGCTCACCTTCATTAGATCCCGTTTGTCAATCGTCCGATATTATGCCGGCTGGCGGCTTTTTCGCTTTGGTTGGACGATGCATGCCTGGCGCCAACGCTGGGTGCCAGCCTGGTGTTAGATCCTCCATCCGACAGATGGCGCCATGCAACGTTCTTCTCTGGGTCTGGCTTGCAGTCTTGCCTTGGATCTGGCGGTCTCGCGGTGCAGGCCGCGGCACCGGCGAAAGCCAGCGGGCGGCTTCGGCGACGTGCTGCCGCACCCGGGTTTCGCTCAGAACGGCGGGGTCTACCTGAGCTATGCCGAGGCCGGCAAAGGCGATACCCGCGGTGGCGCGGGCCAGGCTCAAGTTGAATGCCCACGGCAGCGGCGCGCTGTCGGAGCTGCAGATCACGCCGTGTGCCAGCAACGGCGGGCACGGCGCTTCATGCACCGATCACGCGACGCTGGAACCGCATTAACAGCACCGCCGTTAACGTCGCTGCCACATCCGCACAGGAGACGACAGATGAGCGTTCCCTATCAGATCCCCGGCCGCGAACCCAACGACGACGACCGCAGCCTGGTCTCGCAGTATTGGCGCGAGCGCTTTGCCGAAGAGCCGTACTACAGCGAAGGCGAGCGTTTCGAGGACTACGAGCCGGCGTATCACGCCGGACACGAGGCGCGCGTGCGCAACTTCAATCGCGCCTACGAGCAGGTGGAAGCCGAACTGCATCGCGACTGGGACAGCACCAAGGGCTCGCAGACGCTGAGCTGGAGCAAGGCACGGCATGCGGTGCGCCGTGCCTGGGAGCGGGCGGGCCAGGATTGAGTCGCTACGACAGACGACGAAGCCTCATGCAGGAGCGGCTGCAGCCATGTCCCGCAGCCTCGGCAAGCCCATAGGCGTTGCCGCTTGCAATACTGCCGGCGCGCCCTGCACGAGGCGCGCCGGCCACGCCCATCGATCAACTCTCCAACGGCTGCAGCTTCAACAAACGCCCACCGCTGCCGTCTTCCAGCAGCCACAGCGCGCCGTCCGGGCCCTGCTCCACCTCGCGGATGCGCTTACCCATGTCGTAGCGCGCCGCTTCGCGCGCGTTCTCGCCGTTGAACTCGATCCGTACCAGCGACTGCGAGGACAGTCCGCCGATGAAGCCGTTGCCGCGCCATTGCGGGAACACGCTGCCGCTGTAGATGACGAAGCCGGCTGGCGAGATCACCGGGGTCCAGCTGACCTTCGGCGCGGCGAATTCCGGGCGCGTGTTGTGATCGGGGATCGGCCGGCCGTCGTAATGGTCGCCGTTGGAGACGATCGGATAGCCGTAGTTGGCGCCGCGCTGGATCAGGTTCAGTTCGTCGCCGCCGGCCGGGCCCATCTCGTGTTCCCACAGCTGGCCCTTGGCGTCGAAGGCCAGGCCGAGCACGTTGCGGTGGCCGAGCGACCACACCTGCGCGGCGACGCCGCCGCGGCGCGCGAACGGGTTGTCGGCCGGCACGCTGCCGTCGTCGTTGAGGCGCACGATCTTGCCCAGGTTGCCGCTCATGTCCTGCGCCGGATCGAACTTCTGCCGCTCGCTGGAGCTGATCCACAGCTTGCCGTCCGGCCCGAACGCCAGGCGGTGGCCATAGTGGCCCTGGCCGGACACCTTGGGCTGCTGGCGCCAGATCACCTTCAGCTGCGACAGCGCACCGCCGCCATTGCCGTCCAGGGTCAGCTTGGCACGCGCCACCGCGCCGCCGCGGGTGTCGCCGCTGCCGGCCTCGGCGTAGCTCAGATAGACCCAGCCGTTCTGGGCGAAGCCCGGGTGCGGCAGCACGTCGCCGAATCC
The DNA here is from genome assembly GCF_031455575.1 of Xanthomonas sp. 1678. Lineage (NCBI taxonomy): Bacteria > Pseudomonadati > Pseudomonadota > Gammaproteobacteria > Lysobacterales > Lysobacteraceae > Xanthomonas > Xanthomonas sp. 1678. The sequence continues at coordinate 49,454 of NZ_JAVDSZ010000017.1, read as the reverse complement.
GCCCTGGCCGCCGTAGGCGACCGCGGGCACGCCGCTGACCGTGCCGGTGCGGCCGCTGGCCGGGTCGACGCGCTTCAGCGTGCCGCGCTTCTCGCTGACCAGGGCGCTGCCGTCGGGCAGGAAGCTCATCGCCCAAGGCTCGTTGAAGGTGGCGAACGGCGTGGCCGAGAACGGCCAGTCGCCGCGCCGCTCCGCCGTCTTGGTCGCCGGCGCCGCGTGCGCCGCGGACACGGCCAGACTCACTGCCAACGCACAGGCCAGGCCCAGGAGAGAACGTTGCATGACGTGCACCTATCGGATGGGGTCGAACGCCGAACCTAGCAAACCAGGCGTAGACGGCAAGCATGCAGCGGCCAAGCCGTGGCCGCGGTCACGCGACGCGCCCGCGCGCGGTAGACAGGAACCCGCCACGGGCCGCGCAGGGGTTGGCCGCGCGGCATGCCGCCGGGCGCCTCGCCTGCACGGAAGCCCGTGAGGCTTACGCCTGCGCCAGCAGTTCGAAGCCGACCGGTTCGCCGCTGGCCGAGGAGGCGCACACCCACAGGTCGAACAGCCCCGGCTCGGCCTCGAAGCGGCCGTCGCGGCCGCTGAAGGCCAGTGCGCGGCGGTCCAGGGTGAACACCACCTCCACGCTCTGCCCCGGCGCCAGCTGCACCTTGCGGAAGCCTTTCAGCTCGCGCACCGGGCGCACCCGGCTGGCGACGCGGTCGTGCACGTACAGCTGCACCACTTCCTCGCCGGCGCGCTCGCCGACGTTGTCGATGCGGGTGGTCACTGTCAGCGTGTCGTCCCAACCCAACTGCACGCGATCCAACTGCGGCGTGCCGTAGGCGAAGCGGGTGTAGCCGATGCCGTGGCCGAACGGATACAGCGGCGCGTTCGGGATCTCGCGCCAGCGCGCCTTGAACTCGCTCATCGTCGGCAGTTCCGGTCGGCCGGTGCGCGGGTGGTTGTAGAAGTACGGCTGCTGGCCCGGGTCCAGCGGGAAGCTGACCGGTAGCCGCGCCGACGGGTTGTAGTCGCCGAACAGCACGTCGGCCACCGCCGGGCCGGTCTGCGTGCCCAGGTACCAGGTCACCGCGATCGCCGCCGCGTCGCGCACCGCGCCCTGCAGCGCCAGCGCGCGGCCATTGCGCAGCAGCACCACCAGCGGCGTGCCGGTGGCGGCCACCGCCTCGGCCAGCGCCTGCTGCGCCGGCGGCAGCACGATCTGCGTGCGCGACTGCGCCTCGCCGCTGTAGCGCTGCGGCTCGCCCAGCGCCAGCACCACCACGTCGGCGGCGCGCGCGGCGGCCACCGCCGCCTCGATGCCGCCGTCCAGCGGCGCTTCCAGGTCGCAGCCCGGCAGCACGCTCAGCGCGTCGGCGTCTTCGAGCGCCGCGCGCACGCCGGCTTCCAGGGTCACGTAGCGGGTCTTGTCGCCGAACAGCGTCCAGCAGCCCTCGATGTTCTCGCGGTCCTGCACGAACGGCCCGATCAGCGCGATCTTCTGCCCGCGCTTGCGCAGCGGCAGCACGTCGCCGTCGTTCTTCAGCAGCACGATCGAGCGCCGCGCCGCCTCGCGCGACAACGCATCGTGCGCGACGATGTGCGACTGGTCGGCCTCGCGCGCCGGGTCCAGCGAGCGGTACGGATCGTCGAACAGGCCGATCGCCTCCTTCAGCGCCAGCACCCGCCGCACCGCCGCGTCCAGCGCGGCCATCGGCACTTCGCCGTCCTCAACCAGCGACGGCAGATGCGCGGCGTAGAAGCCGCTCTGCATGCTCATGTCCATGCCGGCCAGGAACGCCTTCTTGGTTGCGTCGCGCTCGTCGGCGGCGTAGCCGTGCGCGATCAGCTCCATGTCGGCGGTGTAGTCGGAGATGACCACGCCGGGGAAGTTCCACTCGCCGCGCAGGATCTCGGTCAGCAGCTCGTGGTTGGCGCTGGCCGGCACGCCGTTGATGTCGTTGAACGAGGTCATCACGCTCAGCGCGCCGGCGCCGAACGCGGCCTGGAACGGCGGCAGGTGCACGTCGCGCAGGGTCTGCGGGGCGATGTCCACGCTGTTGTAGTCCATGCCCGCGGCGACCGCGCCGTAGGCGGCGAAATGCTTGGGCGTGGCCAGCAGCGCGTCGTGCGCGCGCAGGTCCGGGCCCTGGAAGCCGCGCACGCGCGCGGCGGCGAACGCGCAGCCCAGCACCACGTCCTCGCCGGCGCCCTCGGCGCCACGGCCCCAGCGCTGGTCGCGGGCGATGTCCACCGCCGGCGCATAGGTCCAGTGGATGCCGGCGGCGGTGGCCTCGATTGCGGTGGCGCGCGCAGTGCGCTCGGCGAGGTTCGGCTCGAAGCTGGCGGCCTCGCCCAGCGGGATCGGGAACACGGTGCGCATGCCGTGGATCACGTCCGCGGCCAGGATCACCGGGATGCCCAGGCGGCTCTCTTCCAGCGCCGTCTGCTGGATCCGCCGCCCCAGTTCGGCGCCCACGCCGTTGAACAGCGAGCCGACCCGGCCGGCGCGCACCTGCTGCAGCACCTCGTCGGCATTGCTGACGTTCGCTTCCGGATTCACGTCCGGCGCGAACGGGCGCACCATGTCGGCGAAGACGCCGAGCTGGCCGACCTTCTCTTCGACGGTCATGCGGGCGATGAGCGATTCGATACGATCCGAAGCCATGGGGTCCTTTGAGAAAACGTTTACATAGCCGTCAATTCTAGCTCTCCGGCCAGCCGAAAGAACAAATTGTGCGGCCGGATTCGCCTATTCAGCAAACTGTCTACCGCCGCGCCCGCCCTGCCCGCCGGGAGCTCCATACGCCTCCGGATCCCGCAATCCCGCCGTTTGCGGCACGAGACCGCCATGCGCGGCGGTCAAGCCAGGCACACACGACACCTGCCGGGCGCAGCCGCGATCGCGCCGCACGCTGCCCCGGCGCAGCTCCCGACTGCGTCTCACCAGCCTTGCGACACCCACCGGCAAATCCTCGCCGCCGCAGCGCGGACGGGCGTAACGGCGGCGGGCGCTCAGGAACTGAAGTAGGCCTCGGCGATCGCCGTATGCAGATGGCCCAGATGGGTCTGGATCTCGTCCATGAACTCGGCCGGATTGTGCCGCGCCAGGTAGGCCGGGTCGGCGTTGCGCACCAGCCCGTTGATCCGCATCAGCGCGCGCTCCACGTTCGGCCGCGGCGGCATCGTCGGCAGAATGTGCTGGGCGCGGGTCAGGCAGAAATGCACGCTGCGCGGGAAATCGTTGTTCTGCAGCAGGAAGCGCAGCGCATGCTCGCCGGTGACGCGCTGGCGCACGTGGCGTCGGTACATCTGGTAGGCGGCCAGCGAGCGCAGCACGCTCATCCACTGCATGTTCTGGTAGGCCTCCAGGTCGTCGGCCTTGCGCGGGGTGATCAGGCCCGAGGCGCCGGCATCGATGATCCGCGTGGTCATGTCGGCCTGTTCGATCGCCGTGCCCAGGCGCAGGAACTGGAAGCCGATGTCGCGGCTGACGTTGGCGGTGAGCAGGCCGGACACCTTCAGGCAGGCGTCGGTGACGTGGCCGAGGAACTCCATCCGGTAGCGGCGGCCGACGCTGCGCTCGCCGTTGGCGTCGATGTACAGGTGCAGGTCGTTGACCGCCTCCCACACTTCCTGCGGCAGCGTGTCGCGGATGCCGCGCAGCAGCTCGCGCGCCTGTCGCGCCGAAGTGCGCAGCGACGACGGATTGCGCTCGTCCAGCAGCAGGAAACGCACCACGTCGGCATCGCCGACGTCGTCGCCGGCCTGCGGGAACCACACGTTGAAGATCTCGCCGGCGCCGACCGTGTCGATCATCGGCCGCCAGGCGAAGCGCACCGAGCGCGGCAGGTCCAGCTGCAGCAGGCTGCCCACGCCGACCAGGCGCGCGGTGGTCTCGGCGCGGCGCACGTAGCGGCTGAACCAGTAGAGGTTGTCGGCGACGCGCGAGAGCATCAGTCCGTCTCCTCGTCCAGGTCCACCACCCAGGTGTCCTTGGCGCCGCCGCCCTGCGAGGAATTGACCACCAGCGAGCCCTCTTCCATCGCCACCCGGGTCAGCCCGCCGGTGGTGACGTAGACGTCTTCGCGCGACAGGATGAACGGGCGCAGGTCCAGGTGCCGCGCCGACGGACCGACCTCGGTCACGATCGGCGCGGTGGACAGGCCCAGCGTCGGCTGCGCCATGTAGTTGCGCGGGTCGGCCTGAATCAGCCTGCGGAACTCGTCGCGCTGGCGCTTGGTCGAGCGCGGCCCGATCAGCATGCCGTAGCCGCCCGATTCGTTGGCCGGCTTCACCACCAGCTGGTCGAGATGCTCGAGCACGTATTGGCGATCCTTGTCGTCGTGGCACAGGTAGCTGGGCACGTTGGGCAGGATCGGCTCCTCGTCCAGGTAGTAGCGGATCATCTTCGGCACGTAGGCGAACACCACCTTGTCGTCGGCCACGCCGGCGCCGGGCGCGTTGGCCAGCGCCACCTTGCCGGCGCGCCAGCTGCGGATCAGCCCGGGCACGCCTAGCACCGAATCGGGGTGGAACACCTCCGGATCGATGAACAGGTCGTCGACCCGGCGATAGATCACATCGACCCGGCGCGGCCCGTAGATGGTGCGCATGTAGGTGCAGTCGTCGTCGGCGACGAACAGGTCGTCGCCCTCGACCAGCTCGATGCCCATCGCCTGCGCCAGGTAGGCATGCTCGAAATAGGCGCTATTGAAGATGCCCGGGGTCAGCAGCGCGATCACCGGCTGGTCGCCGGGCCGCGGCGACAGCGCGGCCAGGGTGTCGTACAGCTGCGAGGGATACTCGTCCACCGGCAGGATCGCGCTGGTCTCGAACAGTTCGGGAAACACGCGCTTGGCGACCATGCGGTTTTCCAGCATGTACGACACGCCGCTGGGAATGCGCAGGTTGTCCTCCAGCGCGTACAGCGTGCCGTCGGCATCGCGCACCAGGTCCGAGCCGCAGATGTGCGCCCACACGCCCAGCGCCGGCGTGATGCCCACGCATTGCGGGCGGAAGTTCACCGAGTGCTCCAGCAGCATCGCCGGGAATACCTTGTCCTTGACGATGCGCTGCGCGCCGTAGACGTCGCCGATGAACAGGTTGAGCGCGCGCATGCGCTGCTTCAGCCCGGCCTCGGTGCGCTCCCATTCGCGCAGCGGGATCACCCGCGGGATCAGGTCGAACGGCAGCGTGCGGTCGACGTTGCGGCCATCGGAATAGACGGTGAAGGTGATGCCCATGACCCGCGCGGCGACATCGGCGGCGAGCTGGCGTTCGGACAATTCGCGCCCCGAAAGGCTGGACAGGTATTCGATGACCCGGCGGGCGGCGGGACGCGGCTGGCCATCGGCCTGGATCAGCTCGTCGTAGGTGGCCGTGCGGTACTTGCTCCAGTCCATCGTGCCCCGTCGTTGTACGCCACCGAGCGCGATCGGCCAGATGTTGCGTTGCACAGCAACATGCACGGAACCGGAATGAGCGTCAAGCGGCGCCGACGCAGGCCACGCTCAGCCGTCGCGGCTGCGCTCGATGATCACGCCCACCGCCTGCGCACCGCGCACCGCGCCCGGCTTGCTCAGCTTCAGGCGCAGCCAGCGCACGTCGAACTCGGCCAGCACCGCGGCCGCGCAACGCTCGGCCAGCGTCTCCACCAGACCGCAGTCGGACTGCTCGACCAGTTCCACCAGGCGCTTGCTGACCGCCTTGTAGTTGAGCGTATCGGCGATGTCGTCGCTGGCCGCCGGCACCCGATTGTCGAAGCCCATCTCCAGATCGAAGCGCAAGGTCTGCCGGATCCGCCGCTCCCAATCGTAGATGCCGATCAGCGCGTCGATTTCCAGACCTTCGATGAAGACTTTATCCATTGGGGGCAGGGATTCGGGATCGGGGATTCGGGAATGGTAAGAGCAAAGGCGAAAGCAGAGGCAAAAGGAGAGACCGGAGCCCGCACGCAGCCGCTCTACGAATCCCCAATCCCCAATCCCGAATCCCGCGCTGCCGCCAACGGCGGCAGCGACGCCATGTCCCAGCGCGGCGTCACCCGCACCGCCGCGTCGCTGGACTGGCCGGCCTGCAGGCGCAGGGCGCCGGCGAAGGCGATCATCGCGCCGTTGTCCGTGCACAGCGCCGGGCGCGGGAAGCAGGCGCGGCCGCCGCGCGCCTGCGCCATCGCCTGCAGCTTGGCGCGCAGGCGCACATTGGCGCCGACGCCACCGGCGACCACGATGGTGTCGCTGCCGGCCGCCTGCAGCGCGCGCTCGCACTTGATCGCCAGCGTGTCCACCACCGCATCCTCGAAGCCGCGGGCGATGTCGGCGCGGGTGGCCTCGCTCTGGTCGCTGCCGCGCCAGGCCAGCAGCACCTGGGTCTTGAGCCCGGAGAAGCTGAAATCCAGGCCCGGGCGGTCGGTCATCGGCCGCGCGAAGCGGAACCGGCCCGGCGTGCCCTGCGCGGCCAGCGCGGCCAGCTGCGGGCCGCCCGGGTACGGCAGGCCCATCATCTTGGCGGTCTTGTCGAAGGCTTCGCCGGCCGCATCGTCCAGGGTCTCGCCGAGCAGCCGGTACTGGCCGATCGCCTCCACCGCGATCAGCTGGGTATGCCCGCCGGACACCAGCAGCGCCACGAACGGCGGCGCCGGCACGCCGTGCACCGGGTCCGGGTCCTCCATCAGCGGCGCCAGCAGGTGGCCTTCCATATGGTGGACGCCGATCGCCGGCACCTCCAGCGCCCAGGCCAGCGCGCGGGCGACGCCGGCGCCGACCAGCAGCGCGCCGACCAGGCCCGGGCCGGCGGTATAGGCCACCCCGTCCAGATCGCGCACGCCCAGCCCGGCCTCGGCCAGGGTCTGGCGGATCAGCGGCAGCAGCTTGCGCACGTGGTCGCGGCTGGCCAGTTCCGGCACCACGCCGCCGTATTCGGCGTGCAGCGCGATCTGGCTGTACAGCCCGTGTGCGCGCAGCGCGGCCGCGCCGGACAGGGCGGTGTCGTAGACGGCGACGCCGGTTTCGTCGCAGCTGGATTCGATGCCGAGGACTCTCATGGATGCCATTGTGGGGCCGAATCGGCGGCAGGCAAACGCCCCGCTTGCAGCCAGGAAATCAGTCGCTATAATGTGCGGCTCGCCGGGCGTGACCCGGTCACCATTGTGTCCCGGAGATTCCATGCCCAGCGTCAAAGTCCGCGAGAACGAGCCCTTCGAGTTTGCGCTCCGTCGCTTCAAGCGCACCTGCGAAAAGGCCGGCGTGCTGGCCGAAACCCGCAAGCGCGAGTTCTACGAAAAGCCGACCCAGGAACGCAAGCGCAAGGCCGCAGCCGCGGTGAAGCGTCAGCTGCGCCGGACGTCTCGCGACGTCACCAAGCGTCAGCGTCTGTACTGAGGATCGCGGTTTGCGGTAGCGGGTTGTGCCGGTTTCGGCATCCGCTACGGTAAACCCACGAAGCCGGCACGCGCAAGCGTCGCCGGCTTTTTGTGTGGCCCGGAATCTTCGCCGGCCGCACCGGTGCAGCGATCTCCTGGCCCCGGCAGCCTTATTGGCCGCCGTGCGGCCTTGCCAGCCGCAGGCGCACCCGTCCTGCTCCGCTCGCGCCCCCGCATGCGCCTGGCGCGGCGCCGACGTGCGCAGCGCCTAGAATGAACGCCCTTCTTTTCCCTTCCCCCTGGAGCCCCTCATGACCCTCAAGCAGCAGCTCATCGACGACATGAAGGCCGCGATGAAGGCCCGCGACACGCACAACCTGGGCGTGATCCGGCTGATCAACGCCGCGATCAAGCAGAAGGAAGTGGACGAGCGCAAGGACGTGGACGACGCCGCGGTGCTGGCGTTGATGGACAAGATGGTCAAGCAGCGCAAGGACTCGGTGAGCCAGTACGCCGCGGCCGGCCGCGAAGACCTGGCATCGATCGAGCGCGAGGAGATCGTGGTGATCGAGCGCTACCTGCCGGCCAAGCTGGGCGAGGCCGAGATCGTCGCCGCGATCCAGGCCGCGATCGCGCAGACCGGCGCCAGCGGCGCGGCCGACATGGGCAAGCTGATGGCCGTGCTGAAGCCGGCGCTGGCCGGCAAGGCCGACATGGGCCTGGTCTCGGTGCTGGTCAAGCAGCAACTGGCCGGTTGATCCGGCGGCGGGCTTCACCCGCCTTTCGGCCGCCGGCTGCTACAACGCCGGCGACCCGCGACACTTTTTCGCGCAGCGCGGGCCCGGCATCGCGATGCCGCGCGCCGCCGAAGGCCGTGCCCGCCCCATGTCCCTGTCGCTGTCGCCCACCCGCCTGCAAAAACACCTCGAACGCCTGCAGCAGAGCCTGCCGGCGGCGCTGCTGCGGCGCTTCGTCGAGATCGACGTGATGACCCAGGCCGCGTCGCTGTCGTTCTATGCGCTGCTGTCGCTGGCGCCGCTGCTGGTGTTGCTGCTGTGGCTGACCGCCTCGTTGTACCCGCAGGCGCAGCAGGCCTTCATCGAGCAGATCGGGCAGCTGGCCGGGCACGGCGCGCGCGAAGTGGCGCAGACCATCATCGACAACGCCAAGAACCAGCCCAGCGTCGGTTCGCTGGCCGGGCTGTGGAGCACGCTGCTGCTGTTCGTCGGCGCCACCGCGGTGTTCGCGCAGCTGCAGAACGCGCTGAACCTGATCTTCCGCACCGACAAGCAGCGCCTGGAAGGGGTCATGGCGTGGCTGAAGAAGCGCGTGTTCTCCTTCGGCGTGGTGCTGGGGCTGGGCTTTCTGCTGCTGATCTCGATGATCCTGACCACGGTGGTGCAGGTGCTGTTCGCGCGCCTGCCGTCGCTGCTGCCCGCGGTGGGCTACGTCTCGACGCTGGCGATCTACATCCTGGCCTTCGCCGTGCTCTACCACTACCTGCCGGACCGGCGCGTGGAGTGGCGCCAGGCGGTGATCGGCGGCGCCATCACCGCCTGCCTGTTCGTGGCCGGGCGCTATGCGATCGGCCTGTACATCGCCACCGCCGCGCCGGGCAGCGCCTACGGCTCGATGGGCGCGCTGGTGATCCTGCTGGTGTGGATCTACTACGCCACCGTGGTGTTCTTCGTCGGCGCGCTGATCACCGCGGTGATCGACGAACGCCTGCGCTCGCGGCGCAAGCTCGCCGCCGCCGGGATCGACGCCAGCGCGATCACGGCGGTTCCGCCGCAGCTGTAGCACCGCAACGCCAGGGTTTGCGGCCCGATCCGTGGCCGCGGCGCGGACGCATGGCATCCTATCGCCCATGGCCCGCATCCCCGACGCATTCATCGACGACCTGCTCGCCCGCACCGACATCGTCGAGGTGGTCGGCACGCGCGTGCCGCTGAAGCGCCAGGGCAAGGAATACGCGGCGCGCTGCCCGTTCCACGACGAGCGCTCGGCCTCGTTCACGGTGTCGCCGACCAAGCAGTTCTACCACTGCTTCGGTTGCGGCGCGCACGGCACCGCGATCAGCTTCCTGATGAACTACGACCGCCTCGAGTTCCTCGACGCGGTCGACGAACTGGCCAAGCGCGCCGGCATGGAAGTGCCGCGCGACGCGCAGCAGCGCGGCGCCGCGCAGGCCGCCGGCGACGACCATCGCGACCTGTACTCGGCGCTGGACGCGGCGACCAAGTTCTTCCAGCGCCAGCTCGAATCCAGCGACAAGGCGCGCAGCTATCTCGACGGCCGCGGCGTGGACGCGGACAACCGCACGCGCTTCCAGATCGGCTACGCGCCGGACGGCTTCAGCGCGCTGAAGGACGCGCTGGGCACCGACGAGCGTCGCCACAAGCTGCTCGAACGCGCCGGACTGTTCTCCAAGAACGAGCGCGGCCACGTCTACGACAAGTTCCGCGACCGGGTCATGTTCCCGATCTTCGACCGCCGCGGCCGGGTCATCGCCTTCGGCGGCCGGGTCATGGACAAGGACGACGGCCCCAAGTACCTGAACTCGCCGGAGACCGCGCTGTTCCACAAGGGCCGCGAGCTGTACGGCCTGTGGCAGGTACGCCAGGCCAACCAGAAGATCGAGCGGCTGATCGTGGTCGAAGGCTACATGGACGTGGTCTCGCTGTTCCAGTTCGGGGTCACCCAGGCGGTGGCGACGCTGGGCACGGCAACCACCTCCGAGCACGCCGAACTGCTGTTCCGCAACGCGCCGGACGTGTTCTTCTGCTTCGACGGCGATGCCGCCGGCCGCCGCGCCGGCTGGAAGGCGCTGGAATCGGTGCTGCCGCGGATGAAGGACGGGCGCCAGGCGTTCTTCCTGTTCCTGCCCGACGGCGAGGACCCGGACAGCATCGTGCGCAAGGAAGGCGCCGACGGCTTCGCCGCGCGCCTGCAGCAGGCCACGCCGCTGTCGCAGTTCTTCTTCGACGAACTCTCGCGCGAGGTCAACCTGGCCACGCTCGACGGCAAGGCGCGGCTGGCCGAACGCGCACGGCCGATGCTGGCGCAGATCCCCGATGGCGCCTTCGGCGACCTGATGCGCCAGCGCCTGGCCGAGATCACCGGCATCGGCGGCCCCGCGCCCGCCGCCGCGCAGCCGGCCAAGCCGCCGCCGCGCGCGGTGCGTCCCACGCAGAAGCGCAGCCTGGTGCGCGAGGCGATCGTGCGCCTGCTGCATACGCCTTCGCTGGCGCTGGACCTGCCGCCGCCCTACCCGTTCGCCGGCCTGCGCCTGCCCGGCATCGAACTGATGATCGAGTTGTTGGAGATCGTGCACACGCGCCCGGAGATCACCACCGGCGCGCTGCTCGAACACTTCCACGAACGCGAGGAACTGGCCGCGCTGCAGAAACTGGCGGTGCAGGAGATTCCCGGCGAGACCGCCAGCTGGCGCCAGGAACTGCACGACGTGGTGGTGCAACTGGAGCGGCAGACCCTGCAGCAGCGGCTGGAGGAACTGCAGGCCAAGCAACGCGCGCAAGGCCTGGACGAGACCGACAAGTACGAACTGCGCGAGCTGTTCAAGGCGCGCGCCGCGCTGCACTGAGGGACAACCGGCAGTCCGGCTAACTCAGCGGGATGTAGCGATACTGCGGAACCTGTTTTCCCTGCAAATGCGCATTGGCGAGGAACTCGTAGATCCACGTGCGCGACGACGCCAGCGCGCACTCGGCGGCAAAATTGAAGATGTGCACTGCGTCGTCGCTGGCTGGAAGCCAGCGCCAGCCGCAATCGGTTTCGTCGCGACGCGGGAATGGATAAGGCAACGGGCCCAGTTCGCCGTCACCGGTGTAGTAGGACAGAAACCCGTCTTCCAAGCTCAGCAGCATGTTGTGCCGCAAATGGTACGCATCGGCCGAACGCGGATAGAGTTCGGCGAGCGCCTTGTAGAACCCGCTCGTCCCGGGCTGGGCTCCGCTTGGCCACTCGATCTTCTCGCACACCAGGAACGTCACCAGGTTCTGCTGCTCGATCCTGGATGGCTGAAACAGGGACGTACGATGGGCGTCGAGAAGGCCCGGAGTCGCCTCCTCCAGCGCGAACTGGTTCCACATGTGGAATACCGCATCGTTCGGCGCGACCGGCAAGCCGGGCGGGCAGTGCTCCGAACGCAACCGCTTGGTGCAGGCCAGCTTGTGCAAGGCCTCCTTCAGTGCAGCGAACGTCAGGGTCGATTTGGCTTCACCGACCGCGGCGCAGGTCTCCGTCGGATAGAACACTCTTCCGCCGGACAGATCCAGGCTGGGCGTGGCATCGCGGTCGTAGATGACGACATCGCACTGCGTGCTGTGGTGCTGCAGCGGCGTGGCCAGGAAACCGCTGCCGATCGACAGGCGCGCCGGCAGATACGACGCCAGCAGGGTTCTCAACAACTGCTCGCGGTAGCCCCCGAATTCCCCGGAATGCAGCAGATGATTGTTCTGGTCCGCATCCCAGAACGCCTCCCGGCTCATCACCAGATAGTCGCCGCGAAACTTTCTCGCCGCGTTCAACGCCAACGTCTGCATGGCACTGGCGACAGTGGGCTGCATTCGAACTCACCTTCAGGACCGGCGTGTGAGAATACCAACCAGATCCGAGGCTTTTTATTCCAGGCATCACATCATGAAGAACCTCCTCGCCCGCCTGCGCATCGAGCCCTTCACCCTGGCCCTGCTCGGCACCGTGCTGCTGGCCTCGCTGCTGCCGGTGCAGGGCCGCGCCGCGGCGGTGATGGACGACGCCACCGATATCGCCATCGCCGCGCTGTTCTTCCTGCACGGCGCGCGGCTGTCGCGCGAGGCGATCGTCGCCGGCGCGCTGCACTGGCGCCTGCACCTGACCATCCTCGCCGCCACCTTCGTGCTGTTCCCGCTGCTCGGCCTGTTGCTCAAGCCGCTGTCGCACTGGCTGCTGACCCCGGAGCTGTACATCGGCGTGCTGTTCCTGTGCGCGCTGCCGTCCACCGTGCAGTCGTCGATCGCGTTCACCTCGATGGCCGGCGGCAACGTGCCGGCGGCGGTGTGCAGCGCTTCGCTGTCGAGCCTGCTCGGGGTGTTCCTGACGCCGTTGCTGATGGGCCTGCTGGCCGGTGCGCAGAGCGCGATGGCCAACCCGCTGGAGGCGATGGGCAAGATCATGCTGCAGCTGCTGGTGCCGTTCGTGGCCGGCCACCTGCTGCGGCGCTGGATCGGCGGCTGGGTCGAACGGCGCCGCGCGGTGCTGCGCTACACCGACCAGGGCGTGATCCTGCTGGTGGTGTACACCGCCTTCAGCGCCGCGGTGATCGAAGGCCTGTGGCGCAAGACGCCGCTGCCGGCGCTGCTCGGGGTGGCGCTGGTCGCCGCGCTGCTGCTGGCGCTGGCGATGGGACTGATCACCTTCGCCGCGCGGCGGCTGGGCTTCGCCCGCCAGGACGAGATCCCGATCGTGTTCTGCGGCTCGAAGAAGAGCCTGGCCACCGGCGTGCCGATGGCCAAGGTGCTGTTCGCCAGCGGCAGCCTCGGCGCGATCGTGCTGCCGGTGATGATCTACCACCAGATCCAGCTGATCGTCTGCGCCTTCGTCGCGCAGCGCTACGCGCGCGATACGAAGACGGCGACACAGGACTAGCGAGCGCGGCACGGCGACGGATCGGCGCGGCCTGCCCGAGAAGGCGCGGCCGACGCCTGCGTGCGTGCACAACACGCCGATCGCGGCGAGCCGCCGTGGCAAAACAGCAACGTTGCGCCATGACGGCCCGCCACGCGCCGTCGTTCGCGCCGTGTGGCAAACGCGCGCCGGCCGCCGCCGCTGAATCGCGGCATATGCAAATGCGCAAACGACATGTCCGCCGGGTACCCGCGGCACGATCGGCTAGGTAGAGTGCGCGATTGGCGCCATGGCCTGCACGGCATCCGCTGTTGCCGCTCCTCCCCTCTTCGCCCGGTGACCGACGTATGCGCCGTACGCTCCGCCTTTCCGTGATGACGGCCGCCAGCCTTGCCGCAGTGCTGGCGCTGGGCGGCTGCGACAAGCCGCCTGCCGCCTCCAAGCCACAGACCGCTGCGCCGGCCAAGACGTCCGACAGCGCCGGCATCGCCTGGCGCGAGGGCGACGTGGACGACGCCTTCGCCGAAGCGCGCGAACACAACAAGCCGGTGCTGCTGTACTGGGGCGCGGCCTGGTGCCCGCCGTGCAACCGGCTCAAGGCCACGCTGTTCAAGGACCCGGCCTTCATCGCCCGCACCCGCGCGTTCGTCGCGGTGCACCTGGACGGCGATTCGGAAGGCGCGCAGGCCTGGGGCGAACGCTTCGGCATCAAGGGCTACCCGACCATCATCGTGCTGCGCCCCGATCGCAGCGAGGTCACCCGCCTGGCCGGCGACAGCGACACCGGCCGGCTGGCCGAAGCGTTGCGCGTGGCGGCGACCCGCACCACCAGCTCGACGCAACTGCTGCAACAGGCGCTGAAAGCGCCCACCACGCTCGGCGCCGACGACTGGACCCTGCTCGGCGAATACGGCTGGGCGGTGGATGCGAGCCAGTTGGTCAAGCCGGAGCAGGCCGCCGGCGTGCTCGCGCAATTGGCCGCCGCCGCGCCGCAGCCGGCACTGCAGCGCCGCTTCGCACTGCTGGCGCTGGCCGCGCAGGATCCGGACAAGGCCGGTGCCATGGAGGCCAAGCGCCGCGCCACTGATCGCCGCCTGCTGCAGGCGGTGCTGGCCGATCCGGCCGAGGTCCGCGCCAACCGCAGCACCCTGACCTACTCGGCGCGCGAGCTGGTCCAGGCCGCGGCCGCCGATGCCGGCGAACGGGCCACGCTGTCGCGCGCGCTGAGTCACGCGCTGGACCAGGTCTACGCCGACGCGAGCCTACCGATCAGCGATCGCCTGGACACCGCCTATGCCGACATCCAACTGGCGCGGCTGGCGCAGGGCCAGCCGGCCGATCCGGGCGACGCGCCGCATCCGCCGTTGCCGGCCGCGGTGACCGAAAAGGTACAGCAGCGCGTGCGCTGGGCCGAACAGGCCGCCAAGACCGACTACGAACGCCAATCCACGATCAGCAACGCCGCCGGCCTGCTCGACGACGCCGGTGACAGCGCCGGCGCCGAACAGCTGCTGCTGGCCGAACTGGGGCGCAGCAAGACGCCGTACTACTACATGCCGGAACTGTCCGGCCTGGCCGAGGCGCGCGGCGACAGGCAGACCGCGCTGTACTGGCTGAAGAAGGCCTACGAGAGCGCCGAAGGCCCCGCCACCCGGGTGCAGTGGGGCGTGCTCTATGTCGATGGCCTGATCCGGCTGCAGCCGGACAATGCGGCCGCGATCGAGGCCGCCGCCGGCCAGGTCATCGGCGAACTGGCCGGGCAGCCCGGCGGCTACCACCAGCGCACCAAGCAGCGCTTCGACACCCTGGCCAAGACCCTGCAGGGCTGGAGCAAGGGCCATGACGGCAGCGCCGTGCTCGCACGCCTGCAGCACAAGATGCAGCAAAGCTGCGGCAGCGAGGAACGCGACAGCTGCCAGCACTGGCTGAGCTGAGCGCCCGAGTCATCGCGGCATGCGTCCGTGCTGGCGCACGCGCCTGCCTAGGCAGCGCGCGCGCCGGGCGCCATCGAACGAAAGGCATCGCATAAACATATTCGAGGTGGCTCGCCGCGGATGCCGCTTGGTGCGCGGCGTGTCCATCGGCCGGCGCGGCGTCGAGCGACGCCGCCGCCGCCGCGCCAGCGGCTTCGCTGCGTACCGCTCAGGCCACCGCGCGCACTGGTTCGGCGGCATGGCCGCTGCCCGGGCGGCGGCCGCTGGTGGTGTGCGCGGTCAGGCCCTGCGCCTGGCCCTCCAGGCCGCGCGCGGCGTCGGCCATCTTCTCGACCAGGGCCGCGTTCTTCTGCGTCGCGGTATCCATCTGCACCACGATCTGGTTGACCTGGACGATGCCGGCGCTCTGCTCGCGGCTGGCGTTGGCGATCTCGCCCATGATCCCCTGCACCTCGCGCACCGCAGTGAACAGTTCGCCCATGGTGGTCCCGGCCCGCGCCACCAGCGCCGACCCGCGTTCGACCTGCTCGCTGGAGCTGGCGATGAGGCCGCGCACTTCCCTGGCCGCATCGGTGCAGCGCTGGGCCAGGCTGCGCACCTCGGTGGCCACCACCGCGAAACCGCGGCCCTGTTCGCCGGCGCGTGCCGCTTCCACCGCGGCGTTGAGCGCCAGAATGTTGGTCTGGAACGCGATGCCGTCGATGACGCTGATGATGTCGGAGATCTTGCGCGATGCGGTTTCGATGCCGGCCATCGTCGCGACCACGTCGTTCACCACCGTGCCGCCGCGCTGGGCCACGTCGCTGGCGCCGTCCACCAGCCGATTGGCATGGCCCACGTGGTCCACGTTGCTCTGCACGGTGCTGGTGATCTCTTCCATCGAACTGGCCGCTTCCTCCAGCGCCGCCGCCTGCTGCTCGGTGCGCCGCGCCAGGTCGTTGTTGTCCTCGACCATCTCGGCCGCCGCGACCTGCAGCGTGCGTGCCGCGTCGCCGAGCTGACGCGCGGCATGGATGTCCAGCAACGCACCGACCGCACGCAGCGGCGTGCCATCGGCCGCGCGCTTGGTCAGCCCGCGCGCGCGGAACCAACGGTACTGGCCGCTCTTCTGCTGCAAGCGGTATTCGATGTCGAAGGAGGTGCGGCCGCTGCGGTCGTTGAGATGCGCGGCGAACGCGTTCAGCGCGGCCTGCTTGTCTTCCGGGTGCAGGCGCGAGGCCCAGCTGTCGAGCACGTTGGGGAACTCCGCCTCCGAGGCGAAGCCGAGCAGCGCGCGGAACTGCGGCGACCACCAGAACTCGTTGGCCGGATTGATCGGGTCGCCGGCGATCACGCTCATGTCCCACAGGCCGTCGTTGAGCATCTCCGCGCCCAGTTCGAAGCGGGTCAGGATCACGTCGAGGAAGGCATCGCGCTCGCGGCGCTCGCCGATGTCGGTGAGCGAGCCGGCCACCCGCAGCGGTGCGCCGTTGGCGTCGCGCTGGGTGGTTCCCAACGCGCGGAACCAGCGGTATTGACCGTTCTTCAGCTGCAGCCGGTACTCCACATCGTACGCGGTGCGGCCGCTGCGATCGGCCAGGTGCGCGGCGAACGCGTCCAGCGTGGCCTGTTTGTCCTGCGGATGCAGGCGCGAGGCCCAGCTGTCGAGCACGTTGGGGAACTCCGCCTCCGAGGCGAAGCCGAGCAGCGCACGGAACTGGGTCGACCACCAGAACTCGTTGGCCGGATTGATCGGATCGCCGGCCACCACGCTCATGTCCCACAGGCCGTCGCTGGTGCCGCCGGTGACCAGGTCGAAGCGGCCGCGCAGATAGCTGAGCTCGGTCCGGGCGTGTTCGGCCTCGGCGTGGGCACGGTCGCGCTCGGTCTCGACCTCACGCAGACGTGCGGTCATGCCCTGCAGCGCCATCGCCGCATCGCGCTTGCTCTTTCCCCACATACGCCCTCCCAACGGTCTCGCCGTCTACGGTCAATCCATCGGTAGCGGCCTGGGCCGCCGTCCCTTGAGTGCCGCGAACGGGAACGGGACGCTCAGCCGATCCAGTGATCGACCAGCAGGAAAGCGAACAACGCCATCAGGTACACGATCGAATAGCCGAACATGCGCATCGAGAACATCTCGTCCGGCGGGTCGAGCATGCGCCAGGCGAACCAGACGAACACCGCATCGAGCACCAGCGTGCCGCCGAGGTAGAACACGCCGCTCATGCCCACCGCCACCGGCAGCAGGGTCACCACCACCAGCAGCAGCGTGTACACCAGGATCTGCCTGCGCGTATGCACCACGCCGTGGGTGACCGGCAGCATCGGGATCGATGCCTTGGCGTAGTCGGCGCGGCGGAAGATCGCCAGCGCCCAGAAGTGCGGCGGCGTCCACACAAAGATGATCAGCACCAGCAACGACGCGTAGGCCCAGTCCCACTGGCCCTGCATGCCGGTGATCGCGGCCCAGCCCAGCAGCGGCGGCGCGGCGCCGGCCAGGCCGCCGATGACGATGTTCTGCGGCGTGGTGCGCTTGAGGAACACGGTGTAGATCACCGCGTAGCCGATCAGCGAGGCGAAGGTCAGCACCGCGGTGATGGTGTTGACCCAGATCACCAGGATCGTCATCGACAGCGCGGTCAGCGCCGTAGCGAACAGCAGCACCTGCCACGGCAGCACCTTGCCCACCACCAGCGGCCGCCACGAGGTGCGCGCCATCTGCGCGTCGATGCGCGCGTCCAGCAACTGGTTGATCGCCGCCGCGGCCGAGGCCGCCAGCCAGATGCCGAAGAAGCCGATCAGGCCGGTACGCACCTGCGCCCAGGTCGGCACGCCGGGAATCGCCAGGCACATGCCGACCAGCGCGGTGAACACGATCAGCGCCACCACCTTGGGCTTGGTCAGGTCCCAGTAGTCGCGCCAGTGGATGCCCGTCGCGCTCATTGCGGCGCCCGCAAGCGCGCCAGCAGCGACACCAGCACGAACAGCAGCGCCACCGCGCCGGCGTTGTGCAGCACCGCCACCGGCAGCGGCAGCGCCAGCTTGACGTTGAGGATGCCCAGGCTGACCTGCGCCAGCAGCAGCACCACCAGCGCCGCCGCCCAGCCGCGCATGCCCGGCGAGCGGCTCAGCCGCCAGCCCAGCCACAGCAGGTAGGCCGCCACGACCAGCGCCATCATCCGGTGCGCCATCTGGATCGCGATGCGCGCCGCGCCGTCGAGCACGCCGCCTTCGTAGTCCACGCCGATGCCGCGCCACAGGGTGAAGCCTTCGCGGAAATCGTGCGGCGGCCACCACTGGCTGACGCAGCGCGGGAAGTTGTCGGCCGACCAGCTGCCGCCGCCGCAGGCCAGCGCCGCGTAGTTGGCGCTGACCCAGCCGCCGAGCGCGATCTGCAGCGCCAGCAGCGCCACGCCCAGGCGCAGCAGCCACTTCAGCCGCGACGCGTCGGCCAGGGTGATCGGCAGGTGGGTGGCGCGCCAGGCCATCCACACCAGCAGCGAGAACATCAGCAGGCCGCCGAGCAGATGCCCCATCACCACGATCGGCTTGAGCAGCAGGGTCACCGTCCACATGCCCAGCAGGGCCTGGAAGATCACCACCGCCAGGGTCAGCGCCGCCGCGCGCGCCAGGTCGCTGTTGGACCAGCGCAGCGCCGCCAGCAGCAGGATCGCCTCGCCGGCACCGGCCAACGCCATCGCCCACGTCGGCCAGCCGGACATGTACAGCGGGATCGACAGCGCCACCAGCGCCGCGGCGCCGACGATCTGCGCGATGCCGAGCCGGCGCCGGCGCGCGGCCAGCAACGACAGCACCAGCACTTCCACGCCCAGCGCCCCGGCCAGGAACCGGTGCACCTGCTCGCGCCAGGCCTTGTGCGTCTCCAGCGGACGAATCTTGCTCGCGGCGTGCGCGTTGGCCTCGTCGCTGCTCTGCGGCCAGGTCACCCGGCCATAGCAGGTCGGCCAGTCCGGGCAACTCATGCCCGCGTCGGACAGGCGCACGAACGATCCGAACATGATCGTGCTGGCGGTGAACAACGCCGCCAGCCAGGCCATGCGGTGGAAGTGCCGAAACAGCGCCGGCGGCGCGAACAGGTTCATAGGGGGTGACTCACAGGAGTTTCAGCAGCTTCGACACATCCGCGCGCAGTCCGGCCGGGTCGAAGCCCGGCGCGTAGCGCAGCACCACGAAGCCGTTCGGATCGATCACGTAGACCGGCACGCCTGCGGCATCGTGCACGCGCGGCAGGCCGGCCAGCAGTGCCGGGTCGGCGCGCAGCACGCGCACCTGCGGCAGCGCGCGCACCGCCGCCGGCGGCGTGCCGATCCACAGGATCTGCACGTGGTCGGCGTCGTGGCCGAACAGCTGCCAGACCTTGTTCAGATCGCGCGCCAGCGCCTCGCAGGCGCTCGCGCAGTCGCGCGGCGGCGCCAGTGCGATGCGCCACACGCGCTGCTGCGGCTGCCAGGCGTAGACGCTGCCGTCGTCCAGCCGCGGCTGCAGCGCGCGCAGGTCGGCCGGCGGCTGCAGCAGTTCGCCGTGGTTGCGGTTGCCCGGCGGTTGCCAGCCGGAAAAACGCAGCGCGCCGGCGACCAGCATCGAGCCGAAGAACAGGACGAACAGCGCGATCAACGTCCAGCGGCCGCGCGCGGTCGCCTGGCGTGGAGCCGAGGGGGAGGCATTCATGCCGGGGATTTTCTCATGCGCGCGCGCTCAGCGCCCGCCCCGTCCCTTGCGCGCGCGCCAACTCAGCAGCGCCGCGGTGATCAGCACGGCCAGCGCCAGGCCGAACCATTGCACCGCGTAACCCAAGTGGCGCTCGGGCGGCAGGGTGTTCGGCAGCATCTCCAGGTCGCGCGGATAGCCCAGCGGCAACGCCGGATCCAGGCGCAGCACCTGCGACAAAATGTCGCGGCGTCCGAGCGCCTCGCCGATCGCCGCCGGCTCGATGCGCATCGCCAGCCACAGCTGCGGCGCCGGCGCGGCGACCAGCGCCGGCCCCAGCGCCAGCCCGTGCGACGGCGCCGGGCCGAGCAGGCCGGCCAGCGCGTACTGCCCGTGCAGCGGCACCGGTGTGGGCAGCGCGCGATCGGCCGGCAACGGCAGCCAGCCCAGTTCGACCAGCAGCGGCGCGGACGCGCCGTCGGCCAGGAACGGCTGATAGACCTTGACCCCGCTGCGGCCCTCGCGCAATTGGTTGTCGAGCAGGATCTGCCCGGGCAGGAAACGGCCGCTGCCGTGCACCCAGGCCAGCTGCGCCGGGCGCAGCGTGCGCAGCGCATCGGCCAGCGCCTGCGGACGGTCGCGCACGTGCGCGGCCTGCGCGAGCAGCGCCTGTTTCTCGTGCATGCGCAGCAATTGCCAGCGGCCCAGCGCGCAGAATCCCAGCGCCACCGCCAGCGCGAGCCCCCAGCCCAGCCACAGCGGCATGCGCGCGCGCGCGGCGACGCGCGAGGACGCGGCCAGGGTCATAATGCAGCGATACCGTGCACCGAGACGCCCATGAACGACTCGCTGAAAACCCTGCTGATCGTCGCCTTCCTGCTGGTCATTCTGTGGAACCTCGGCGCCGGCCTGTACTACCTGTTGGTGGACCGCGGCCAGAGCAAGCGCACGGTGAACGCATTGACCTGGCGCATCGGCCTATCGGTCTGCCTGATCCTGCTGGTGATCCTGGGCATCTATACCGGGGTGATCAAGCCGCATGGGTTGGGCCGGTAGAGCGGGGACCGGGGACCGGGGACCGCAGGATGGTGTCCGAGCGAAAAAATCGCCGTCAAACGCCCTGATGAAAAAATTGCCAATTATTTGAAGAACAAAGCGGCCTTTTGCCATCAAGCCCGACAGTTTTTCTGTAGAGGGGCTTTAGCGCCGACGCCTCCTCGGCAACGCGTCGCGGCTAAAGCCCCTCCTACAGAAAAGCAAAAATGCGGCGCACTTGCGGCCATCCCCGGGTCCCTGGTCCCTGGTCCCTGGTCCCTGGTCCCCGGTCCCCGGTCCCGCCCTCACAACACATAAACGAACAAGAACAACGCCAGCCACACCACGTCGACGAAGTGCCAGTACCACGCCGCCGCTTCGAAGGCGAAATGGTTGTCGCGGCTGAAATGTCCGCGTGCCGAGCGCAGCCACATCACCAGCAACATGACCGTGCCCAGCAGCACGTGCACGCCGTGGAAGCCGGTGAGCATGAAGAAGGTCGAGCCATAGATGCCCGAACCCAGGGTCAGGTTGAGTTCCTTGTAGGCGTGGATGTATTCCTCGGCCTGGAAGAACAGGAAGACGCAGCCCAGCAGCACGGTCAGCCCCTGGAACACAAGCAGGCGCGCGCGATGGCCGGCCTTCAGCGCGTGGTGGGCGATGGTCAGGGTCACGCCGGAGCTGAGCAGGATCAGCGTATTGATCAGCGGCAGGCCCCAGGCCGGGATGGTCTGGAACTGGCCGCCGACCGCGCCCGGGCCGTTGGTCGGCCACGCCGCCGAATAGCCGTCCCACAGCAGCGCGTTGGTCATCACCCCGTCGCCCTCGCCGCCCAGCCACGGCAGGATGAAGGTGCGGGTGTAGAACAGCGCGCCGAAGAACGCGCCGAAGAACATCACTTCGGAGAAGATGAACCAGACCATGCCCATGCGGAAGGACACGTCGACCTGACGGTTGTAGTGACCGGCGATGGACTCGCGGATCACGTCGCCGAACCACATGAACAAGGTCGCCACCAGCATCGCGATGCCGGCGAAGAAGCTCCACTTGCCCCAGGCCGCGTCGTTGAGCCAACTGGCCACGCCGATCATGGTCACGAACATCGCGATCGAGCCGATGAACGGCCAGCGGCTGTGGCTGGGCACGTAATAGGCAGTGGCGTCGGTGCTGGGCTGGGCCATGGCGGGCGTTCCGGGTCGGGTCAAGGGGCTGAGTGCACGGAACCGGCCAGTTTCGGCGATCCCAGTTCGGCACTCAGCGCATCGTTCTTGAAGAAGGTATACGACAGGGTGATGGTAGTGATGTCGCTCGGCAGGTTCGGGTCGACGATGAAGCGCACCGGCATGTCGCGCTTCTCGCCGGCCTGCAGGGTCTGCGCGGTGAAGCAGAAGCACTCGGTCTTGGTGAAGTAGCCGGACGCGCGCGACGGCGCCACCGACGGCACCGCGCTGCCGACGATCGCGCCTGCGCCGTCGTTGCGCGCGTAATACAGCGCCTCGTTGAGTTCGCCGGGCACCACATCCATGGTCAGCTGCTCCGGGTGGAACGACCACGGCAGCTTGGAGTTCACCCCGCCGTCGAATTCCACCTTGACCGTGCGCTTGCCGAGCAACGGCTTGCCCGCCTGCGGGCCTTCGCCCGGACCGCGCTCCAGGCGCACGCCGAACACCTTCTCGCAGGCGATGCGGTACAGCGGCACCAGCGAGAAGGTCAGCACGAACACCGCCAGCGCCACGCCGACCAGCTTGAACAGGCCGGCGCTGCTGTGCACGCGGGGCGCCGGCGCGTTCATCGGCCGAGCACCCCGGACAGGATGAAGCCGGCGTAGATCAGCAACGCGATCGCGCCGACCACCAGCGCGGTGCGCACGGCGCGCTTGCGGCGCAGCACCAGATCGTCGAGCGGCGGTTGTTGCGCGGTCATCAGTGGCTGATGTCGTCGTGGGCCAGGTCGCCGGGCTTGAGCACCGGCGGCAGGGTGAAGGTATGCGCCGGCGCCGGCGACGGCACGGTCCACTCCAGGCCGCGCGCGCCTTCCCACGAACGCGCCTCGGCGCGCGCGCCGCTGCGCAGCGACGCCAGCAGGATGCCGGCCATCAGGAACGGAGTGACGAACATGCCGAACGCGCCGATCGAGCTGATCAGGTTCCAGTCGGCGAACACCACGTTGTAGTCGGGGATGCGCCGCGGCATGCCGGCCAGGCCGAGGAAGTGCTGCGGGAAGAACAGCAGGTTGACGAACAGCATGGTCCACCAGAAATGGAACTTGGCCCAGCCCTCGTTGTACATGCGCCCGGTCCACTTCGGCCACCAGTAGTACACCGCGGCGATCAGCGCGAACACCGCGCCGGTGACCAGCACGTAGTGGAAGTGCGCGACCACGAAATAGGTATCGTGGTACTGGAAGTCGGCCGGCACGATCGCCAGCATCAGCCCGGAGAAGCCGCCGATGCTGAACAGGATCACGAACGACACCGCCCACAGCATCGGCGATTCAAACGTCAGCGAGCCCTGCCACATGGTGCTGACCCAGTTGAACACCTTCACCCCGGTGGGGATGGAGATCAGCATCGTGGCGAACATGAAGTAGATCTCGCCGCCCAGCGGCATGCCCACGGTGAACATGTGGTGGGCCCAGACGATGAAGCTCAGGAACGCGATCGCCGCGATCGCGTAGACCATCGCCTGGTAGCCGAACAGCGGCTTGCGGCTGAAGGTCGGGATGATCTCGCTGATCACGCCGAACGCCGGCAGGATCATGATGTAGACCTCGGGGTGGCCGAAGAACCAGAAGATGTGCTGGTACATCACCGGGTCGCCGCCGCCGGCCGCGTTGAAGAACGAGGTGCCGAAGAACTTGTCGGTCAGCAGCATGGTCACCGCGCCGGCCAGCACCGGCATCACCGCGATCAGCAGGAACGCGGTGATCAGCCAGGCCCAGCAGAAGATCGGCATCTTCAGCAGGTCGATGCCCGGCGCGCGCATGTTCAGCACGGTGGCGATGATGTTGATCGCGCCCATGATCGAGCTGATGCCGGCGACGTGGATCGCGAACACGCTGAAGGCCACGTTGTAGCCGCCCTGCAGCGACAGCGGCGGATACAGCGTCCAGCCGCCGGCGGGTGCGCCGCCAGGAATGAACAGGGTCAGCAGCAGCAGGGTGAAAGCCACCGGCAGCAGCCAGAACGACCAGTTGTTCATGCGCGGCAGCGCCATGTCCGGCGCGCCGATCTGCAGCGGGATCATCCAGTTGGCCAGGCCGACGAAGGCCGGCATGACGCCGCCGAAGATCATCACCAGCGCATGCACGGTGGTCATCTGGTTGAAGAACTCGGGCTTGACGAACTGCAGCCCCGGTTGCGCCAGCTCGGCACGGATGATCACGCTCATCGCCGCGCCGATGATGAACATCGTGAAGCTGAAAAGCAGGTACAGCGTGCCGATGTCCTTGTGGTTGGTGGAGAAGAACCACCGTTCCACGAAGCTCTGCTGATGCCCGTGCTCGTCGTGGTGATCGACTGCGGAATGGGCCATGGCGGCTACCTCAAAAAAGAATGCAGGAGATCAGGCGGCTTGCACGGTCAGGTGCGAACCGGAACGAAGGCGAGGCAGCACGGCCTGCGGCGGCGCGGCCGGCGCGGTGGCGTCGGGCGCGGGCGCATCCGGGGCCGCCGGCGTGGCCGGCGCCGGCGCAGCGGCAGGCGCGGGCGCGGCCGGCGCGGCGGCGGGAGCCGGCTTGCGCGAGGCCAGCCACTTCTGGAAATCCTGCTTGGACACGGCCTCGACCACGATCGGCATGAAGCCGTGGTCCTTGCCGCACAGCTCGGCGCACTGGCCGCGGTACACGCCGGGCGTCTCGATGCTGGTCCAGGCCTCGTTGATGATCCCGGGGATGGCGTCCTGCTTCCAGCCCAGCGCCGGCACCCACCAGGCATGGATCACGTCGTCGGCGGTGATCACGAAGCGCACCTTGGTGTTCACCGGCAGCACCAGCCGGTTGTCCACGTCCAGCAGGTAGTGCGGATCGCTTTCCAGCGTCGGCACCTTGCCGCTCTGGCGCATGCGGTCCGAGCCGCGCTCCAGGCGGCTGGTGAACGCCACGTTCTCGCCCAGGTATTCGTAGCGCCACATCCACTGGTAGCCGGTGACCTTGACCGTCATCTCGGCATCGCGGGTGTCGTACATCGCGATCAGCTTGGCCGTGGCCGGCCACGCCATCACGATCAGGATCAGCACCGGGATCACCGTCCACACGATCTCGGCCTTGGTGTTATGGCTGAACTGCGCGGCGACCGCGCCCTTGGACTTGCGGAACTTGAACATCGCATAGGCCATCGCGCCGAACACCAGCACGCCGATGACCACGCACACCCACAACGCGACCATGTGCGCGTCGTAGGCATTGCGGGCGCTCTGGGTGACGCCGCGGCCCATGTTCAATTGCCACGGCTTGGGGTCGGCCGACTGCGCCCACGCCATCGGTGCGGCCAGCGCCGCCGCCAATGCCAACCCACCCCTGACCGCCTGTTGCTTCCATCTGCCGCTTTGCTTCATTGCCTAGACCCCTTGGAGCGTCATCGGTTGCGGCCGGTCGCGGCCGCCAGCAAGCCTTCCAGGGTCTGCGCCAGCTCGCGGCGCTCGCCCGGGCCGAGAAACTCGCCGACCCGGACCTGCTTGCCGCTGGACGCCAGCACCACCCTGTCGTCGCCTTCGATCCGCAACCGCACCCAATGCGGGTGGGCGCGGAACGCCGGCGTTCCTGCATTCGTGCGGGTCACTTCCACGCAGCCCGGACCCACCCGGATGTCCTCTTCGCGTTCGCCGCTGCGCCATGACCAGCGCAGCGCGAGCGCCACCACGGTGCTGTGCAACAGGGCGAACGCAGGCGCAAACACGTTGCCGGCGAACCACCCCAACACCGCCACCACCCACATCGCCCCGGCCAGTGCCGCGAACAGCACGACGAATTGCCGGGCGCTGAGCGCCCGTGGCGGTCGCAGCCGCAGCTGCGTACCCGGCCCCTCCGACGTAAACGGAAACATTTCGATCATGTCGAACCGCGCTTCCGGGGTGCCGCGCTGTCCGAGCCGCGGGTAACGCATCGATGGTAGCCCCGGGCCTGCGCGGCGGCAAGCGCGCGTTCATCATAAAAAATGCTGCATTGCAACCAGATTCTCGCCGCGGCCGTTCAGACCCGCCTCGACATGCGGGATCGGGCACAGTCGCCGACGCGCTGCGCGAGCGGGCGCTGACATAAAATGGGCGCATCTTCCCTGGTCCTCCCCGCATGAACGCTCTGTCTGGCGCCGGGTCCTCCCCGGCGATGCCGTCCGCGTCTCCCTCGCCGCTGCTTGCCCCCGAACTGCCGCCCGCCTCCCACGCACTGCGCGCCGCGATCACCGCCGCCTGGCTGAAGGACGAGGCCGAACACGTGCGCGAACTGCTCGAGCAGGCGCGCCTGCCCGCCGCCGACCAGGCCAAGGTGCAGGCGCTGGCCGCCGACCTGGTCACCCGCGTGCGCGCCCGCGCCCAGGACCAGGGCGCGATCGAGGCCTTCATGCGCCAGTACGACCTGGGCAGCGAGGAAGGCGTGCTGCTGATGTGCGTGGCCGAGGCGCTGCTGCGCATCCCCGACCAGGAAACCGCCGACAAGCTGATCCGCGACAAGCTTGGCGATGCGGACTGGAAGAAGCACATGGGCGAGAGCGACTCGGTGCTGGTCAACGCCTCCACCTGGGGCCTGATGCTCACCGGCAAGCTGGTGCAGATCAACGACCTGACCCGCGCCGACGTGGCCGGCGCGTTCAAGCGCCTGATCGGCCGCGTCGGCGAGCCGGTGATCCGTCTGGCGGTGCGCCAGGCGATGAAGATCATGGGCCACCAGTTCGTGATGGGCCGGACCATCGGCGAGGCGCTGTCGCGCTCCAAGAAGGGCGACAACGCGCTGTACCGCTACTCGTTCGACATGCTCGGCGAAGGCGCGCTGACCATGAAGGACGCGCACCGCTATCTCGACGCCTACCGCCAGGCGATCCACGCGATCGGCCGCAGCGGCCCGAACGGCTCGTACAAGGGCAGCGACGTGTTCGCCGCGCCCAGCATCTCGATCAAGCTGTCCGCGCTGTACCCGCGCTACGAGCACGCCAAGCGCGCGCGGGTGATGGCCGAGCTGGTGCCGGGCGTGCTGGAGTTGGCGCAGCTGGCCCGGTCCTACGGCATCGGCTACACGGTGGATGCCGAGGAAGCCGACCGCCTGGAGCTGTCGCTGGACATCATCGAGGCCACCTTCTCCGATCCGTCGCTGGACGGCTGGGAAGGTTACGGCCTGGCGGTGCAGGCGTACCAGAAGCGCACCCCGTACACGATCGACTTCCTCGCCGACCTGGCGCGCCGCGTCGGCCGCCGCATCCCGGTGCGCCTGGTCAAGGGCGCATATTGGGACGCGGAGATCAAGCGCGCGCAGGTCGAGGGCCATCCGGGCTATCCGGTGTTCACCCGCAAGCAGAACACCGACGTGTCCTACCTGGCCTGCGCCAAGCGCATGTTCGCGCACAGCGACGCGCTGTACCCGATGTTCGCCACCCACAATGCGCAGACCATCGCCGCGGTGCGCGCCATCGCCGGCGGAAAGGACTACGAACACCAGAAGCTGCACGGCATGGGCGACGACCTCTACGCCGAGGTGATCCCCGCCGATCGTCTGGGCGTGCCGTGCCGCGTGTACGCGCCGGTCGGCTCGCACGAGGACCTGCTGCCGTACTTGGTGCGGCGCCTGCTCGAGAACGGCGCCAACTCCAGCTTCGTCAACCGCATCACCGACGAGGACGTGGCCATCGAGGACCTGATCCGCGACCCGGTCGAGGCCGTGTCCGCGTTCGCCTCCATCCCGCATCCGAAGATTCCGCTGCCGGCCGACCTGCTGCGCAGCCAGAACCACAACAGGAAGAATTCCATGGGCGCCAACCTCGCCAACGACAACGACCTGCGCGCGCTGGCCGACCAGCTCAACGCCGCGATCAAGCCCTGGCAGGCCGCGCCGCTGGTGCCGGGCGCGGTGCTCGCCAGCGAGCCGCTGCCGGTGGTCAATCCCGCCGACCGCCGCCAGACCGTGGGCCGCTGGCAGCCGGCCGACGCCGCCACGGTGGAGAAGGCGCTGGCCAATGCGGTGGCCGCGCAGCCGGGCTGGAACCGCACCCCGGCCGCCAGCCGCGCCACCATCCTTGAGCACGCCGCCGACCTGCTGGAAGCGCGCCTGCCCGAGTTCATCGCGCTGTGCGCCAAGGAAGCCGGCAAGACCCTGCCCGACGGCGTCGCCGAAGTGCGCGAGGCCGTGGATTTCCTGCGCTACTACGCCGGCCAGGCGCGCGCCCAGTTCGGCGCGCCCGAGCGCCTGCCCGGGCCGACCGGCGAATCCAACGAACTGCAGCTGCACGGCCGCGGCGTGTTCGTGTGCATCAGCCCGTGGAACTTCCCGCTGGCGATCTTCCTCGGCCAGGTCGCCGCGGCGCTGGCCGCCGGCAACAGCGTCATCGCCAAGCCGGCCGAGCAGACCAACCTGATCGGCCATGCCGCGGTGAAGCTGCTGCACGACGCCGGCGTGCCGGAAGCGGCGGTGCAGTTCCTGCCCGGCGACGGCGCCACCGTCGGCGCCGCGTTGACCCGCGACCCGCGTGTGGCCGGCGTCGCCTTCACCGGCTCCACCGAGACCGCGCGCGCGATCAACCGCGCCATGGCCGCGCGCGACGCCGCGATCGGCGTGCTGATCGCCGAGACCGGCGGCCAGAACGCGTTCATCGCCGACTCCTCGTCGCTGCCCGAAGCGGTGGTCAAGGATGCGATCTCCAGCGCCTTCATCTCCGCCGGACAGCGCTGCTCGGCCGCGCGCGTGCTGTTCGTGCAGGACGACATCGCCGACAAGGTGATGACCATGCTGGCCGGCGCGATGGCCGAACTGAAGATCGGCGACCCGGGCCTGCTGTCCACCGACGTCGGCCCGGTGATCGATGCCGACGCGCTGCAGATCCTCACCGAGCATGCCGCGCGCATGGACCGCGAAGCGCGGCTGATCGCCGTCGCCGCCACCGACGACGGCACCGCGCACGGCAGCTTCTTCGCCCCGCGCGCCTACGAACTGCAGTCGCTGGCGCAGCTGCAGCGCGAGATCTTCGGCCCGGTGCTGCACGTGATCCGCTGGAAGGCCGACCAGCTCGATGCGGTGATCGACCAGATCAACGCCACCGGCTACGGCCTGACCCTGGGCGTGCATTCGCGCATCGACGAGACCATCGAGCGCATCGCCGCACGCGTGCAGGTCGGCAACGTCTACGTCAACCGCAACCAGATCGGCGCGGTGGTCGGCGTGCAGCCGTTCGGCGGCCAGGGCCTGTCCGGCACCGGCCCCAAGGCCGGCGGCCCGCACTACCTGCTGCGCTTCGCCACCGAAAAGGTGGTGACGGTCAACACCACGGCGGCCGGCGGCAATGCGTCGTTGCTCACGCTGGGCGACTGATCGGCGCAAGCGTTCGCCCGGCACTTCTGTAGGAGCGGCTTCAGCCGCGAC
The DNA here is from genome assembly GCF_031455575.1 of Xanthomonas sp. 1678. Classification (NCBI taxonomy): domain Bacteria; kingdom Pseudomonadati; phylum Pseudomonadota; class Gammaproteobacteria; order Lysobacterales; family Lysobacteraceae; genus Xanthomonas; species Xanthomonas sp. 1678. Next base: position 20,297 of record NZ_JAVDSZ010000017.1, on the reverse strand, counting down.
AGGTACTCTCCGATAAGACAATGTCGCGGCTGAAGCCGCTCCTACACGAAAGCCACACAGAACTCGGCACACGCGGTGGCGGATCCACGTCCGCCGCCGCGCACTCGCGCGCCTCAGCCATGCCAATGCATCGGCCCCTGGCACAGGCACTGGCCGTCGTCGCTGAGGTGCCCGAACAGGCTCTCCAGCAGATCGTGCGACGGCGTCCATTCGCCGATCGCCGGATGGATCAGCATCGCCTTGCGCGCGGTCAGGCGGCTGCCCGACAGCACCGCCTCGATCGCCGCGCGCTCGTAGGCCTTCACCGCGCGGATCAGGCCATGCACCGCGTCCGGTAGCGGCGCGGTCGGGCACGGCACGATGCGGTCGCGGTCGATCTGCGAGGTGATCTCCACGATGTCGTCGTCGGGCAGATCGGCGATCGCGCCCTGGTTGCGCGCGTTGACCACGATCTTCGCCGGCACCGCGCCGGTCAGCGCGCTCATCACGTCGATGGCGATGCGGTGGTAGCCGGTGCTGACCCGGAACGGATCGGACTGCAGGCTGGTCCCGGGATCGAACGCCGAACCGCCTTCGGCCTCGAGCTTCATGTACGAACCCGAGCGCTGGTTCAGATACGCCGCATAGGCCTGTACCGCGCCGTGGCCGTCGCCGGCCTGCAGGCGGCTGCCGAGCGTGGCGATCAGCGCGTGGTTCAAGGTCTCGATCTCGGCGCCGCGGCTGCCGCCCTGGGTGCGCTGGTTGGCCAGCGCGCGGCGCCGTTCGTAGTAGAAGAACAGGTATTCGGTGGGAATCAGCCGCAGCGCGCGGATCATGTCGAAGTCGAACAGCGGCGCCAGGTACAGCTGGCGCAGCAGCGCGTCGTCCTGCAACAGCCGGTCGATGACCTCCTCGCCGTGCAGGCGCACGCCGCGCACCCAGCCCAAGTGGTTGAGGCCGACGTAGTCGCATTCCACCGCCGCGTGGTGCGCGCCCAGCGCGTGCGCGATGTTGTGGAACAGTTCGGTCGGGGTATCGCAGATGCCGACGATCTTGGCGCGGGTATGCGTGGTCACCGCCTGGGTGATCAACCCGGCCGGGTTGGTGAAATTGACCAGCCACGCATCCGGGCTCAAGCGCTCCACCAGCCGCGCCTGCGCGATCGACACCGGCACGGTGCGCAAGGCCATGGCCACACCCGCCGGGCCGGTGGTCTCCTGGCCCGGATAGCCCTGGTCGATGCTCACCCGCTCGTCGGCGGCGCGCTGCGCGATGCCGCCGATGCGGATGCTGTTGAGTACGAAGTCCGCGCCTTCGATCGCGTCCTCCAGCGAATCGGCGGCGCGCAGGCGCAAGTCGCCGCCGAACTCGGTCACCACCGCACGGCCCATCGCCACCATCAGCCGTACGCGCTCCGGATCCGGGTCGTACAGCACCATCTCTTCCACGCCCAGTGCCGCGGCCGCCTCGTTGACCCCGTACACGACCAGCGGCGAGCGTACCCCGCCGCCGCCGATCAAGGCGATCTTACGATTCGTTGCTGTCATTGCTGTCCCTCAGTTGGTCGGAATCGGGGAGGCCGTCCAGCGCGCCGAGCGCGGCGCAGCAGGACGCGCCGCAGAAGCAGGCGCGGCGCAGGCAGTCGTCGAGTCCTGCGCCATCCAGCAGCGCATCGATGAAGCCCGCGTCGAAGGCGTCGCCGGCGCCGGTGGTGTCGCGCACCTGCACCGCGGGCGCGGCCACGCGGCGCGCGCCGGCCGCATCGACCGCCATCGCGCCGGCGCCGCCGAGCTTGATCGCCGCATGCCGCAGCCCCAGCGAGGCGGCCCACTGGCGGCATGCCTCGGCGCCGTCGCCGCAGCCGAGCAGCGCGGCCTCTTTCTGGTTCGGCAGGAAATAGTCGACCTCGCGGCAGGTCGCGAGGTTGTGCGGCGCGGCCAGCCACTCCGGGCTGAAGCCCACGTCCAGCGACGTCGTGCAGCCGGCCGCGGCCAGCGCCGGCAACAGCGTCTGCGCCAGCGCGCGCGACAGCGGCATCGCGAAATGCACATGGCGCGCCGCGCACAGTTCGTCCAGCACCTCGGCGCGCGCGAGCAGCGCATCGAGCTGGGCATTGGCGCCCAGGTAGGTGAAGAACGCACGGTCGTCGGGCATCGACACGCTGACCGTGATTCCGGTTCCCGCCGGGTCGCTGCGCAGCCCATCGCTGCGCACCTGGAACTGGCCCAGGCGCTGCGCGAACCAGGGCCGGTCGCTTTCGCCGATCAGGCCGATCAGCCGCGTCGTGCGTCCCAGCCGCGCCAACCCGCAGGCGGTGTTGACGCTGCCGCCGCCGAGTTCGCGCAGATAGGCGCTGGCCAGTGCTTCTTCGCCCGGCTGCGGCCAGCGCTGGAAGCCGCTGAGGATGTGATCGGCATAGATCTCGCCGACCACGGCAACGTCGCACGCGCTCATCGTGCTGCCCAAGGCCATGTGCCCTGTCTCCTGGCTTGAATGAAGAACAGCGCCGTGCCCAGACACAGCGCCACGACCGCGGCGAGCAGGTGGCGGCCTTGGCTGGTCGCCAGGATGTACAGCCAGCCGGCCACGCTCACCCACAGCGGCCACGGATACAACGGCATCGAGAACGCATCGCGCGGACGCTGCGGCTGGCGCCGCAACAGCACCACCGCCAGGCACTGCGCCATGAACTGGAACATGATCTGGATGACCATCAGCGTGGCGATCAGGTCGTCCAGCGACAGCAGGCAGGCCAGCGCCGAGGTCGCGCCGACGAACAGCAGCGACACCGTCGGAAAGCGCCCGCGCGGATGCAGCCGCGCGAACACGCGGAAGAACTGCCCTTCGGCGGCCGCCGCGTACGGCACCCGCGAATAGCCCAGCAGCACCACCAGCGCCGAGCCCCAGCTGGCGAGCATGATCAACGCCACGGCGATGGTGCTGCCGACATGCCCGTAGATCGCCTGCATGAAATCGGCCACCACCGCCTTGGATTGCGCCGCCTGCTGCCACGGCAGCACGCCGAGGATGGCCACGTTCAGGCCCAGGTACAGCGCCGCCACGATCGGGATCGAACACAGCACCGCCAGCGGGATGTTGCGCCGCGGCTGACGGATCTCGCCGCCGAGCATGCACACGTTGTTGTAGCCGCCGTAGTCGTACACCGCGATCAGCGCCACCGCGCCGAAACCGAGCCAGAAGCCGTGCGGCGAGGCCGTGCCGGCCTGCAGGAAACGCCGCGCGATGGCCATGTCGAAATGCAGCGCGCCGCTGGCGACGATCCACACCACCGCCGCCACCACCGCGGCGCTGACCAGCAGCGACAGCAGCTGCACCGAGCGCACCTCGCGGTACAGCAAGGCGGTGTTGAACAGGCACAGCGCCGCGGCGATCGCGGTCAGCTGCCACGGCACCAGGCTCGGCGCCAGGAAGGCCAGGTACTGGGTGAAACCGACCGCCGCCGCGCCGATCGACAACGGCGCGGTCAGCAGCGTCTGCCACAGGTACAGGAAGCCGAACAGGCTGCCCAGACGCTCGCGGCCATAGGCCTCGCGCAGGTAGTGGTACGGCCCGCCGGATTTGGGGATCGCCGATCCCAGTTCGGCCCACACCAGACCGTCGCACAGGCACAGCAATGCGCCAGCCACCCAACCCAGCAGCACCATCGGCCCGGCCAGCGCCGACAGCGCCAACGGAATGGTGATGAACGGGCCGATCCCGATCATGTTCAGCAGGTTCGCGGACAGGCCGCCCCAGAATCCGATCACGCGCGGCGGCGCGTGGTCGGCATCGGGGCGCGCAGTCGTATCGGGCGTGGTCAGCAGCATGCAGACTCCCTCGTCGCCCGCGCGACGCAGTGGATCGGACGGAGACGATCGGTGCGGATGCGGCGCAGGCTCATGCGCGCTCGCCCTGCAACGATTTCGCGCAGCGGATCGTTGCGGCGCGGGTGCGGTGCAGATCGAGCACCAGCACCTCGTTGCGGCCTTGCCGCAGCCATGGTCCCGGGCAGTACAGGCATTGCTGCGGTCCGATGCGCCAGTAGCGGCCGAGCAACTGGCCGTTGACCCATAGATAACCCTTGTCCCACTCGCGCATGTCCAGGTAGACGTCGCCGGGCGACTCGACCACGATCTCCGCACGGAAGAACAGCCCCGGCCGCGACGCCGCCGCGCGCAGCGGCTGCAGCGCCTGGATCCACGCGTCGTCCAGCGCGATCGGATACGCCTGCCAGTCCTGCAGCGGCGCGCCTTGCAACTGCACCTCGCCGAGCAGCCCCTTGGCATCGCCCAGCGCCGGGCCGAAGTTCACATGGCCGAAGCTGTCGACCAGGATTTCCAGCGTACGGTCCGCTTGCTGCGCCCGCGGCAGGGTCAGCTGCGGCGAAGAATGCAATGCACGGTGGCGCACCCGCGACACGTGCCCCACTTCCTCGCCATCCACCTGCACCACGGCGTAGTCGTGCACGCCGTCCATGCGCAGCTGCGCACCGGGACCGATGCGGCGGCGATACAGCACCAGTCCCTGGTCCTGGCCGAACAGCAGCTCGTTGCCGGCCGGCGCCACGGTCGCCACCGGCGCCGCCGGCAGGTTGTCCCACAAGGCCGCATACGGAAACGCCAGCGTCGCGGCGAAGCGCGCGCGTGGCGGCGCCGGCGGCAACGCCGGCAAGCGCTGCGGCAGGGACGCGGCGATCGCTTCGCGCAGCGCGAAATAGGCCGGCGTCGCCGCGCCGCGCTCGTCGATCGGCGCGGCGTAGTCGTAGCTGGTCAACGCCGGCTGGAAGTTGGAGCCGTCGTCGTCGGCATTGGCGCCGGCGCTCAAGCCGAAGTTGCTGCCGCCATGCACCACGTACAGGTTGAACGAATAACCGTGCGCCAGCAGCCGGCGCAGCGTCGGCAGGTAGTCGCGACGCGCGAAATCGGCTTCGCCCCAATGCGTCAGCCAGCCGGGATAGCCCTCGGCCACCCACACCGGCGCCTCGCCGGCGAACGTGCGGCCGTGCTGCAGATCGGCCAGGTCGGCGCCGTCCAGGCCCAGCGCCGCACCCGGCAAGTAGGCCTTGCGCCGGCGCAGATCCTTCATCCCATCGGCGACCGCGAACGGCCCGTCGATGCCGTGTTCCTGCCACAGCGCGCGCAGCGCCTGCAGGTAGCCGACGTCATCGCCGAACATCGAATATTCGTTCTCGATCTGCAGCATCAGCACCGGCCCGCCGGCCGACGCCAGCAGCGGTGCGATCCGCGGCGCCACCGCGGCGATGTAGCGCCGCACCGCCGCCATGTAGCGCGCATCGCCGGCATCGCGCAGGCGCATGTCCGGTTCGCGCAACAGATAGGCGGGCAGGCCGCCGAGCGTCCATTCGGCGCAGACGTAGGGGCCAGGCCGCAGGTACACCCACATGCCTTCCTGCGCGCACAGGCGGATGAAAGCGGCGAAATCGCGGCGCCCGCTGTCCAGGTCGAACACGCCGGGTTCCGTTTCCAATGCATTCCACATCAGGTACAGGGCGATGGTGTTCAAGCCCATCGCCTTGGCCATGCGGATCCGGTGCAGCCACTCCTCGCGCGGGATGCGCAGCGGATGCATCTCGCCGCTGCGGATCTGCCACGGCTGGCCATCCAGCACGAACTGCGCGTGCGCGAAGCCGAAACTGTGCGGGCGTCCATCCGGCACCGGCGCGGCAAGCGTGGCGGCCGCGCCCGTGGGCACCATGGCGGCCATCCCGAGTGGCGCGAGCACACTGAGCAGGCAAAAATTGCGACGTTTCATCGAGGTCTCCGAAGGCGGCGCGCGCAAGGAGGCGGTGCAGGCGCACCGCCCCGATCCTGCGGAGAGCTGGCTAGAACGTGTACTTGGCGGTCAGCAACGTGGTCATGCCGGCATCGACGATGTCCGAGATCGCCAGGTCGCTGCGGCCCACGTGCGCCCAGTAGCTGTACTCCTTGGTCAGGTTGGAGATCGACAGGTCCAGGCTCAGGCCGTTGTCGAAGTGGTAGCCGGCGTGCAGGTCCACGCGCCGGGTCGGGCGCGCCCACAGGTCGTCCCACGGCGCGCCCTGATGCAGATAGTCGTAGCCGAGCAGATACGAACTGCTGAAGTGGTAGCTCAGGTTCACCGAGAAGCGCTCGCGTTCGTAGAACAGCTCGACGTTGGCCATGGCATTGGGCGCCGACTGCATGTGCTCGTTCTCGAAGCCGTCCATGCCCAGGTCGGCGCGCGCATGCTGGCGGGTGGCGTTGAAACTCACGCCAAGGCCGTTCAGCGGTTCAGGCAGGTCCTGGAAGCGCTGGCGCGCGCTGAGCTCGAGGCCATAGACGCGACCGTCGCCGCCGTTGGTCGGCATCGAATAGAACACCGTACCGCTGCCGCTGGTACCCGGATTGGCCTGGCCGGAGCCGGCGTCGTAGATGTAGTTGCGCAGGCGCTTGTAGAAGCCAGCCACCGAGAAGAAGCCGCCGTGCTCGGTCGACCATTCGCCGGACAGGTCCAGGTTGGTGGATTCGATCGGCTTCAGGTCCGGATTGCCCTGGGTGATCGTGGTATTTCCATTGGAGACGCTGATATTGCTGCCACCACCCAACTGCACGAATGCGGGCCGGGTATAGCTGGTCCACAGCGAGGCGCGGTAGGCGGTGCGCGCGTCGGGACGCCAGGTCAGGAACACGCTCGGCAGCGGTTCGTCGTAGGCGGTGTGGTTGCTGTCGAAGTAGCCGACCGTCTGGTTGCCGTCGGCGTCGGACGGCGTCACCCAGAACGTGTTGTGGATGCTGCTGTGCTCGAAGCGCACGCCCGGCACGATTTCCAGATTGCCGAGCGAGAAGGTCGCCATCGCATAGGCCGCGGCGACGGCCTCGGTGCCGCGCATCGTGTTGCAGTTCCAGTTATTGACGTAGTACGCGCTGCCGCAGCTGTCCAGGTCGTCGTCGCGCAGATGGCTGTAGATGACGTTGGCGACCGCGGTCTCGCTGACCCTGGGCGTGACCCAGGAATACTTGCCGGGGAAGATCGCGCTGTAGTTGCCGTTGAAGATGCCCAGGTCGCCCAGCGTGCTGGTGTCGTCCACGCCACCGGTCCACCAGTCGCGGTTGCTGAAATTGCGCGAGCTCTTGCTGTACTTCACCCCGAACTGCAGCGACGCCAGCGCGCCGTCGTCGAAGTCGTAGCGAACATCGAACTTGGCGCCGCCCTTCTTCTGTCCGGAATAGATCTTGGTCAGCTCGCCGTAGCTGCTGGCGTACAGCGACGGGATGGCGTTGACCTGCGCCAGCAGCGCCGGGGTCAGCTGGGGATACGGAAAGGCGCCGCCGCCGTAGCCGACCAGCGAACTGCCGGAGTAGGCGTAGTTGGCCTGCGAGAACTTGTCCTCGCGCCCGTCGATCTCGACGTGGTCGGGCCGGTCGTTGTCGCCGAAGCTGTAGAACAGGTTCGGCATGAAGGTCCAGCCGCCGGAGGTCTTGCGTGCGCCGATCTGGAATGTTGCCAGGTCGGCGATCTCCGGATTGGTCTCGTACCAGAAGCGCGAGGCGATGCGGCCGATGTCGGGCGTGTAGACCCCTGCCGTCGAACTCGGCACGTAGGTGACGTTCTGCGGCAGCAACTGGGTGAAGGTCGTGCCCTGCTCGGTCTGGGCGTAGGCGTAGGTGGCGCGTGCATACAGCGACAGGCTGTCGTCGACCTGCCAGTCGAACGCGGCGTTGCCGCCGTAGCGGCGTTCCCAGCCGGCGACCACGCCGACGTTCATGCCGGTGCTGGTCAGGTTGTGCTGCGGATCGTAGCCGGCGGCGTTGCCGCCGGCGGCATCGGTGTGCAGGAATTCCCAGGAGCCGTCGCCGAGCGCGCTGGTCGCTGCGGCCACTTCGCTGTTGGTCGAGGTGCGGTAGTCGTAATAGGCGCTGGCGTAGAAGCCGAACTGCTGCTCGTCGCCGAACTTGTGCTGGAACTCCCCGGCCAGGCCGCCGCCCAGGCCGTCGCCGCCGTAGTCGCGCGCGCGGCTCTCCAGGCGGCCGCTGCCGGTCACGCTGCCGCTGGTGGTCTGCTTGAAGTCGAACGCGGTGGGCGTGCGGAAATCGATGGTACCGCCGATCGCATCGCCGTCCATGTCGGCGGTGGAGGTCTTGTTGACCACGATGGTCTGCAGCCCCGACGGCGGCAGCAGGCTGAGCTGGACGCTGCGGCTGTAGGGCATCCCCTGCGCGACGGTGACCCCGTCGATCAGGTTGACGTTGTACTCCGACGGCAAGCCGCGCACCGAGGCGAACATGCCTTCGCCGCGCGCCGCGCCGTCCACGCCGCCGAAATAGCCCGAACCGGTGGTGGTGATGTTGATGCCCGAAATCAGGCCCAGCGCCTCGGCGACGTTGTGCACCGCGGTGTGCTGCAAGTCGTTGGCGGAGAGCACGTCCACCGTGTTCGCCGCGTTCATCTTGAGGTTGCTGGCGTCGTAGCGATTGGCGACGACGGTGACGTTCTTCAGCTGCTTGACCTCGTCCAGCGCGATGTTGAGCGCGGTGGTGCCGGTGTCGCTGACGTCGAAGCGGGTCTGCGCCGCGCTGAAACCCGGATAGCTCGACTCCAGCGCGTATTGCCCGGCCGGTACGTCGGCAATCGCGAAGTGCCCATTGGCATCGGTCACCGCCGCATACGCGGTTCCGGCGATGCTGACCCGCGCGTTCGCGGCAGGTTTGCCGCCGTCGTGCACGCTGACCTGGCCGGTCACCGTCCCCGCCGCCGCCGTCAATGCGGCGCTCGCCCCCAGTACCGCCACAATCGCCTCAACCAGAACCTTGCTGTTCGAACGAACACGAATGCCCATGTGCTTCCCCTCGCCAAAAGTGCCAGGCACCGGGGCGCGACGCAGGTCGGCACCCGGATGTCATCGGTAGTGACCGGACGCGGGACGGATGCATGGCGCGCACGCTGCGACGCTGCGCGCAGGACATGCGCGCACGGGCAACGGAACACGGGAAACAAACGCGACGCGTCGGTCAGATCAGACCGCGATGCACGATTAGCGTCGAGGCGGCGAGTAGCCGGCGACGCACTTGTCGCGTGAGCGCAGGGCGCTCAGTTTGTGGCGAACGGTCACGCCGGCAGGCCTTGGCAAACGCGCACGGCAACCGAGGCCGACGCTACGGCGGAGGACCGCAGCGGCGCTGCAGCACAGGACGAAGGGTTCGATGCGCGGTGGTGCATTACCAACCTCTCCCATTCGACGGCCGCAGGACGATGGCGACGGCATGATTGCCGTGGCCGCATGCCGATGTCATCTCCCCATCGGCTTCACAAGCCTTCTACGCCCGGGTGCGACACCTGTCAAGCATGCGCCGGGATATGCGCAGAGCCGCACCAACGACAGGGAAACGCGCATAAAAAAGCCCCGCCGAAGCGGGGCCTTGGTGGCGCGCGGCCTGCGCCGCGCACTGTCGCGCAAGCGATCGATCAGAACTTGTAGTTGACCGACGCCGCCAGCACGTTGCCGCTCACGTCGTAGCTACCGACCAGCGAGTTGCCGGTGGCGCTGGTGGTGGCGATGTGCGGATCGCTGGTGAACAGGTGGGTATAACCGAAGTTGTACTCGGCCTGCTCGGACGGACGCCAGCTCAGACCCATCGAGACCCACTTGCGGCTCGCGTCGGGCACGCGCACGTCGCGGTGATCGTCGGTGGTCGGGGTCTGGTCGTAGGCCAGGCCGCCACGCAGCGTCAGCGTGTCGCTCATGCGGTAATCGGCACCGATCGAGACGAAAGTGGTGTCGCGGTAGGAGAAGTCCAGCACGCTGTCGGGCTGGTTGGAGGCGAAGTCCACCGTGACCCGGTCGAACTTGCTCCAGGCGGTACGGGTGACGTCGGCCATCACCGACCACTGCTCGTTGATGTTGTGGGTGAAGCTGGCGGTCGCGCTGGCCGGCAGCTTGACCGTGGCGCGGCCCTTGGTGTCGATGAAGGTACCCGGCGCGGCGACGCCCAGCACCGTCGCGGCATTGGCCGGGGTGGTGAAGTTGGCGTCGCCGTCGGTGATCTTGTGCTCGACCTGCGAACGGTAGCTCAGGCCGATGTGGGTGTTCTCATCGATGCTGAACAGGCCGCCCAGGGTGAAGCCGACCTCGGTGCTGTCGCCCTTGATGTTGGAGTAGCCGTCGGCGCTGCCCGGCGCGAAGCCCGGCACGCGGCGCGCAGCCAGGATGCTGCCGAAATCGACCGCGTTGGTCAGTTCGATGTCCAGGCGCTCGGCGAACACCGACGCGCCGAACGACACGTACGGGTTCACGTCGTACGAGAACGCCACGTTGAAGTCGATCGCCTGCAGCTCGGTCTTGACGCCGTTGTAGCGGCCGACCCAGTCGCGGTCGTATTCGGTCTTGAAGCCGAACGGCACCGTCACCGAGGTGCCGAGGTGCATGTTGTTGTTCTCGCCGAACGGCACGTGGAAGTACATCGCCGGGACCGGGGCGATCATGCCGGCGTCGCCGCCGTCGCCGCCGGAGATCGGCGCGCCGGTGGCGTAGGTGCCGCTCTCGCCCTTGTACTTGGCCGAGAAGTGGATCGCGCTGACGTCGGCCTGGAACAGGCGGCCGTCGAGCTGGCGCATGCCGGCGGGGTTGTTGGCGATGATCGAGGCATCGTCCGGGGCGCTGCCGGAGCCAGCGAAGGCGCGGCCCAGGCCCTTGGCGCTGTTTTCCTTGAGCTGGAACGCGGCGCCGTGCGCCTGACCGATGGTCAGGGCGCCGACGATGCCGACGGCCAGGGCGGTGAAACGGACGAACTGGGTTGCGTTTTGCATGGCTTGTCACTCTCCGGAAGACGAAAATGTCTGTGTTCGCGCCTGCGCACCCCCAGCTGTGCAAGCCAGGAGCGCGCGCCGGATTCCCCTCCCGACATACGACGCCGTATGCAGTATACCCCGCCGCGTTAACCGAACAATAACAATAGCCCCCGTTCAGCTTCGCGCGGAGTAGGCGTGCGTTCAGCCGAATGGAGCCGGTATCGTTACGGGCCGCCTTCCCCGGTACAGGCATGTTCGTCTCCATCCCTTCCCGCGACCGGACCACGCTGCGCTGGGCCACGCCGTTGCTGTTCGCGGCGATGTGGCTGGCGTTCCTGTGGTCGATCAGCCGCCCCAACCAGGCGCGCGCGACCCTGTGGCTGGACTGGGGCGCGCTGTCGGCCGGCGTCGCCAGCCCGCGCGACTGGCTGGCGACGGTGCAGGACGGCAGCGTGCTGCGCCTGTTCACCGCCCTGTTCCTGCATGCGGACTGGTCGCACCTGCTCGGCAACCTGGTGTTCCTGCTGATCTTCGGCCTGCCGGCCGAACGCGTGCTCGGGCCGTGGCGCTTCCTGCTGCTGTTCCTGGGCGGCGGCGCCATCTCCAACCTGGCCGCGGTGTTCGCGATCGGCACCCCGGACCGGGTCATCATCGGCGCCAGCGGCGCGGTCTCGGCGCTGATCGGCACCTACCTGGCGCTGTTTCCCCGCGCCAAGCTCGGGGTGGTGCTGCCGCTGGGGCTGTTCCTGGAATTCGTGCGCGCGCCGGCGTCGCTGCTGATCGGCACCTGGGCGGCGCTGCAGGTGGTGTTCGCCTACATCGGCCCGGCGTTCGGCATGGTCGCCTGGTCGGCGCACCTGACCGGCTTCGCCTTCGGCATGGCGTACGGGCTGTACGTGCGCGCGGCGATCGCGCGGCGCCTGCGCAAGCGCAAGGGCTTCTGAGCCGCCGCGCCGCCGCGCTACCGCGCTCTATACTTCGCGCATGGCCAAGCCCCTGTACAAAGTGACGTTCCTCAACCACGGCAAGGTGTACGAGCTGTACGCGCAGCACGTGGGCAGCAGCCACCTGTGGGGCTTCAGCGAGATCGGCGCGCTGGTGTTCGACCTGCACGACGGCCTGGTCGTCGATCCCACCGAGGAACGCCTGCGCGAGGAGTTCGGCGACACCAAGATGCTGCACCTGCCGATGCAGAGCATCGTGCGCATCGAGGAAGTGGAGAAGAAAGGCCAGTCCGCGATCCGCGACGCGACCACCGGCGAAAAGGTGATCACCCCGTTCCCGATGCCCGGCAAGCCGCGCTGAGCCGAGGCGGCGCTGATCGCGAGCGAGCAGCGCATCTCTCTGTCCGCGCTTTGCTTCCTGTAGGAGCGGCTTCAGCCGCGACCGGGCGCTACCGGTAGCGCCCGGTCGCGGCTGAAGCCGCTCCTACAAGGGCGTTGCCGGATTGATGGACTGCGTCGCGTAGGCGCAGCCGCGCCGTGACCGGCGCGGCACACTGCGACCGCAGCGTCAGCTGCCCGAAGGCGGCGCCGGCGTGTCGGTCTTGGGTGCGTCGGTCTTGGGCGGATCGACCTTCGGTGTCTCGGCTTGCGGCGTATCGGCCTTCGGCGCGTCGCTCTTCGGCGCCACCGTCTTGGGCGCGAGCGTCGCCGGCTTCGCTGCCGTCGGCGCGGCCGCCTTCGGCTTGGCCTTGGCCGGCTTGGCCGCCGCGGCCCTGGCCACCGCGCCCGGCTGCTTCAACTCGGCCAGCGCCTGCGCGATCGGCGCATCGCCGGGCAGCACGTCGCCGGCGCTGTAGCCTTCGGCGCCTTCGTCGTCGCCGTGCAGGTGGCCGGGCAGCGTCGCTTCGCTGTAGTCGGCCAGCACCGCCGGCGTGTCCGCGTCGTCCTTGCCCTCTTCCGGGCGCAGCACCACGTCCGGCACGATGCCGCTGGCCTGGATCGACTTGCCGCTGGGCGTGTAGTAGCGCGCCGTGGTCAGCTTGACCGAGTCGCCGTTGTCCAGCGGCAGCACGGTCTGCACCGAGCCCTTGCCGAAGGTGCGGCTGCCGACGATGCGCGCGCGCTTGTTGTCGCGCAGCGCTCCGGCCAGCACCTCCGAGGCGCTGGCCGACCCGGCATCGACCAGCGCCACCATCGGCGCGCCGTTGAGAACGTCGCCGGGCGTGGCGTCGAACTTGGAATCGCTGACCGAGATGCGTCCGCGCGTGGTCACGATGGTGCCCTTGTCGAGCACGTCATCGGCGACCTGCACCGCCGCGGTCAGCAGACCGCCGGGGTTGCTGCGCAGGTCCAGCACCAGGCCGCGCAGCTTGCCGCCGGCCTGCGTCTGCAGCTGCTGCAGCTGCTTGTGGAAGTCCGCGCCGGTATCGGCCTGGAAGGTGCTGATGCGGATGTAGCCGTAGCCCGGCTCGAGCATGCGGCTGCGCACGCTGGCCACGCGGATGGTCTGCCGGGTCAGGGTCACGTCGAACGGCTTGTCCAGCTTCTCGCGGACGATGGTCAGCACCACCTTGCTGCCGGATTCGCCGCGCAACGGCTCCATCGCCTTGACCGCGCTGATCGGCTTGCCGTCGATGGCGACGATGATGTCGCCCGAACGCACGCCGGCGCGCGCGGCCGGGGTGTCGTCGATCGGCGAGACCACCTTGAGCGTGTTGTCCGGCAGCTGCAGCAATTCCACGCCGATGCCGTCGTAGGCGCCAGTGGCCTGTTCGTCGAAGGCCTCGGCGTCTTCCTTGCTGAAATAGGTGCTGTGCGGATCCAGGTCCAGCAGCAGGCCGCGGATCGCCGACTGCATCAATTTTTTGTCATCGACCGGATCGACGTAGGCTTCCTTCACCGCGTTGTACACCGCCACGTAGCGGCGGATCTCGTCCAGCGGCACACGCGAGGTGGCCGACTCGGTGGCATCGGGATCGTCGGCGCTGGCCGTGGGGACCGTGGGCGTCTGCTCGCCGGCGCTCTGCGCCATCGACGGCAGCGGCGCCAGGGCAAGCAACAAGGCAGCGGACAGGACTACGCGCATGAAGCACTCCGATTGGGGGATGGCCTGCGCGCGCACGGCGCAGCTGTCCGGATTATGCGCGAAGCCAGGCTAAATTCGCGTTGAACGGATCGTCGCGGCGGCGCTCAGCGGCGCTGCAGCCACGACGACGGATCCACCGGCTGGCCGTTGCGGCGCAATTCGAAATACAGCGCCGGACGCCCCTGGCCGCCGGAATTGCCGACCTTGGCCACCGCGTCGCCGCGCTTGACCCGCTCGCCGGGATCGCGCAGCAGCGCGTCGTTGTGGGCGTACAGGCTCATGTAGCCGTTGCCGTGGTCCACGATCAGGATCATGCCGTAACCGGTCATCCAGTCGGAGAACACCACCGTGCCGTCGGCCACCGCGGTGATCGTGCTGCCGGCCGGCGCCGCGATCAGCACGCCGTTGCTGGTGCGCCCGTCGGGCAGCTTGCCGCCATAGCGCGCGATCAGATCGCCGGACAGCGGCCAGCCCAGACCGCCGACCTTCAGCGCCGGCGCCGACGCCACCACCTTGGGCGGCACCTTGCTGCCGCCGCGCGAGGGATTCTTCGCTGCGGCCTTGGCCTGCGCGGCCTGCTCGGCCGCGGCGCGCTTGGCCGCCGCGCGGCGCTCGGCCTCGGCCCGCGCGGCCGCCGCGCGCAGGTTGGCCAGCAGCGTTTCCAGCGCCTTGGCGTCCTGGCCCAGCGCCTTTTCGCGCTCGCTGCGGTCCTGGTAGCGCTGGTCCAGTTCCGAGACCAGGCTGGCGCGCTGCTTGCGGTCGCGCTGCAGCGCCGCCGCCTGTTCCTGCTGCTGGCGCTGCGCGGCGCTGAGCTGTTGCCGCTGCGCCGCCACGTCGCGCTGGACCTGTTCCAGCGCCTGCAGCTCCTGGGTCAGCGTGGCGATGCGCTGCGCGCGCTCGCGCTGCAGATAGCGGTGATAGGCCAGCAGCCGGTTGGCGTCGGCCACCCTGTCCTGCGCCAGCAGCAGCTTCAGCGGCGCATTGCCGCCGATCGCGTAGGCCGCGCGCAGCAACTGCGCCAGTTCGGCACGCTGCCGCACCAGGCCGCTGCGCAGGGTGTCGCGCTTGCGCTCCAGTTCGGCCAGGGTCTGCTGGTGCTGGCGCAGCGCCTGCTGAGTCTGCGCCAGGCTGCGCCCGGTCGTGGCCACCTTTTCGTCGGCCTCGCGCAACTGGCGCGCGGCGTCGCCACGCTTGCCTTCCAGCTCGCGCCGCTCCTCGGCCACGCTCTTCAGTTCGCCGCGCACCTTCTCCAACCGGCGTTCGGCCTCGCGCGGGTTCTGCGCCAGCGCCTGCGCCGCGACCAGCAGCAGCGCGACCGCCGCCAGCCGGCACAGCGCAGCGCGCCAGGGCCCGCGCAGGCGCCGCCCTGCCATGCCGGGCGAGGCGGGGCGCGGAGCGAAGACGGTTGCGGGCAAGGGCTGGTCCAATGACTTCAGGCAGGTGCGGATTGTAGCGAAGCGTGTTGTGATCGCCCCACGATTGATGCCGCGACTGGCCGGCGTTCTGGAGGTGGGTGATGAAGCGTACGCATTTATCGGTCCTGTTGGCGCTGGCCCTGATCGCCGGTCCCGCCGTGGCCGCCGAAGGCATCAGCAAGGTCAACGGCAGCATCACCGCCGAGTCCGGCAAGCAATACGGCGACCTGGAGACGGTGAACGGCGGCATCGAGGTCGAGGCGGGCGCCACCGTCGGCGACGTGGAAACCGTCAATGGCGGCATCAAGATCGCCGACAACGCGCAGACCAAGGGCCTGTCCACGGTCAACGGCGGCATCCGCGTCGGCCAGCAGGTGCAGATCTCCGGTTCCATCGAGACGGTCAACGGCGGCATCTTTGTCGACCGCGGCGGCCGTATCGACAGCGGCGTGGAGAGCGTCAACGGCAGCATCGGCCTGGTCGCCACGCAGCTGCAAGGCGGCATCGAGACGGTCAACGGCGACATCACCGTGGGCCACGACTCGCACATCAGCGGCGGGATCGAGATCACCAAGCCGAGCTTCAGCATGTCGTTCAAGCCGGCGCGCAAGCCGCGCGTCATCATCGGCCCGCGCGCGGTGATCGATGGCCCGCTGCGTTTCGAACGCGAGGTGACGCTGTACGTGCACCGCAGCGCCAAGACCGGGCCGATCACCGGCGCCACCGCCCAGGCGTTCGACGGCGAGACCGCACCGGACAACTGATCCGCCGCGCCGGCCTCCGCTGCCGGCGGCGCGCGCGCGGGACTTGCCTATAGAATCGGGATTCCTCAGACCCCAGGAGCCCCCATGTCCCGCAAGCTTGTGCTGTGCCTGGCCGCGGCCGCTGCGCTGACCGCCTGCAAACGCGAAACGCCGGCCCCGGCCGCCGATGCCGCACCGCCGCCGTCCGCTCCTGTGGCCGCGGCGGCCCACGCCTTCACTCCCGAGATCACCCCGGCCGACTTCGGCGAAGTGGTCAAGACCCTGTCCTCGGACGCGTTCGAAGGCCGCGGTCCGGGCACCGCCGGCGAGGACAAGACCGTCGCCTACATCCGCGACCAGATGCAGCGCATCGGCCTGCAGCCGGGCAACGGCGACAGCTGGTTCCAGGACGTGGCGATGACCGAGACCACGGCCGACCCTCGCACCACGCTGAAGCTGGAGCAGAACGGCAAGCCGCGCGAGCTGGCATTCGGCACCGACATGGTGATCGGCACCCGCACCGGCCAGACCGAGGTCAAGATCGACGCCAGCGACATGGTGTTCGTCGGCTACGGCGTGGACGCGCCGGAGCAGAAGTGGAACGACTACGCCGACCAGGACTGGAAGGGCAAGACGGTGGTGATGTTCGTCAACGACCCGGGCTTCCACACCGAGGACGGCTCGTTGTTCGAAGGCAAGCGCATGACCTATTACGGGCGCTGGACCTACAAGTTCGAGGAAGCCGCGCGCAAGGGCGCGGCTGCCGCGCTGATCGTGCACGACACCCCCGGCGCCAGTTACGGCTGGGACGTGGTGAAGAACTCCTGGTCCGGCGCCCAGTACGACCTGCCGGCCAAGGACGATCCGGAACCGCGCATTCCGGCGCAGGGCTGGATCACCACCGAGACCGCCAAGCAGCTGTTCGCCGATGCCGGGCTGGATCTGGCGCAGGCGTACAAGGACGCGAGCAAGCGCGGCTTCAAGCCGGTGCCGCTGAAGGCCAAGCTGTCGGTGGACCTGAAGAGCACGATCTCCGAAAAGAAGTCGCGCAACGTGGTCGGCGTGCTGCCCGGCGGCAGCCGTGCCGACGAGGCGGTGCTGTACATGGCGCACTGGGATCACCTCGGCAAGCACGAGGGCGAGCCCGGCGACAACATCTACAACGGTGCGGTCGACAACGCGACCGGCGTCGCCGGCATCCTCGAGGTCGCCGACGCGTTCGCGCATCAGCAGCCCAAGCCGGAGCGCTCGGTGGTGTTCCTGGCGGTGACGCTGGAAGAGTCGGGCCTGCTCGGTTCCAAGTATTACGTCGCCCATCCGACCTTCCCGCTGAACAAGATCGCCGGCGTCATCAACCTCGACGCCATGCCGGTCGCCGGTCGCGCCAAGGACCTGGTGGTCAACGGTTTCGGCAGTTCCGAACTGGAGGACCTGCTCAAGCCGATCGCCGCTGCGCAAGGCCGCGTGCTGCATGCCGAATCCTCGCCGCAGGGCGGCTTCTACTTCCGCTCCGATCACTTCAACTTCGCCAAGGCCGGCGTGCCGGCGCTGTACATCGACGGCGGCGAAGACCTGATCGACGGCGGCATCGATGCCGGCAAGCGCGCCGCCGAGGACTACGGCAAGCACCGTTACCACACGGCAGCCGACCAGTACGATCCGGCCACCTGGAAGCTCGACGGGGTGATGGACGACCTGCAGGCGGTCTACGGCGTCGGCAAGGAACTCGCCGCAGGCGACGCTTGGCCGAACTGGTATTCGGACAACCCGTTCAAGGCGGCCCGCGACAGCATGATGGGCGGCGCCAAGCCGGCGCCGGCCGCACCGGGCAAATGATCGGCTGACGCCTCTCGGCAAGGGTCACGACAACGGCGCTGCGGCGCCGTTGTTGTTTCAACCCGCCCTGCACGGTTCCCGCGTGGTGCTGCCAGCTACTGGTGTCGCCGACGTGTGGCGAGCTACTTCTGTCGCGACCGGCGGTACCGACAAGCCTGTCGCGGCTGCGCCTCCATGCAGGTGCAAATGCGCCGCGGCAACGTGCGCTTCCTGCACGCCAATCCCGGCGCCTCGCTGGCCAACCTCGCCAGTCCGACACGATCTGCGTGCGCAACGTGACGATCCACTTCGAGTGTCAGAGCAAATCGCTAGCGCGGTGTCGTACGCACCGCGCGCATAAAGTAAAAAAGCGCCCGGGCATTTGTATGCCCGGGCGCTTCGTCGAAGCTCTTTATCGTCGTCGCAGCAGGTCGCATGTTCGGCGGCCTGCCATACGATGGGTCAGGCCGCCTGCTTGGCTTTCTCCAGGCTGGCCATGTCGATGACGAAGCGGTACTTCACGTCGCCCTTGAGCATGCGCTCGTAGGCCTCGTTGATCTGCGCCATCTCGATCGTCTCGATGTCGGACACGATGCCGTGCTTCGCGCAGAAGTCGAGCATCTCCTGGGTCTCGCGGATGCCGCCGATCAACGAGCCTGCCAGCCGCCGACGCTTCATGATCAGGTTGAACACGGTCGGCGACGGATGCGGCTCGGCCGGTGCGCCGACCAGGGTCATGGTGCCGTCGCGCTTGAGCAGGGTCAGAAACGCATCCAGATCGTGCGAAGCGGCGACGGTATTGAGGATGAAGTCGAAACTGTTGTTGTGCGCCGCCATCTCCTCCGGCAGCTTGGACACCACCACTTCGTCGGCGCCAAGACGCAGCGCGTCTTCCTTCTTGCTCGCCGACGTGGTGAACAGCACCACATGCGCGCCCATCGCGTGCGCGATCTTCACGCCCATATGGCCAAGACCGCCCAGCCCGACGATGCCGACCTTCTTGCCCGGTCCCACCTTCCAGTGGTTCAACGGGGAATAGGTGGTGATGCCGGCGCACAGCAGCGGTGCCACCGCGGCGAGGTCCTTTTCGGCATGGTGGATCTGCAGCACGTACTTCTGGTCGACCACGATATGGTCGGAGTAACCGCCATAGGTGTTCTCGCCACCGAACATCGGACCGTTGTAGGTACCGACGAAGCCGTTCTCGCAATACTGCTCTTCGCCGTCCGCGCAGGACGCACAATGCCGGCAACTATCGACCATGCACCCGACGCCGACCAGGTCGCCGACCTTGAAGGCCTCGACCTGGTCGCCGACGGCAGTCACGCGTCCGACGATTTCATGTCCCGGCACGGACGGGTATTGGGTGTTCTGCCATTCGTTGCGTGCCGTATGCAGGTCGGAATGGCAGACGCCGCAGTAGAGGATCTCGATGCTGACATCCTGCGGCCCAGTCGCACGGCGTTCGAACGCGTAAGGGGTCAACGGCTGATCGGACGCCCGTGCGGCGTATCCATTGGCTTGGCTCATGAGGGTTCTCTCGTAACGGGGGAAAGGAGGGTGCGGCCTGGTAGGCCCAGGTGCGGTCGGAGCGACAACGCACGTCAAAGCTGGATGGCAGGCGGAAAGTCTAAGTCGCCACGCATTAAAAGCGCGCATCGTCAGTGGAACGGAGCGAATCAACCTGGCCGGCGGGCCAACGAACTAAAGGACGCTGGCGCTCGCAGCCGGCAGCGCCTACGCGCAAGCGCCGGCGGCGCAAGGCAGCGCCCCGCTGACGCAGGCGCAGGTCCGCGCGCTGCTGAGCGAGCAGGGTTACACCAAGCTGGACCGGCTCAAGTTCGAAGACGGGCTGTGGAAGACGGAGGCCACGAGCGGTGACGGCAAGCACAGCGACGTGCGGGTGGGCCCGCGCGGTGGGCGGGTGTATGCGGAAGGGGTGCCGTCGAAGCTGAGCGAGGCGGAGGTGCGCGCGGCGCTGACGGCGTCGGGGTACTCGCAGGTACACGACCTGAAGTACGACGACGGGTTGTGGGAAGCGCGGGCGCAGACGTCGACGGGCCAGCGGGTGGAGGTGTACGCGGACCCGACGGACGGCAGCGTGGTGAGCGCGCAGAACGACTGAGGTGTTGTTGCTTTCCTGCAGGCAATAAAAAATCCCCGTCCTTGCGGACGGGGATTTGGGGTAAAGCCCCTGGCGATGACCTACTCTCGCATGGCTTGAGCCACACTACCATCGGCGCAGCTGCGTTTCACTTCCGAGTTCGGGATGGGATCGGGTGGTTCCACAGCGCTAATTTCACCAGGGAGACGGTTGGAGTGTCGCCGGGTTGCTAGCTTCGGACGTGGCACGGATGTGCGGTGTCGAAGACGGCAACTGGCGCCAGCCTCTCATAGGGTGTGACGTAGCGAGCGATTGGATAGCTATCGACGTGTGTCGTGCTAAGGGATGCTTGGAAGCACCTTGAGGTTATATGGTCAAGCCGCACGGATCATTAGTATCAGTTAGCTCAATGCATTGCTGCACTTACACACCTGACCTATCAACCAC
>NZ_JAVDSZ010000016.1:0-76963 GCF_031455575.1 Xanthomonas sp. 1678 | reverse complement strand
TCGACCATGTCGGCCTTGTTCAGGAACACCACGATGTGCGGCACGCCGACCTGGCGCGACAGCAGGATGTGCTCGCGGGTCTGCGGCATCGGGCCGTCGGCGGCCGAGCACACCAGGATCGCGCCGTCCATCTGCGCCGCACCGGTGATCATGTTCTTGACGTAGTCCGCGTGGCCCGGGCAATCGACGTGCGCGTAGTGGCGGTTCGGGGATTCGTACTCGACATGCGCGGTCGAGATCGTGATGCCGCGCGCCTTCTCTTCCGGCGCCGCGTCGATCGCGTCATACGCCTTGAACTCGCCGCCGAAGCGCTCTGCGCCGATCTTGGTCAGCGCCGCGGTCAGCGTGGTCTTGCCGTGGTCGACGTGACCGATGGTGCCGACGTTGACGTGCGGCTTGGTGCGCTCGAACTTACCCTTGGCCATGGCTGCTTCTTCTCGGTGATCGTAGAAAGATTTGAAGACTGAATATGGTGCTCACGAAAGGAATCGAACCTTCGACCTCCTCCTTACCAAGGAGGTGCTCTACCGACTGAGCTACGTGAGCGTAGTTCTATTGTGACACAAGCGCGTTCAATGGAGCGGGAGACGGGAATCGAACCCGCACCATCAGCTTGGAAGGCTGAGGTTCTACCGTTGAACTACTCCCGCTACGGGATGTCGCACTGCCACAACAAAAAAACTGGTGGAGGGAGGTGGATTCGAACCACCGAAGGCGTAAGCCAGCAGATTTACAGTCTGCCCCCGTTGGCCGCTTGGGTATCCCTCCATCTACCCGTCCCGATTAGGCCGCAAAGCCGAAATCAGATCGGGGTGAAACAGCCCGCTATTCTTCCCTGACATCCCTGCCTTGTCAACAGTATTTTGACGCGATGTCGCAGGAAACGCCCGATGCCCGCACAGCGCCCGCCACCGGGCGCAAGCGCGCACGCGCGGATCAGACGTTGAAGCGGAAATGCAGCACGTCGCCTTCCTGCACGCGGTATTCCTTGCCTTCCAGACGCAGCCGCCCGGCCTCGCGCGCGCCGGCTTCGCCCTTGTACTTGATGAAGTCGTCGTAGGCGATGGTTTCGGCGCGGATGAAGCCCTTCTCGAAGTCGGTGTGGATCACCGCGGCGGCCTGCGGCGCGGTCGAGCCGGCCTTCACCGTCCAGGCGCGCACTTCCTTGACGCCGGCGGTGAAATAGGTCTGCAGCCCGAGCAGCGAATACGCCGCGCGGATCACCCGGTTCAAGCCCGGCTCGGCCAGGCCCAGGTCGGCCAGGAAGGTGTCGCGGTCGGCATCGTCCAGCTGCGACAGCTCTTCCTCGATCGCCGCCGACACCGGCACCACTTCGGCGCCCTCGGTGGCGGCGCGCGCGCGCACCGCGTCCAGGTGCGGGTTGTTCTCGAACCCGTCCTCGAGCACGTTGGCGATGTACATCACCGGCTTGAGCGTGAGCAGGAACAGGTCGCGCACCAGCGCCTTCTCTTCCTCGTCCAGGCCCGCAGTGCGCCCGGCCTTGCCGTCGGCCAGCGCGGCCTGCAGCTTGGCCAGCACCGGCTTGCGCGCGGCCGCATCCTTGTCGCCGCCCTTGGCGCTGCGCTCGGCGCGGTTCAGCGCCTTCTCGACACTGTCCAGGTCGGCCAGGGCCAGCTCGGTATCGATGGTCTCGATGTCCGAGATCGGATCGACCTTGTTGTTGACGTGGATGACGTCGTCGTTCTCGAAGCAACGCACCACGTGGGTGATCGCATCGACCTCGCGGATGTGCGCCAGGAACTTGTTGCCCAGGCCTTCGCCGCTGGCCGCGCCGGCGACCAGGCCGGCGATGTCGACGAACTCGACCGCGGTCGGCACCACTTTCTGCGGGTTGATGATCTTGGCCAGCTCGCCCAGCCGCGGATCCGGCACCGGCACCACGCCGACGTTGGGCTCGATGGTGCAGAACGGGAAATTGGCCGCCGCGATGCCCGCCTTGGTCAGCGCATTGAACAGGGTCGACTTGCCGACGTTGGGCAGGCCGACGATGCCGCACTTGATGCCCATGGTTCACTTCCGGGATTTGGGATTCGGGATTGGAGATTCGCCATGCCGCACGGCTGCGAATCCCCAATCCCCAATCACGAATCCCTGCTCGTATGCAGCCGCTTCATCGCCTCGTTGAAATCGCCCTGCACCGCCAGCGGCAGTACGGCGATGGCCTCGTCGATGGCGCGGTCGATCAGGATCTGGTCGTCCTTGCTCGCGCGTCCCAGTACCCAGGGGACGACCTTGTCCTTGTGCCCGGGATGGCCGATGCCGATGCGCAGCCGATGGAAGCCGGCATGCCCGAGCAGGCGGATGGTGTCGCGCAGCCCGTTCTGCCCGCCGTGGCCGCCGTCGAACTTGAGCCGCACTGTACCCGGCGCCAGATCCAGTTCGTCGTGCGCCAGCAGCGCCTGCGCCGGTTCGATCTTCCAGTAGCGCAACGCGGCGGTCACCGCCTTGCCGCTGAGATTCATGAAGGTGGCCGGTTTCAACAGCCACACCGCCTGCCCGGCCACCTCGACCTTGGCGGTTTCGCCGAACAGCTTGGCATCCACGCTCCAGCGCGCGCCGGACCGCTCGGCCAGGTGTTCGACAAAACGAAACCCGGCGTTGTGCCGGGTGTTCGCGTGTTCGGCTCCGGGATTGCCCAGACCGACGATCAGACGCAGACCAGTCATGCCGCAGCATCGCCGCAGCGCCCGGACCGGTCGGCCCGGGCGCTGCGCAGGCGATTACTTGCCGTCCTTCTTCGCCGGCTCGGCCGCCGCCGGGGCGTCGGTCGCTTCCGGCTCGGCTTCGACACGGCCGTGCTTGGCGATGACCACCGCCACGTCGTGCTCCTTGCCCAGCTTCAGCTCCGGCAGCTCGACGCCGGCCGGCAGCTTCAGGTCGGACAGGTGGATCACGTCGCCGACGGACAGCGAGGACAGGTCGACTTCGACGAACTCCGGCAGGTCCTTCGGCAGGCACACGACCTGGATCTCGTTCAGTTCGTGGGTGACGACGACTTCGGCCGACTTGCCGGCCGGCGAGGTGTCCTCGTTGAGGAAGTGCAGCGGCACCGAAGCGTGCAGCACTTCGTTGTCGTTCACGCGCTGGAAGTCCATGTGCAGGATCAGCTGCTTGAACGGGTGACGCTGCATATCGCGCAGCAGCACCTTCTGCACGTCGCCGCTCAGGCTCAGGCTCAGGATCGACGAATAGAACCAGTCGTTCTGGCTGGCGAGCCAGACTTCGTTGTGGTTGAGCTCGATGTTGACCGGCTTCAGTTCGCCACCATAGACGATGGCGGGGATCAGGCCGTCGCGACGGAGGCGGCGGCTCGCACCCTTGCCCTCGACCTCGCGGCGCTGAACCTTGATTTCATGTGTGGTTGCCATTTGCGTTTACTACCTTGGTTGAATGAACCGCCTCGCGGCGGTTTTGAGGACTCTTCCGCGACCAGAAGAGTCTGTGTGGAGCCGGGATTGGGGATTCGGGATTGGGGATTCGCAGAGCCAGCGCCGTTGCGAATCCCCAATCCCGAATCTCCAATCCCCGCCCTTGATCAATCGACGTACAACGAACTCACCGACTCGCCGAAGGCGATGCGGCGAATGGTTTCGGCCAGCAGCTCGGCGACGCTGAGCTGGCGGATCTTGCTGCAGCCGCGCGCGGCGTCCGACAGCGGGATGGTGTCGGTGACGACCAGTTCGTCGAGCTGCGAATTGCTGATGTTGCTGACCGCCGGACCGGACAGCACCGGGTGGGTGCAGTACGCGGCCACCTTCAGCGCGCCCTGCGCCTTCAGCGCGGCCGCGGCGGCGCACAGGGTGCCGGCGGTATCGACGATGTCGTCGACCAGCACGCAGGTCTTGCCTTCGACGTCGCCGATGATGTTCATCACCGTGGACACGTTGGCGCGCGGGCGGCGCTTGTCGATGATCGCCAGGTCGGCGTCGTCCAGGCGCTTGGCCACGGCGCGGGCGCGGACCACGCCGCCCACGTCCGGCGACACCACGATCAGGTTGTCGGTGCCGTACGCGCGCCAGATGTCGGCCAGCAGCAGCGGCGAGGCGTAGACGTTGTCGACCGGGATGTCGAAGAAACCCTGGATCTGGTCGGCGTGCAGGTCGACGGTGAGCACGCGGTCGGCGTTGACCGCAGTGAACATCTTCGCCGCGACCTTGGCGGTGATCGGCACGCGCGAGGAGCGCATGCGCCGATCCTGCCGCGAGTAGCCGAAGTACGGCACCACTGCGGTGACGCTGGCGGCACTGGCGCGCTTGAGCGCGTCGATCAGCACCAGCAGCTCCATCAGGTTCTCCGCGCTGGGCGCGCAGGTCGGCTGGATCACGAACACTTCCTGCCGGCGCACGTTCTCCTCGATCTCCACCTGCACTTCGCCATCGGAGAAGCGCGACACCATCGCCTTGCCCGGGCGCACGCCCAGTTCCTTGCAGATGCTCTTGGCAAGCGGCTTGTTGGCATTGCCGGAGAACACCAGCAGGTTGCGTTGATCTTGCATGAGAGTGTCTCGGGCGGCGGCGGCAAAGAACGTGCAACGAAGAAACAGCGTGAAACGTGGAAAACCCCAGGCGAAGCACGCTCCTACCTGTTGAACCCCCGCACATGGATGTGCGGGCTTCTGCGAGGGACTCGCCCCATTGAACCCCCGCACACGGATGTGCGGGCTTCTGCGAGGGACTCGCATAAATGGCAGGGGCGGTAGGATTCGAACCTACGAATGCCAGGATCAAAACCTGGTGCCTTGGGCCTCTTGGCGACGCCCCTGCATGGAACTGTTGCTATGCCTCCAGCGCGTCGAGCAGCGGCGAGCGGGTCACGCCGCCAGCCACCCAGGCGCGCATCCCATCCGGCAAGGCCGCCAGCGCGCGCACGGCGGCAGCGCGATCGGCGAACTCGACGAAACAACCGCTCCCCGACCCGGTAAGGCGCGGCGTGCCGATCTGCGCGAGCGCCTGGAACGCGGCCTGGATGGCCGGTTCGCGGCGGAGCAGCACCGGCTCGAACGCATTGCCGAGCAGGAAACCTGAAACGAAGTCCGCCATTTTCGCGGGCGCGGCATCCCGCGTCAAATCCGGGGCCTGGAACAGCGCCGCGGTGGGCACGTGCACCCCCGGATCGGCCAGCACGTACCAGGCCGGCGGCAGCCGCAGCGGGGTCAGCCGCTCGCCCACTCCCTCGGCCCAGGCGTCGCGGCCGCGCACGAACACCGGCACGTCCGCCCCCAGGGTCAGGCCCAGGCCAGCCAGCGCATCCTCGTCCAGCCCGGCGCCCCACAAGGCGTTCAGCGCGACCAGCGCCGTCGCCGCATCGGACGAGCCGCCGCCAAAACCGCCGCCCGCCGGAATGCGCTTTTCGACGCGGATATCGACACCTTGAGCGATCTTGGCTTCTTTTTGCAGCAATCGTGCAGCACGCACCAACAGGTCGTCGGCTTCGGCGACGCCGGCCACCGAGTCGCCGAGCCGCGCCACCACGCCATCGGCGCGCACGCGCAAATGCACCGTGTCGCCCCAGTCGAGCAGGCGGAACACGGTCTGCAACGCGTGGTAGCCGTCGGCACGGCGGCCGGTGATCTGCAGGAACAGGTTCAGCTTGGCCGGGGCCGGCCACGCCGACCAGCCGTCCTTCCGCACTGCGCTCATGGCGTGGCGAAGTCCCACTGGTCGAGCAGCAGCCGCACCTTGGCGTCGCCGCTGCGCGCCTCGATGCGCCGCGGCAGCGCCGGACGGCCATCGCTGGGCGGGTACCACTCCTGGAACTGGATCTCCCAGCCCATCTGCCGCAGCGTCTGCAGCCGCCCGTCGGCGTCGTAGCCGGCCTGCTCGGGCGCCTCGGCGTCCACCGCGACCCGCCCGCGCACCCAGTCCGGCAGCAGATTGACCGGAATCTCCCAACCGGTGGCCTCGAGCAGCAGCTGCTGGGCGTCCTCGCCTTCGCGCGGGCCGCCCTCTAGCCCCTCCAGACGACCGGCTTCGTGATGGCTGTCGCCGGTGAGACGCCAGCTCTGGCGGGTCACCGGCGCGCTGAGCTCGACCTGGTATTGCCGCTGCTGCTGGGCCCAGTCGATGCGCCCGCTGCCGCCGTTGCGGCCCTTGGTGATCGCCACCCGGCCCTGGAACGACCAGTGCGGATGCGCGTCCAGCCAGGCGGTGCGGGCCGCTTCGGCCTGGCGCGCGGCCTCGCCGAGCGGCGCCGTGGCGGCCGGCGGCGTCTGCCGCGGCGCCAGCGAGGTACAGCCGGCCAGCGCCAGCAGCATCGCCAGCGCCCAGCCCGCACGCAACGCCGGCCTCACGGCGCGACCTTTTCCATCGCGCGCTGCAGCGCGCGATTCTTCGGATCCAGCTTGCGCGCCTCGTCGAAGTACTTGTTGGCCTCGTCCTTCTTGCCCTGCTCCCACAGCACCTGGCCGATGTGCGCGGCGATCTCCGGATCCTTGAACAGGGTCCAGGCGCGGCGCAGCTGCACCAGCGCTTCCTGGGTCTTGCCCAGCCGGTATAGCACCCAGCCGTAGCTGTCGATGATCGCGGCGTTGTCCGGATCGGCGGTGCGGGCGCGGTCGATCAGCTGCAGCGCCTCGCGGTAGCGGTGGGTGCGATCGGCCAGGGTGTAGCCGAGCGCATTGAGCGCGGCCACGTTCTCCGGCTCGGTGACCAGGATCTTGCGCAGGTCGGCCTCGGCGCGATCGATGCGGTCGCGCCGTTCCCAGGCCAGGCCGCGCGCGTACAGCAGGGCGTTGTCGTCCGGATAGGCGGCCAGGCCGCGTGCGAACACCTGCAGTTCGCCGGCGTCGTCGCCGCTGCGCTGGCGTAACTCCGCTTCCAGCACGTAGGCGTCGCGGCGCGCGGCGTCGTCGGCCTCGGCATCGTCCTGCAGCGCACGCGCCTCGGTGAAGGCGGCATCCTTCTGCCCGAGCTCGTACAGCGCCCCGGCGGTGCGCAGCCGCGCCTCGCTGCGCAGCGGGCTGCCCGGCACGCCACGATACCAGTCCACCGCTTCCTGATAGCGCTTGAGGAACTCGGCGATCTTGCCGAGCAGCAGGCGCCGCTCCGGATCGGGCTTGGTCGCGCCCTTGCGCAGCTCCTCGTACAGCGCGCCCAGCGCCGTATTGTCCTGCAGCTTGGCCAGCATTGAGGCGCGCAGACCGTAGTTCTGGGTGTCCTGCGGACCGAGCGCCAGCACCCGTGCCGCCGCGGCGGTGTCGCCGATCGCGTCGTAGGCGTAGGCCAGCGCGCCGCGCAGTTCCGGGTCGCGCGGCGCCTTGGGCTCCACGCCCTGCAGCAAGGCGCGGGCCCGCTCGGTCTTGCCCGCCTGCTGCAGCTGGGTGGCGTGCAGCAAGGCCACCCGCGGCTCTTCCGGGAAGCGCTTGACCAACTGGTCGACGATGCGCTCGGCCAGCTTGGGCTGTTCCAGGCGCAGCGCCAGGCGCCCGAATTCCTGCCAGGCCTCGAGCTGGTCGGGGATGGCATTAGCATCGAGCAACTGGTCCAGCACCTTCGCCGCCACTTCCGGATCGCGGTTGCCGCCGACCAGCGCCACCAGCGCATAGCGCCAGCCGCGCGTGTCCTTGTCGCGCAACAACGCCACCAGCAGGCCGCGCGCCTGGCGCAGGTTGCCGTTGCGCAGCGCCAGCGAGGCCTCGGCGCTGCGCATCGCCAGCGACTCGGGCGCGCGCTGGCGCCACAGCGCCAGGGCCTTTGCCGCCGCCTCGGTGTCGTTGGCCAGCATCGCGATGCGGGTCGCGCGCTCGGCCAGGCCGGCATCGCCGGGGACCGCGTTGGCCGCTTCCAGGTACCAGTGCGAGGCATCGGCCAGCTGCCCGGCCTGCAGGGCGAATTCGCCGGCCAGGATCGGCGTCAGCGAGGACGGCGCGGCGCTCGGCGGCAGCTTGACGGTGGCGGTCGGCGCGGCGGCGGCGGCGCCGATGGCGGGCAGCGCGGCGAGCGCCGACAGCAATAGAACAATACGGATGCGAATCAATGCGGGCATCGGGGGCGACCGGGCCGTAAAATGGGGCCCTGAATGGCCAGCAGCTTATCGCAAGCAACTGAACAGATGACGTTGTGGGTGCTCGGATTGAACCACCAGACCGCGCCGGTCGACCTGCGCGAACGGGTGGCGTTCGCCGGCGATGCGCTGCCGCGCGCGCTGCAGTCGCTGCGCGCCTTGCCCGACGTCGCCGAGGCCGCGCTGCTGTCCACCTGCAACCGCACCGAGCTGTATGCGATCACCGACGACGCGCAGCGCCTGGCCGACTGGCTGGATGCGCACGCGGCCGGCCTGCACGGCTACCTGTACCAGCACCAGGACGCCGATGCGGTGCGGCATCTGTTTCGCGTCGCCACCGGTCTTGACTCGATGGTGCTGGGCGAGCCGCAGATCCTCGGCCAGGTCAAGGACGCCTGGGCGCTGGCGCGCGAGCACGGCGCCCTGGGCAGCCGCCTGGACCGGCTGTTCCAGCAGACCTTCTCGGTGGCCAAGCGCGCGCGCACCGACACCCGGGTCGGCGCCAACCCGGTGTCGGTGGCCTCCACCGCGGTGCGCCTGGCGCAGAATTCCTTCGCCCGGCTCAGCGAATCGACGGTGTTGCTGGTCGGCGCCGGCGAGACCATCGAACTGGCCGCCCGGCACCTGAGCGAAGGCCGCGTGCGGCGCCTGCTGATCGCCAACCGCACCCTCGCCCATGCCCAGGAACTGGCCAGCCGCCATGGCGGCGTGGCGCTGCCGCTGAGCGAGCTGGAGCGGCATCTGCAGGAGGCCGACGTGGTGTTCTCGGCCACCGCCGCGCGCGAGCCGGTGGTGACCCGGGCGCAGGTCGAGCAGGCGCTGCGCGCGCGCAAGCACAAACCGATGCTGCTGTTCGACCTGGCGGTGCCGCGCGACATCGAGGCCGGCGTGGCCGAACTGGCCGATGCCTATCTGTACACCGTCGACGACCTGGAGCGCGCGGTCGAGGACAATCGCCGCGGCCGCCGCGAAGCGGCCGAAGCCGCCGAAGCGATCATCGACCTGCAGGTGCTGCGCTACATCGAGACGCTGCAGGCCAGCGGCCGCCAGGCGCCGCTCAAGCGCCTGCGCGCGCATGGCGACAGCACCCGCGACGACGTGCTGGCCAAGGCGCGGCAGCAGCTGGCCAACGGCAAGCCGGCCGACGAGGTGCTGGAATTTCTCGCCAACACCCTGACCAACCGCCTGCTGCATCCGCCCACCGCGGCGCTGCGCGAGGCGGCGCTGAGCGGCGATGCCGAACTGGCCCGCGCCGCCGAGCGCCTGTTCCCGGAAAAACCGGGCTACCACCACCCTATCCTGAAGACCGATGACACCGACCCTGCGCCGTAAGCTGGAGGCGCTGGCCGAGCGTCGCGAAGAACTCGAACGCCTGCTGTCCGATCCGGACGTGGTCGGCGACAACGCCCGCTTCCGCGACTACTCGCGCGAATTCGCGCAGCTGGAGCCGGTCGCCGCGGCGCTGGCCGACGAGGCCGCGGCCAAGGCCGACCTGGCCGCCGCCGAGGCGATGCGCGGCGACCCAGAGCTACGCGAGCTGGCCGAGGAGGAAATCGCCGCCGCGCAGGCGCGCCTGCTCGCGCTCGACGAACAGCTGGCGCTGCTGCTGGTGCCGCGCGATCCGCGCGACGACGGCAACCTGTTCCTGGAAGTGCGCGCCGGCACCGGCGGCGACGAGGCGGCGATCTTCGCCGGCGACCTGTTCCGCATGTACGCGCGCTACGCCGAGCGCCAGGGCTGGAAGGTGGAAGTGGAATCGGACAGCCCCGGCGAACACGGCGGCTACAAGGAGATCGTGGCGCGCATCGTCGGCCGCGGCGCGTATTCCAAGCTCAAGTTCGAATCCGGCACGCATCGCGTGCAGCGGGTGCCGGCGACCGAATCGCAGGGCCGCATCCATACCTCGGCGGCGACGGTGGCGATCATCCCCGAGGCCGACGACGTGGAGGAGATCACGCTCAACCCGGCCGACCTGAAGGTGGACACGTTCCGCTCCTCCGGCGCCGGCGGCCAGCACGTCAACAAGACCGAATCGGCGATCCGCATCACCCACGTGCCGAGCGGGGTGGTGGTCGAATGCCAGACCGAGCGCAGCCAGCACGCCAACCGCGACAAGGCGATGAAGCGGCTGAAGGCGCAGCTGCTCGACGCCGAGCGCAGCAAGCAGGCCGCGGCCGAGGCGCAGGACCGCAAGCTGCAGGTCGGCAGCGGCGACCGCAGCCAGCGCATCCGCACCTACAGCTTCCCACAGGGCCGCATCACCGACCACCGGGTCGAAGGCCTGACCCTGTACGACCTGCCCAACGTGATCGAAGGCGACCTCGACGCGCTGATCGAGCGGCTGAGCCACGAGCACCAGGTCGACGAACTGGCGCGGCTGAGCGACAGCCCGTGAGCGTGCGCGTGCGCCGCGCCGATGCGCACGCGCAGGCCGCCGTGCGCGCGTGAGCGGCAGCGTGCTGGACGAACTGCGCCAGCTGCAGGCCGCGGTGCGCCGCGACCCGCTGGATTTCATCGCCTGGCTGATGCTGGCCGACGCCGAACTCGGCGCCGGCGCGGTCGCCACCGGCGAGCAGGCTGCTATGCGCGCGTTGCAGCTGCGCCCGGCGCATCCCGAAGCGCTGGCGCGGCTGGGCCGGGTGCGCTGGACCCAGGGCCGCCATGCCGAGGCCGCCGACGCGTTGCGCCAGGCGCTGCAGCATGCGCCGCAGCATCCGGGCATCGCCCTGTGGTTGGGCCATGCGCTGGAGGACAACGGCGAGGCCGAAGCCGCCGCGCACGCCTACGCCCATGCACATGCGCTGCTGCCGCAGGAACCGTCGATCGCCGCGCACCTGCTGAACTGGCGGCGCAAGCTGTGCGACTGGCGCGAACTGAACGCGCTGTCGCAGCAGGTGCGCGCCGCCGTGCGCCAGGGCCATCCGGCGATCGAACCGTTCGCGTTCCTCAACGAGGACGCCACTGCCGGAGAACAGCTGCATTGCGCGCGCAACCGTGCGCTTGCATTGGCGCAGACGCTGGCGCCGTTGCCGGCGGCGGCGCTGCGCCGCGCCGGCCCATTGCAAGTTGGCTTCCTGTCCAACGGCTTCGGCGCGCATCCCACCGGATTGCTGACCGTGGCCCTGTTCGAACGGCTGCGCGCGCACGCCGATCTGCAGGTGCAGCTGTTCGCGTCGAACCGCGACGACGGCAGCGCGATCCGCGCGCGCCTGCAGGCCGCGGCGCACGTCTGGCACGACGTGGCCGGGCAGCCGCACCGGGCGATCGCGCAGCGCATCCGCGATGCCGGCATCGACCTGCTGTTCGACCTGCGCGGCTGGGGCGGCGGCGGCACGCCGGAAGTGCTGGCGCTGCGTCCGGCGCCGCTGCAGATCAACTGGCTGGCCTATCCGGGCACGTCCGGCGCGCCGTGGATCGACTACGTCGTCGGCGACGCGTTCACGCTGCCCGACGCGCTGGCCGCACACTACAGCGAGCGCATGCTGCGCCTGCCGCGCGCGTTCCAGCCGTCGGACGACAGCCGCCGCGTCGAGGCCCCGCCCTCGCGCCGCGCGTGCGGGCTGCCGGAGGATGGCACCGTGTTCTGCTGCTTCAACAACAGCTACAAGCTGACCCCGCGCAGCATGACGCGCATGCTGGCGGTGCTGCGCCAGGTGCCGGACAGCGTGCTGTGGCTGCTGTCCGGTCCCGGCCAGGCCGACGCGCGGCTGCGCGAGGCCGCGCGGCGCGGCGAGGTGGATCCGGCGCGGCTGCGCTTCATGCCCAAGCTGGCGCACGCCGACTACCTGGCCCGCTACCGGCATGCCGACCTGTTCCTGGACACGCATCCGTACAACGCCCACACCACCGCCTCCGATGCGCTGTGGGCCGGCTGTCCGCTGCTGACCTGCCCCGGCACGACCTTCGCCGCGCGCGTGGCCGGCAGCCTCAATCACCACCTGGGCATGGACGAGATGAACGTCGCCGACGACGCCGCCTTCGTCGCCAAGGCCGTGCAGTTGGGCCGCGACCCTGCCGCGCTGCGCGCATTGCGCGACACCCTGCAGCAGCGCCGCGCCGGCGCCGGCCTGTTCGACATGCACGGCTTCGCCGCGGACTTCGCCGCGCTGTTGCGCGACACGGCGCGTCGGCATGGCTGGGACGGGCCGCACTAGTCGCCGATCGCTCGCCAGCGATATCCGACGCAGCGTGCAGTACAGCGGATCCTGCGTGTCGGTGTCGGCATCCGCACCCACACACACCCAGGCGCAACACAGCCGTTGGTCGCCGCATGCCCCGTCGCGGCGCAAAGGCGGCCGACCGCCCCTCGCAACGCCCACATCGCCACGACCTGCTGCGATGCACCCCCTGCGGACACACGCTTGACCTCAAGCATGGTCGAGGTTCGACACTGCGCGCCTTCCACTCGCGCACGCCCCGATGCCCGCACGCCTGTCGCCCGATCTCACCTCCCCGCATGCCCGCAGCGTGCTGGTCGCCCACGCCTCGGCGCCGGTCTGCGCAACGCTGCTCGCGCGATTGCGCGGTGCCCCTGGCGGTGACCTGCATGCCCTGGCCTGGCTGGAATCGCTGAGCGCAGCGCCGGACCTGCTGTACGCGCAATGCGGCGACGGCGCCACGCCGTTCGGCCGCGACTGGCACCCGCGTGCGCCGCGGCTGACGCTACACCGCTACCGGCGCATCCGCAGCGGGGTGTCCGATCCGCAACGCCTGCCCGGCTGCGTCGTGGTGACCAGGCTTGCGACCCGCGATGCGGCGCAGGCGCAGCGCCACGCCGATGCGGCGTTCGCCGCGCTGCAGGACGGCGCGCATGCGCTGCGCGGCCTGATCGCCTCGCACCTGCATTTGTCCGACGACGGCCGCGGCCTGCTCGACTATGCCGAATGGAGCAGCGCAGCGGCGCAGCGGCGCGCGCTGCAGCGCGAACCCGAGCGGCTCCCGCTGGCCTCCCATCCCGCAGCGCGCGTGACTCACTACCGGCCGCGCGCGCTGGCCCTGCCCGGCGGCCTGGCGCAGCCTGCGCATGGACACGCCTGAAGCGGCATCGCGCTCGCGACCGGCTCGCGCCTGCTCGACAGGACGCGCGCGGTCGATCATTGCGAACACCCCATTCGCATTGGCGAAACACGGCAAGACGCCGATCCGCGCGCGGAACGCAGACAACAGCTAACTCAAGCCCGGCACCGACAAGTAGGCGGACCCCACGCCTCGCACGGCGAATCTGCGACCCGACCCGCAGACGTCTCCGGCAAGACGCTGTAACGCAACGTACACGCATGCTGCCGCGACACGCATGCACCAGCACCGACATGGCTGGCCGATGCCGGGCGCAAGCCAACGCCGCACCACCCTCCCCCCGACCTCTTCCCCAACCTGCGCTGCACGACCCGCGCCGATC
Source organism: Xanthomonas sp. 1678 (assembly GCF_031455575.1). Classification (NCBI taxonomy): domain Bacteria; kingdom Pseudomonadati; phylum Pseudomonadota; class Gammaproteobacteria; order Lysobacterales; family Lysobacteraceae; genus Xanthomonas; species Xanthomonas sp. 1678. Next base: position 63,543 of record NZ_JAVDSZ010000016.1, on the reverse strand, counting down.
CGCCGCGGCAGGCTGTACGCCGACCGGGCGAGCCGCTAGGCTGCCGGCATGAGCGCCAAAGCCGATTTCATTGCATTGAACCTGTGCGTGCTGACCGTCTCGGACACGCGCAGCCTGGCCGAGGACAGCTCGGGCGACTACCTGGTGTCGGTGCTCGGCGAGGCCGGCCACCGCCTGTACGCGCGCGAGCTGCTGCCCGACGACCGCTACCGGATGCGCGCGGTGGTCTCGGCGTGGATCGCCGACCCGCAGGTCGACGGAATCCTGGTCACCGGCGGCACCGGCTTCACCGGCCGCGACTCCACCCCCGAAGCGCTGCTGCCGCTGCTGGACAAGCAGATGCCCGGTTTCGGCGAACTGTTCCGTGCGATCAGCTTCGACGAGATCGGCACCTCCTCGCTGCAGTCGCGCGCCTTCGCCGGCCTGGCCAACGCCACCTTCGTGTTCTGCCTGCCCGGCTCGACCTCGGCCTGCCGCACCGCCTGGGAACGGATCGTCGCCGCGCAACTCGACGCGCGCACCAAGCCGTGCAACCTGGCGACGCTGCGTCCCCGCCTGAAGGAATGACCTGGAACCGCGCATGCCCCTGGACACCACCCTGCGCCTGCTGGCCAAGGCCAGCGGCATGACCGCGGCGGACATCGCCGCCGCCATCCCGCGCGCCGGCGCGGCCACGGTCAAGGCCTGGCTGGCCGGCGAGAAGATGCCCGGCCGCGACCAGCTCAACGCGCTGGCGCGCGCCTTCGGCGTTCCCGCCGGCGCCCTGCTCGGCGAACTGGCCAGCCAGCTCGACCCGGCCCGCACCCGCGGCGAGCACGATCTGTTGCAGGCCTACCGCGCCCTCGACAGCCGCCAACAGGGCGCGCTGCTGGAAGTGGCGCGGAGCATGGCCGGCACCCGCGCCAGGCGCAGCAAATGAGCAAGCTCAAACGCAAGCACTACCAAGCGCTGATGCAGCCGTTGCAACTGGAGTTGGCGGCGCTGGCGCAGGCGCTGCAGCACAGCGGCGAACGCGTGCTGGTGCTGTTCGAGGGCCGCGACACCGCCGGCAAGGGCGGCGCGATCCAGGCCATCGCCGAACATCTGAACCCGCGCCAGTGCCGGGTGGTGGCACTGCCCAAGCCGACCGACCGCGAAAGCACGCAGTGGTATTTCCAGCGCTACGCCACGCACCTGCCGGCCGCCGGCGAGATCGTGCTGATGGACCGCAGCTGGTACAACCGCGCCGGCGTGGAGCGGGTCATGGGCTATTGCAACGATGCGCAATACCACGCATTCCTGCGCCAGGCGCCGCTGTTCGAGCGCTTGCTGGTCGACGACGGCATCCGCCTGTTCAAGTACTGGCTGTGCGTGGACCAGGACCAGCAGGAGAAACGCTTCGCCGAGCGCCTGCACGACCCGCTGAAGGGCTGGAAGCTGTCGCCGGTGGACCTGCAGTCGCGCGCCCAGTACGCCCACTACACCCGCGCCCGCGAGGCGATGCTGGACGCCACCCACAGCGAACATGGGCCGTGGACGCTGGTCAATTTCAACGATCAGAAACGCGGCCGCCTGACCCTGATCCGGCACCTGCTCGACCAATTGCCCGACACGCCGCTGCAGGAGCCGGGCCTGGCGCTGCCGCCACTGAAGCACAAGCCGCGCAAGGAGACGTTCGGCGTGCTGCAGCCGGTTGCGTCGTATCCGGTGTGAGGCCTGGGCTTGGGGACTCGGGATTCGGGATTCGATGGTGCAGCCCGCAGCTGACGGTGCAACGCTTTTCTGTAGGAGCGGCTTCAGCCGCGACCGAACGTCTCCGCAAGGGCGCGGCCGGATCGATACTCTTTCTGTGGCGGCATGCGGTTGTGTGGGAGGGACTTCAGTCCCGACGCGCTACCGGTAAGGCCTCGTCGGGACTGAAGTCCCTCCCACAGCGAGCCGCCAAGATTTCCGCGATGTCAGCCGATCGCGAAGCCCGCCGCCACCGGCTCCGGCCATGGCTCGCGCGACACCTGCGCGACCCGCGCCGCCGGCGGGCCGTGCTGCAGCCAGTCGGCCAGCGCCTCCAGCGCCGCAGCCTCGCCGGCGGCAATCACTTCGACGCGGCCGTCGGCCAGGTTGCGTGCCTGCCCGTCCAGCCCCAGCGCCTGCGCACGCTCGCGGGTGGAGGCGCGGAAGTACACGCCCTGCACCCGGCCGGACACCAGGAAACGCGCCGCCGCCATCAGCGCGCGGCTTTCGCCTGGCCGGGCGCCGGGCCGCCCGCCGCGGCGATCGCCGCTTCGATGTCGTGCGCGTTGACCGGGCCCAGGAACTGCTTGGCCAGCTTGCCGTCCGGGGCGATCAGGTAGGTCATCGGCAACCCGCGCGGGGTGGCGAAGTCGGCCGGCGGCGCGTAGGTGTCGACGATGACCACCGGGTAGGCCACCGGGTGCTCCTTCAGGAACGCCTGCATCTCCGCCGGCTCGATGTCCTCGTAGGCCAGGCCCACCACTTCGATGTTGTCGCGCATCACGTGCAATGCCGACAGCTCCGGCATCTCCTTCAGGCACGGCGCGCACCAGGTGGCCCAGAAATTCACCACCACCCATTTGCCGCGATGCGCGGCCAGGTCGTAGTCGCTGCCGTCCACCGCCTTCATCTTCAGCGTCGGGTGCGGCCGGGTTTCCTGCACGACCTGCGGCGCGGCGCCGTCGGCGGGCGCAGCCGCTGCCGTCGGCGCGGGGGGCGGCACCGGCGCGGCCGGAGCTGAGGCGGCCGGCGCGGCGCCATCGGCGGGCGCCGGATGGCGATCGCAGCCGGCCAGCAGCGCGGCGGCGGCGAACAACGGGAACAGGATGCGCGGGGTCATGCGAGGTCTCCGATATCGGTGTAAAGATCGCCGACGCGCCGTTTCAGCACGTCGCGCAGCGGCATGCGCAACTCATCCAGCGCGCGCCACGCCGCCTGCCCCAGCGCGTCGTCGCGGCACGGCAGGTAGGCTTCGGCGATGGGGATGCGCAGCTGGCAGTTTTCGTAGAGTTCGGTCAGCGGCACGTCGGCCAGGTCGCGCGCCAGCAGCCATTCGCCCTGCTCGGCACGGTTGAGCAGGCGGATGCGCTCCAGCTCGCACAGCAACTCCTGCACCAGCGAATCGGTCAGCATCGGTTCCAGCTGCAGGATCTGGTCTTCCTGCAGGCCGTGGCCGTCCTTGCGCGCCTGCGCAAAACGCCCGAGCAGGCGCAGCAAGGCGTAGATCTCGTAGCCGGCCGGCAGCCGCATCGACGCCGGCTGATAGCGGAACGCCGCGATCGAGGAGGCCAGCGAGGCGCCGAGCAGGATCGCGATCCAGCTCAGATAGGTCCACAGCAGGAAGATCGGCACGAACGCGACCGTGCCGTAGATGCGCTGGTAGGACTGGAAGCTGCCCAGGTACAGGCTCAATCCGCCCTTCACCAGTTCCAGCAGGGCCACCGCCAGCAGCGCGCCCGGCACCGCGTGGCGCAGCTTGACCGTGTGGTGCGGCACCACCCGGTACACCAGAGTGATGCAGGCGAACTCGATCAGCACCGGCGCCAGGCCCAGCGCCATCTGCGCCAGCAGTCGGCCTTCGCTGGTGCGGAACAGCGGCAGCGCGAAGAACCGCGCCGACGCCGCCAGCGACGCCGCGGCCAGCAGCGCGCCCAGGGTCATCACCGTCCAGTACACCAGGAAGCGGGTCAGCCGCGGCCGCGCCGAGACCACCCGCCAGATCCGGTTGAAGGTCTGCTCGACGCTGTTCAAGGTGATCAGCAGCGACACCATCAGCGCGATCGTGCCGGCGCTGGTCAGCTGCCCGGCGCTGGCCGAGAACTGGCGCAGATAGGCTTCCACCGAACGCGCCGCCGCCGGCACGAAGTTGGAGAAGATGTAGTCGCTGAGCTTGTCGCTCCATTCGTCGAACACCGGGAACGCCGACAGCACGCCGAACACCACCATCGCCAGCGGCACCAGCGCGAAGATCGTGGTGTAGGCCAGCGAGGCGGCGGCCTGAAACAGGCGGTCGTCGAGGAAGCGGTGCCACAGGAAACTGGCGAAGCTGCGCATCCGCGCGCGGTCGCGTACCCGCTCCGTCCAGAGATTGACCGTGTCCAAAGGCTGCATCGGGCAAGGGTACCCGATGCGCGCAGGCGCCGGCATCGCCGATACTGGCGGCCGTTCTGGTGCAAGCAAGCGAGGGCCGCATGGCCGAGATCCTGGTCCTGTACTACAGCCGTGGCGGTTCGGTGGCGCGCCTGGCGCGGCAGATCGCGCGCGGCGTCGGCGAGGTGCCCGGCATGGCCGCGCGCCTGCGCACCGTGCCGCCGGTGGCCGCGGTCACCCAGGCCAGCGCGCCGCCGGTGCCCGACAGCGGTGCGCCGTACGTGGACGCCAGCGACCTGCGCGACTGCGTCGGCCTGGCGCTGGGCAGCCCCACCCGCTTCGGCAACATGGCCGCGCCGGTCAAACACTTCATCGACGGCCTCGGCGCCGAATGGGCCAGCGCCACCCTGGCCGGCAAGCCGGCGGCGGTGTTCACCTCGACCGCATCGCTGCACGGCGGCCAGGAAGCGACCCTGCTGTCGATGCACCTGCCGCTGCTGCACCACGGCTGCGTGATCGTCGGCATTCCCTATACCGAGCCGCTGCTCAGCAGCACCCGCAGCGGCGGCACGCCGTACGGCGCCAGCCACGTCGCCGGCGCCGACGACGATCCGCAGCCCAGCGAAGAGGAAGCGCAGCTGGCGCGCGCGCTGGGGCGGCGCCTGGCCGGCATCGCGCAACGCCTGGCGGCGCCGTGAGCGCGGCACGCCTGCGCTACGCGCTGGGGGCGACGCTGCTGGTCCTGGCGCTGCTGTACGCGGCCTGGTTCCACGACGACCGCCACCGTCTCGCCGCGATGCTGGTGTTCGCGCTGCCGCCGCTGCTGATGGCGATCGGCGTGCTGCGCGGCTCGGCGGTGGCGCGCTTCTGGGCCGGCGTGTTCGGGCTGTTCTGGTTCAGCCACGGGGTGATGGCGGCCTGGAGCCATCCGCCGCAGCGCGCCTACGCCTGGGCCGAACTGCTGCTGGCGCTGCTGGCGATCGGCCTGTCCAGTGCGCCGGGCATTCGCGCGCGCTTCGCGCGCAAGCGCGGCGCGGTGGCGGCCGGCGACGACAAGCCCTGAACGGCGGCCGCCGGGCTGCCGCTATCATGGCGGCCTGCGCGGCCACGGCGGCGCCCCGTCATGCTCTAGGAACCGGCAATGGAAGAACTCCTGATCGTCACCACCGGCGGCACGATCGACAAGATCTACTTCGACGACAAGTCCGACTACCAGATCGGCGATCCGCAGATCGGCCAGATCCTCAAGGAACTGGGCGTGACCTTCCGCTTCACCGTGATCCCGATCATCCGCAAGGACTCGCTGCACATCACCGACGAAGACCGCGAACTGATCCGCGCCACCGTCGCCGCGCAGTCCGCGCGCCACGTGCTGCTGACCCACGGCACCGACTCGATGGTGCAGACCGGCAAGGTGCTGCAGACCATCCCGGACAAGACCATCGTGATGACCGGCGCGCTGAATCCGGCGCGGTTCCGCGGCTCGGACGCGGAATTCAACATCGGCTGCGCGGTCGGCGCGGTGCAGTCGCTGCCGGCCGGTGTCTACATCGCCATGAACGGGCAGATCTGGGACCCGCAGAAGGTGCGCAAGAACGTGGCCGCGAATCGCTTCGAACCCGTCTGAGCCGCCATGTCCAAGGCCACCCGCGCAACCCGGGCGCTGGACGCCGCCGGCGTCGCCTACACCTTGCATCCCTACGACTACGAAGCCGAGGCCGGCGCGAAGGGCCTGCAGGCGGCGCAGGCGCTCGGCCTGCCGCCGGCGCGGGTGCTGAAGAGCCTGATGGCGTGGGTCGACAGCAGTGCGGTGTGCGTGGTGGTTCCGTCCGATCGCCGCGTGCAGCTGAAGAAGCTCGCCGCGGCCGGTGCCGGCAAATCGGCACGGATGATGGAGGTGGCCGAGGCCGAGCGCCGCACCGGCTACAAGGTCGGCGGCATCAGCCCGCTGGGCCAGCAGCGGCAGGCACCGGTGCTGATCGAGCAGTCGGCGCTCGCTGCGGGCAGCCTGTGGTTCAACGCCGGGCAGCGCGGCCTGCTGCTGGAGATCGATGCCGGGCAGATACTGGACGTGTTGCAGGCGCGCGCCTGCGATCTGTGCGAGTGACGCGCGCGCGCGGGAGCCGCATCGCCTACTGATCTCCGCGATGCCGGCCAGGTCCGTTGACACCGCAACCTTCCTTGCATACCGATGCAGGCCGATGCGCCTGGCGCAGGTGCCGGCGTCGGCGTCGGCGTCGGCGTCTCGGCAAGCGAGGCAAAAAAAACCCGCGCCGGGGCGCGGGCAATCGCATCTTCCTATCTGTCTCGAACGCTGCAGGCCGCCGATTCCGTTCGGGGACATGCGGCGCTTGCGCGGCGGCCGCGATGGCCGCCGCGCAGCGGGCGGATCAGTAGTTCGCGGTCAGGGTCACGCCCGAGAACGTGCTGTACGCCTTGACCCGCACGTAGTACGTGCCGGCGCTGGGCGCGTTGAAGGTGCAGGTCTCGTTGTTGCCGTTGAGGTACGGACGGCAGCCGTAGGTGGTGTCGGTCGGCGCGCTGCCCAGGCGCACGTACAGGTCGGCATCGCCGCTTCCGCCGGCGATGGTGACGCTCAGCGAACTGGCCCCGCTCGGCACTACCACGGTGTAGTTCAGCTCGGCGCCGCTGCTCGCGCCCAGCCCGGTGACCGGCACCCCGTCCTGCAACTGGTTGCCGGGACCGGGGCCGGGACCGCCGCCGCCCAGCGCCGCGGTCACCGCGGCATTGGCGTCGAGCAGGCCGGCGCCGCAGCCCTGCGAGCACGAGAAGCTGGCGGCGGTGTTCTTGATCGTCGTCTCGACCTGCGCCGGGGTCAGCGGCGACGGCGCGACCGACTGCATCAGCGCGACTACGCCGGCCACGTGCGGGGCCGCCATCGAGGTGCCGTTGTAGGACGCGTAGCTGGCGCTGCCCGGCGTGGTGGTGCCGGAATTGAGCGTGGACAGGATGCTCGACCCCGGTGCGGAGATGTCGATGCCGGTGCCGTAGTTCGAATAGCTGGCCTTGGCGCGCGAGGAGGTGGTGGCCGCCACCGCGATCACGTTGGCGCAGTTCGCCGGCACCGAGCCGGACACGTTCGCGCCGCTGTTGCCGGCCGCCACCACCACCGTGGTGCCGCGGCCGACCGCGCCGTTGATCGCGTTCTGGTAGGTGGCCGAGCAGGTGCCGCCGCCGCCGAGCGACATGTTGATCACCTCGGCCGGGGTGGTGTTGGCCGGCACCCCGCTGACCGTGCCGCCGGAGGCCCAGACGATCGCATCGGCGATGTCGGAGGTGTAGCCGCCGCAGCGGCCCAGCACGCGCACCGGCAGCACCTTGGCGCCGAACGCGGTGCCGGCCACGCCGACCGCGTTGTTGGTCTGCGCGGCGACGGTGCCGGCCACGTGGGTGCCGTGCCAGCTGGAATTGGTCACCGGCGAGCCGCTGTAGCACTCGTTGGCCACCGGGTTCCAGTCGCCCTCGTCGGCCGGGTTGGCGTCGCGGCCGTCGCCGTCGCGCGAGACGAAGGTGTCGCTGATGAAGTCGTAGCCGGGCAGGATGTTGGCGTTGAGATCGGCATGGTTGGTGATGCCGGTGTCGATCACCGCCACCACCACGCCGCTGCCGGTGGCCTGGTCCCAGGCCGGGCGCACGTTGATGCCGGCGGTGCCGGTGCCGAAGGCCCACTGCGAGGACAGGCTGGGGTCGTTCGGGGTCAGCGTCGCGGTCATGATCCGGTCGAGCTCGACGTACTCCACGTTCGGGTCGGCGGCGAGCCGGCGCATCAGCATCTCGGCTTCCTTGGCGTCGAGCACCCGGTTGGCCTTGACCACTTCCGGGCCGATCGCCAGGCGCCGCAGCGAGGTCAGGCCGAGCGCGCGGCCGCTCTTGGCCGGCACCGCGGTCGCGGCGGAGGAGAGCGCGCGCTGCAGCGACGCCGGCGCCGCCAGTTCGGTGCTGCCATCGCGGTACTTGACGATGAAACGCTGCAGGGTGGGTTCGGAGGACAGCCCGGACAGGTTGACCTCGCCGGCGAAGGCCGGGGTCGCCAACAGCAGCGAACTCAGCGCCGACGCACCCACCACCACCAGCCACGTGCGCTGACGCGAACGACGTTGCGAAATATCGGTCATCGGAACTTCCTTATCGTTGAATGGCCGCGAAGCGGCGATAGTTCGACGACGATGCGTTCGACGACGGCTGAACGCAGCATCAAGCCGAGAGGCCGGACCAGCCCCCTGTTGCCGTCCGTTCATCGAACCTAGTCAATTGCGCCGGTCAATACAATGGCGTATGGAGGCCTACCACTAGGAAATGCGTCGTCCAAAATGCCGTTCCGTGACGACCATCAACTGCGTTCAGCTGACCATTCCGCACTCGGCGCTGCACTGCGCCACGCCGGCGTCACGCAAGAGACATGGAATGACACGCTGCGACCAAGGCAGGACATCGGTCGGCAGGCGCTGAAGTAGGCGCGGTCAGGACTGGTTAGCGTGCAACGGCCGCGCATGGCGCTACGCCTGCAGGCGCTGGCGACCTGCCGGCAGCGCGTGGTTGCGGCGATCCAATGGCAGCGAAGAACGAATGGCGGGCAGGACCGCCGCGCATCGGCGACGGTTTCACCGGCTCCAAGGGCCGATGCCGCGGCAGCATCGCGGCGGCATCGGCACGTACCGCTCAGCCGTCCAGGCGCACCAGCCAACCGTGGCGGTCGGGCACGCGGCCGTACTGGATGTCGGTCAGTTCCTGGCGCAGCGACAGGGTCACCGCGCCGGCCGGCGCGGTCAGGTCGCCGACCGCGAAATCCTTGCCCTTCAGCTGCCCGATCGGGGTCACCACCGCGGCGGTGCCGCAGGCGAAGATCTCGGCGATCTCGCCGGAGACCACGCCGTCGCGCCACTCGTCGATGGTCACCTGGCGCTCGACCACCTGCATGCCGCGATCGCGCGCCAGCTGCAGGATGCTGTCGCGGGTGATGCCCTCGAGGATGCTGCCGGACAGCGCCGGGGTGACCAGGCTGCCGTCGCGCATCACCAGGAACACGTTCATGCCGCCCAGCTCTTCCAGGTACTTGCCCTCGACCGGGTCCAGAAACAGCACCTGCGAGCAGCCCTGCGCCTGCGCCTGCTGCTGCGGCAGCAGCGAGGCGGCGTAGTTGCCACCGCACTTGGCCGCGCCGGTGCCGCCCTTGGCCGCACGCGCGTAGTCGGTGGACAGCCAGATCGCCACCGGCGCCACACCCTTGGCGAAGTAGGCGCCGGCCGGGCTGGCGATGACGTAGTAGCCGGCCTTCTGCGCCGCGCGCACGCCCAGGAACGCCTCGTTGGCGATCATGAAGGGACGGAAGTACAGGCTGGTCTCCGGTGCCGACGGCACCCACGCGGCATCGACCGCGATCAGCTGGCGCAGCGATTCGACGAACAGCTCCACCGGCAGGTCCGGCAGCGCCAGGCGCTGCGCCGAGCGCTGCAGGCGCTTGCCGTTGGCCTCGGGGCGGAAGGTCCAGATCGAGCCGTCTGCATGGCGGTAGGCCTTGATGCCCTCGAAGATCTCCTGGCCGTAGTGCAGCACCGAGGCGGCCGGATCCAGCGCCAGCGGACCGTAGGGCCGTACCTGGGCGTCGTGCCAGCCCTGCTCGCGATCCCATTCGATGGCGACCATGTGGTCGGTGAAGTAGTTGCCGAAGCCCGGCGCGGCGAGGATCTGCGCGCGCGCATCGGCGCTGCGTGCGGTCGTGGACGGGATCAGGCGGAACTGCGAAGACGGCTCGGTAGCGGACACCGGGGGTTTCCTGTGGTAGTCGAGGGACGGCCGTGCCGCTGCATTATCCGAGCGCAGCGGCGGCGCCTTGTCCCGGCCCCAGGTCGCGCAGTCGCGCGGGTCAGAGCATGCCGGTTTCCAGGCGCGCGGCCTCGGACATCATATGCCGGCCCCACGGCGGATCGAACACCAGCTCGACATCGGCCTCGGCGATGGTCGGGATCAGCTCCAGCTTGCTGCGCACGTCGTCGACCAGGATCTCGCCCATGCCGCAGCCCGGCGCGGTCAGCGTCATCTTGACCTCGACCAGGCGCTGGCCGTCCTCGCGCGGCTGCACGCCGACCTCGTAGACCAGGCCCAGATCGACGATGTTGAACGGGATCTCCGGATCGAAGCAGGTGCGCAGCTGCTGCCAGATCAGCGCCTCGACCTGCTCGTCGCTGGCGCCTTCGGGCAGGTCCAGGCCTGGCGGCGGTTCCTTGCCGATCGCGTCGCCGTCCTTGCCGGCGATGCGGAACAGGTTGCCCTCCACGAACACCGTGTAGCTGCCGCCCAGCGCCTGGGTGATATAGCCGTAGCTGCCGGCCGGCAGGGTCACCGCGTCGCCCTGCGGCACCATGACCGCCGCGCAATCGCGTTCGAATTGGACTGGTTCGCTGCTGCGTGAGTACATGGGGGCGATATGGGGGCAGGCCCCGCCGGTGCAAGTCGCCCAGTTTATCCGAGTGCGCGGGGTGCGTGCCGGAGGGTATCCTGTGCGGATTCTTCGGGAACATCGCATGCCGCCCTCCTCCATGCCGGCCAGGACCACGCACTGGCTATGGCCCTTGCTGCTGTGCCTGGGCTGCTTCACCGCCCTGATCGCCTGGATGCTGGTCGCCTTGAGCCTGGGCCATCAGGCCGGCTGGATGGCGGTGCCGGTAGCGCTGGAGATCGCGTGGATGCTGCGCCTGGGCACGCTGCCGCGCGGCAAGCTGCGCATCGCCGTGGCGGTGCTGGCCACCGCGCTGGTCATCGCCGCCGCCAACTGGGGCATCGCCGCCGCGCACATGGGCGCGGGACTGGGCCTGGATCCGTGGGATTCGTCGCTGAAGATGGGCGCGCGCTACGCGTGGACGCTGACCGTGCTGGCCAACCGCCCCGGCGACGTGCTGTGGCTGGGCATCGGCCTGGTCGTGGCGTATTTCAGCGCGCGCTGAGAGTAGTGGTCGCGGCTGAAGCCGCCCCTACAGTCAGTGCTCCCGCCCCCCTGTAGGAGCGGCTTCAGCCGCGACCGACACCCGGCCGGAGCGGCCAAGCATCGGTCGCCAGCACGAGCTCAATGCCCGCCGTCCAGCGCCTTCAGTTCGCTGACCAGCGCGCCGGCCGCCTCGGCACCGTCGCCGTACAGCATGCGCGTGTTGTCGGCGTAAAACAGCGCGTTCTCGATGCCGGCGAAACCGGTGCCCTTGCCGCGCTTGATCACGATGACGTTCTTGGAATTGACCACGTCCAGGATCGGCATGCCGAAGATCGGGCTGGCCGGATCGGTCTTGGCCACCGGATTGACCACGTCGTTGGCGCCGATCACCAGCGACACGTCGGTGCTGGGGAACTCGGGGTTGATGTCGTCCATGTCGGCGATCAGGTCGTAGGGCACGCCGGCCTCGGCCAGCAGCACGTTCATGTGCCCGGGCATGCGCCCGGCCACCGGGTGGATCGCGAACTTGACCTTGACCCCGCGCTCGATCAGCCGCTGCGCCAGCTCCCAGATCTTGTGCTGGGCCTGCGCCACCGCCATGCCGTAGCCGGGCACGATCACCACGCGCTCGGCGTAGGCCATCATCGCCGCCACGTCGCCGGCCTCGATCGGCTTCTGCGCGCCGCTGATCTCCTGCGCCTGGCCGCCGCCGCCGAAGTTGGAGAACAGCACGCCGCTGATCGGCCGATTCATCGCCTTGGCCATCAGCCGGGTCAGCAGGATGCCGGCCGCGCCGACCATCATGCCGGCGATGATCAGCGCCTCGTTGCCGAGCACGTAGCCTTCGAAGGCCACCGCCAGGCCGGTGAAGGCGTTGTACAGCGAGATCACCACCGGCATGTCGGCACCGCCGATCGGCAGCGTCATCAGCACGCCCAGCGCCAGCGCGACCGCGAAGAAGGCCACGATCGCCACCGGGCTTAGGCCGATCGCCGCCCACGCGCCCAGGCCCAGCATCGCCACGAACACCAGCAGGTTGAACGCCTGCTGGCCGGGGAAGGTCACGCGCTTGTCCAGCCGCCCGTCGAGCTTGGCCCAGGCGATGATCGAGCCGGACAGCGAGATCGCGCCGATCGCCGAGCCGACGATGGCCAGCGCCAGCGTGGTCGCATCGGGCTGGCGCGCGGCCAGCGCGGCGATCGCGCTCTCGCTCCAGTGCGAGGTGTCGCGGTGCGCCAGGAACGAGAAGCGCAGCAGTTCCACCGCCCCGATCGCCGCCGCCGAGCCGCCGCCCATGCCGTTGTACAGCGCGACCATCTGCGGCATGTCGGTGATGGCGACCTTCTTGGCCGAGATCCACGCCGCGCCGGTGCCGATCACCAGCGCCAGCAGGATCAGGGTCAGGTTGTGCAGGCCAGGCAGGAAGAAGGTGGCGGCGGTCGCCAGCAGCATGCCGAACCCGGCCCAATGGATGCCGCTGCGCGCGGTCTTCGGCGAAGCCATGCGCTGCAGGCCGAGCAGGAACAGCGTGGCGGCCACCAGGTAGCTGGCCTTCACCAGCCAGGACAGTGCTTCGGTCGTGCTCATGCGTGCCCCCCGATCAGCATGTCCGCCGGATCGCGCGCGCGGTCCAGGCGATGGTGCTCGAACATCTCGATGGCGGTCTTCAGCAGCCCCACCATGCCCAGGCCGAAAGCGACCAGACCCAGCGACAACTGGTTCAGCGGCGTGGAACTCGCCAGGTAGGCGCCGACCAGGCCGATCACGATCGGCACCAGCGCCTCGATCGAGAGCAGCCACAGCGCCAGGCGCCCCTTGCGCGGGTCCTGCCAGATCGAATGCGAGATCTTGTTCTGTGTGCGGGTGGGATCCTGCAGCGACGACAGGCCGACACCGACACCGGCATACAGCAGCGCGTAGTTCCAGTCGTCGAACACGCCGGCCATGCCGTTGAACAGCGGCCTGGCGGCGTAGATGGCGGCGGCGACCATCGCCGGGTACTGCAGGTAGCTCAGCATCTGGAACCACGCCCTGGGCCCCAGCGGCCGCGCCGAGCTCATGGCTTGTCTCCGGGCTTCTTCGAACTCTTGAACATCTCCAGCATGCGCTCGGTGACCACGTAGCCGCCGGCGGCATTGCCGGCGCCGAGCAGCACGGCGAGGAAGCCCACCGCCTTCTCCAGCGTGGTGTCGGCGTGGCCGAGCACCACCATCGCGCCGATCAGCACGATGCCGTGGATGAAGTTGGAACCGGACATCAGCGGGGTGTGCAGGATCACCGGCACCCGCGAGATGATCACATGTCCGGCGATGGCCGCCAGCATGAAGATGTACAACGCCACGAACCCGTCGCTCATTCTCGCTCTCCCGGGCGCCGCGCCCGACCGTCGCAATCATAACCGCGTGCTGAATCCATGGGCGACAGCTGTGCGCCTCCAGTTTAAGGCGCGCGGTCCGGCGCCGGTCAACCGCGACGGCGGCCAAGCGTTATCCACGGTATCCCCGCGCCAGGAAGCTAAGCTGTGCTGGTGAGCACGCCCACCCTCGACCCCTCATCGACCGATCCGCAGACCGACGACGCGACGCGTCCGCTGCCGGTGTCGCTGGACGCGTTCCTGGCCGAGATCGGCCCACGCGCGTTCCGCTTCGCCGAGGCCGGGCTGCGCCAGCGCGAGGACGCGCTGGATGCGGTGCAGGACGCGATGATCAAGCTGCTCGCCTATCGGGAGCGGCCGGCGCAGGAATGGACGCCGCTGTTCTGGAGCATCCTGCGCCGGCGCATCATCGACCTGCAGCGCCGCCGCGGCTTCCGCCTGCGCTTCTGGGCGCCCACCAGCGAGCGCAGCGAGGACAGCCAACCGGACTGGGCCGACGAAGGGCCGAGCCCGGCACAACGCCACGAGCAGCGGCAGACCCATGCGCGGCTGGTGACGGCACTGCGCGCGTTGCCGGCGCGACAGCGCGAAGCCTTCACCCTGCGCGTGCTCGAGGAGCTGGACGTGGCCACCACCGCGCGCGCGATGGGCTGCTCCGAAGGCTCGGTCAAAACCCACCTGTCGCGCGCCCGCGAGGCGTTGCAGAAACACCTGGAGGACATCCGGTGAAACCCGACACCCCCCCTTCCGCCGCGTTCGATGCGCAGATGCGACGCGCGCACCAGGCCTCGCTGCAGGCCCTGCCGGCGCAGACCCTGGCGCAGCTGCGCGCCGCGCGCCACGACGCCGCCCGCCGCCACGCCGCCACGCCGCGGCGCTGGGGCTGGCTGCTGGCGGCGGCGCCGGCGGTGCTCGGCGCTGCGTTCGGCATGCACCTGCTGCTGCGTCCGACACTGCCCCCGTCGCTGCCGGTGGCGAGCGTCGCCAGCGCTCCCGCGGCGGCTGCGCTGCCCGCCGGCGCCACCGCGCAAGGCGATGGCGACGACGCCGTGGCCGGCCTGCTCGAAGAAAATCCCGACCTGTACCTGTGGCTGGGCTCCGATACCTCGCTGGCGATGGAATGAACACGATGAACCGCCTGATCCGCATGTCCCTGGCGCTGGCCCTGCTGGCCGGCGCCCCGCTGGCGGCCTTCGCCGCGCCGCCACCGCCACCGCCGCCTCCGGATGAAGAAGCCGACACGCGGCCGCCGCTGCCGGACTGGGAGCACCTGAGCGCGCAACAGCGCGAGCTGCTGATCGCGCCGATGCGCCAGCGCTGGAACGATGCGCCGCAGCAGCGGCGCCGGATGTTCGAACACGCGCAACGCTGGCAGGCAATGACGCCCGAGCAGCGCGAGCGCGCGCGCAAGGGCGCCCGCCGCTACGAGGACATGAGCCCGCAGCAGCGCGAAGAGGCGCGCGTGCTGTTCGAACGCATGCGCGCGTTGCCGCCGGAGCAGCGCAAGGCGCTGCGCGATCGCTGGGAAGCGATGACCCCGCAGCAGCGCGACGCCTGGATCAAGGCCAACGCCGGCCCCGACGCCAGACCTGCGCCGGGTTCGAGGTGAGCGTCCTGCGAGCGTATCGAGGCGACCGCAGCGTTTTTCGGAGCCGTTTGCAAGCTGTCGCTGCGACCGACGGGTGATCCCGGGCATCAGCCGCGACGAGGACGACCGAGCGAACAAGGGCCGTCGCCGATCGAATCCGTCGCGATTAAAACCGCGACATCGCACCATCGTCCGGGTCGGAAATACACAAGCCTGACGACCCAACGGTTTCGCCCAGGAGCGTGCTGCTGGGGCCAGTTGTAGGAGCGACTTCAGTCGCGACGGGCGTTACCGGTAGAGCCCGTCGCGACTGAAGTCGCTCCCACAGGTATTTGCCGTCGGCTAGTAGGTTGCTGACGAAGACACTCCGGCAGCGCCTGCCACGCCCGACTGCGGCCGCCGCATCCCGATCAGCCGGTCCAGCGCGTCTTGGCCAGCAGCTCGTCGTCCCAGTCGTAAGCGATCGCGCCGTCCTTCAGGAACAGCGCGACGAAGTTGTAGACGTTGCGCGCGTACATCTCGCTGGCGTGCACGGCGCCCATGCTGGCCAGGTCGAGCGGGCCGGCGACGACCACGCCGCCGTGCTCGATGGTTTCGCCGGGGCGGGTCAGTTCGCAGTTGCCGCCGGTCTCGGCGGCCAGGTCCACCACCACGCTGCCCGGCTTCATGCCCTCGACCATCGCCGCGCTGAGGATCTTCGGTGCCGGCCGCCCGGGCACCGCGGCGGTGCACACCACCACGTCGATGCCCTTCAGGTGATCGGCCAGGCGCCGCTGCTGCTCGGCGCGCTCCTCCTCGGTCAGTTGCCGCGCGTAGCCGCCCTCGCCCGCGGCGCTGACGCCCAGGTCGAGGAACTTGCCGCCCAGCGACTCGATCTGCTCGCGCGTCTCCGGGCGCACGTCGAAACCCTCGACCTGCGCGCCCAGGCGCTTGGCGGTGGCGATGGCCTGCAGGCCGGCGACGCCGGCGCCGACGATCAGCACCTTGGACGGGCGGATGGTGCCGGCGGCGGTGGTCAGCATCGGGAAGAAGCGCGGCGCCAGCTGCGCGGCGATCAGGGTGGCCTTGTAGCCGGCCATGCCGGCCTGCGAGCTGAGCACGTCCATCGCCTGGGCACGCGTGGTGCGCGGCAGCCGCTCCAGCGGGAAGGCGACCAGTTCGCGCGCCTGCATCGCCTCTGCGCGCGCCGGATCGGCCTGCGGCTGCAGGATGCCGACCACGCCTGCGGCGGGCTTGAGCTGGTTCAGCGCCGCGACCGGCAACGGCTGCACGCACAGCACCAGGTCGGCCTGCGCCGGGGTCGCGGCATCGGCGAGCTGCGCGCCGGCCGCCAGATAGGCCGCATCGACGAAACCGGCCGACGCGCCGGCGCCGGGCTCGACGTGCACCTGCGCGCCGAGCGCGCCGAGCTTCTTCACCGTCTCCGGCGTCGCCGCCACGCGGCGTTCGCCGTGCGCCGATTCCTTCACCACCAGCACCTGCACTGCCATGCGATTCCCCGTGGGTTGCCCGCCTTAGTCGGCGCCGATGCTACAGGGTCCGCGCAGCGATGGCAGCGCCAGGCCGGCCGGCTGCGCGTCCTGGGCAGTCGCGCGCCGGGTGCGCAGGCGGGTAAGGGGGGAAGGATCCACCTTGTGGGAGCGACTCTGGGTGGCCTCGGCCATCGGTCGCGACGCATCGCCGGGAAAGCCCGTCGCGACTGATGGCCCGAGGCCACCCAGAGTCGCTCCCACATGAAATCGCCGCCCCCACCGTCACCGTTGGTGGAGGCAACAGGCCCCTCAGTGCAAAGTCGCGTTCTGCGGATCGAGGCGGTCGATGACGCCCTGCATCGCGCTGTCGAAGGCGCCGTCGTTGACGTGGCTGCGCAGCCGGCCCAGCCGCACCATCACCGCCAGCTCCTCCGGCGAGGCCACGCAGAAGCGCACGCCGCGGCGGTTGACGAACAGCAGCCGCGCCGAGATCGGGCTCACCCACGACAGCTTGCCGGTCTGCACCTTGCCGTCGCGGTCGATGAAGTCCAGCCAGGTGCCGATCGGCATCGAGCGGAAGCGGTCGGCGTCGGCGTTGTCGTAGTCCTCGATCTTCTCCGCGGCGGCGACCTCCACCGACTGCGCCTCCTGCACGGGCGGTTGCGGCAAGGCCACCTGCGGCAGTTCCGGCAGCGGGCGCTCCAGTTCCGGACGCACTTCGGCCACGCCCTGCAGCGTGTCGTGCAGCACGTTGATCGCCGCGGCGGCGGCCTCGGCATGCAGGCCGACGCTGGCGAACACCTTCTGCAGCGGCCCTTGCCAGGCCTGCAGCCAGGGCTTGCCGACGATGTGCCGGCGCGCCTCGGCCGCTTCCTCGAGCACGCCGTCGGCCAGCGCCAGCGCATCGCGCACGCCCGCGCCTTCCTCGCCTTCGCGCAGCATGGCCATGGTCAGGTGGTGCTGCCACGGCTGGCGCAGGAAGTCCTCCAGCGCCTGCGGCAATTGCAGGCCCTGCAGCCGCACCTGCAGTTCGGCCTCGGCGCGCTGCCGCGCCAGTTCCAGCTTCTCCTGCCCGCGCTGGGTCTCCGCGGCGCGGCGCTCGGCGATCTCGATGCGGCGCCGGTGCTGGCCCAGGAAATCGCGAAATTCCTCTTCCAGGGTCAGGAAGATCGCCAGGTTCTCGTTGAACTCGGCGACCAGCCGCTCGACGATTTCCTCGACCTTGCCCATCAGTACGCGTTCGGCCGGACTCTCGCCGGTATTGCCTTCGCAGGCCTCGGCCAGCGAATTGAGCAGGCGCCGCGCCGGATGGGTCTTCTGCACGAACATGCGCCGGTCCAGCAGCGCGACCTTGACGAACGGCACCACCAGGCGCCCGATCAGCTCGCGCGAGCGGCCTTCCAGGTCGCGTTCGTCGAGCATCACGTCGAACAGCATGCCGACCAGGTCGATCGCATCCTCGTCGACCGGATCCAGCCGCGCATGCGCCGGATCCACGCCGAACTGGGTGGCGTTGGACAGCACTTCGCTCTTCAACCGCTGCGCCAGCGATTCGCCGTCGTCGCCGATCGCCGCGCGCAGCGTGGCGCTGGGCGTGGCCTGCAGCAGCGACAGCACCGAAATCATCTCGCGCTGGCTCAGCGGCCGCTGCTGGCCGACCGCGGCGGTCGCCGCCGAGGTGGCGCTCTCGCGCACGCTGCGGGTCTGCTGCAGCAATTCGTGCAAGGCCTCCAGCAACACGCCCTGGCTGCCGCCGGGCAGGTTGGCGCCGGCCTCGGCGTAGCCTTCGCCGGCCTGCAGGCGGCCGCGGCTCTCGGCCCAGCGATTGACGAAGCGGCTGGCCCAGGCCGGCGCGTAGTGTTCGTCGTACTCGCCCGCCTCGCCGCCGGGACCGCCGTCCTCGCCGGTGCCGGCACTGTCGTTGCGCACCTGGCGCTCTTCCGGTGCCGGTGCACGCCGCGGCGGCGGTGGCGGCCGTGGCCGCGAGATCTCCGGCATGACCCCGGCCTGCGCCAGGC
Source organism: Xanthomonas sp. 1678 (assembly GCF_031455575.1). Taxonomy (NCBI): domain Bacteria; kingdom Pseudomonadati; phylum Pseudomonadota; class Gammaproteobacteria; order Lysobacterales; family Lysobacteraceae; genus Xanthomonas; species Xanthomonas sp. 1678. Next base: position 45,068 of record NZ_JAVDSZ010000016.1, on the reverse strand, counting down.
TGTCGTCCAGTTGCTGGTAGAGCTTGCCGATGCCGGCGGTGAGGTCGCGCTCGCACAGCTTGATCAGCACCAGCCGCACTTCCGGGGCCAGGTCGCTGGTGGAGAACGCGGCATGCACCGCGACGCCGACGTGTTCGGGGCCGACCGGATTGGTGTCGGCGTCCAGTTCCAGGCCGCCGGCGATCCAGCCCAGGCGGCGATCGATGCGGCTGAGCACCGGCTTCCATTCGCGCAGCAGCACGCTGGCCAGGTTGCGCACCGCCAGCCGCGATTCCAGTTCGCTTTCCGACACCAGGCTCAGGCCCTGGCCGTAGCCGGCCAGCGCCACTTCCGCCGACAGCGGCGTGCCGGCTTCCAGCGCCTGCCAGGCCTGGTCCAGCTGCGCGCGGAAGCGCGCGGCGATCTCCTCGCGGCGGCGGCGCAGCTCGCGCATGCCGTCCAGGAACAGCAGCTGCGAGGCGCCGGCGCTCTCGGCGCGATCGAACAGCACGTCGTCGAAATGCGCCAGCGCGGCGGCGAACGCCTGCCCCAGCACCGGCAGCATGCCGTCGCGCGCCTGCACCAGCAGATGCGGAGCGCGCGCGGGATGTGCATGCGGCGAGCTGGGGCTGAAACTCATGCGCGAAGGCTCCGCGCCGCGAGCGGCGCTAGGGAAGAAGTAAAAGGAAGTCGAACGGACGCGGCCCCTGTTTCCGCCTCTGCATGGTAGGCAAGGTACCTGAACGACAACCGTGATGCATAGCGCATTTCATGCTCCGGAACGTGACTCGCCCCTCATCGTAGGCCGTCCATGCGTAACCCAAACTGCAGCGGCGTGCGAAATCGGGGCGGCGCCGCGGGTCAGGCGGCGGCCGCGACCCGTTCCAGCCGGTCCACCGCGCCCTGCATCGCGCTATAGAACGCATCGTCGTCGCGATGCAGGCGCAACCGGTCCAGCCGTACCATCATCGCCAGCGCCTCCGGCGAGGCCACGCACAGGCGGCCACCGCGGCGGTTCACGAACATCAGCCGCGCCGAGATCGGGCTCACCCAGGACAGCTTGCCCGGTTGCACGCGACCCTCGCGATCGACGAAGTCCAGCCAGGTGCCCATCGCCAGCGTGCGGAAATAATCGGCGGTGACATGGTCGAAATCGGTGGCCTGCGCCGGTTCCGGCAGCGACGGCACCGTCTCCGCCGCGGGCGCTTCGGGCGCGACCACGGCGGCCGGCGCCGGCGTCTGCAGCGGGCGCGCATGCGCCAGGTCGTCCAGCGCCGCGTGCAGCGCCAGCCACGCGGCCTCGGCGGCGGCCGCGTCCAGGCCGACGCTGGTCCACAGCCGCAACAGCTCGGCGCGCTGCGGCTGCAGCCAGCCGGCGGCCGGCATGCCGCCCCCGGCCTGCGCCTGGCGGCATTGCGCCAGCACCGCGTCGCCGAGCGCCAGCGCCGCGGTCACCGCCGCGCCGTGGCCGTCGTCGCGCAGCGCCGATTGCTGCAGGTACTGGCACCAGGGCTGGCGCAGGAAGGTTTCGATCGGTGCCGGCAGCGCGGTGCCATGCGCGTCGCGCTGCAGGCGTTCGTCCACGGCCTGCGCGGCCAGGCGCCGCGCCCGGTCGCGGCGCTCCTCGGCGCGCTGCATTTCGGCCGCGCGGCGCTCGGCGATCTCCACCCGGCGCCGGTATTGCTCGTAGGCGCCGCCGAATTCCGCTTCCAGGCTCAGGAACACCGCCAGGTGCTCGTCGAAATCGCGCACCACCCGCTCCACCACCGCCTGCGCCTGCGCCAGCAGCGCCTGCTCGGCGGCGGTGTCGCCGGCGTTGCCGTCGCAGGCATCGGCGAGCAGGTTGAGCAGGCGCCGCGCCGGATGCCCGTCGCGCACGAACAGGCGGCCGTCGATCAGCGCCACCTTGGCCATCGGCACCAGCATCTGCCCGAGCAGTTCGCGTTGCGCCGGCTGCAGCACGCATTCGTCGAGCATGACTTCGAACAGCAGCCCGACCAGCTCCAGCGTGTCCGCATCGGCCGGCTCCAGCCGGGTGCCGGCCGGATCCAGGCCCAGCGACGCGCCGACCGCCACCACCTGCCGGCGCAGCCCCTGCGCCAGCGGTCCGCCGTGTTCGCCGATGGCGGCGAAGCCGGCCAGCGGCGTGGTCTGCAGCAGCGACAGGATCGACAACAGTTCGCGCGGCGACAGGCTGCGGCGCGCGTCGTCGGCGGTGTCTGCCGCGGCCGGCTGCGCCTCGTGCAGCAAGGCGCGCAACGCCGGCGGCAGCACCTCGTGGTCGTCGCGCGCATGCGCGTCCAGCGCGCGCGCGACGCGGCGCTGCGTGGCCGACAACGGCGCGGCGGCGTTCCAGGTCTCGAAGAAGCGGCTGATCCAGTCCGGCGCCGCATCGTCATCGCCGCCAGCGCCAGCGCCGTTGCGCGGGATCGCGCGGCGGCGCGTGCGCCCCGTCGGCAGCGAGCGCGCCCGCGCGACCTGGTCCAGGCGCTGCTCCAGCCGCCCGTACAGCTCGCCGACCCGCTCCTGCAGTTCCTGCTCGCAGATCTTGACGATCGCCAGCTGCACCTGCGGCGCCAGCACCAGGCCGTGCAGCGCCGCGTAGACCGCCGCGCCGACGTGTTCGGGGCCGAACGGATTGTTGTCGGCATCGATGCGCTGGCCGCCGGCGATGAAGCCGAGGAAGCGGTTGAGCCGCATCAGTTCCGGGCGCCAGCGGTGCTGGATCGCGCCGGCCAGGTTGCGCACCGCCAGGCGCACGTCCAGTTCCTGCTCGGACACCAGGCTCAGGTCGCCGCGCTCGCGCGCCAGGGTGCGTTCCACCGACAGCGGGCGACCGGCCTCCAGCGCCTGCCAGGCCTGCGCCAGATGGCCGCGGAAGCGCGCCGCGATCGGCTCGCGCTGCTGCCGCAGCAGCTGGATCGCCTCGAAATAGTCGTTCTGGGTCGGCCCGGCGCGCTCGGCCATGCGGAACAGCGCATCGGCGAGCACGTCCAGCACTTCGCCGAACGCACCGGCGAGCGGCACCGACACCACGTCCCGGACCTGGTCGAGCAGGTCCGAGTTGCGGCTGGGCAGCAACTCCTCGGCATATTCGGCGATTGTCATGGCAGTGTGATACGCAAGCGCAAGTGAGACCGACGTCAATTCGGAAGTTAGCGGCAGATCGAGGATGAAGCTTGACTCTCCGTGTAACCGCGGCATCCGCTGCCGCTGTTGGGCGCCCGACTATAATTCGGCGCCCGCCCCACGGAATCGAGACTATGCGCACACTTCACTCGCTGCAAGCGCTGGATGAGCGCCGCTCGGTGCCGTCCAAGCAATTGGGCGAGCCCGGGCCCGACGCGGCGACCCTGCTGGCGATGCTGCGTTCGGCGGTGCGCGTGCCCGACCACGGCAAACTGGTGCCGTTCCGGTTCCTGCGCATCGCCGGTCCGGCGCGGCTGGCGCTGGGCGACTTCCTGGCCGAGCGCACGCTGCAGCGCGACCCCGCCGCCCCGCCGGCCGCGGTGGAGAAGGACCGCGCGCGCTTCGCGCATGCGCCGCTGGCGATCGCGGTGATCGTGCGCCTGCAGCGCGAGGAGAAGGTGCCGGAGATCGAGCAGTGGCTGACCGCCGGCTCGGTCTGCTTCGCGCTGCTGCAGGCGGCGCAGGCCTACGGCTTCGGCGCGCAGTGGCTGACCGCCTGGATGGCCTACGACGCCGCGGTCGCCGCGCGGCTAGGCCTGGCCGAGAACGAGCGCATCGCCGGCTTCATCCATATCGGCACCCCGCGCCTGCAGGTGCCCGAGCGCGAGCGCCCGGATCCGCAGCACCTGCTCAGCGACTGGACGCCGTGAACGCAGCGCTGCCGAGCTCGCGGCCGCTGTACCTGGTCGACGCCAGCCTGTACGTGTTCCGCGCCTGGCATTCGATCCCGGACGAGTTCCAGGACGCGCAGGGCTGGCCGACCAACGCGGTGCACGGCTTCGCCCGGTTCCTGCTCGACCTGCTCGAACGCGAGCGCCCGCAACACATCGCGATCGCCTTCGACGAAGCGCTGGACAGCTGTTTCCGCAATCGCCTCTATCCCGCCTACAAGGCCAACCGCGCGCCGGCGCCGGATGCGCTGCGGCGCCAGTTCGCACACTGCAAGGCGCTGTGCGCGGCGCTGGGCCTGGGCGTGCTGGCGCACCACGACTACGAGGCCGACGACCTGATCGGCAGCGCGCTGCACAGCGTGCGCGGCGCCGGCTTCCACGGCGTGATCGTGTCCGCCGACAAGGACCTGTCGCAACTGCTGCTGCTCGAATTCGACGAGCAATGGGACTACGCCCGCGGCCAGCGCTGGGGCGCGGCCGGGGTCAAGGCGCGGCACGGCGTGCATGCGCACCAGATCGCCGACTACCTGGCGCTGACCGGCGATGCGATCGACAACATTCCCGGGGTCACCGGCATCGGCGCCAAGTCGGCGGCGATCCTGCTGGCGCATTTCGGCGACCTGGACACGCTGCTGCTGCGGATCGACGAGGTCGCGTTCCTGCGCCTGCGCGGCGCGGCGCAGATGGCGGTGCGCCTGCGCGAGCAGCGCGAACACGCGCTGCTGTGGCGGCAACTGGCCACGATCGCGCTGGACGCGCCGCTGCACTCGGCCGCGCCCGGCTTCGCCCGCGGCCAGGCCGACGCCGACATGCTGCACGGCCTGTGCGAAGCGCTGCGCTTCGGCCCGCTGACCCGGCGCAGATTGCTGCAGGCGGCGGGGCTGGCGACGGTCGGCGAATAGATGGCCTGCGGGCACCGCCCGGGACGATCCTAGGTCGGTCGGAGGTCGCTGCCCCGCTCGATCCATCGAATCGAGCTGCGCGCGCATGAGCGCCATGTAGCGCTCCTCGGAGGCCTGCCGCCGCGCCGCCACCAGCGGCGATGTCCTCCCCCGATTCCGGGTTATGCCTCCACTCCCAGACCACCGCCACATCCCGCCGCACTGCGCGCTTTCATCGCGGCACTGCGCGAGCAGGACGCTGCAGAGGCATCGCCGATGGGACCGTAGTGCCCGCTTCGCCGCGCCTGGATCTATGTCACGGTATCGCACACCACGCCAGCACGTCGCGCGGCGTCTTGGCATCGTCGCGATGTCGATGGCCCTACACTTCAGCCATCCGGCGATCGCGATCCGCGCCGCCGATCCTCCTTCCTCCTCATTCGAGCGAACGCCCATGCCCCGCCACGATTCCCCGCCCCGCATCGTCTACGAAGGCAAGTACCAGCGCATGGTGGTGCGCGGGACCTGGGAATATTCCGAACGCGTGCATGCCGGCGGCCTGGCCGTGATCATCGTCGCGGTGACGCCGGACGACGAAGTGCTGTTCGTCGAACAGTTCCGCGTGCCGCTGCAGGCGCGCACCATCGAGATGCCGGCCGGGCTGGTCGGCGACATCGACGCCGGCGAATCGATCGAGGTGTCGGCGGTGCGCGAGCTGGAGGAAGAGACCGGCTGGACCGCCGACCACGCCGAAGTGCTGATGATCGGCCCGACCTCCTCCGGCGCCAGCAGCGAGAAGGTCGCCTTCGTCCGCGCCAGCGGCCTGCGCAAGATCGGCGACGGCGGCGGCGACGCCAGCGAGGACATCACCGTGCACGCCGTGCCGCGCGCCCGCGCCGCGGCCTGGCTGGTGCAGAAGATGGGCGAAGGCTATGAACTGGACGCCAAGCTGTGGGCCGGGCTGTGGATGATCGAGCACCAGCTGGACGGCACCCCGCGTGGCTGACCCGGCCCCGCACGCGGGCAGCGCATCGGCGCTGCTCGGCGCCGGCGATCCGCCGCCCTACCGCGTCTACCAGCCGCAAGGCCGTTCGCCCTACCTGCTGATCGCCGACCACGCCGGGCAGCAGGTGCCGCAGGCGCTGGCAGGCCTGGGCCTGCCGCAACCCGAACTGGACCGGCACATCGGCTGGGACATCGGCATCGATGGCGTCACCCGCGAACTGGCGCAGGCGCTGGACGCGTTCGCGATCACCCAGACCTATTCGCGGCTGGTGATCGACTGCAACCGGCCGCTGGCGGCGCCAGGCTCGATCGCCGAGGCCAGCGACGGCACCGTGGTGCCAGGCAACCAGGGCCTGGACGCCGCCGCGCGCGCGACGCGCGCCAGCGCGATCTTCGCGCCCTACCACGCGCGCATCGCCGCCGAACTGGACCGGCGCCGCGACGCCGGCCTGCCCACCATTCTGATCGCCATGCACAGCTTCACCCCGTCGATGGCCGGCGTGGCCCGGCCCTGGCACGCCGGCGTGCTGTACCAGCGCGATGCCCGTTTCGCGCAGGCGCTGCTGGCGCAGCTGCGCGCCGAGCCGGGACTGGTGGTCGGCGACAACCAGCCGTACTCGGTCAGCGACGCCACCGACTACGCGATCCCGGTGCACGCCGAGGCGCGCGGCCTGGCGCACGTGGAACTGGAGATCCGCCAGGACCTGATCGCCGAGCCCGCCGGACAGCGGCAATGGGCGCAGCGCTTGCTCAGCATGCTGAATCGGTTGCAAGCTGCCTTCACACCGGGCTGAGCGCGCGCTGCGCACTCTCGGTGCACTCGCCGTCCGCCTGGACGCCCCCCAGCTGCACGCACCGGACGCCCCCATGCTCATCCGCCTCGGCTACGAGATCCGCTACCGCTTCCTGCAGCCGACCCCGGTGCTGGCCATGCTCGACATCCACGACAGCCGCCGCACCGACATCGTCGTGGCCACCGCGCTGCAGACCGAACCGGCGATCCCGCTGCACGGCTATCGCGACCAGTTCGGCAACAGCTGCACGCGCATGCTGGCCCCGGCCGGCGTGCTGACCCTGCGCGCCGATGCGGTAGTGCGCGACAGCGGCCTGCCCGACCAGTACCGCTACGACGCGCCGCAGACGCCGGTGGAGCAATTGCCCGACGACACCTTGATGTACCTGCTCGGCAGCCGCTACTGCGAGACCGACCTGCTCAGCGGCATGGCCTGGGACCTGTTCGGCAGCGCGCCGACCGGCTGGGCGCGGGTGCAGGCGATCTGCGACTACGTGCATGCGCAGATCGAATTCGGCTACGAGCACGCGCGGCCGACCAAGAGCGCCGCGCAGGCGTTGCAGGAAGGCCGCGGCGTGTGCCGCGACTTCGCCCATTCGGCGATCGCGCTGTGCCGCTGCATGAACATCCCGGCGCGCTATTGCACCGGTTACCTGGGCGACATCGGCGTGCCCGCCTCGACCGCGCCGATGGATTTCTCCGGCTGGTTCGAGGCGTTCCTGGACGGGCAGTGGTACACCTTCGACGCGCGCCACAACCTGCCGCGCATCGGCCGGGTGCTGATCGCGCGTGGCCGCGACGCCGCCGACGTGGCGATCAGCAACACCTTCGGCTACAACACGCTGGAATCGTTCGTGGTGTGGACCGACGAGACCGACCAGGCGCGGCTGGACCCGCGCCCCGCTGCCCCGGCCAGCGGCGCCGGCACCGGCGCCGCGGCGCTGCGTACCGAAGGGCTCTATCTCTAGCGCCCTTCGCTCCCGCTGAAAGCCGCGTGCCGGCGTTGCGACGGCACGCGGCGCGGCGTCAGGCGAAGCCGTCGGTGGCGCGCACCAGGGCGTCGATGTTCTCCGCCTCGAACGCCGAATGGCCGGCGCTCGGGGTGATCTCCAGCCTCGCCTTCGGCCAGGCCTTGTGCAGCTCCCAGGCGCTCTGCACCGGGCAGACCACGTCGTAGCGCCCCTGCACGATCACCCCGGGGATGTCGGCGATCCTGCCGGCGTCGCGCAGCAACTGGTTTTCCACTTCGAAGAAACCGCCGTTGACGAAGTAGTGGTTCTCGATGCGCGCGAACGCCAGCGCGAACTGCGCGTCCTCGTGGCCGCTGACGAAATCCGCATCCACGTGCAGGAAGCTGGTGGCGCCTTCCCACACGCTCCAGGCGCGGGCGGCGGCCAGGCGCGTGGCCTCGTCGTCGCTGGTGAGGCGGCGGTGGAACGCGGAGATCAGGTCGGCGCGCTCCACCGGCGGGATCGCGGCGATGTAGTGTTCCCAGGCATCCGGGAACAGCCGGCTGGCGCCTTCCTGGTAGAACCACTCCAGCTCCCAGCGGCGCAGCATGAAGATGCCGCGCAGCACCAGCTCGGTGACGCGCTGCGGATGGGTCTGCGCGTAGGCCAGCGCCAGGGTCGAGCCCCAGCTGCCGCCGAACACCTGCCAGCGCTCGATGCCGAGCGTCTCGCGCAGCTTCTCGATGTCGGCCACCAGATCCCAGGTGGTGTTGTCGACCAGGTCCGCATGCGGCGTGGAGCGGCCGGAACCGCGCTGGTCGAACAGCACGATGCGGTACTTGGCCGGATCGTGGAAGCGCCGCATCTTGGCGTTGTAGCCGCCGCCCGGCCCGCCGTGCAGCAGCACCACCGGCTTGCCCTGCGGGTTGCCGCACTGTTCGTAGTGCAGCGTATGCCGCGCGTCCACCGGCAGCGTGCCGCTGTCGAACGGTTCGATCTCGGGATATAGCGTGCGCATGGCGGCTCCTGCGGAAAAACGCGATTTTAGCGGGGAAGCCGCAGCCCTGCCGCGTTCGCCGTCGCATCGCATTCCGCCGACCCAAGCGCCAGCGCGGCGTCCGCCACAGGCACGGCCGCTTGCGATCCGCTTCAGCCAGCCGGCCGACGCCCCAGGCTGACCCGGTCGCGCGCTTCCAGGTCCTGGTGGGTCGCCACCGCGTCGAAGCCGGCGGCGGTCAGCAGCGCGCGTACCACCTCGCCCTGGTCCCAGCCGTGTTCCAGCAGCAGCCAGCCGCCCGGCAGCAGGTGCGCGGGTGCGGCGGCGACGATCTGGCGGATGTCGTCCAAGCCATCGGCGCCGGAGGCCAGGGCGCTGGCCGGTTCGTAGCGCAGGTCGCCCTGGGCCAGGTGCGGGTCGCCGGCGGCGATGTAGGGCGGGTTGCTGGCGATCAGGTCGAAACGCTGCGCGGCCAGCGGCGCCAGCCAGGGGCCGTGGGCGAACGCGACGTTTTCCAGGCGATGCGCGCGTGCGTTGGCCTGCGCCACCGCCAGCGCCGCTTCGCTCAGGTCGGTGGCCAGCACCTGCGCCTGCGGCCGCTCGCTGGCCAGCGCCAGCGCGATCGCGCCGCTGCCGGTACCCAGGTCGGCGATGCGCCGGCCCGGCGCCGCGTCCACCCGCTCCAGCGCCAGCTCCACCAGCCGCTCGGTGTCCGCGCGCGGGATCAGCGTGGCCGGGCCGACCGCCAGGTCCAGGGTCCAGAAGCCGCGCCGTCCGGTCAGGTAGGCCACCGGCTCGCCCTGCGCGCGCCGCGCCAGCAGTTCGCCGAAGCCTTGCACGCCGCTGGCCGGCAGCGGGTCGCGGGCGTGCGCGAACAGCCAGGCGCGGTCGCGCTGCAGGGCGTGGATCAACAGGGCTTCGGCGTCGGCGCGCTCGATCTGCGTGCACGCCGCGCGCAGCAGGGACTCGGGGGTGGAGGCGTTCATCGACGTCACGATGCCGCAGCGGTCCGGAAAAGCCAACGTGGTAGAACTTCAGGACTGCGTGCGTCCCCCGCAGCGCAGCAAAGAGCCAGGCTTGAATAGCGATAGACCAAACCTATCTATTCAATTCCATCAATCGATTTGAGATATCTATCGCCCGCTCCTATGATGAGCCTCGTTCTAACCACCCGCCCCCTTCGCAACCACGAGGAAACTCCATGTCCCTGATCAACACCCCGGTCCAGCCGTTCAAGGCCAACGCTTACAAGAACGGCGAATTCATCGAAGTCACCGACGCGGACCTGAAGGGCAAGTGGTCGGTGCTGATCTTCATGCCGGCCGCCTTCACCTTCAACTGCCCCACCGAAGTGGAAGACGCCGCCGACAACTACGCCGAGTTCCAGAAGATCGGCGCCGAGGTCTACATCGTCACCACCGACACCCATTTCTCGCACAAGGTGTGGCACGAGACCTCGCCGGCCGTGGGCAAGGCGCAGTTCGCGCTGGTCGGCGATCCGACCCACCAGCTGACCCGCGCGTTCGGCGTGCACATCGAGGAAGAAGGCCTGGCCCTGCGCGGCACCTTCGTGATCAACCCGGAAGGCGTGATCAAGACCCTCGAGATCCACGACAACGCGATCGCCCGCGACGTCACCGAGACCCTGCGCAAGCTCAAGGCCGCGCAGTTCGTCGCCGCGCATCCGGGCGAAGTGTGCCCGGCCAAGTGGAAGGAAGGCGAAAAGACCCTGAAGCCGTCGCTGGACCTGGTCGGCAAGATCTAAGCCGCCACGCTCCCATCTCCGCCGTCCCGGCGGGGGTGGGGGTGAACCGCAGCCGGCATTGCGCTCGGCTCGCCCGCCACCGGCAGCGCCGGCTGCGGTTCACCCCTCCTCCCAATTCTTCACGGCGGCCTGCCCTCTGCGGCAGCAACGCCTTCCCCACGCTTTGCCCATCGTCAGGAGTCCGCCATGTTGGATGCCGATCTGAAAACCCAGTTGAAGGCTTACCTGGAGCGGGTCGTTCGGCCCATCCACATCACCGCGTCGGTCGACGACGGCGCCAAGTCGCGCGAGATGCTCGACCTGCTCGAAGACCTGGTCCTGCTGTCGGACAAGATCAGCCTGGACGTGCACCGCGACAGCGGCGAGCGCACCCCGTCGTTCGCGCTGGGCAGCCCCGGCCACGACATCCACCTGCGCTTTGCCGGACTGCCGCTTGGCCACGAGTTCACCTCGCTGGTGCTGGCGCTGCTGCAGGTCGGCGGGCATCCGTCCAAGGCCACCGCCGAGGTCATCGAGCAGGTGCGCAACCTGCCCGGCGAGTACGTGTTCGAAACCTATTTCTCGCTCTCGTGCCAGAACTGCCCGGACGTGGTGCAGGCGCTGAACCTGGCCGCGGTGCTGAACCCGAACATCAAGCACGTGGCGATCGACGGCGCGCTGTTCCAGGACGAGGTCGAGGCGCGGCAGATCATGTCGGTACCCACCGTCTACCTCAACGGCGAAGTGTTCGACCAGGGCCGCATGAGCCTGGAGCAGATCGTGGCCAAGCTCGACACCGGCGCGGCCAAGCGCGACGCGGCCAGCATCGCGGCCAAGGCGCCGTTCGACGTGCTGGTGATCGGCGGCGGCCCGGCCGGCGCGGCGGCGGCGATCTATGCCGCGCGCAAGGGCATCCGCACCGGCGTGGCGGCCGAGCGCTTCGGCGGCCAGGTGCTGGACACCATGGCGATCGAGAACTTCATCTCGGTGCAGGAGACAGAAGGCCCGAAGATGGCCGCGGCGCTGGAGCAGCACGTGCGCCAGTACGAGGTGGACATCATGAACCTGCAGCGCGCCGAGCAGCTGATCCCGGCCGGCGCCGACGGCCTGGTCGAGATCAAGCTGGCCAACGGCGCGTCGCTGAAGAGCCGCACGGTGATCCTGTCCACCGGCGCGCGCTGGCGGCAGATGAACGTGCCCGGCGAGGACCAGTACCGCAACAAGGGCGTGGCCTATTGCCCGCACTGCGACGGCCCGCTGTTCAAGGGCAAGCGCGTGGCGGTGATCGGCGGCGGCAACTCCGGCGTGGAAGCGGCGATCGACCTGGCCGGCATCGTCAGCCACGTCACCCTGGTCGAGTTCGACGGCAAGCTGCGCGCCGACGAAGTCCTGCAGCGCAAGCTGCGCAGCCTGGGCAACGTGGACATCATCGTCAACGCGCAGAGCACCGAGGTCACCGGCGACGGGCAGAAGGTCACCGGGCTGGTCTACAAGGACCGCGTCGGCGGCGACATCCACCGGATCGCGCTGGAAGGCATCTTCGTGCAGATCGGCCTGCTGCCCAACACCGAGTGGCTGCAGGGCACGGTGGCGCTGTCGCCGCGCGGCGAGATCGTCGTCGACGACCGCGGGCAGACCTCGCTGCCCGGCGTGTTCGCCGCCGGCGACGCCACCACGGTGCCGTACAAGCAGATCGTCATCGCCATGGGCGAAGGCTCCAAGGCGGCGCTGAGCGCGTTCGACCACCTGATCCGCAGCAGTGCGCCGGTCAGCAACTCGGTCGCCGAAGCGGCCTGATCCGACCTGCCCCGCGCCGCGACCCGGCGCGGGGCCTATGCTGTTCCGGGGCGAGCAACCCCACGCCGCGCCGACCGCACCGCCAAGGAACCTGCCGATGAACCTGCGTGATCTGAAGTACCTGGTGGCGCTGGCCGATCACAAGCATTTCGGGCGCGCCGCGGCGGCGTGCTTCGTCAGCCAGCCGACGTTGTCCACGCAGATCAAGAAGCTCGAGGACGAACTGGGCGTGCCGCTGGTCGAGCGCGCGCCTCGCAAGGTCATGCTGACCCCGGCCGGGCGCGAGGCGGCCAGCCGCGCGCGCGGCATCGTCGCCGAGGTCGAGCAGATGAAGGAAGCGGCGCGGCGCAGCCAGGATCCGGAAGCGGGCACAGTGCGCCTGGGCATCTTCCCGACGCTGGGCCCGTACCTGCTGCCGCACGTGATCCCGAGCATCCGCGAGCGCTTCCCGCAGCTGGAACTGCTGCTGATCGAGGAAAAGAGCGACGTCCTGCTGAGCCGCCTGCGCGAAGGCCGGCTCGACGCGGCGCTGCTGGCGCTGCCGCTGCACGACGACCAGTTGCACAGCGAGTTCCTGTTCGAAGAACCGTTCGTCTTGGCGGTGCCGGAAAACCATCCGCTGGCCAAGCGCGATTCGCTGAGCCTGAGCGAGCTGCACCAGCAGCGGCTGCTGTTGCTGGAGGACGGGCATTGCCTGCGCGAACAGGCGCTGGACGTGTGCCACCTGTCCGGCGCGCTGGAAAAGGCCGAATTCCAGGCCACCAGCCTGGAGACGCTGCGGCAGATGGTCGCCGCCAACGTCGGCGTCACTCTGCTGCCGCTGCTGGCGGTGCAGCCGCCGGTGGCCAGCTCCTCCAATATCCATCTGCTGCGCTTCGACGACGCCGCCGGCCCGAGCCGGCGCATCGCGATGCTGTGGCGCCGCAGCTCGGCGATGAGCGATTTCCTGCAGCAGTTGGCGCAACTGTTCAAGGCCTTGCCCGAGGCGCTGCTGTCGGCCAAGGCCGCACCTGCGGCGGTCGCCGCGGTCACCACCGCGCCGCCGCCGGTTGCAGCGGCCTGAGCGATGCAGCGGCACGGGCGCAACCTGCCTGGGCGGCGCTAACGCCGGGTTGCTGCCGGGAGTGAGACAATCCCGCCCCATTACTTGGGAAAGGATTGAGATGACCTCCATCGGAACCGTGCTCGGCCGCCATCGCAACAATGCGACGCTGTCGATCCTGGTCATGCTGTTCGGCCTGGCGTTGCTGGCCTGCGGCGTGCTGCTGTTCGTGGTCCGCGACAAGGTCGCGCCGGAAGCGGCGCAGACGCTGCAATGGATCATGCTCGGCCTGGCATCGGTCGGCGTGCTGACGATCCTGCTGGGCTGGGCGATCCGCCGCGGCGGCTGGGAACAGGGCGAACTGGGCGTGCGCCGATTCCCCGAGCGCAGCGACGGCACCTACCTCTACCGCGACATCGTCGAGACCTGCCAGTTCTATCGCGCCGGCCTCTCGGTCAACCTCGGCTGGCGCCGCGAAGGCCAGGAACAGTGGCAAGCCGCCAACGGCAACATCGGCGGCTACCACAAGTTCCTCGACCGCTTCATGCACGGCTATCTGCAGGCGCGCGTGCCGGTGCTGATGGCCCAGCTCGATGCCGGGCAGAGCGTGAGCTTCCGCATGGTCACCACGGCCGGTGCGATCGCCCGCGAATTCGCGGTCAACATGAAGGGCTTCACCCGCGGCCCGCTCGACACCGTGCAGCTGAGCCGCGAGCGCATCGCCTTCGCCGGCAACGAGATCCGTGTCGACGACATCGTCGGCATGGACGTGTCGGCGTGGACCTCGCGCCTGCAGTTCCAGCTGCGTGGCGGCAGCAAGGTCAGCGTCAGCTACACCGCCCTGTTCGACGGCCCGCTGTTGCTGGCGGTGCTGGAACAGCTGCTGCCGTCGCAGCACACCCCTACCGCTGTCTGAGCGCGGCCACCGGCCAGGCAGCCGGTACCACGCGACAGCCAGCGCCATCCGGGCGGCGCCTCGCAGCGCCGCCTTTTTCGTGACCCAAGGAGTCTGTCATGTCCTCGCAACCGCAAAGCGGCCTGCCCCCCTCGTTGATCGTTTCCAGCCACGACCTGGCCCGTCTTGAGGCCTTGCTCGAATCCCCGGCCCTGAGCCAGCAACCGGCCGCGCTCGCGCTGGCCGCCGAACTCGGCCGCGCCACCGTGATGGCGCCCGAACAGATTCCCGCCGGCATCGTCACCATGCACTCGCGCGTGGAATGCGAAGACGAACTGCATGGCGAACGTCACCAGCTGACCCTGGTCTATCCGCACGAGGCCGATGCCGCGCAAGGCCGCGTCTCGGTGCTGGCGCCGGTCGGCAGCGCCCTGCTCGGCCTGGCGGTGGGCCAGTCGATCGACTGGCAGGGCCCGGGCGGCCGCGCGCTGCGCCTGCGCGTGACCGCGCTGCACTACCAGCCCGAAGCCGCGGGCGACTTCACGCACGCGGCGGGTTAACGTGCGCGGGCTTATCCTCCATTTCATCCGTTACGAGAACTGCCGATGACGTCTTCCGCTCCCTCCAAGCTGGCCCAGCTGCGCGAGTTGTCCGTGGTCGTGGCCGATACCGGCGACTACGATGCGATCAAGCGGCTCAAGCCGGTGGATTGCACCACCAACCCGACCCTGGTGAAGAAAGCCCTGGATCTGCCGGTCTACGCCGACCTGATCGACGAGGCTCTGGCCTGGGCCCACAGCCAGGACGGCGACCATGCCGCGCTGGTCGACGAGATCGCCGACCGCCTGACCATCGGCGTGGGCAGCAAGCTCAGCGCGCTGGTGCCCGGGCGCGTGTCCACCGAGGTGGACGCCGACCTGGCCCACGACACCGCCGCGACGATCGCCAAGGCGCACAAGTTCGTGGCCATGTACGCCGAGCGCGGCGTGTCCAAGGACAAGATCCTGATCAAGGTCGCCGCGACCTGGGAAGGCATCGAGGCCGCGCGCCAGCTGCAGAAGGACGGCATCGACTGCAACCTGACGCTGATCTTCAACCGCACCCAGGCGCTGGCCTGCGCCGAGGCCGGCGTGTTCCTGATCTCGCCGTTCGTCGGCCGCATCCTGGACTGGTACGTGGCCAACGGGCAGACCCCGGCCAACATCGACGAGGACCCGGGCGTGCAGTTCGTTCGCGGCGTCTATGCCGAGTTCAAGCGCCGCGGTTCGCAGACGGTGGTGATGGGCGCCTCGTTCCGTTCCACCGCACAGATCGAAGCGCTGGCCGGCTGCGACCGCCTGACCATCTCTCCGGAGTTGCTGGAGAAGCTCGACGCCGACCATGGCGAGCTGCCGCGCAAACTCTCGCCCGAGCAGGCCGATGGCGCGGCGATCACGGCGATCGACGCACAGCAGTTCGCCGCCGACCTGGCCGCCGATCCGATGGCGACCGAGAAGCTGGCCAGCGGTATCGACACCTTCGCCAAGGACCTGCAGGCACTGCGCGACACGATCCGGAAGAAGCTGGTCGGCTGACCGGCAGTTCCGCAACGGTGCGACCTCAGAGCGGCGGCGACGCCGCTCTTTTTTTGCCTGGCGCTTTCGCGGAACCGGGAATGAAAAATAGCGAATACGGAATGGGCAGGCGAATGGTCGCTTCGCCGCCGCCGTTGCGTTTCCCCGATTCGATCCGGCGCCGTCGATGCAAAAGAGCGATGGCGCGCCGAACGCAGCTTCCATAACGACGGCCAACGCCGCGGACGCGACGCGCATCGCCGACGGTATTCACGGCTCGGCGTTGGCGCCGTCGCAACTTTTGGCCGGCTATGCTGCCGGCTCGACAACAGAGGGGGCGGCAATGGCAACGATCGCGGTGGTGATGGTCGACGGCGTGGCGGACTGGGAAATCGGCACCATCCTGCCAGCGGCGCGAGCGTGGTTCGGCGACGAGATCCAGGTCGCCAGCATCGACGGCAAGCCGGTCGCCTCGATCGGCGGACTGAGCCTGCATCCGGACTACGCGCTGTCGGACCTGGCGCCGCTGGACGCGGACCTGTGGCTGCTGCCGGGCAGCGATCGCTGGCAGGCCGGCGAGATTCCCGGACTCAGCGCACTGCTGCAACAACGCCTCGACGCCGGCCGCGCGGTCGCGGCGATCTGCGGCGCGACCCTGGCCGGGGCCTATGCCGGACTGCTGGACACGCGGCCGCACACCAGCAATTCCGAAGCGTTCCTGCGCGAGCACGTCGGCGTCTACGCCGGTACCGCGCACTATCTGGACCAGAAGGTGGTGAGCGCGGGCGGGCTGATCACCGCGCCGGGTACCAGCCCGGTCGGCTTCGCGGTGGAATGCCTGCGCGTGCTGCATCCCGAACGCGAGGAACAGATCGCGCAGATGCGGCAGATGTTCGCCGCCGAATTCCTGTGAGCGCGCGCGCCGGCCGCAACCGGCGCGCGCAGCATTGGGCGCGGCGGCGAGCGCCGCGCCGGCTCAGGCCTCCAGGCCGAGCGGGCAGCTGACTCCGGTGCCGCCCAAGCCGCAGTAGCCGCCCGGGTTCTTGGCCAGGTACTGCTGATGCTCGTCCTCGGCGTAGTAGAACGGCGGCGCCGGGTACAGGATCTCAGTGGTGATCTCGCCATAGCCGGCCGCGCGCAGGCGCTGCTGGTAGGCGTCGCGGCTGGCGATCGCCGCGTCGTGCTGCGCCTGCGTGCTGCAGTAGATCGCCGAACGGTACTGGGTGCCGGTGTCGTTGCCCTGGCGCATGCCCTGGGTCGGGTCGTGGCTTTCCCAGAAGGTCTGCAGCAACTGTTCGAAGGTCACCGCGTGCGGGTCGTACACCACCAGCACCGCCTCGGTGTGACCGGTCTGGCCGGAGCACACTTCCCGGTAGGTGGCGTTGGGGGTCTGCCCGCCGGCATAGCCGACCGCCGTGCTGAACACGCCGGGCAGCGACCAGAACTTGCGCTCGGCGCCCCAGAAGCAGCCCAGGCCGAACTGCACCTGCTGCATGCCGGCGAAGGCGTCGCGCAGCGGGTGGCCATTGACGAAATGGCGGTTGTGCAGCGGCAGCGGCTCGCTGCGGCCGGGCAGGCTTTCGCCCGGGCGCGGCAGGCGCTGCTTGAAGGCACCGATTCCCAACATGGCGCGGACTCCTGGCATCGAAAGGGATGCCTTGTGGATGGCGCTGCCGGGGCCGGCTTTCAAGGTGCGCGGCGCGGCGTGCCCGCGGCGGCGGCACGCGCTGCCCCGGCGGGCCGGGCCAAACCGCGCGCATGCGCCGCAGCAGCCGGTCAGTGCGCCGCGGTCTTGCTGCCGCCGCTCGCTTCGGGCATCGCCGAGCTGTGGTGGTTGATGATCAGCCACTGGCCGTCGCGCTTCTCGTACACGAAGGTGTAGCGCGCCTGCACCTTGCGGGTGCTGCCGTCGGGATTGGTCAGGGTGAAGGTGTAGACGCCGGCGTCGACGGCACTGTCGTCGTCCAGCAGCCGCACCTGGCGGTAGTTGATGACGCCGCGCGGCTTGGCCGCCAAGAAATGGCTGAAGTAGTCCTCGATCTCGGCGCGGCTGGCGCGGACCTGGTTGGACACGGTCGGCAGCAGCACGCCGTCGCGCGCATACAGGTCGGCGACGCGTTCGGCGTTGCCGGTGGCCAGCGCCGCGTTCCAGCGGTCGAACAGGCCGGCGATCTCGCGCTCCTCGCCCGCCGCCGGCGGCGACGGCTGGCCGCTGTAGCTCATCGCCGGGGCCGCCAGCGCGGTGGTGGTGGTCAGGCTCAGTGCCAGGGTGAACAGGATGCGACGCATGGTGGATCTCCGCTGTGGGTGATGGGTGTGCCGTGTCAGGGCGAGGCCAGTATTGGCAGCGCCGGCTTGCGGAAAATCCGCCGGGCGGCATATCCTCGAATATGCCGTTCGGCATAGTGGAGAGCCCATGCAAAGCCCCCTCAACGCAGGCGATTGGCGCCAGGCGCTGCAACGCGACGCGGCCGACAGCGCGCGCTGGCAGGCGGTGGCCGAAGCGGCCGGCGCGGTCGCCGCGGCGCTCGATGCGGGGCAGGCCGGCATCGCCGCGCTGCACGTGGCGCGGCAGTTGGTGGATGCGCCGCACGCGGCGGTGCTGGCGCTGCGCGGCGCCCGCAGCCTGGTGCTGGCCAGCCATGGCGACGCCTTGCCGCCCGGCGCAAGCGTGGCCATCGGCGGCGCGACGCTGCCCTGGCGATTGGCCGCGCGCGCCGGCGAGGCGACCGAACTGTGCGTGCCGATCGCGGCGCTGGGCACGCCGCTGGGCATGCTGTGCCTGGGCTGGAACGCGCGTACCGCGCCGGCTGCGGGCGACGTGCAGGCGATCGCCACCATCGCCGCGCTGCTGGCGCCGGCGGTGGCCGAACCGGCGCGCGCGCCGCGGCGCAGGAAGCCCGCGCAACCGGACCGGCTCGGCGCGCTCAGCGCGCGCGAACGGCAGGTGCTGGCGCTGCTGCCGCGCGGCCTGACCAACGCCGGTCTGGGCGCGGAACTGGGCATCTCCGCCGGTACCGCCAAGGTCCACGTGGAGCGCATCCTGCAGAAACTGCAGGTCGCCGATCGCACCCAGGCCGCGGTGTACGCGGTGCAGGCCGGGGTAGCGCTGTGAGGGCGCTGGCGCTGCGCTGGAACGATTGGCCGCTGACCCGCAAGAGCCTGGCGGTGGTCACCCTGCCGCTGTTGCTGATGGTGGCGGCGCTGGTGGCGATCTACAGCGTGGAACGGCAGAACATCGCCGCCGAGAACGACGTGCGCCAGACCCTGGAAGTGCTCAGCGACCTGTACGAGGCGCACGCGCTGCTGGCCGAGACCGCCGCCGGCGTGCGCGGCTACCGGCTGGTGCGGCAGGACGCGTTCCTGACCCCGTACCGCGATGCCGAGCCGCGCCTGCAGACGGTGGTGCAGCGCCTGTCACAGCGCATCACCGATCCGCTGCAGGCGCAGCGCTTCGCCCGCATCCGGCCGCTGTTCGCGGAGAAGATGCAAGGCTGGCGGCGGCTGCTGGCGCCGGACCTGAGCCGCGAGGAGGAGATCCGCCAGCTCAGCGAAGGCAAGGTCAAGCTCGACATTCTGCGCGCCGAGTTGCGCGAACTGCGCAACTACGAGACCGCGCAGCTGCAGGTCCGCACCGCCAAGGCGCAGGCGCTGCGCCAGCGCAACCTGATGATCACGCTGTGCGCGGCGATGCTGGGCGGGCTCGGCGCGGTGTTCGCCGTGGCCTGGTTCGCCTCGTCGCTGTCGCGGCGGCTGCGGGTGCTGTCGGCCAACGCCGACCGCCTGGGCGAAGGCCTGCCGCTGGCGCCGCAGCTGCGCACCGGCGACGAACTGGGCCAGGTCGCGCAGCGCCTGGACGAGGCCAGCACCCTGCTCGCCGCGCGCGCCGCCGAGGCGCAGTCGGCGCGGCGCGAGGCCGAGACCGCCAACCGCGCCAAGACCGAGTTCCTGTCGCGCAGCAGCCACGAGCTGCGCACCCCGCTCAACGCCATCCTCGGCTATGCGCAGGTGCTGGAGATGGACCTGCCCGACCCGGCGCAGCGCGGCCAGCTGCAGCACATCCTGGGCGCGGGGCGGCACCTGCTCGGGCTGATCACCGAGCTGCTGGACATCGCCCGCATCGAGGCCGACCAGCTCGACCTGAGCCCGCGGCCGGTGCCGGTGCGCGCGGCGGTCGAAGAGGCGCTGGGGCTGGTCGCGCCCGATGCCAAGGCCAATGGCATCGCCTTGCTGCCGCTGCAGATCCCGCCGGCGTGGACCGTGCGCGCCGACGCGCAGCGCCTGCGCCAGGTGCTGATCAACCTGCTGTCCAACGCGATCAAGTTCAACCGCCCCGGCGGCGAGGTGCGGGTGACCGCCGAAGCGCAGGGCGAGTTCCTGGGCGTGGCGGTGCACGACCAGGGCCACGGCCTGTCGGCCGAGCAGGTGCAGCGCCTGTTCACCCCGTTCGAGCGGCTCGGCGCGGAACGCTCGGCGATCGAGGGCACCGGCCTGGGCCTGGCGCTGAGCAAGCGCCTGACCGAGGCGATGGGCGGGCGCATCGTGGTGGAGAGCAGTCCGGAAGGCTCGCGGTTCTGGATCGCGCTGCCGCTGGACCGCCCGGCCGAAGCGCCGGCGCCGCTGGCCGCCATCGCCGCGACGCAGGTCGGCGTGGGCCAGCGCAGCGTGCTGAGCATCGAGGACAACCCGTCCAACCAGGCGTTGATCCGCACCCTGGTCGAGCGCCGCCCGCACTGGCGCCTGCACGAGGCGGCGACGCTGGCGCAGGCTCGCGCGCAGTTGCAACAGGCCCGCCCCGACCTGATCCTGCTCGACCTGCACCTGAGCGACGGCAACGGCGAGGAGCTGCTGCGGCAACTGCGCGAGCAGCCGCACACCGCGGCGATCCCGGTGGTGGTGGTCAGCGCCGACGCGACCGAAGCCACACTGGCGCGGGTACAGGGCGACAACGTGCGCGCCTACCTGACCAAGCCGCTGGACGTGGCCGAATTCTTCACCATCCTGGACCGGCAACTCGCATGACCCGCAACGATGTCCTGGCCTCGCGCATCCTGATCGTCGACGACGAGCCGGCCAACGTCCGCCTGCTCGAGGACCTGCTGCAGCGCGAAGGCTTCCAACAGGTGGTGGCGACCACCGACCCGCAGCGCGTGCTCGGCCTGGTCTCGGCGTTCGCGCCGGACCTGATCCTGCTCGACCTGATGATGCCGGAGCTGGACGGCTACGCGATCCTGGAACAGCTGGCGCGGCTGGCCGGACCGTCCAGCTTCCTGCCGGTGATCGTGCTCACTGCCGACCCCAGCCGCAGCGCGCGCCACCGCGCGCTCGGCCTGGGCGCCAAGGATTTCCTGACCAAGCCGCTGGACACCTTCGAAGTGGCGCTGCGGGTCTGGAACGTGGCCGAGACCACGGTGCTGTTCAAGCGCCTGCGCGCGCTGGCCGCGCCGGAAGCGGCGCCGCCGGGGTGGAGAGGCGTCTGATTCGGGACTCGGGACTCGGGACTAGGGACTCGGGACTCGGGACTCGGAAAAGGCTGACCTGCGACCTCGCTCATGGCAAGGCTAGCGCCACCCACCCTCTCTTTCCGCAGACCGTCGCTGCCTCGCACACGCCGTTCGTTACGAGTCCCGAGTCCCCAGTCCCGAGTCCCGAGCCCCGGCTCCACCGCTACATCGCCCGCGTCACCTGCCCGCCCAACCCCAGCGTCATCAGCACGGCCTGCGCCTTTTCCAGCAGTTCGTCGGCCACGCATACCTGCACCACGCCGAACGGCAGTTCGCCGGCGCCGCCGAGCAGCGCCTCGCCGAATACGAACGCGGTGATGCCGGCATCCTCCAGCGCATGCTTGGCCAGGTGCGCATCGATCAGGTGCTGGGCGCGATAGGCGATCTGCATGGGCCGCCCTCAGCTGCGCGCCGCGGCGTCGGCAAGCGCGACTTCGGCGGCCGCGCCGACGCGCCATTCGCGCAGCGCCGGCAAGGCCTCCAGCGCGGCCAGGTACTCCGCGGCCTGCGCCGGCACCTCCACGCCGTAGCCGGCGAAGCGCACCGCCACCGGCGCGAACATCGCATCGACGATGCCGAACGCGCCGCACAGGAACGGGCCGCCGGCGCCATGCGCGCTGCGCAGCGTGTCCCACAGCTGCACGATGCGCTCGATGTCCTCCTGCGCCTCGGCGTCCCAGCGGCAACCGTCGGGCCGGCGGCAGGCCTGCATCGGCAGCTGCCGGCGCAGCGCCAGGAAACCGGAGTGCATCTCGCACGCCGCCGCACGCGCCTGCGCCCGCACCGCCAGGTCGGCCGGCCAACCACGGCCGCCCAGCCAGCGCTCGTTGGCGTACTCGCAGATCGCCAGCGAATCCCAGATTTGCAGCGCGCCGTCCCACAGCGCCGGCACCCGCCCGGTCGGCGAATAGGTGCCGATGCGCTCGGCGAACTCGGGCGTATCCAGCGGCAGCGGCACTTCCTCGAACGGCACCGCGAAGTGCCGCAGCAGCAGCCATGGCCGCAACGACCACGAGGACAGGTTCTTGTCGCCGATGACCAGACGGGGAAGCGGCATGACGGGATCTCGCGCATGGAAGGACCCGCAGCGTACGCGGCGGGGCGGCCAGCGGCCAGCTCGGCTAAACTGGCTGTCTACTTATTTGCTGAAGCGCGCATGTCCGACACCCCCGCCACCGACGCCACCGCCCCGGCCGAGAAGAAAGACTTCATCCGCCAGATCGTCCGCGAGGACCTGGCCAGCGGCAAGCACGCGGCCATCCGTACCCGCTTCCCGCCCGAGCCCAACGGCTACCTGCACATCGGCCACGCCAAGGCGATCTGCCTGGACTTCGGCCTCGCCGCCGAGTTCGCCGGGCGCTGCAACCTGCGCTTCGACGACACCAACCCGGCCAAGGAAGACCCCGAGTTCGTCGCCGCGATCCAGGACGACGTGCGCTGGCTCGGCTTCGACTGGGCCGAACTGCGCCACGCGTCGGACTATTTCGAGGTGTACTACCTGGCCGCCGAGAAGCTGATCGCCGACGGCCACGCCTTCGTCTGCGACCTGAGCGCCGAGCAGGTACGCGAATACCGCGGCACGCTGACCGAGCCGGGCCGCAATTCGCCGTACCGCGAGCGCAGCGTTGCAGAGAACCTGGACCTGTTCCGGCGCATGCGCGCCGGCGAGTTCCCGGACGGCGCGCGCACCCTGCGCGCCAAGATCGACATGGCCAGCGGCAACATCAACCTGCGCGACCCGGCGCTGTACCGGATCAAGCATGTCGAGCACCAGAACACCGGCAACGCCTGGCCGATCTACCCGATGTACGACTTCGCGCACTCGCTGGGCGACGCGATCGAAGGCATCACCCACTCGCTGTGCACGCTGGAATTCGAGGACCACCGCCCGCTGTACGACTGGTGCGTGGACAAGGTCGACCTGGCCGCGCATCCGCAGCTGCTGCAGCCGCTGCTGGACAAGGGCCTGCCGCGCGAAGCGGCCAAGCCGCGGCAGATCGAGTTCTCGCGCCTGAACATCAACTACACGGTGATGAGCAAGCGCAAGCTGACCCAGCTGGTGGCCGAACAACTGGTCGACGGCTGGGACGACCCGCGCATGTACACGCTGCAGGGCCTGCGCCGCCGCGGCTACACGCCGGCGGCGCTGCGCCTGCTGGTGGACCGGGTCGGCATCAGCAAGCAGAACTCGGTGATCGACTTCTCGGTGCTGGAAGGCTGCCTGCGCGAGGACCTGGACGCGGCCGCGCCGCGGCGCATGGCGGTGATCGACCCGCTCAAGCTGGTGCTGAGCAACCTGCCCGACGGCCACAGCGAGACGCTGACCTTCTCCAACCATCCCAAGGACGAGTCCCTGGGCCAGCGCGAGGTGCCGTTCTCGCGCGAACTGTGGATCGAGCGCGAGGATTTCGCCGAAGTGCCGCCCAAGGGCTGGAAGCGGCTGGTGCCGGGCGGCGAAGTGCGCCTGCGCGGCGCCGGCATCGCCCGCGTCGACGAGGTGATCAAGAACGACGCCGGCGAGATCGTCGAGCTGCGCGGCTGGCTGGATCCGGAATCGCGTCCGGGCATGGAAGGCGCCAACCGCAAGGTCAAGGGCACCATCCACTGGGTCAGCGCGGCGCACGCGGTGGAGGCGGAAATCCGCCTGTACGACCGTCTGTTCTCGGTGGAGAAGCCTGACGACGAATCGGAAGGCAAGACCTACCGCGACTACCTCAACCCGCAGTCCAAGCGCAGCGTGCGCGGCTACGTCGAGCCGGCCGCCGCGCAGGCCGCGCCGGAGCAGGCGTTCCAGTTCGAGCGCAGCGGCTACTTCGTCGCCGACCGCTACGACCACAGCGCCGCCACGCCGGTGTTCAACCGCAGCGTGACCCTGCGCGATACCTGGACCGGCGGCCAAGGCGCGGGGTGAGCGCAACCGCGCCGCGCCGACCGCTTCCCGTTGCGGCCGGGCGCGGCCGCGACCCGGCGCGGTTTTGGAATACGGTGTCTGAGCGCACGTCGCGCCGCTACGGCCGCCTCGGCGTCACCGTCGCCGGCGCCGCGCTTTCCAACGGCATTGCTGGCACGTTAGCGTAGCGTCCATGTCGCCCGCCCCCACCCTGAGCCTGCGCAGCTATGGCCGCGACGGCCATGCCCACCAGCACGCGCACGTACAGATCGTGCTGCCGCTGCAGGGCGAGTTGGAGATCGAGGTGGGCGGACGCGGCAGCCGTCTGGATGCGTTCCGCGCTGCCGTCATCGCACCGTACACATCGCATGCGCAGTCGGCAGAAGGTGACAACCGCTTCTTGGTGCTGGACTGCAATGCAGCCGTGTTCGACGACGACGCACTCGAACGCCTGCAGCGCGCGCCCTTCCTCGACCTGCCGCCGGAACTGCAACGCCTGCTAGCCTCGCTCGACCCCGCGCAGCCCGGTACCGGCGCCGCAACCTGCGCAGCGCTGGCGCTACGCCAGCTGCGCACGCAGCGCCGCGCATGGGCGCGGCTGCAGGAACTGTGCGTCCGCATCGAGGACGCCCCGGGCCAACCGTGGCCGGTGGAGCGCATGGCGGAAGCGGCGCACCTGAGCGTGAGCCGCCTGCATGCGCTGTTCCGCGAGGCGCTGGGGCGCACCCCGCAGGCGTGGCTGTCGGCGCGGCGACTGGACTGGGTACGCCGGCAGCTGGCGTACGGCGAGCGACCGATCGCGCAACTGGCGCTGGACAGCGGCTATGCCGACCAGAGCGCGTTGACCCGTGCGCTGCGGCGCAAGACCGGGCACACGCCTGCAGCCTATCGGCGCCGCCATCGGGCGGCCTACGTGGCGGCGGAACAGTAGCCTGGGACAAGCCGGGGCGGCACGCGCAGGCCATGCTGGCGCACTACAACGAAGGAACGGGACAGGGCATGCGTGAGCGTTTGTGGGCGGGAGTGGGCAGCGGCATCGCCGCGGGTGCGTTGTGGGGACTGGTGTTCCTGGCGCCGCAGCTGCTCGCCGGGTTCTCGCCGCTGCAGCTGTCGGTGTCGCGCTACCTGGCCTACGGCGCGGTGGCCGTGCTGGTGCTCGCGCCGCGCTGGCGCGCCGCCACCGGCGCGCTCGGCGCACCGGAATGGTGGGCGCTGCTGCGGCTGAGCCTGCTCGGCAACATCGTCTACTACGTGCTGCTGGGCAGTGCGGTGCAGTGGGCCGGCGGCGCGGCCACTGCGCTGATCATCGGCCTGCTGCCGGCGGTGGTCACGGTGCTCGGTTCGCGCGCGGCCGGGGCGATGCGGCTGCGCCGGCTGGCGGCGCCGTGCGCGCTGTGCGTGCTCGGGGTGGCGCTGGTGGCGGTGCAGACGCTGGGCGACACCCACACCGCTCGGACCAGCGTCGGCACGCGTGCGGCCGGACTGGCCTGCGCGGTGGGTGCGCTGGCGTGCTGGGCGGCGTACTCGGTCAACAATGCGCGCTGGCTTTCGCGCCGCCCCGACATCTCCGGGCGCGACTGGTCGCTGCTTACCGGCGTGGTCACCAGCGCATTGGCGCTGGCCCTGGCGATCCCCGCGTTCGCGTTCGACCACGCACACGCGGCGGCGGACTGGGCGCGGTTCTGGGGCGTGGCGATCGTGCTGGGCGTATTCGCCTCGGTCATCGGCAACGCCTGCTGGAATCGCGCCAGCCGGCTGCTGCCGCTGACCCTGGTCGGGCAGATGATCGTGTTCGAAACCGTGTTCGCGCTGCTCTACGGTTTCCTGTGGGAAGCGCGCTGGCCTACGCCGCTGGAAGCCTTGGCGATCGCCTGCCTGCTGGTCGGCGTGCTGTGGTGCGCCTGGCTGCACGCGCCGCCGCAGGTGCGCAAGGCCGATGCAACATTGGGTTAAGGCGCGCCGCCTAGACTGCGGAGCTCGCTTCCCAGCATCAGGAGGTTCCGCATGCCCGCCGCCTTCCGCGCTTCCTGCAGCGGCCTCGCCCTGATCGTCCTTCTCACCGGCTGCGACATGGCGCCGTCTTCGGCCCCCTCGCACCCCGCCGCTGCCGCGCCTGCGCCGGCAGCGACGCCCGGCAAATGCGACGCAATGCCCGACCATGCCTACGACCTGCCCGCCGCGCGCTTCGATGAAACCGCGCAGCAACTGGCCCACGCCACCGGCTGCGGCATCGTCTACGACGACCCGTCGCTGTCGCCACTGCAGGTCAATGCGGTGAAGGGCCGGGTCAGCATCCGCCGGGCGATCCACCAGGCGATCGACGGCAGCGCGCTCCAGGTCACCCAGGAAAGCGCCGATACGATCGCGGTCACTCGCCGCTGAGTTGCCGGCGCCGCGGCCATGCGCGCTACCATGGCCGCGGTCTCTCGCAAGGAAGGTCGCCATGTCCAGTCGTCTCGCGCTGTTGCTGTGCTGCCTGTGCCTGTTCGCCGGCACCCTCGTGTTCAGCGGATGCGCCCGCAGCGAAGGCGCCAAGTCCGCCGCGCCCGGCCTGCCGGTGAAGGTCGACACTAGCTGCCGCAGCGACGCCGACTGCACGGTCAAGAACGTCGGCAACTGCTGCGGCGCGATGCCGGCCTGCGTCAACCGCGACAGCCCGACCGATCCGCAGGGCGTGATGGCGCAGTGCCAGGCCAGCGGCCGCATGAGCGTGTGCGGCTCGCGCGCGATCGCCGGCTGCCAGTGCGTGGCCGGGCAATGCAGCGCCCAGGGCGCGCAAGCCGATACACTGCGCGCCCCCCAGCCTGCCGAACCCGTCCGCTGATGCTCTACGCGCAAGTCCACCTCACCCTGCCCGCCTGGATCCACGACGCGGTCGATCCGCAGGCCGTCTATCCCGGCGATGCCGACAAGGTGGCGCTGGCGGTGGAACTGTCGCGATTGAACGTGGAGGCCGGCAGCGGCGGTCCGTTCGGCGCCGCCGTGTTCGGCCCGGACCACCGGATCATTTCGGTCGGGGTGAACCGGGTCGTGCCGCAGAACACCTCGCTGGCGCATGCCGAGAACATGGCCTACATGCTCGCCCAGCAGCGCCTGCAGACGCCGCGGCTGAACGCGGCGCTGGCGCCGGTGACCCTGGCAACCTCGGCGCAGCCCTGCTGCCAGTGCTATGGCGCGACCATCTGGGCCGGCATCGACCGGCTGCTGATCGGCGCCAGCGCCGAAGACGTGATGGCATTGACCCCGTTCGACGAAGGCCCGCTGCCGGCGGACTGGATCGGCGAACTCGAACGCCGCGGCATCGACGTGGTGCGCGGCCTGCATCGCGATGCCGCCTGCGCCGTGCTGCGCCGCTATGGCGAACTCGACAGCCCCCGCTACTGACGCCGCCCGGCGAAGGCTTCATCCATGTCCTCCCTGAACGGCCTGCTGTGCTACTGCCGGCAAGGCTTCGAGCCCGAACTGGCGGCCGAACTCAACGACCGCGCCGCGCGTGCCGGCCTGCCGGCCTACGCGCGCACCGAACGCAACAGCGGCTACGCGCTGCTGGTCTGCGAGACGGCCCTGCCGCCGCGCGCGCTGCCGTGGCGCGGGCTGATCTTCGCGCGGCAGAAACTGCGCCTGCTGGCCGAACTGCGCGAGCTGGATCCCAGCGACCGGATCGCGCCGATGCTGCAGGCGCTGGCCGGACAGGGCCGCTTCGGCGACCTGTGGGTCGAGCATCCGGATTCGGACGAAGGCAAGCAGCTGTCGGGCCTGGCGCGCAGCTTCGGCAACGCGTTGCGCCCGGCGCTGCGCAAGGCCGGCCTGCTCAGCGACAAACCGCAGCCGAAACTGCCGCGCCTGCACGTGTGCTTCCTCGCCGGCACCCACGCCTTGCTGGCGATCGCCGACAGCGACGACAGCGCACCATGGCCGCTGGGCATCCCGCGGCTGAAACTGCTGTCGGAGGCGCCATCGCGCTCGGCGCTGAAGCTGGAAGAAGCGCTGCTGGCGCTGCTGGCGCCGGAAGAGCGCGAGGCGCTGCTAAAGCCCGGCATGCGCGCGGCCGACCTGGGCGCCGCACCCGGCGGCTGGACGTGGGTGCTGATCCGCCAGCACCTGCACGTGACCAGCGTCGACAACGGCCCGCTGCGCCAGCACGTGCTCGACAGCGGCCTGGTCGATCACCTGCGCGCCGACGGTTTCCACTGGAAGCCGCCGCAGGCGCTGGACTGGATGGTCTGCGACATGGTCGAGCAGCCGCGCCGCGTCGCCGAGCGCATGGGCACCTGGTTCCGCGAAGGCTGGTGCCGGCACGCGATCTTCAACCTCAAGCTGCCGATGAAGAAGCGCTGGGACGAGACCCAGCTGTGCCTGGACCTGTTCGCCGAGCGCGCCGATCGCCCGCTGCAGATCCGCGCCAAGCAGCTGTACCACGACCGCGAAGAGATCACCGTGCTGGCGATGTCGCTCTGAGGCGCTGCGCAGGTCGCGCGATAGCTTCGCTACGAGGCGTCCACCGAGGCTTCTATGAACATCGCAGCTCGGATGCTTCCAGCTGGCGCGGTGTTGTGGGAGCGACTTCAGTCGCGACGGGCTTCACCGGTAGAGCCCGTCGCGACTGAAGTCGCTCCCACAAAAATCCTCCGTGCATGCCGCAAGCGGACGCGGCGGCCCGGCTGCGAGCCAGCCGTCGCCCCAGCTACAGCACGATCCGCTTGCCGCCCTCGCGCGCCGATCGGTGGATCGCATCGATCACCCGCATGTCGCGCAGGCCTTCCTCGCCCGGCGCGCGCATGGGCGTACCGTCGAGGATCGCCAGCGCGTCCTCGTCCATCTGCAGCGCCTGCTGGTGGCGCACCTTCGCGTCGAACACACGGCCGTCGCTGGCGCTGCCGCGGATGCCGTCGTAGCTCTGGAACGGCGCCAGTTCGTACCAGCCGCGCTCGCACTCGGCGCGCAGCCGGTTCATGGTGCGGCCGAAGCTGGTGGCGCAGTCGGCGAGCACCTCGTGCGGGAATTCCAGCTTGAACTGCATGTGCTCGTCGACCTCGTCGAACAGCGCCGGGCGCTCGGTACTGCGCGTGGCGCTGACCGCCAGCGGCTCGGCGCCCACCGTGTAGCGCGCCGCGTTGAGCGAGTACACGCCCATGTCGTACATCGCCCCGCCGCCGAACTGCGCGCGCAGCCGCCATGGCCGCTGCGCCGGATCGGTGTCGTGGTAGCCGTCGTAGCCGGCCTCGGCGCGCACGGTGCGCATCGCGCCGAACGGGCGCTCGCCGGCCAGCGCGATGATCCGCCGCGTGTTCGGCTCGTGCTGCATGCGGTAGCCGATGCTCAGCCGCACCTTGTTGCGGACGCAGGCGGCGATCATCGACTGCGCCTCGTCGGCGTGCATCGCCATCGGCTTCTCGCACCACACGTGCTTGCCGGCGGCGGCCGCGCGCAGGGTCAGCGGCGCGTGCAGATGGGTCGGCGTGACCACGTAGACCACGTCGATGTCCGGGTTGTCGGCGATGCGCTCCAGATCGTCGTAGCTGTAGACGTTGCGGTCGGGAATGCGATGCCGCGCCTGCCACTGCGGGATCTTGTGCGGCGAGCCGGTGACGATGCCGGCCAGCCGGCAGTGCCGGGTCAATGCCAGACCGGGCGCCAGGCGGTTGCTGGCGTAGTCGCCCAGGCCGACCAGCGCCACCCCCAGCGGCTTGTTGCGCTTGCCGCGCGTGGCCGCCCACAGCGGCGATCCCAACAGCCCTGCGCCCGCCCCGGACAACCCGGCGAGCAGGAGACGGCGACGACTCGGCGAAGACAGCGACATGCGGATCTCCCTGATGGCCGGATACGAAGTGCCGAAACCTTAACGCATCCACCGCGCGGCGATGTGAGCGCTATCTCGTTGCCGCCGGCGCGTCTGGCGCCCCGGCCTGCTCGCTTCGCACTGGAGCGCGCCACCCCACCCAAACCGGTCGTCTTCTCCGCCACCGGCACCGCGTCGTTGCCGGCCCGCACGGGCCACCGGGGACGCCGGACACGGCAACCCGAAGGCCCTAGAATGCCGATGGGATGCGCATCGCATCGCCGTCTCAGTCCGCGCAATCGCCGTCGGGCATCCTGCCTGCACTGACTGGAGGGCCGCATACATGCAGCCGATCGAACTGAAAGACCCGGCCGGCTTCGCCGACGAATTCCTGCGCCTGACCCTGTTGCAAGGGTTCCAGTCGCTGACCAAGCGCGACCTGGAGTTGCTGATCTTCGTGTTGCTGGAACGCGACGGCGCGATCTCGCGCAGCGATTCCAACAACGCGGTGGCGCTGCGCCTGCGGGTGACCCCGGCCAAGGTGAAGGGCCTGCGCCGCGACGGCTACGCGCGCTGGCGCGCGCTGGTGCCCGAGGACGGCGACGCGGCGCTGGAGCGCATCGTGGCCACCGTGCTCACCGAGGACAACCTGCGCGCGGGGGCCAAGCACGTCAGCGAACGCAGCAAGAAGGAAGGCTTCCTGGCGATCCGCATCGAGCATCCGGACGACCAGCAGCGCTTCGAGCAGGCGATCGTCGACGTCGGCGCGATGCCGGTGTACGAACGCAACCGCGACGTGGTCGCGGTGCGCTTCGACACCTTGCTGAAGATCGCCGAGCGCTGGGGCTACCTGCAGCCGGAACCGGAGAAGGTGGTGCGCGAGCTGGAGAAGCTCACCCCGACCGCCGAGGAAGTGACCGACCTGTTGAAGAAGGACGTGGGCAAGCTACGCTGGGAGGATGTGCGCCGCGCGCTCAACAGCCTCGGCGCCAAGGCCATCGCCAGCACCGCCGAGGGCGGACTGAAGGGATTGCTGAAACTGGCGTTCCCGTTCATCCCCGGCTGAGCCTGCCGCACCGTCCATCATTCGAACCATCGGAGTCCGTTGTGTCCATGCATTGCCGTTCGTCCCTCCTCGCCGCCGGCCTGCTCGCCGCCGCCATCGGCCCGGCCGCCGCGCAGAACCTGAAAACCACCTCCAGCGTCGTCACCGAACCGTTGCGCGACGTGCCGGCGACCGTGCTGTCGCAACCGCTGAGCAGCGGCGAGGTGACCCACCAGGTGCGGTTGGACGTCGCGCAGGGCGAAGCGCCGGTCACCGTGCGCACGATCCAGCCCGACCGCGTCGTCGGCAACTACCGCATCGACTTCGACGCGCTGGACAGCGACCACGACGGCTACCTCAGCCGCGCCGAGGCGCAGGCCAATCCGGCGCTGGCCGACGAATTCGACGCGCTGGACCCACAACGCCGCGGGCGCCTGAGCCGCGAGCAGTTGGCCGGTTGGCTGGAGCGGTAGCTGAAAGGGTTGAGGTCGCGGGTCGGGGATTCGTAACGGCCGGACTCCGTGGCACCTGCGATGCACGCGCATGGTCTTCGGCATCGGTTACGAGGTCTTCGCAGGAGCCCTGCGTCATGTGGATCCATATCTCCTTTCTGAGGACGCTGCGAGCGCGGATCGCGGCTGAAGCCGTCTTCCAGCTTCAGATACACCTACGCGCCGAACGCGTCTTCGGGCAGCGGTCGAACACGACGCAATCGTGGTGGAAGATCGCGCCCTGCGATTGAGCAAGCACCAGCGGCACGCGGCGGCGTCGAACGCGCGTGCGCGGAACTGGATCTGGCTGTGGGAGAGCAACAGATCCACCGTTTGCACGCGACGCTTCATCGGCGACCTCATTTCCGTTCTGGCCTTCGCAGTGTCCGGCGGGCGCCTTCGTGGTCGACAGCGCGCGCAGCCGCACCATCAGCCCGGCCACCTCGTTTCGGCGGCCAGCTGCCGATCTTGCATGCGGCTAGCGTCCGTACAAGAGGGTGTCCAACCGGCTCCGGCCTTCTTCGCTCGCCGGAACGCCGTGGCCTGCAGGAGCGCTTTCGAACAGCACCTTCCCGATCGCCATGCGGCGTTCGCTCAGCGCGTCCCGCAACCTGCCGAACAACGGCGCGTCATCGACATGCCGCTGGAGTTCCACGATCTTCTCCGGCCGGTCCTGCAGCACGTGGAAGCAGTAGTTCATGAGGATCATGTCCGAAACAAACAGGGCCTCGGCCGACTGCGAAGGACGCAGCGCGTCGACCAGCGCGGCGACGATCCGCCTCCGGTCGTGGGCGTACGCACGCAGGAACACGTCCGGATACATGAGCTCGCCCGAACCCTCGCCCACCCCGAAGCGATGGACTGCGGCATCGGGCTCCGCCAGCAACCTGATCAGGCCCGCCTGGTAGCCCTTCAGGGTGCGGAACAGGGCCTGCTCCTTCCGGTCATCGGCCCGGATCGCCGCATAGGCCAGGTCGACCACGTCCAGGAACGGCACTACCCCCCGCGCATCGGTAGCCATCACCATCCGGCCGCCCTCGATGCCGAACCGGCAATAGGTCTCGTCGTCGATGCTCAATTCGAACAGCAGGGCCCTGAGCAACGCGCTGCTCCGCCGTGCCTGCGTGTCGAGCTTGCCGTTCTTCAAGCCGATCAACTGGATCAGGCAGAAGAAGACGACATGCCCGCCGTCGGTGCGCCGGCGGTTGTCGATCTCGAGCAGGTAGCCGAAGCGGGACAGCACCAGCAGCAGCGCATGGCAGTCCGCTTCGGTGAACCCCGTTTTCGCCATGGCCTTCTCGAACGCCGCGACCGAGAACAGGTCGTGCCAGCGGCTCGCCAGAACGGCCGACCCATCGCGCTTGCGCGCGGCCACGCAA
Source organism: Xanthomonas sp. 1678 (assembly GCF_031455575.1). Lineage (NCBI taxonomy): Bacteria > Pseudomonadati > Pseudomonadota > Gammaproteobacteria > Lysobacterales > Lysobacteraceae > Xanthomonas > Xanthomonas sp. 1678. The sequence continues at coordinate 12,484 of NZ_JAVDSZ010000016.1, read as the reverse complement.
AACAGCGACGGCTCGTCCTGCTTGTAGAACAGGGGGCCGAACTCCCTCGGGCATGACCGGATGTCGAGGACGTTCTCAAGCTTATAGGCGAGCAGATCGAAGACGTCCATCTCAGTTGTTGCGCATGCCTGCGTCCTCGTGCCGTCCGACCGTGACCAGGTTACGTCCCCGACGCACGCTTCCAGAACCCATGCATCAGCACCGGCAGCTTGCCGGCCAGGCCCAGCAGCGGGCCGCGCAACAAGGTCAGGTGCATCTCGTCGTTGGAGAACAGCCGGTTGATCGCGTCGAAGCCGTAGGCGGCCACCGTGTTGTCGCTGCGGCGGCCGCGCGCCCAGCGCGCCAACCGGTGCGGCGCCGACCAGTCGACCCGCCGCGCCTGCGCCTGGCGCACCTGCGCGGCCAGCGCGGCCACGTCGCGCAGGCCGAGGTTGACGCCCTGCCCGGCCAGCGGATGCACCACGTGCGCGGCATCGCCCAGCACCAGCAGGCGGCCGCGGTGGTAGTCCTCTACCAGTTGCCGGCGCAGCGGGAAGCCGACCCGCGGCGACAGCGCGCGCACCGCGCCCAGCCGTGCGCCGAAGGCCTGGGTCAGTTCGGCGCCGAACGCGGCATCGTCCAGCGCCAGCACCCGCAGCGCCTCGGCCTCCGGCAGCGTCCACACGATGGAACTGCGGCCGTCGGCGAACGGCAGGAACGCCAGCGGCCCGCCGGGCAGGAAGCGCTGCCAGGCGGTGTCCTGGTGCGGCAGCTCGGTGTGCACGAAGGCGACCACGCCGCGCTGGCCGTAGTCGTGCGCCGGCGCGTCCAGCCCGGCCAGGCCGCGCAGCGTGGAATCGGCGCCATCGGCGGCGATCGCCAGGCGCGCGTCGAGCCGGCTGCCGTCGTCCAGGCGCAGGCGCACGCGCTCGTCCGACGTCTCCACCGCCTCCACCCGCGCCGGGCAGTGCAGCTGCACCCCGGCCGCCGGCAGCGCCGCCCACAGCTGCTCGACCAGCAAGGCGTGCTCGACGATCCAGCCCAATTGGTCGCGGCCCAACGCATCGGCGTCGAACGCCAGTTCGCCACCGCCGCCGGAATCCCACACCCGCATGCGCCGGTACGCGCTGGCGCGCCGCGCCAGCACCTGCGGCCACACCCCGAGCGCCTGCAGCAGCGCGGCGTTGTCCGGGGCGAAGGCGTAGACCCGCAGGTCCGGTTCGGACGGCGACCAGCGCGGCGGCTCGCGGCCTTCCACCAGCGCCACCGCCAGGCCCTCGGCGGCCAGCGCCAGCGCGCAGGCGGCGCCGACCACGCCGCCGCCGACCACCACCACGTCCAGCACCCCGCGCCGGCTCATGGCGTCGTCTCCCGGCACAGCTGCGGCACGTCGCCGCGGAAGCCCATCGCGCCGCCGACCAGGAACGACTGCAGCGGCGCGGCCTGCGCGGCCGCCAGCAGGCCCAGGCTGCGCAGCGGGCGCAGCAGCGGCGCGGGGTTGGCGGTCAGCCGCGCCAGTCCGCCGGAGAAGGTCACGGTGCGCTGCCGGTCCTGCTCGCGGCGCTGCGCGTACTGCCGCAGCAAGGCCGGCGCGCCCGGGTCGGCGCGGTCGCGCTCGATCAGTTCGGCCAGGGTCAGCGCGTCGCGCAGGCCCAGGTTGAAGCCTTGCGCGCCGAGCGGGTGCAGGGTCTGCGCGGCGTTGCCGAGCAGCACCGCGCGCGCATCGGTCAGGCGCTCGGCCAGCCCCTGCACGATCGGATAGGCGCTGCGCTCGCCGCTGCCGAGCAGGCGCCCGACGCGCCAGCCCAGCGCGTCCTGCAGGCGCTGCAGCCAGGCGGCCTCGTCGAGCGCGGCCACCGCATCGGCGTCCTCGGCGGCGACCGCATGGACCGCGCCGTAGTGGCGGTCGCCGCGCGGCAGCAGCGCGGTCGGGCCGTCGTCGCGGAAGCGCTCGTAGGCGGTGCCGTCGGGCTGGCGGCTGCCGCGCACCCGCGCCACGAACAGGGTCTGGCGGAAATCGTGGCGCGCGGTGTCGATGCCGAGCGCGCCGCGCACCGCGCTGGCGCTGCCGTCGGCGCCGACCAGCAGGCGCGCCTGCAGCACCTGTTCGGCGCCGTCCTGGACGATGCGCACGCCGCGCAGCGACGCATCCTCGCCGGCCTCCAGCGCCAGGAACCGCGCCGGCCGGTAGCGGCTGACGTGGGATGCGTCGGCCAGCCGCGCCTCCAACGCCTCGCCGAAATCGCGCGCCACCACCACCTGCCCGAACGCCTCGCGCCCGTAGTCGGCCGCGTCCAGCCGCACCCGGCCGAAATCGCCTTCGCGACTGACGTGGATGCGCCGGATCGGGCCGGTCGGCGTGCGCAGCCGCTGCATCACCCCGAGCGCGCCCAGCGCATTGACCGTGGCCGCGGCGAAACTCAGGTTGCGCTGGTCGAACACCGGCGGCAGTGCGCCCGGCGGCGCGGCCTCGACCAGGCCCACGTCCACGCCCAGCCGGTCCAGCGCGATGGCCAGGCTGGCGCCGACCAAGCCGCCGCCGACGATCACTACGTCATGTCGTTTGCTCATCCGGCCATGATACGACCGGCGCCAGAATCGGCGGTGATCGGGAGCACGCCGGAGCGCGCAGGGCCGGGGCGCACGCCGCGGCGCACGCCCCGGCTCCGCACCGACCGCAGCGCCGGGACCGGCGCCGCGGCCGGACCGCGCCCAGCCGCGCCGCTTCCAGTAGAATCGACGTCCTCCGTACCGGTGCCCGCCTGCCATGACGCCTTCCACCCACCGCCTCCCCGTCCTGCTCCTGCTGGTGTCGCTGCTGGCCGCGACCCGCATCAACCATTTCGGCGCGGTTCCGGACGCATCCTGGGCGGTGTTCTTCATCGGCGGCTTCTACCTGCGCGGCTGGACCCGCTGGGCGTTCCCGCTGCTGATGGCGCTGGCGGTGCTGATCGACTACCTGGTGATCCGCAGCCAGGGCCTGAGCTTCTGGCAGCACTACTGCGTGTCGCCGGCCTACTGGTGCCTGATCCCGGCCTACCTGGCGATGTGGACCGGCGGCAGCCTGGCGGCACTGGGCTACCGCGGCGCCGACTGGCGTGCGCTGCGCACGACCGCGGCCAATTTCATCGTCGCGGTGGCGCTGTGCCACCTGATCGCGCAGGGCAGCTTCTACTGGATCAGCCGCAGCGTGGCGAACCCGACCGTGGCCGGCTGGTGGCAGAACTACGGCGACTGGCTGCTGCCGTACATGGGCAGCGCGGCGCTGTACGTCGGGCTGGCGGCGGCGATCCAGGTCGGCGCCGAGCAGTTGGCGCGGCTGGGCGGGCGCGGCCAGTCCGTCAATCCCTGAGCCGGGCAGGCAGCGCGCGGCGATGGGCAACCGCCTTTCCAAGATCTACACCCGCACCGGCGACGACGGCAGCACCGGCCTGGGCGACGGCAACCGGGTCGGCAAGGATTCGGCGCGGGTTGCCGCCTACGGCACCGTCGACGAGGCCAACTCGGCGATCGGCGTGGTCCTGGCCTGTCCGCTGGCCGAGGACGTGCGCTCCCTGCTGACCGCGATCCAGCACCAGCTGTTCGATCTCGGCGGCGAGCTATGCATTCCCGGCCACGCCGCGATCCACGATGCCGACATCGACGCGCTGGAGCGGCACCTGGACCGCTACAACGACACCCTGCCCGCACTGAAGGACTTCATCCTGCCGGCCGGCGGCGAAGCCGCGGCGCGCTGCCACCTGGCGCGCACCATCGTGCGCCGCGCCGAGCGCGAGACGGTGGCGCTGTCGCGCCAGGACGCGGTGCGGCCGGAGGCGGTGCGCTACCTCAACCGCCTGTCCGACCTGCTGTTCGTGCTGGCGCGGGTGCTGGCCCGGGCCGACGGCCAGGGCGAAGTGCTGTGGCGCCACGACCGCCGCCAGGCCTGAGCGGCAACGCCGGCGCGCGCAGCGGGGGGCAAGCATGCTGATCTACACCCATCCCGCCTGCCTGGGCCATGTGCCGGGCCCGGAGCATCCGGAACGGCCGGAGCGCCTGCAGTCCATCACCGAGGCGCTGCGCGAGGCCTTTCCCGACCTGGAATGGCGCGAGGCGCCGCTGGCCAAGCTCGGCGACCTGGCACGGGTCCACGAACGCGAACTGATCGACACCGTGCTCGCCGACATCGACGGCAGGCGCATGCTCGACGTGGACACGGTGATCTCGCCCGGCTCGCGCGCCGCGGCCCTGCGCGCCGCCGGCGCCGGGCTGGCCGCGGTGGACGCGGTGATGCGCGGCGAGACCGACACCGCGTTCTGCGCCGTGCGTCCGCCCGGCCACCACGCCACCGCCGCCACCGCGATGGGCTTCTGCCTGTTCAACAACGTCGCCGTGGCCGCCGCCCATGCCCGCGACACGCACGGACTGGAACGCATCGCCATCGTCGATTTCGATGTGCATCACGGCAACGGCACCCAGGCGATCTTCGAGCGCGACCCGCACGTGCAGTACCTCAGCACCCACCAGTCCGGGCTGTTCCCCAACTCGGGCGGGGTCCACGACCGCGGTGTCGGCAACCTGCACAACGCGCTGCTGCCGCCGGGCAGCGGCGGTTTCCGCTTCCGCAACACCTGGGCCGACCAGATGCTGCCGCTGCTGGACGCGTTCAAGCCGCAGCTGCTGCTGATCTCGGCCGGCTTCGATGCGCACATGCGCGACCCGCTGGCCGACCTGATGCTGGAAACCGAGGACTTCGGCTGGCTCACCGCCGAGCTGCGCGCGGTGGCCGAACGGCATGCGCGCGGCCGCGTGGTGTCGCTGCTGGAAGGTGGCTACGACCTGCAGGCGCTGCGCGAATGCAGCGTCGCCCACGTCGACGCGCTGCGCTGACCGCCTCCGGGCGGATGAACCCCGTCCCCCGCCCCGGGGACGCCTTCATTGCCCCCATGCATGGGATGGGGCAAGCTAGCGGTCGTTTTAGCCCGATACCTGACGCGCGTGCGCCGAGCCCTCCGCCTGCTACCCCTTCCGTTCAGTATCGCCCTCTGCCTGCCGGCGATGGCGGCCGAGAAGCCACCCAATTGGGGCCTGTGTCCGACCCCGGACGTGCTGCCCAAGTTCGATGACGCGCCCAAGGTCGACCCGAAACTGGCGGCGATCCGCAACCAGCAGCCGACCAATATCGAAGGCGACCAGCTCTCGGGCACCACCACCGTGCCGAACTACACCGGCAACGTCGCGCTCAAGCGCGGCGACCAGTTCATGGGCACCGACAGCCTGCGCGTGGATACCGAGACCGGCAACTACATCGCCGAAGGCCACGTGCGCTACCAGGATTCGTCGATCCGCATGGTCGCCGACCGCGCCGAAGGCAACCAGGACACCGACACCCACAAGATCAGCAACATCCGCTACCAGCTGATCGAACGCCGCGGCAACGGCAAGGCCGACTCGGTCGACCTGCAGGGCGCGCTCGGGCAGATGCACCGCTCCACCTACACCACCTGCGATCCCTCGCAGCAGGTGTGGGAACTGCATGCGCCGGAGATCGACGTCGACAACGACGAGGGCTTCGGCACCGCGCGCAACGCGATACTGAAGATCTACAACGTGCCGGTGCTGTACGCGCCGTGGTTCAAGTTCCCGATCGACGATCGCCGCAGCAGCGGCTTCCTGTTCCCGGCCGTCGGCTTCTCCGGGCGCAACGGCTTCGACTACATGCAGCCGTACTACCTGAACCTGGCGCCGAACTACGACGCCACCCTGTATCCGCGCTACATGAGCGACCGCGGCTTCATGCTTGGCAGCGAGTTCCGCTATCTGTACGAAGGCGGCAAGGGCGAGCTCGAGGCCGCCTACCTGCCGTCGGACAAGCTGCGCGACAAGGACCGCGGCAAGTTCGAGTACCAGGGCTACCACAACATCGATTCGCACTGGCAGGCGCGCGCGTCCGTCGCCTGGGTCAGCGACGAGCGCTACACCGAAGACTTCTCCAACCGCCTGCTCGGCAACGCGATCTCCAACCTGCAGAGCACGGTCGGCGTCTACGGCACCGGCGAGACCTGGACCGCCGGGCTGATGGCCGATCGCTGGCAGCTGACCGACTACACCCTGACCGAGGCTGCGCTGCCGTACAACCGCCAGCCGCGCGCCTTCTTCAACTGGGACCAGTCGTTCGGCGACTGGTTCGAGGCCGGCGTCTATTCCGAAGCGGTGCGCTTCGTGCACGACGACATCCATACCAAGGACGCGGAGTACGAACGGACCGGCGTGACCACCGAAATGCCCGGCGGCACCCGCCTGGACCTCAAGCCCTACATCTCGATGCCGCTGGCCGGCGCAGCGTGGTTCCTGAAACCGACCGTGGCCTGGCGCTACACCGCCTACCAGTTGGACAAGGACCTGGCGGCGACGCTGGGCGGCGACACTTCGCCCACGCGCAGCCTGCCGATCACCACCGTCGACGCCGGCCTGTACTTCGATCGCGACGCCAAGTTCGGCGGCACCAGCTATCTGCAGACCCTGGAGCCGCGGCTGTTCTATCTGTACACGCCGTACCGCAACCAGGACAACCTGCCGATCTTCGACACGCGCGAATTCACCTTCAGCTGGGGCCAGCTGTTCCGCGACTCGCGCTACACCGGCGCCGACCGCCAGAACGACGCCAACCAGTTGACCATGGCGCTGAGCTCGCGCCTGCTGCGCCAGGGCGATGGCAAGGAGAAGCTGTCGGTCAGCTTCGGCCAGATCCTGTACTTCAACGATTCCAGAGTGAGCCTGCCGGGCAGCAACACCACCATCGAGCAGGGCAAGTCGGCGTGGATCGCCGACGCCAACTACATGATCAACGACCGCTGGACGATGGGCGCCACCTACCAGTGGGATCCCAAGTACCGGCGCAAGGACCTGGCCAGCTTCCGCACCCGTTACCTGCTGCCGGGCGACGGCATCATCAACGTTGGCTACCGCTTCCGCCGCGACCTGCTGGAACAGACCGACGTGTCGTTCCTGTACCCGATCAACCCCACCTGGAGCGTGGTCGGCCGCCATTACTATTCGCTGGAAGACAAGAAGCCGCTGGAAATCATCGCCGGCGTGCAGTGGGACAGCTGCTGCCTGGCCGTGCGCGCGCTGGCGCGGCGCTACGTGCGCAATCGCGAAGGCGACCTGGACACCGCACTGCAGGTCGAGTTCGTACTGAAGGGACTCTCCTCGCTTGGCCAGGACACGGACCGCGTTCTGCGCCGTGCTATTCTCGGCTACAACCGCGACGACCTGTACTTGGTCCCGCCCAGCAACACCACGACCGATCCGGACGATTACGATCCGAACCTGATTCCATGACCAATACCCTCTCTGCTTTCCTCGCCACCTTGCTGGCGATCGCCGGCGTGTCCGCTCCGGCTGCCGCGCAACAAACCCAACCGCTGGACCGCATCGCTGCGGTCGTCGACGAGGATGTCGTACTGCAGAGCGAACTGGATCGTGCCGTTCGCAACGTGAAGGCGCAGTATTCCGGCCGCGAAGCGCAGCTGCCGCCGGACAACGTGCTGCAACGCCAGGTGCTCGAGCGCCTGGTGCTGGTCAAGCTGCAGGTCGCCCGTGCCAACAGCACCGGCATCCGCGTCGGCGACGACGAACTGAACCGTGCGATCGGCAGCATCGCCCAGCAGAACGGCACCGACGTGGACGGCCTGCGCAAGAAGCTCGCCGCCGACGGCATGGCATTCGACGACTTCCGCAACTCGGTCCGCGACGAGATCACCGTGCAGCGCCTGCGCCAGAGCTTCGCGCAAAGCCGCATCAACGTCAGCGAGAGCGAAGTGGACGCGGCGCTGGCGCAGCAGGCCACCACCGGCGCCCAGTACCACCTGGCGCACATCCTGGTCGGCCTGCCGGAAGGCGCCACCGCCGAGCAGATCAAGACCGGCCAGAGCAAGATCGACGGGGTCAAGAGCCTGATCGACAAGGGCGAGATCGACTTCAGCGCGGCCGCGGTGCGCTATTCCGACAGCCCCAACGCACTGGAAGGCGGCGACCTCGGCTGGCGCAGCCTGGACGAGATCCCCAACGCCTTCGCGCAGCTGATCCGCGACCTCAAGCCGGGCCAGGTCGCCGGCCCGTTGCGCGGTCCCAGCGGCTTCCAGCTGCTGAAGCTGGTCGAGATCCGCGATGCCTCGGCCAACCCGGAAAAGAAGACGGTCACCGAGTACCACGCCCGGCACATCCTGATCCGGATCAACGAGGCGCAGCCGGAAGCGGCCGCCAAGGCCAAGATCGACACCCTGCGCGCGCGCATCGCCGGCGGCGCCGACTTCCAGGCCGTGGCCAAGGAGTCCTCCGACGACGCCAACAGCCGCGGCCAGGGCGGCGATCTGGGCTGGTTCCCGGCCGACGCGTTCGGCCCGGACTTCGGTCGCCAGATCGAAGGCCTGAGCGACGAGCAGATCTCGCCGCCGTTCCGCACCGAGGCTGGCTGGCACATCGTGCAGCGCGTCGCCACGCGGCAGACCGACGTGACCAGCGACACCCAGCGCGCCCAGGTCCGCGAGACCATCGGCCGCCGCAAGCTGGAAGAAGAGTACAACCGCTTCCTGCAGGAAATGCGCGGCGAAGCCTACGTGAACCTGCGCGTCGGCGGCGCCGAAACCTCCGCCGCACCTGCTGCCGATGCCACCGCGCCGGCGGCGACCCCGGCACCGGCCGCCACCAAGCCGTAACCGTGTTGCCCTCGCTCGCGCTGGTGCCGGGCGAGCCGGCCGGGATCGGCCCGGAACTGTGCGTGCGGCTGGCCCAACAGCCGCGACACGACTGCCAGCTGCTGGCCTTCGCCGATCCCGACACCTTGCGCGCCGCCGCTGCGGCGCTGTCGCTGCCGCTGCAGCTGCTGCCCGAATCCGCCCCTGCCCTCGCCCCCGGCGACCTGCGCCTGCGCGTGGTCGGCAACACCGTGCCCAGCCGGTTCGGCCAAACCGAGCCGGCCAATGCCATCGCGGTGATCGGCGCGCTGACCCAGGCCGCCGACGCCTGCCTGCGCGGCGAACTGGCCGGCCTGGTCACCGGCCCGGTGCACAAGGCGGCGATCAACGACGGCGGCATCGCCTACACCGGCACCACCGAGCTGCTCGCCCGCCATGCCGGGCGCGAGGTGGTGATGATGCTCGCCAACGACATCGTGCGCGTGGCCCTGGCCACCACCCACCTGCCGCTGCGCGCGGTCGCCGACGCGCTGACGCCCGCGTTGCTGGAGCGTTGCCTGCGCATCGTCCACGCCGCGCTGCGCAGCGAATTCGGCATCGCCGAGCCGGTCATCGCAGTGCTCGGACTCAATCCGCACGCCGGCGAAGACGGCCATCTGGGCCGCGAGGAGATCGAGGTGATGGCGCCGGTGCTCGCCGCCTTGCGCGGCGAAGGCATGCGCCTGCTCGGCCCGCTGCCGGCCGATACCGCGTTCCTGCCGCAGAAGCTGGCCGGCGTCGACACGGTGCTGGCGATGTACCACGACCAGGGCCTGCCTGTGCTCAAGTACAGCGGCTTCGAGCAGGCGGTGAACCTGACCCTGGGCCTGCCCTACCCGCGCGTGGCGGTCGACCACGGCACCGCGCTGGAACTGGCCGGGCGCGGTGTCGCCGATCCATCCAGCCTGTTCGCCGCGGTCGCGCTGTGCGCGCAACTGGCCGCGCGCAAGCAGCTCCTGTAGGAGCGGCTCTGGGTGGCCTCGGGCCATCAGCCGCGACAGGCACTTACCGCAACACTCGGTCGCGGCTAAAGCCGCTCCTGCAGGGACCGCGCCGCGCGCCATCCCGGCCCCCATCCCGATAAGATGCCCGCATGACTTCCTATTCCAGCTTCAGCGCCCCGGCCAAGAAATCGCTTGGCCAGCATTTCCTCAGCGACCGCGACTACATCGACAGCATCGTCCGCGCGGTGAATCCCAAACCGGACGATCTGCTGGTCGAGATCGGTCCCGGCCAGGGCGCGATCACCTTCCCGCTGCTGCGCCGCCACGGCCGCCTGACCGTGATCGAGTTCGACCGCGACCTGATCGCGCCACTGACCGCGGCGGCGGAAGGAGTCGGCGAGCTGACCATCCTCAACCGCGACGTGCTGTCGGTGGACTTCACCGAACTGGCTGGCAGCGCCGGGCAGATCCGCCTGGTCGGCAACCTGCCCTACAACATCTCCTCGCCGATCCTGTTCCATGCGCTGGACCACGCCGCGGCGATCGCCGACATGCACTTCATGCTGCAGAAGGAAGTGGTCGACCGCATGGCGGCCGCGCCGGGCAGCAAGGTCTATGGCCGGCTCAGCGTGATGCTGCAGGCGTACTGCGAGGTGACCTCGCTGTTCGTGGTGCCGCCGGGCGCGTTCCGGCCGCCGCCGAAGGTGGATTCGGCGGTGGTGCGGCTGGTGCCGCACGCGCCGCAGGACATCGGCATCGCCGATCGGCGGCGTTTCGCCGACGTGGTCCGCGCGGCCTTCGGGCAGCGCCGCAAGACCTTGCGCAACGCGCTCGGCGGGGTCTGCGACGCCGCCCAGTTCGAGGCCGCCGGCGTACGCCCGGACGCGCGCGCCGAGCAGTTGGAGGTGGCCGATTTCGTGCGCCTGGCCAACGTGCCGGCAAGCGCCTGAGCGGACCGCCGGCGCGGCAGCGGCAGCGGACCGTTCGATGTGCCGGCCTTGGCCGGGTCGCCGCGCGATGCGCCTGCGCGCGGATTGATTCTGATCGCCGGCGGTAACGGCGCGCCGGCAAGAGCACATCCTCACCGCCATGCACCTGCTGGCCTAGGGCCGCAGCTTTCGCGGCTGGTCCGGCGCCTTTCCCTGTCGCGCGACCTCACGTCAAGGGCCGTGGTCGCGGCGCCAGATCCTGCTCGCGCATTGCACCAATGCCGGCGCACGCGCCCTCCCATCGCGTGCAGTGCACGCCGCCGCACCTGCGCCGCGTCGCCGATGCGGCGATCGGCGAAGGTTTCTGGACCATTCCTGCACCGGCTTTGCTTACACTGTGGGCATGAACGATGACGCCCCCTACCGGATCGAGGTCGAAGTGTCGCCCCGATTCCTCGACGACCAATCGGCGCCGGAGGACGGACGCTACGCGTTCGCCTACACCATCCGCATCCACAACCGCGGCCGCGTCGCCGCGCGGCTGATCGCCCGGCATTGGGAAATCACCGACGGCAACGGCCGCGTGGAACGCGTGGACGGCGACGGCGTGGTCGGCGAACAGCCGCGGCTGCGCCCCGGCGAGGACTTCCGCTACACCTCCGGGCTGATGCTGGAAACCGAGCACGGCACGATGCGCGGCCACTACGACATGGAAGCCGACGACGGCACCCATTTCGTCGCACCGGTCGCCCCGTTCGTGCTGACCGTGCCGCGGACCCTGCACTGATGGCGTCGGCATGAGCGTGTGGGCCATCGGCGACCTGCAGGGTTGCTACGACATCACCCAGCGGCTGCTGGAGAAGATCCGCTTCGATCCGGCGGTGGACCGGCTGTGGTTCTGCGGCGACCTGGTCAACCGCGGCGGGCAGTCGCTGGAAACCCTGCGCCTGGTGCACTCGCTGCGCGCGCACAGCGAGGTGGTGCTGGGCAACCACGACCTGTCGCTGCTGGCGATCGGCGAGCGCAGCCCGGACGAACAACGCAAGGTCAATGCGGACCTGCAGCGCATCGTGCTGGCCGAGGACCGCGACGAGTTGCTGACCTGGCTGCGCATGCAGAAGCTGCTGCACGCCGACCGCGAACTGGGCTGGATGATGATCCATGCCGGCCTGGCGCCGAAGTGGACCACCACGCTGGCCGAGAAGCACGCGCGCGAGGTCGAGCAGCAGTTGCACGGCAGCGGCTACCGCAAGCTGTTCCGCAACATGTACGGCGACCGCCCGGCCTGGTCGCCGGGACTGACCGGCTACGACCGCTCGCGCGCGATCATCAACCTGTTCACCCGCGCCCGCTATTGCACCCCGCGCGGGCGCATCGCGATCGAGGAGAAAGGCACGCCCGGCACCCAGGCGCAGGGCCTGTATCCATGGTTCGAAGTGCCGGGCCGCGCCGAGCGCGACCTGAAGATCGTCTGCGGCCACTGGTCGACGCTGGGCCTGACCATCACCCAGGGCGTGCACGCGATCGACACCGGCGCGGTGTGGGGCGGCAAGCTGACCGCGCTGCGCCTGGACAGCGAAGACCTGCAGGTGGTGCAGGTGCCGGGACGCCCGATCGAAGGACCGTCGCCGGTGCCGCGTGCACGGCCGCCGCGGCGCAGGTCCGGTGGTGGGCGCGGTGCGGGTGGTGGTGCTGGTGCCGGCACTGCTGCGCCTGCGTCGCCGCCGCCCGATCAGGAATGACGATGGCTGGCGGCGGCAGGCACTGCGTCCGACTGCCAGGCATTCGTCCAGATGGGGCCACTTGTAGGAGCGGGGTGTGGCGCGCCCCGGGGGGTCCCTAACAACACCCGGGGGGGGGGAGACCGCGACCACAAAACAATCAACCCGTTGGAAACAAAAAGCCCAGCGGGGCG
>NZ_JAVDSZ010000015.1:0-78836 GCF_031455575.1 Xanthomonas sp. 1678 | reverse complement strand
CGCGGACCCGGAGCGCGCAGCGCGGAGGGCGCTAGGCAGGGCGCGCTTTCTTTTGGTTACTTTTCTTTGCGCGAGCAAAGAAAAGTGACTCGCCCAAAGGCGAAAGCCTTTGCCTTTGCCTTTGCCGTTGTCTTGATTCTGGCATTGGGATTTTGAAGCTTTAGAGCAAGAGCAACAGCTTCCGCTGGCGCGGGTCACTTTTCTTTGCTTGTGCAAAGAAAAGTAACCAAAAGAAAGCACACCCCGCAGCGCGCCTTCCGCGCTACGCGCTCCAGGTCCGCAGCCCCGACGGGCATTTTTCGACGGCACATCCATGTGCCGGCGAAAAACGACGCGCATCCTGCGCGTCGCCCTTCGGGTATTCGCCCGCCGGGTCTGCCGCGCTGAGGGGGCCCGATAGATCACAAGCAAAGCAACAGCAACAGCAAAAGCAAAGGCGACGGCAACAGCTGCTCTTTCGGCCACGTTCTGCGTGGTGGCTCGGGCCACTGCCGTATTGCAGACAGCAAAAAACCCCGCCGCGCACGTGGCGCGACGGGGTCTTCGGACAAGCCGCATCGTTTAGTCGAGGACGACCAGGTTCACGTCGATGTTGCCGCGGGTCGCGTTGGAGTACGGGCAGACCTGGTGCGCCTTGTCGACCAGCGCCTGCAGTTCCTCGCGCGGCATGCCCGGCACGGCGATGCGCAGCTCCACCGCGATGCCGAAGCCGCCTGGGATCTGGCCGATGCCGACGCTGCCTTCGATGCTGACTTCGCCCGGCAGCTTCAGCTTGTCCTGCGCCGCCACCGCCTTCATCGCGCCGATGAAGCAGGCCGAATAGCCGGCCGCGAACAGCTGCTCCGGATTGGTACCGTCGCCGCCGGCGCCGCCGAGTTCGCGCGGGGTTGACAGCTTCACGTCCAGCGCCTTGTCGGAAGACACGGCGCGGCCTTCGCGGCCGCCGGTCGCGGTGGCGTGGGCGGTGTAGAGGATCTTTTCGGGTGAGGCCATGGTGGTTCTCCTGATGGGGCGCGAGGCGCCGGGTTGATTGATAACGATTTAATAGCACACTACATAATTAACGGAACGTCATGCCTTGGCGACAACCTCAGCCGCCGCCTAGATTGCCGCGCAGGGTTTCCAGTTGCTGCTTGAGCTGGCGCAGGTCCTGCAGCGAACAGGCCGCGGCGCAGAACACCTGCTCGGGCACTGCGCCGGCCTTGTTGCGCAACGCGCGGCCGGCCGCGGTCAGGCGCACCACGACCTGGCGTTCGTCGTCGGCCGAGCGCTCGCGGGTCACCAGGCCGCTGGCCTGCAACCGCTTCAGCAGCGGCGTCAGCGTCGCCGAATCCAGGAACAGGCGCTCGCCGATCGCCCCGACGGTGCGCGCGTCCTGTTCCCACAGCACCAGCATCACCAGGTACTGCGGATAGGTCAGGTCCAGCGTCTTCAGCAGGCCGCGGTAGAGCTTGTGCATCGCTAGGTTGGCCGAGTACAGCGCGAAGCACAGCTGCTGGTCCAGCTGCAGCGCCGCGTCGCGACTGGGGATCTCGGCAGGGGTGCGCTTCTTCGGCATGGGTGCAATTTACATAGCGCGCTATTTAATTGCAAGCACTTTGATCTGGAATAGGCGGTTGTCTACCGCCCTCGCACATCGCGACCGATGGCCAGTCCCAAAAGTGCATCGTGCTTGCAGGTCCCCCGCAGGATGGACCTTCGGTCAGGTTGCACAATGCCAGCGAGCCCGCTGCTTCACTCGTCGCGACTGAAGTCGCTCCCACAGGAGCATGGCGATGCTCGGGCATGCCGCTTCTTGTGGGAGGGACTTCAGTCCCGACTGCATCGTGCCCGGCGAGTCCGCCGCCTCGCTTGTCGCGACTGAGGCCGCTCCCATAGGAAAGCCGGGAGGCCAGCGCCTGCGCGGGCCACCGCGCTCAGGCGCGGTGCGCGGTGGCCAGGTACTCGGCGCTCTGCATCTCGATCAGGCGCGAGGCGGTGCGCTCGAATGCCCCGGCCAGGCGCTCGCCGCTGTACAGCTGCGGCGGCGGATCCTGCGCGGTGCAGACCAGGTTGACCTGGCGGTCGTACAGTTCGTCGATCAGGTTGACGAAACGCCGCGCCGCATCTTCGTTCATGCGATCGAAGTGCGGGATGCCGCCGAGCAGCACGGTGTTGAACTCGCGCGCGATCTCGATGTAGTCGGACGGCCCGCGCGGGCCTTCGCACAATGCCGCGAAATCGAACCAGGCGATGCTCTTGCCGCGGCCGCGCACCGGGATCTTGCGCGCTTCGATGACGATGTTGCCGCTGCGCGCGGCTTCGTTGCCGCTGAGTTCGCTCCAACGTCCTTGCAGCCACGCATCGGACTGCGCATCCAGCGGCGCGCGATACACCGGCGAGCGGGTCAGCGCGCGCATGCGGTAGTCCTCGGTGCCTTCGGCGTACAGTTCCACGCAGTACTTCTGCAGCAGCGCGATCGCCGGCAGGAAGCTCTCGCGCTGCAGGCCGTTGAGGTACAGGTTCTGCGGCGCGGTGTTGGAGGTGGTGACCAAGGTCACGCCCTCGGCGAACAGGCGCTCCAGCAGCCGCGCCAGCAGCATCGCATCGCCGATGTCGGTGACGAAGAACTCGTCCAGCACCAGCACGCGCAGCTGGGTACGCCATTCCTGCGCGATCCTGGCCAGCGGGTCGCTCTGCCCAGCATGCTCGCGTAGCCGTTCGTGCACGCCGCGCATGAAGCGGTGGAAGTGCGTACGGTACTTCTGCTCGATCGGCAGGCCGTCGTAGAACAGATCGACCAGGAAGGTCTTGCCGCGGCCCACGCCGCCCCAGAAATACAGGCCGCGCACCGGCTCGGGCTTCTTCCAGAACGCAGCCAGGCGATCCAGCCAGCCGTCCTGGTCGCTGTCCACGATCGCCGCATGGATGCGGTCCAGTTCGGCCAGCGCGGCGTGCTGCGCCGGATCGTCGCGCCAGTCGCCGCGCGCCACGCCGGCGGCATAACGTTGCGACGGCATGCTCGCTGTGCTCATCGGTGCCGGCCCGTGCATGGCCGCGCGTGCGGCCATGCGGCCGCCTGTCGCCGCGCCGCGCTCACGCCGGCTTCGCCGGCAGCCACGCCTTGACCCCGTGCTGCAAGGCGCCGCGCAGGTCGATCAGCTTGCGGTGGAAGAAATGGCTGGTGTCGGGCATGCGCACCAGCTCCGGCTGCTGTTCCAGTGTCTCCAGCCACTCGTACACGGCATGCGGGTCGACGATCTCGTCGGCGTCGCCCTGGATCACCAGCCACTGCGGCGGCGGTTCCACGCCGGCGAAGTCCCAGCGCCCGGCGGGCGGCGCGATCGATACCAGCGCCTGCGGCTGCAGCGCGGCGCTGGCGCGCAGCGACACGTAGGCGCCGAAGCTGAAGCCGGCCAGCCACAATGCGTCGTGCGGGCGCTGTGCGCGCACCCACGCCGCCACCGCGGCCAGGTCCTGCTGCTCGCCGTCGCCTTGGTCGAAACTGCCGGCGGAGGCGCCGACGCTGCGGAAGTTGAAGCGCACCACGTGCACGCCGAGCTCGCGCAGCGCGCGCGCGACCATCGTCACCACCTTGTTGTGCATGGTGCCGCCCTCGGTGGACAGCGGATGGCAGACGATCGCGGTGACCGGCAAGGCGGCCACCTCGGCGTCGGGGAGGTCGACCGCGGCTTCGATCGGGCCGGCGGGGCCGTCCAGCGTCAACGCGCCGGATTCGATGGGGAAAGCGGGAGAGGTCATGCGCTCATAATACCGGGGCTGGGTGCAGGCCACATGCAGGCCGCATGCACGCAGCGTTCTCTTTCCCGACCGGATCTTCTGCGCGTGGCGTTCGTTCTCCTGAGTGTGGTGTGCAGCGTGCTGGTCTCGGCGCTGCTGAAGCTGGCGCCGCGCCAGCGTATCGACCTGGCCCAGGCGGTGACCTGGAACTACCTGGCGGCGGCGCTGCTGTGCGCGGCGCTGCTGCAACCGCCGCTGGCCTCGCTGCGCAGCGCGCAGACGCCATGGGTGGCGCTGCTCGTCCTGGCGGTGCTGCTGCCGGCGCTGTTCCTGGTGCTGGGCCGCGCCGTGGCGCTGGCCGGCATCGTGCGCACCGACGCGGCGCAGCGGCTGTCGCTGCTGCTGTCGCTGGCGGCGGCGTTCGCGCTGTTCGGCGAGCGCGCCAATGGCTACAAGCTGGCCGGGCTGGCGCTGGGGCTGCTGGCCATCGCCGGCATCGTGCACCGGCCCGGACCGGCGCCGGACGGCGCAGCGCGCGCGGCGCCGTGGCTGCTGCTGGTCTGGGCCGGCTTCGCCCTGATCGACGTATCGCTCAAGCGCATCGCCCAGGCCGGCACGCCGTTCGCCGCGTCGCTGCTGGTCGCCTTCGCGATCGCCTTCGTGCTGTTGCTCGGCGTGCAGCTATGGCGGCATGTCCGCGGCACCCGGCCGCTGGCCTGGCGCAACCTGGGTGCCGGGCTGCTGCTGGGGGCGCTCAACTTCGGCAACATCGCGTTCTACGTGCGCGCCCACCAGGCGCTGCCGGACAGCCCGGCGGTGGTGTTCGCGGCGATGAACCTGGGCGTGATCGTGCTCGGCGCGCTGCTCGGCGTGCTGGCCTTCGGCGAGAAGACCAGCGCCTGGAACCGCGCCGGGCTGGGATTGGCGCTGCTGGCGATCGTGTTGATCGCGATCGGCGCGCGCGGCTAGCGGCTTGCGCCACGGGTTCTGTCGCGGCTGAAGCCGCTCCTACAGTGCACCCATCACGCACCAAGCCCCGTGTAGGAGCGGCTTCAGCCGCGACGAACGAAGCGCGGGGACCTGCGTGCGTGATGGTTCTTAGCCAATGAACAGGCAAGCGAACCAGAAACGCCGGCAACCCCAGCAATTGCTCAGCGCCGCCACACCGGAAACGGATCGGCCAGCGCCTGCCAGGCCAGTGGACCGCGCCCCAGTTCCGCGTCGTCGAGCAGGCAGGCGTCGAGTTCGGCGCGCACCCGCGCCTCGTCCAGGCCGACGCCGATCAGCGCCAGCTCCTGGCGGCGGTCGCCCCACAACGGATGCCACAGCGCACGCAGCGCCGCGTACTCGCGCGCGTCGCCCACCTCCTCGGCCTGCGGCGGCGGTGCGCTCCAGCACGCGTTGTGCTGCCGCTGCCAGCCCAGCTCGGTGTACGGCAACGGGCGCGGCGGCAACGGCAGCGGCGTGTCCAGCAGGCCCTGCTCCACGCGTTCGCGCGCGGCGTACCAGAAGCCGGCCGCCTGGGTCTGGGTGGCCGCGCCGACGATGGACAGTTCGCCGACCCAGTCCATGCGGCTGGCCAGCCAGAAGAAGCCCTTGCTGCGGATCACGTCGCGCAGGCCGCGCTGCGCCAGCCGCGCGAAACGCAACGGATGGAACGGGCGCCGTGCGCGGTAGACGAAGCTGCCGATGTCGAACTGCTCGGTCTCCGGCGCGTGCTCGCCGCGCAACGCCTGCATCCAGCCCGGCGCCAACTGCGCGCGCACGAAATCGAAGCGGCCGGTATCCAGTACCAACTCCAACGGCACGTCGCCGTCGCGGGCCTCGACGATGCGCGCGTCGCGGTTGAGCGCGCGCAGCACGGCGTGGGTGCGCGCCACCGTGTCTGCGCTGGCCAGGTCGCACTTGCCGATCACGAGCACGTCGGCGAATTCGATCTGCTCCACCAGCAGGTTGACCAGGCCGCGATCGTCGTCGGCGCCGGCCTGCAGGCCACGCTCGGCCAGGCGCTCGGCCGAGCCGAAATCGCGCAGGAAGCTCACCCCATCGACCACGGTGAGCATGGTGTCCAGCCGCGCCACGTCGGCCAGGCTGCGGCCGTGTTCGTCGCGCACCGCGAAGGTGGCGGCGACCGGCATCGGCTCGGAAATGCCGGTGGATTCGATCAGCAGGTAGTCGTAGCGGCCGCTGTCGGCCAGGCGCTGCACCTCCTGGCGCAGGTCCTCGCGCAGCGTGCAGCAGATGCAGCCGTTGCTGAACTCGACCAGGGTCTCTTCGGTGCGGCTGAGCGCGGCGCCGCCGTCGCGGATCAGCGCGGCATCGATGTTGATCTCGCTCATGTCGTTGACGATCACCGCCACGCGGCGGCCGTCGCGGTTGCGCAGCACGCGGTTGAGCAAGGTGGTCTTGCCGGCGCCGAGGAAACCGGACAGGACGGTGACGGGAAGGCGGCGGTCGAGCACGGCGGGCAATGGCATGGCGGCTAGGACGTGGCGGGAGAAATGTTACTATATAACACTTCAATGCCGGAACGCCGTCCATGAAATCCCTGCCCCAGCCGTTCTTCGATGCCTCCGCCGTACTCCTGTCCGGGCTGTGCCTGCTGCATTGCCTGGCTTTGCCGCTGCTGGCCGCGGCGCTGCCGCTGTTCGGCATCTGGGCGCAGGCCGAATGGGTGCATGGGCTGTTCGTGGCGCTGGCGCTGCCGCTGGCCGGACTGGCGCTATGGCGCGCGCAGCGGCAACGGCCGCTGCCGTGGCCGCTGTGGGCGATGGCCGCGCTGGGCCTGTGCGGATTGCTGGCCGGCGCGAGCGGATTCCCCAGCGCGCAGGCCGAGACCCCGGCCACCGTGGCCGGCAGCCTGCTGCTGGCGAGCGCGCACCTGTGGAACTGGCGGCGCAACGGACATCGGCACGGGTAGCCGGGATTGGGAATTCGGGATTCGGGATTGGTAAAAGCGGGGCTCGCGATCTGAGAGACCGCGCTTCTCCTTGCGCATCAGGACCGACCCGGCAGCGCAGTCCGCTATTCCGAAAGCCCCGCTAAACGCAGCTGCACCCGGCGCAGATCGCAGCGCTCCGCTTCAACGAATCCCCAAATCCCGAATCCCGAATCCCGGCCTTCAAAGCTCAAAACCCAGCAGCAACGGATCGTGATCGGAGCTGCGCCACGGCCCGGGCAGGTTGCGCGCGCGGTAACCGTCTTGTTCCGGCAGGTCCGCATTGACGTGCCATTCGGTGGCGCCGCGCAGCAGCGGCGCCAGCGCCGGGCTCAGCAGGGCGTGGTCGAGGCGGCCGCTGAGGCCACGGTAGACGAAGCTGTAGGGCTGCTCGACCTGCGCCTGCGCCAGCGCATCGCGCCAGCCGGCGTCGCGCAGCAGGCGCAGCGGGTCTTCCATCGCGTAGGCGTTGAAGTCGCCGAGCAGCACGCTGGCGGTGCTGCCGCTGCCGGTCGGATCGGTGCGCAGCCAGGCGTCCAGGCGCCGCGCCGACTCGGTGCGGGTGGCGTTCCAGCAGCCCTGGCCGTCGCCACGATCGGCATCGTCGGCGGCCGCCTCGCCGCAACCCTTGGACTTGAAATGGTTGGCGACGACCACGAACGGCTGCCCGCTGCCGCGCCGGAACGCCTGCGCCAGCGGCACCCGGCTGTGCGCGGCGAACGGGCCGCCTTCCAGCACCGCCGGCTTGCCGACCGGGCTGACCCGCGAGGCGCGGTAGATCAGGCCGACCCGGATCGGGTTGTCGCCCGGGCCGCGCCCGACATCGACGAAACGCCAGTCGCCGCCGTCGCCGGCATTGAGCGCGGTCACCAGCGTGGCGATCGCCGAGGTCGGTCCGTAGCCGTCGTTCTCCAGTTCCATCAACGCGGCGACGTCGGCCTGCAGCGGGCGAATGGTGGCGACCAGCTTGGCCAGCTGCGCCTGGAATTCGGCCGCGGTGCGCGCGCCGCGCAGGGTCGGGAAACTGCCGCCGCGGCCATCGCCGTTGAAGAAGTTCTCCAGGTTGAACGCGGCCACGCGCAGCGTGCCGGCGACCTGCGGCGTGGCCGGCGCCGGCGGCGGGGTCAGCTGCAACGGCGCGGTCGGATACAGCCGCGCGGCGCCATCGACCACGCCGCCGACGATGCCTTCCACGCCCTGCAGCGTCGCCCCGGCACGCGGCGCAACGGCGGCTTCGCCCGTGCCCAGGTACGCGGGCAGGCTGTCGGGCGCATGCGTGCCGGTCTCGCCCAGGCGCAGCAGGCGCTGCGCGTTGTCGGCGACGGCCGCGGCCAGTTCGGCGCTGCCGGGCGCGGCGATTTCGCTGGGTTGCCACAGGCGCCCGCCGAAGGCGACGCCAAGCTCGCCGGCCTTGGCCAGTGCGTCGGTGTCGACCACGGTCAGCGGCGCGTCGATGCGCACGCGCATGCCGGCCAGCGCCGACCAGTCGGCCGGGGCGGCGTCCAGCGCCTGCAACGGCAACGGCTGCGCGCGCGCCAGCACGGTGTGCCCGGCCTCGCGCACGCTGCGCCCGGCGAACGCCGCGCCGGCGGACGCCAGGCTGGCCGCGCGCCGCGGCGCCAGTTCGCCCCACACCCGCACCCGGTCGCCCGGCGCCAGCGCGGCATCGGCGTCGCCGTGCACCAGCAGCGCATCGGCGGTGAGCGGATCGCCATCGCCGGCGTCCTGCACCAGGTAGCCGCCACCACCGGCTTCCACGCGCGCGGTGACCACGCCTTCGAAGACCACGTTCTGCCCGCTATCGGCCGGCCGCAACTGCCCGATCGGGACCATCTGCGGCGGCGACAGGGCGTAGGCGGCGGGTGCGCCGGCAACCAGCAACAACGACAACAGCGGGGGCAGTACGCGCATGCGATCACTCTCCTTAGCTCGCCGGCGCGGAGCCGGCATCGAATACGAACGCGCCGCCCGGAGGCGGCGCTGCAACCCGCGTGGACCGGGCCTGCGGATTATTTCAGGTTGGCCAGCATCCAGTCGACCGTGGCGTGGACCTGCGCTTCGCTGAGCGCCGGATTGCCGCCCTTGGGCGGCATGATCCCGCCATCGGGGCCGGTGTAGCCCTCGATCGCGTGCTTGTACAGCGTGTCCTTGCCTTGCGCGATGCGCGCGTCCCAATGCGAATGGTCCAGGGTCGGCGCCTTGCCGACGCCGGTGGTATGGCAGGCGGTGCACAGGCTGTCGAAGATCACCTTGCCGTCGGTGGTGCCGCCGTAGGCGACCTGCGCCGACGCCTTGGCCAGCGCAGCCGCCTGCGCGGCGGCCTGCGCCGCGGCGCCGGTGCTGCCGGCATAGACCGCGCCCGATGGCGCGATGCGCTCCTCGGTGCGCTTGAGCGCCACCGGCGATACCTCCGGCGGGATCGCCCGCTGCAGGTAGGCCGCGAACACGATCAAGCCGATGGTGATCAGGACCAGCAGGCCGATCACCAACGAGAACCGCTTGAGAAATTCGAGGTCGTAATTCCGCACATCACACCCCTTTGGCACGTGGAGACCGACCACTGCTACGCGGCCGAGTATAGCCAGCGTTTGCCGCGCACGGCAGCCCCGGCGACGCGACGAATCGCAGCCGATGCGTGCTGCATCGCAGCAGTCGGGCGCGCGACGCCACCGCCATCACAGCTGCGACCACGCTGCAGCCGACCGACAATCGCACTTCTGTAGGCGCGGCTTCAGCCGCGACGAACGGAGCGGCAGACCTTCCGACGTCGAATGCCTTCGACGCCGAGACCCTCGCACGGCGCACTCCCGCATCGCAGTCGGATGCGGCGAGCGGGGCGCGCGGCATTGGCTAATCCACGCCAAGCCCGTACACCTGCCATCTCTTCGCACCCGCCAAACATGGCTACGCAAGCGCCACTACGGCGACGCCGCACTGCCGACCGCGCGCAGGCAGAAACCGCACACCGCCTCGACCAGGCGTTCGCTGTCGCGCGGGCCGTCGCGGCTGGGCGCGGTCGGCCCGACCAGGGCCTCGGTGTAGGCGCCGACCAGGCAGGCGGCCGCCGCGTCCAGGTCCTGCGCCGGGAATTCGCCCGCGGCCACGCCGTCGGCGAGGATGCCCTTGAACAGATCGCCGAACAGGCGCCGGCAGCGGATGCGCTCGGCGTCCACCTCCGGCTCCACCGGTTCGGCGATGAAGGCGTAGGCCAGCCCCGGTCCGGCCAGCGCGCGGCGCACGAACGAGGCGATCGCCGCACGCAGGCGCTGCGCCGCCGGCGCCGGTTCGGCGGCGATGCCGCGCAGGATCGCCAGTTCGTAGTCCACCGCCGCGGTCAGCACTTCGACGAACAGCTCGGCCTTGGACGGGAAGTGGCGGTAGATCAGCCCGGTGGACACCCCCGCCTCGGCCGCCACCGCGGTCACCGGCGCGCCGCGGAAGCCGCCGGCGGCGACCAGCCGGCGCGCCGCCAGCAGGATCCGCTGGCGGTTGCCGGCAAGGCGTTCTTCCATCAGCGCGGAGCGTTTGTAGGCCATGGGGTGATTCTAGGTTCAATTAATGAATTATTGTTCACTTCTTTGCCGTTCCCGGCTACGCTGACGTCCATTCCCCGGCGCCGCCTGGATTCTAGGCGCCCCATCCGCCGCACGCCCGCCTTTCGGAGCCCGCCCGCCATGTTGATGCCGTCGTTGAATTTCGAACTGGGCGAGGACATCGACCTGCTGCGCGACACGGTGGCCGCGTTCGCCGCGCGCGAGATCGCGCCGCTGGCCGAGCAGGCCGATCGCGACAACGCGTTCCCGGCACCGCTGTGGCGCAAGCTCGGCGAGCAGGGCCTGCTCGGGCTGACCGTGGAAGAGGAATACGGCGGCAGCGCGATGGGCTACCTGGCGCACGTGGTGGCGATGGAGGAGATCTCGCGCGCCTCCGGCGCGATCGGCCTGTCCTACGGCGCGCATTCGAACCTGTGCGTGAACCAGCTGCGCAAGAACGGCAGCGACGCGCAGAAGGCGCGCTACCTGCCCAGGCTGTGCAGTGGCGAACACGTCGGCGCGCTGGCGATGAGCGAACCGGGTGCCGGTTCGGACGTGGTCTCGATGAAGCTGCGCGCCGAGCTGCGCGGCGACCGCTACGTGCTCAACGGCAACAAGATGTGGATCACCAACGGCCCGGACGCCGACGTGCTGGTGGTCTACGCCAAGACCGACCCGGCCGGCGGCGCGCGCGGCATCACCGCGTTCCTGGTCGAGAAGGGCATGCCCGGCTTCAGCACCGCGCAGAAGCTGGACAAGCTCGGCATGCGCGGCTCCAACACCTGCGAACTGGTGTTCCAGGACTGCGAGGTGCCGGTGGAGAACGTGCTGGGCAGCGTCGGCGGCGGCGTGCGCGTGCTGATGTCGGGCCTGGACTACGAGCGGCTGGTACTGTCCGGCGGCCCGCTGGGGCTGATGGCCGCGGCGATGGACGTGGTGATGCCGTACGTGCACGAGCGCCGCCAGTTCGGCGAGGCGATCGGCAGCTTCCAGCTGATGCAGGGCAAGCTGGCCGACATGTACGTGGGCCTCAACGCCTGCCGCGCCTACGTGTATGCGGTGGCGCGCGCCTGCGACGCCGGCCGCACCACCCGCCAGGACGCCGCCGGCGCGATCCTGTACGCCGCCGAGAAGGCGACCTGGCTCACCGGCCAGGCGATCCAGGTGCTCGGCGGCAACGGCTACATCAACGATTACCCGACCGGGCGCCTGTGGCGCGACGCCAAGCTGTACGAGATCGGCGCCGGCACCTCGGAGATCCGGCGCATGCTGATCGGCCGCGAGCTGTTCGAGCGGACCAAG
Source organism: Xanthomonas sp. 1678 (assembly GCF_031455575.1). Classification (NCBI taxonomy): domain Bacteria; kingdom Pseudomonadati; phylum Pseudomonadota; class Gammaproteobacteria; order Lysobacterales; family Lysobacteraceae; genus Xanthomonas; species Xanthomonas sp. 1678. Next base: position 67,343 of record NZ_JAVDSZ010000015.1, on the reverse strand, counting down.
TGATGCGGTTCATGTAGGAGCGGCTTTAGCCGCGACACATCCTCTGGTAAAGCGTCGCGGCTGAAGCCGCTCCTACACGAATTTCCTTTCCTCCTTTCGTTGGCCCTGCCATGAGCGTGATCCAGACCCAGTTGCAACCCGGCAGCGACGCCTTCGCCGCCAACGCCGCGGCGCTGCGCGCGGTGGTCGACGACCTGCAGCAGACCCAGGCGCGCATCGCCCAGGGCGGCAGCGAAGCCGCACGCGCCAAGCATCAGGCGCGCGGCAAGCTGCTGGCGCGCGAGCGCATCGACGCGCTGCTCGACCCGGGCAGCGCCTTCCTGGAAATCGCCCCGCTCGCCGCGCTGGGCCTGTACGCCGACGAGGTGCCGTGCGCCGGCGTGGTCGCCGGCATCGGCCGCGTCTCCGGCGTGGAATGCGTGATCGTCGCCAACGACGCCACGGTCAAGGGCGGCACCTATTACCCCATGACGGTGAAGAAGCATCTGCGCGCGCAGGAGATCGCGCAGCAGAACCGGCTGCCGTGCATCTACCTGGTCGATTCGGGCGGCGCGTTCCTGCCGCTGCAGGACGAGGTGTTCCCCGACCGCGACCACTTCGGCCGCATCTTCTACAACCAGGCCAACCTGTCGGCGCAGGGCATCGCCCAGATCGCCTGCGTGATGGGCTCGTGCACCGCCGGCGGCGCCTACGTGCCGGCGATGAGCGACGAGACGGTGATCGTGCGCGAGCAGGGCACCATCTTCCTCGGCGGCCCGCCGCTGGTGAAGGCGGCCACCGGCGAGGAAGTCAGCGCCGAGGAACTGGGCGGTGCCGACGTGCACACGCGCATCTCCGGCGTGGCCGACCATTTCGCCGACAACGACCTGCAGGCGCTGGCGCGGGTGCGCGCGATCGTGGCCCAGCTCAACTGGCGCAAGCCCGAGCCGGCGCTGGCGTTGCGCGCGCCGGAGCCGCCGCTGTATCCGGCCGAGGAACTGTACGGGGTGATCCCGGCCGACCCGCGCAAGCCGTTCGACGTGCGTGAGGTGATCGCGCGCGTGGTCGACGGCTCGCGCCTGGACGAGTTCAAGGCGCGCTACGGCACCACCCTGGTCACCGGCTTCGCGCACCTGCACGGCTATCCGGTCGGCATCGTCGCCAACAACGGCATCCTGTTCTCCGAGTCGGCGCTGAAGGGCGCGCACTTCATCGAACTGTGCGCGCAGCGCGGCATCCCGCTGGTGTTCCTGCAGAACATCACCGGCTTCATGGTCGGACGCAAGTACGAGCACGGCGGCATCGCCAAGGACGGGGCCAAGCTGGTGATGGCGGTGGCCTGCGCGAAGGTGCCCAAGTTCACGGTGGTGATCGGCGGGTCGTTCGGCGCCGGCAACTACGGCATGTGCGGCCGTGCGTACTCGCCGAATTTCCTGTGGATGTGGCCGAACGCGCGGATCGGGGTGATGGGCGGGGAGCAGGCGGCGAGCGTGCTGGCGACGGTACGCCGCGACGGCATCGAGGCCAAGGGCGGCAGTTGGTCGACGGAGGACGAGGGCGCGTTCAAGACGCCGATCCGCGAGCAGTTCGAACGCCAGGGCCATCCGTACTACGCCAGCGCGCGGCTGTGGGACGACGGCATCATCGATCCGGCGCAGACGCGGCGTGTCTTGGGACTGGGCCTGTCGGCGGCGTTGAACGCGCCGGCGGAACCGACCCGGTTCGGCGTGTTCCGGATGTGAGCGGGCATTGCCGCCCCGCTTTCAGCGCAACGCGGCCGGAAGCCGCCGCGGACGCCATGCACCCAGCAGGCTCCGCTCCTGCCCTTGCTCCTGCTCTTGCTTCGCTTTTGATTTACCGGGCCCCCTCGGCGCGGCAGGCCCGGCGGGCGAATACCCGAAGGGCGACGCGCAGGATGCGCGTCGTTTTTCGCCGGCACATGGATGTGCCGTCGAAAAATGCCCGTTGGGACTGCGGACCCGGAGCGCGCAGCGCGGAGGGCGCGCTGCGGGGTGTGCTTTCTTTTGGTTACTTTTCTTTGCACAAGCAAAGAAAAGTGACCCGCGCCAGCGGAAGCTCTTGCTCTTGCTCCAAAGCTTCAAAATACCGGTGCCAGAACCAAGACAAAGGCAAAGGCTTTCGCCTTGGGGCGAGTCACTTTTCTTTGCTCGCGCAAAGAAAAGTAACCAAAAGAAAGCGCGCCCTGCCGAGCGCCCTCCGCGCTGCGCGCTCCGGGTCCGCGTCCATGACGGGGATTCGCGGAAGGGGCATCCTGCCCCTGCCGCGAACGGCGCACATCCCTGTGCGCCGCCCTTCGGGTTTTTCCCCGCCATGGCCGCCGCTGCGGAAGGGAACCCGGTAAGTCAAAAGCAATGGCAACAGCAACAGCCAAAGCAACTGCAACTGCAACTGCAACTGCGCGAGCAACACACGACACCCCTTCTCCAGGCAACTGACCATGGCCACGCCCGACCTGCCGATGTTCGACAAGATCCTGATCGCCAATCGCGGCGAGATCGCCTGCCGCGTGATCGCCACCTGCCGCAAGCTCGGCATCGCCAGCGTCGCCGTGTACTCCGACGCCGACCGCGACGCGCGCCACGTGCGCCTGGCCGACGAAGCGATCCACATCGGCGCTGCGCCCGCGCGCGACAGCTACCTGCGCAGCGAACGCATCCTCGATGCCGCCCAGGCCAGCGGCGCCCAGGCGGTTCATCCCGGCTACGGCTTCCTGTCCGAGAACGCCGACTTCGCCGAGGCCTGCGCCGCACGCGGCATCGCGTTCATCGGGCCGCCGCCGGCAGCGATCCGCGCGATGGGCGACAAGAGCGCGGCCAAGGCGTTGATGCACGCGGCCGGCGTGCCGCTGACCCCCGGCTACCACGGCGAACGCCAGGAACCGGAATTCCTGCGCGCGCAGGCCGATGCCATCGGCTATCCGGTACTGATCAAGGCCAGCGCCGGCGGCGGCGGCAAGGGCATGCGCCGGGTCGACCGCAGCGAGGAGTTCGTCGCCGCCCTGGCCGCCTGCCAGCGCGAAGCGCAGGCCGCGTTCGGCAACGCGCAGGTACTGGTGGAGAAATACGTGCTGCGCCCGCGGCATATCGAGATCCAGGTGTTCGGCGACCGCCACGGCGAGCTGGCCTACCTGTTCGAACGCGATTGCTCGGTGCAGCGCCGCCACCAGAAGGTGCTGGAGGAAGCGCCGGCGCCGGGCATGGATGCAGAACGTCGCGCGGCGATGGGCCAGGCCGCGGTGGAAGCGGCGCGCGCGGTCGGCTATGTCGGTGCCGGCACCGTGGAGTTCATCGTCGCGCCCGACGGCGCGTTCTACTTCATGGAAATGAACACGCGGTTGCAGGTGGAGCATCCGGTCACCGAGTGCATCACCGGCACCGACCTGGTCGAATGGCAGCTGCGCGTGGCCGCCGGCCAACCGTTGCCCAGGCGCCAGCACGAACTGGCGATCCGCGGCCATGCGCTGGAAGCGCGGCTGTATGCCGAGGACCCGGCGCGCGGTTTCCTGCCCTCGACCGGCACGCTGCAGCACCTGCGCCTGCCGGCCGCGGACGCGCATACCCGCGTCGATGCCGGCGTCGAACAGGGCGATGTGATCGGCCCGCACTACGACCCGATGATCGCCAAGCTGATCGTCTGGGACGAGACCCGCGAACGCGCGCTGCGGCGCATGCACGCGGCGCTGGCCGCGTGCCAGGTGGTCGGCGTGGCCACCAATGCCGCGTTCCTGCAGCGCCTGATCGGCACCGCGGCGTTCGCGCAGGCCGATCTGGATACCGCGTTGATCGAGCGCGAGCATGCCGCGCTGTTCGACGCCGCGCCGGTCACCACCGAATCGACCTGGATCCTGGCCGCCCTGGCCTGGCTGCTGCACGAGCGCCACGACGCGGCGCAGGCGGGCGATCCGCATTCGCCCTGGGACCTGCGCGACGGCTGGCGCCTGGGCACGCCTGCGCCGCGCAGTCTGATCCTGCAACACGGCGAGGCGCGCCGCACCTTGCGCGCGACCGCGACCGATGCCGGCTGGCGCGTGCACGACAGCGCCACCGACACGGTGCTGCTCGCCGCCGGCCGCCTGCACGACGACGGCCGCCTGCAGGCGCAACTGGACGCGCAGCGCATCCACGCCGACGCGGTGTTCGCCGGCGCCCGCCTGCACCTGTTCGTCGATGGGCAATCGCACCAGCTCGACCTACACGACCCGGTCGCCGAGGCCGACCAGCCGATCGCCGATGCCGGCGGGCTGACCGCGCCGATGCCTGGCCGCGTCGTCGCCCTGCTGGTCGCGCCCGGCACGCAAGTGGCACGCGGCACGCCGCTGCTGGTGCTGGAGGCGATGAAGATGGAGCACACCTTGCAGGCCCCGGCCGACGGCGTGGTGCATGGCTACCGCGTGCGCGAAGGCGAGTTGGTCGGCGACGGCGTGGCGCTGCTGGATTTCGAGGCGGCCTAGCGCGCACCCTCGCGCCAAGATCCAGCACGTGCTGCAGCACGGTGCCACCGCTCGCAGCGTCGGCCGCGCACGACCGCAACCCAACGCGTGCAACGCTGCGGCCGACCGCAGCGCCGACACTTCGGCAGCACCCGGTCGCCATGCCGACGCCGACGCGTCACACTCGGCGCACACGTCCTCAGCCGATGCCGCCGCCATGAAGCTCACCGCCCACGTTCTCGACGGCCACACCCTCGACGTGCGCCCGGCGCCGCGCGAGCGGCCGTGGATGGACCGCACCGACCAGCGCTACGCCTACCGCTGCCTGCCGCTGGACATCGCCAACGCGCACGGCTGGGAGTTGTTGTGCCAGAGCGGCTTCGAGGCCGAGTGGAGCGGCGGCAACGGACTCGACGACATCCGCCTCCATGCCGACGCCGGCGGCCACGCGCCGGCGGTCAGCCACTTCGGCTACGGCGTGCTCACCTTCCACGTGCCCTGCCTGTTCCGCACCGAGCCGGGCGTGGATCTGTACGTGACCGCGCCGGTCAACCGGCCCAAGGACGGCATCGCCGGACTGACCGGGCTGATCGAGACCGATTGGAGTCCATATACCTTCACCATGAACTGGCAGTTCACCCGCCCCGGGCGGGTGCGCTTCGACGCCGGCGAGCCGTTCTGCCATTTCTTTCCGGTGCAGCGCCGGGTACTGGCCGAGACGCAGCCGCGCTGGCAACCGCTGTCGCAGACCCCGGAACTGGAGCGCGACTACCAGGCCTGGATGCGCAGCCGCGGCCAGTTCCTGCACGATCTGGAGCGGGACGATCCATCGGCCAAACGCGAAGGCTGGCAGCGCAGCTACTTCCGCGGGCCGGCGCCGGGGCAATGCCCGGCCGGCGTCGAGCACCGGGTCAAGCTGCGGCTGGCGCCGTTCACCCGCGACGACGACGCCGGCTGAGCGCGATTCAGCGTGGCGCGGAGGGCGCGTGCCGCTGCCGGGCACGGCTGGACATGCGGAACACGCCATAGGCCAGCACTAACCCGAGCAGGCCGGCGAACCCGTGCGCCCAGTCGAACACCCGCGGCGCCGCGCCACCGAGTTCGTCGCCCCAGACGTTCAACACGACCAGCACGATCGCCGTCGCCGCCAGGCCGAGCAGGAACCAGACGCGGCTGGCCCCCAACGCGTAGAACAAAAACGGCAATCCCAACCCGACCAGGAAATGCACCGGGAAGAAGTACACCGCGCCGTATGGGCGCACCAGGAACCAGAGGATGGCGGCGAACGCCGCCACGAAGACGAAGAAGCCCAGCGACAGCGCGCGGGTCTTGGCGGGAGGAAGTCGAGGCTCGGACATGGAAACACCTGTGCGGGAGCCTCGACCTTAGCGAAGCCGGTATCACGGTGCGGTCAAGACCGCGGCGATGCGCGCCAGCGTCGGACTGCGCCGCGATGAGTCGTTTTCGGCGCGGCATATGTGTGCGCGCTGGCGGTCGGCGGTGCCTGTGCATGCAACGTCTGCGCCGCCCAAGGACCCACAACCGAGCCAGCCAGCGCCGGAATGACGCCACGTACCAAGCCACTCTGCGGAAACAGCCCATCGGCACGACAATCCGCCGAGTCCGCCCTATAGAACGGGGACCGGCGCACGACCGTGCCAGGAAGTGTCATCGGGAAGAACCGCACCTTGCCCCAATGTCGCAGCGGATGACGGACGAACGCAGCGAATCGGCTAGTCCGTGTGGGCGAGCGCGAGCCCGCCCTGGCCATCCGGCCACCAGACTTCGCCCAGTTCGGAGCTGGCGTCGAAGAAGCCCACGCCATGCTTGGCGGCCAGGCCGTACACGGTTGCATACGCCTCTTGCGCCTGCGACCAGGCGAACGCCGCAAAGATGAGCGAACGGCCGACGCTGTAGTCGGTGGCGCGTCCAGGCGCTTCGTCGACATCGTCCGCGGCCAGCGGGCCGTTCATCGGCGGAAACGCAGCGATCATGTCCAGGAACCATGCGCGCAGCGGTGCCGAGCTCACGGCCGGGTCGTCGTAGCCGTGCTCCTCGCTCCATTCGGTCTGGGTCTCGTACCAGGCCAGGAACTGCTCGCGCTGTCGCGGTGCCGCATCCATGTCGAATACCGTCAGGTCGTAACTCATCCCATCTTCCTAGTCGAGGCGCGGGCGCTGCAGTGGCCACGGCGAGTGTGTGGGCGCGCAAGCAGGCGCGTCAACAGCTGCCCGGAGCCGCGCGCCGCCCTCGGCACGCAAGGTCCGCAGCGCATGCTGCATCCGTCGCGCTAGTGACACCACTGCTGCTCGCACGGCACGCCGTCGTGGTTGCCATCCATCTTCGCGCCAGGGCAATGCTGCAGAAAATAGGTGGCCTCCTCGCACGAGGTCATCTGCGTGCAGCGGGTGCGTCCGTCGCACTGGAAGCGCGGCTCGGCGGCCGCTTGGGTAGCCGGCGCCACCGGTGCGGTCATGTCCGGCACCGGCGCGGCGGCGAAGCGCGGCGCGATCAGCGAGTACGCGTAGACGCCGATACCGAGCAACGCCAACACCGCCAGCCCGCTGCCGAGCGCGCCACGACGCCGCCTGCCGGCAGCGGCCGGGCGCCCGCGCCTGGCCGCAGCATGTCCCGGGCGCATCACCCGCACCGCACGCGGCCGCCCTTCCGCATCGTGTTCCAGATCGAACGAAATCAACTCGCCGAGCCGCGGACGCACGCCGTCGCGCGGGAACGATGCGATGTGCACGAAGATCTCGGTATCGCCATGCGCCGAGCGCACGAAGCCGAAGCCGCGCTCCTCGTTCCATTTGATCAACGTTCCGTGCGTGCGCATGGGGCCACCTGGAAATGAGCAACTGGCATCACGACCTGCTTGCCGACAGCAACGTCGGGGACGCTCGGCGGCGGCCAGCGCCGGCTGCGCCTATCGCCCCGTCGCGCCCAGCGCGCCAAGGCCGAGCGTCGCTGCCACACACCATGCCACGACCCACAGCGCCGGGCGCTGCAGGCGCGCCATCAGCACCAGGCCCAACGCTACCACCAGCAGGTCCGGCGGGCTGCGGATCCCGTCGCGCCACAATGGGTCGTACAGCGCCGCGGCCAGCAGACCGACCACCGCGGCATTGATGCCGGCCAGGGCCCGCGCCACCGGCGGGCGCCAGGCCAGCGCCTGCCACAGCGGCAATGCCGCGCCCAGGGCCAGCATGCCCGGCGCGAACAACGCCGCCAGCGCCAACGCCGCACCCGCGCCAGGGGCGACGCCCGCGCCGGCGTTCGCGCCCAGGTAGGCAGCCAGCGTGAACATCGGGCCCGGCATCGCCTGGGCCGCGCCATAGCCGGCGAGGAAGGTATCGGCCGACATCCAGCCGCTGGCGACCAGTTCGCGCTGCAGCAGCGGCAGCACCACGTGGCCGCCGCCGAACACCAGCGCCCCGGCGCGATAGAACGCCGCGGCGAGCGCTGCCGGCGATGGCGGCGCAGCGGTCTGCGTGGACGCCCACAGGGCGGCCACCAGCAGCCCGCCGAACGCCAACGCGCAGAGCGTCCCCACATCGCGCCGCCAGCGCCACGGCGCGGCGGCGGCCATCGCCACCGGCGGCGGCCGACACCACGCGATCCCGGCCAGCGCGCCCAGCCCGATCGCCAGCGGCTGGCCCCAACCGCGGTCGAGCGCCAGCACCAGGGCGGCGGCGGCCACCGCCAACAGCGCGCGGCGCAGGTCCGGGGTCAGGGTGCGCGCCATCGCGTACACGCCATGCGCGACCACCACCACCGCGACCAGCTTGAGTCCGTGCAGCAGTTCCGCGCCGAGCGGATGCAGCAGCCACCGCGGTGCGGACAGCGCCAGCGCGAACATCAGCAGCGCCGACGGCAGGGTGAAGCCGACGAACGCCGCCACCGCCCCGCGCCAGCCCGCGCAGCGCCAGCCAATGGCGACGCCCAGCTGGCTGCTGGTCGGGCCGGGCAGCACCTGGCACAACGACAGCAGCTGCGCGAAGCCGGCCTCGTCCAGCCAGCCGCGGCGGCGCACGAATTCCTCGCGGAAATAGCCCAGGTGCGCGAGCGGGCCGCCGAAACTGGTCAACCCCAGGCGCAGGAACACGCGCAGCACGTCGCTGGCGCGGACCGGCGCGGACATCGGCGGACGTTCGGCAACAGACATACGGCGCCCCCTCGCGCAGCGCCGACGGTGGCGCAGGCCGATTCTGCCAGGGTGCGATGACTGCCGCCGTATCGCCGATGCACCCGGCACACGCCGATCAGTTGGGGCGCCTCCGGCGTGGTTCGTGTGCGTATTGCGGCACGCGGCGGCGGCGCACGGCAGCCGCACGTGGCTGCGCAACTGTCTACTTCGTGCGTCGGGACGATCGGCTAGAGTCGAAACCGTCGAGCGACGCGCCGGATCGCGCGCGATGGATGCGCACCCGGCGCACGCCGCGTCAGCTGGCAGCGCGTGGCAGGTCAACGCCCGCTTGCGGCATTCGTCCCCCGATGCTGCGCCATGCCGGCGCCTTCCTCCTGCGCTCGACGCAGCTGTGGCGCCATGGAGTGCATGCCGGGCGGGGCGTCTTGCCTCGCCCGGCGTGCGGCGGTTTGCACGCCGATGGCCTGCTCGGATCGGGCACGGTCTGCAGCGCGCTGGATTCCCACTTATCGACGATCGGCGCGACATCGAGCTTCCCGGCGTTGACCAGCGCATCGATGACCACAAGCGTGCCGACCGGCACCGCCGGCCGGTCGACCCGTCCGGCGCGTCGACCAGCGCTGCAGAAATCCCGAACCCGCAGCCGATGTCCTCGACCAGATCGCGCGCGGCCCTCGCCACGCGGGGACGTCGCGCCCATTCACGGCGATCGGTGCCACGACCCGGTTGCCGCGACCCGGAACCGATTGTCAGTGCTATCGAAAAGGAGCGTGGCGCGTAGCGGCGAAGCAAAGGCCGCCGCGCTCCCGGAACCGACGAGGAAGCCACGGCGTACGAGGAGGAACGAGATATTCGGTGGAAGATAAATTTTGGCAGCGGAAACAGGAGACGCGGCGTGTATCGCCGATCCGGATTCCGCCGCTGGCCGCCGCGCCGACGACGATAAGCCGGTTCGGCGCACATGCGCCGTCAGTGCGGCTCGACGACGACCGCAGTGCCATAGCACAGCACTTCCGTCAGGCCCGCCATCAGCTCGGTTGCGTCGTAACGCACGGCAATGATCGCATTGGCGCCCAATTGCCTGGCGTGCTGCATCATGTCTCGATAGGTTTCGTGGCGCGCCTGCTCGCAAAGCTCGGTGTAGATGGTGATGTTGCCGCCGAACAGGGTCTGCAGTCCGCCAAGGAAATTTCCGACGATCGAGCGGGACCGCACCGTAATGCCGCGGACCAAACCCAGGTTGCGAGCGATCCTGTAACCCGGGAGTTCCAGCGCAGTCGTCACCATCGCGTCGTTCAGAGGCGAGACGGCCGTATGGGTTGCCGAGGAGTTGTATGGATCGGTCATGTCGGCTCCTGGTCGAACGCTCGTTGGGCCGCCAGCCAGCGGCAACCGGCCGAGTATGCCGCATCCTCAACCGATTCGAGCCGGCGGACAATTACTGCCGGCCCGCTGGATTTCTGCCTTCCGCGGACCTGCACGTCACCTCGTCCGTGCCAACGCCAGGGCCAGGGCCAGGGCCGTGCCGACGATGCTACTCCCCCGCCCCCACCGGCAACACCACATCCATCAACGTCGCATCCTCTGGGTCCGGCGTGGCCTTGAACCCCAGGTGTTCGCACATCGCCAGCATGGTGCGGTTCTCGCGCAGGACCTGGCCTTCGACGACGTTGAGGCCGAGCCAGCCGGCGTATTCGATCATGATCCGCATCAGCTGCCAGCCGATGCCGTGGCCCTTGAGGTCGGAGCGGATCAGGATGCCGTATTCGCCGCGGTCGTAGTCGGCGTCGGCGTGCAGGCGCACCGCGCCGAGCATGTCGCCGGTCTTGGGCTCGATCGCCACCAGGGCGATCGAGCGGGCGTAGTCGAGCTGGGTCAGGCGCGCGATGAATTCGTGGCTGAAGTGCTTCACCGCCTGGAAGAAGCGCAGGCGCAGGTCCTCGTCAGTGACGCGGGCGAAGAAGCTGCGGAACAGCGCATCGTCTTCCGGGCGCACCGGGCGCACGAACGCGGCGGCGCCGTCGTTGAGCACGATGCGCCGCTCCCACTCCTTCGGATACGGGAAGATCGCGAAGCGCGGGTGACCGCGGCCCTTGTGCAGGCGCCGCGACGGCGCCACCGCGACGCGCGCGTCCACCGCGATCACGCCGTCGCGGTCGGCCAGCAGCGGGTTGATGTCCAGTTCGCGGATCTCGGGCAAATCGGCGGCCAGCTGCGCGAGCTTGACCAGCACCATCGCCACGGCGCGCTCGTCGGCCGCGGGCACGTCGCGGTAGGCCTTGAGGATGCGGCTGACGCGGGTACGGCCGATCAGTTCGTGGGCCAGGCGCAGGTCCAGCGGCGGCAGCGCCAGTGCCTTGTCGTCGATCACTTCCACCGCGGTGCCGCCGCGGCCGAACACGATCACCGGGCCGAAGGTGGGGTCGTCGGCGATGCCGGCGATCAGTTCGCGCGCCTTCGGCCGCAACAGCGTGGGCTGCACCAGCACGCCGTCGATGCGCGCGTCCGGTCGCGCGGCGCGCGCGCGGGCGAGGATGCCTTCGGCCGCGTCCTGCACCGCCTGCGCGCTGACCAGGTTCAGGCGCACGCCATCGACGTCGGACTTGTGCGGGATGTCGGCCGAATGGATCTTCACCGCGACCGCCAGGCCGTCGGCCAGCATCGGCGCCGCCGCGTGCGCGGCCTCGGCCGCAGTGGCGGCGTGCACCACCGGCGCGGTCGGGATGCCGTAGGCCGCGAGCAGGCGGTTGGTGGCCAGCGGGTCGAGCCAGGTCTGCCCGGCGGCCAGGGCGGCATCGACGATGCCGCGCGCGGTGGCGGCATCGAACACGAAATCCTCGGGCAGGCTTGGTGGCGTCTCCATCAGTGCCGCCTGCGCTTCGCGGTAGCGCACCAGGTGCATGAAGCCGCGCACCGCGTCGGCCTCGGTGGCGTAGGTGGGGATGTGCGCGGCGTTGAGGGTGGCGGTGGCGCTTTCGTCGTTGCCGAGCCAGACCGCGAACACCGGCTTGTCGCGATGGTGGCGCGGGCGCAGGCCGAGGGTGCGGGTCAGCGCCTGCGCGGCGTCGGCCGAGGAGGTGAACGCGGTCGGCACGTTGACCACCAGCACCGCGTCGTTCTCCGGATCGGCCAATAGCGCTTCGGCGGCGGCGGCGTAGCGCTCGCCGTCGGCGTCGACCACGATGTCCACCGGGTTGGCGTGCGACCACTCCTGCGGCAGCGCCTGCTCCAGGCGTTGCAGGGTCTGCGGCGACAGCGCGGCCAGGGTGCCGCCGAGGTCGGCCAGCTTGTCCACCGCCAGGCGGCCGACGCCGCCGCCGTTGCTGAGGATCGCCAGCCGGCGGCCGGGGAAGGTGCTGAGCCGGCCCAGGGTCTCGGCGGCAGCGAACAGTTCGTCCAGCGCGCGCACGCGCAACAAGCCGGCGCGGGCGAAGGCGGCGCCGTAGACTGCGTCGGAACTGGCCAGCGCCTGCACGTGGGTGTCGGCATTGGGATCGATGCGCAGCTGGCGCCCGGACTTCACCACCACCACCGGTTTGGCGCGCGCCGCGGCCCGCGCCGCGGACATGAACTTGCGCGCGTCGCGGATGTGTTCGACGTACAGCAGGATGGCGCGGGTGCGGTAGTCGGTGGCGAAGTAGTCGAGCAGGTCGCCGAAGTCCACGTCCAGCGCATCGCCCAGCGACACCACCGCGGAAAACCCGACCGAGCGCGCCACGCCCCACTCCACCAGCGCCGCGGCGATGGCGCTGGACTCGGAGATCAGCGCCAGGTCGCCGGGCTGCGGGCAGTGCGCGGCGATGCTGGCGTTGAGCTTGGCGTGCGGTGCGATCACGCCCAGGCAGTGCGGGCCGAGGATGCGCAGGCCCTTGGCGCGCGCGGCCGCTTCGACCCGCGCCGCGGCCGAGCCCGGGCCTTCGCCCAGGCCGGCGGTGAGGATGATCGCCGCGGCCACGCCGCGCCGCGCGGCGATGGCGACGATGCGCGGCACGATCCGCGCCGGCGCGGTGATGACCACCAGGTCCGGCACCCACGGCAGATCGGTGAGCCGGCGCACGGTGGGCACGCCGTCGATCTCGCGGTAGCGCGGGCTGACCCAGCCGATCTGCCCGGGAAACCCGGCCGCGCGCAGGTTGCGCACCACCGCGCGCCCGGCCGAGCGCTCGCGCGGACTGCCGCCGACGATGGCGACCGAGGCGGGGCGGAACACGGACTGCAGGTGATAGGTGCTCATGGCGGGCGCGGGGCGGGCAAGCGGTGCGACAACGGTACACGGCTGATGCTGGCGTGGGGATGATCGGAAGATGCGCGCTCCGCGGCCTGCCGCATCGCGGCTTCGGCCGATGCGGGAAGACCAGTGGGTTGCGGCGTCCGCGCGTCGGGGCTGAAGCCCCTCCCACAGTGCACCCATCGGCCAATCGCGAGCTCCTTGGAGCGGTTGCAACCGCGGCCAGCGCAGCCGCGGACATTGCGAAACCGGATCCTGTGGGAGGCTGAAGCCCCTCCCGCAGTGCCCCATCGGTCAATCGCGAGTTCCCTGCAGGAGCAGGTGCAACCGCGACCAGCGCAGCCACGGACATCGCGGCGCCGGGTCCTGTCGGGGCCGAAGCCCTTCCCACAGGGAATCGGAATCTGGCCGCAAGTCCCTGTGGGAGCGACTTCAGTCGCGACGAACGAAGCAGGTCCGCTCGCCTAGCTAGCGCCCTTTCGGAGCCGACGGCCCAAGGCCGCCCGGCATCCCTCCCGCGGCTTCCCTCCACCGCACCTGACGGCGCCGCAAGCCTGGACCCGCCTGCCTACCCCAATCCGGGGTAAGCGAATGGTCGCGTGGCGGCTGCATAATGTCCGGATGGAGACGACTCGTGCATAGCGGCGGCCTGGAGCTGGCGCTGGTCTTGCTGCTGGCCGCGGTCATCGCGGTGCCGGTATTCAAGCGCCTGGGCCTGGGTGCGGTGCTGGCCTATCTCGCCGCGGGCGTGGTGCTGGGTCCGGACGGGCTGGGCTTCGTGCAGGACACCGACCGCATCCTCAACGCCGCCGAGATCGGCGTGGTGATGCTGCTGTTCCTGATCGGCCTGGAACTGTCGCCGGCGCGGCTGAAGCTGATGCGCCGCGCGGTGTTCGGTGCCGGCACCGCGCAGGTGGTGCTGACCGCGCTGCCGTTGGGCGCGCTGCTGCTGTGCCTGGACCTGAACTGGAAAAGCGCGCTGGTGGTGGGCCTGGCGCTGGCGCTGTCGTCCACCGCGGTGGGCCTGCAGTTGCTGGCCGAGCGCAAGGCGCTCAACAGCGACTACGGCCGGCTCGGGTTCGCGATCCTGCTGTTCCAGGACCTGATCGCGATCCCGCTGCTGGCCGCGATCCCGCTGCTCGGCGGGGCCAAGAACGACACCCTGACCTGGCCCGAAGTGGCGCAGGCGCTGGGCGCGCTGGCGGTGGTGGTGCTGTGCGGCCGCTTCGTGCTGCGCCACCTGTTCCGCATGGTGGCGCGCACGCGCATGCCCGAAGTGTTCACCGCCAGCGCGCTGCTGGTGGTGCTGGGCAATGCGTGGTTCCTGCAGAAGGCCGGGCTGAGCCCGAGCCTGGGCGCGTTCCTGGCCGGCGTGTTGCTGGCCGATTCGGAATTCCGGCACGAACTGGAAGCGCAGATCGAACCGTTCCAGGGCCTGCTGCTGGGCGTGTTCTTCATCGCCGTGGGCATGGGCATCGACCTGGACCGCATCGTCGCCGAACCGTGGCTGATCGCCGGCGGCGTGGCCACGCTGCTGCTGGTCAAGTTCAGCCTGCTGGTCGGCATCGGCCGGGTGGCGCGGCTGCCGCTGCGCAGCGCATTGCTGCTGGGCAGCCTGCTGTGGCTGGGCGGCGAGTTCGCGTTCGTGGTGTTCACCGAGGCGCAGCGCGTGAAGCTGCTCGACGACGCCAACCACGACCGCCTGGTCGCGGTGGTCGGCGTGTCGATGGCGCTGACCCCGCTGCTGCTGATCGGCATCCAGCGCCTGCTCGACGGCAGCGAGACGGCCAAGGCCAAGCGCGCGCCGCCGCCGGCCGCCAGCTACGACACCGTGGACGAGCAGCGCGCGCAGGTGCTGATCGCCGGCATGGGCCGCTTCGGCCAGATCGTGGCGCGCCTGCTCACCGCGCAGCGCATCCCGTTCGTGGCGCTGGAGCACAACCCGGACACGGTGGAAGACCTGCGCCGCTTCGGCAACAAGATCTACTACGGCGACCCCAGCCGCCCGGACCTGCTGCGCGCGGCCGGCAGCGACGGCATCCGCGTCTTCGTGGTGGCGATGGACGACCCGGAGACCAACATCAAGACCACACGGCTGATCCGCCGCCTGTACCCGAAGGCGCAGGTGCTGTCGCGCGCGCGCAACCGCCAGCACGCCTGGCGGCTGATGGACCTGGGCGCCGAACCGTTCCGCGAGGTGTTCGCCTCCAGCCTGGAGCTGAGCGAGAAGGTGCTGGTGAACCTGGGTCTGAGCGCGGACACCGCACGCGACCGCATCGCCCGTTTCCGCCAGCACGACGAGCAGCTGTTGCGCGCGCAACACCTGGTGTACGACGACGACACGGCGGTGGTGCAGACCTCGCGCGATGCGCGCGCGGATTTGATGCAGCTGTTCGAAGCGGACGTGAGCGAGGCGCCTGTGGAAGCGGCGGACCGCGAGGCGGTCGTTAAAACGCAGGCGTAGCGGCTGATCGCCAGATGGCGTGTCTCTGTGGATCGTTGCAGGGACACGTGCGGGAGGGGCTTTGGCCCCGGCACGGCCCCAAGCCTGGCGACTCCACCGCTTCGTTCGTCGCGGCTGAAGCCGCTCCTACACGGGGTTTACGGGCGGTCGCGGCCTTGCGTGGCTGCGGCGCTTGTAGGAGGGGCTTCAGCCCCGACAGGATCCGGAGCCGGTCAGCTCCATCGCTTCGTTCGTCGCGACTGAAGTCGCTCCCACAGGTGTTGCTGCCAGGTACTTGGCGCACTGTTGGAATGGCTCCATTGGCATTGGGCCATTGGCGCCGACTAGGGGCTGGAGCCTGGCAACTTCGCCACTTCGCTCGTCGCGGCTGAAGCCGCTCCTACAGGGTTTTACGGGTGGTCGCGGCGCTTGTGGGCTGTGGCGCTTGTAGGAGGGGCTTCAGCCCCGACAGGATCCGAAGCCGGCCGGCTCATCGCTTCGTTCGTCGCGACGACGGCCGCGGCCTCGCCCGCCGCGAGGGCGAGGGCGAGGGCGAGGGCGAGAGCGGCAAGGGCCGCCTTCATCTGAAGTCGCTCCCACAGAAACTTGCGGCGAGCTGGCTGGGTGCACTGTGGGAGGGACTTCAGTCCCGACTGCAGCCATGTCCTCGTCGTTCGAATGGCCCAAGACCATCCGAAGCCGCCCAGACGGGCGTCGCGCGTTGCCGGTCAGCGCTCGGTCCCGGATCGCTTGGCCGGCGTCGCGGGCGGTTTCTTCGCCACGCGCCCGGTCGCTTTCCCGGGCGCGGATTTGACCGCCTTCCTGGGCCCGGCCGTCTTCTTGCGTGCTGCCGTTGGCTTGCCCTCGGCTGGCCTCGTCGCCTTGGCCGCCTTCCTGGGCGAAGCGGCAGCGGCAGTGGCCGCGGCGGTTTTCTTGGACTTGGCAGCGCCTGGCGCCGTCTTGGCCTTGGACTTGGCCTTGGCTACGGCAGGCTTGGCCGCAGCCTGGCGCTTCGCTGGCGCCGCCGGCTTGGCCTCGGCACCGCCTTCCGCTGGGCGCCGCGGCGGTGGGCGGCGGCCGGCGGTCAGGGTGCGCCAGGCGTGGCCGCCGTTGAGCGCGAGCAGCGCGTCGGCGGTGGCCGGGCCGGCGCTGCCGGCCGGGTATTGCGCCACTTCGTCGGACGAGCCCTGCCACGCGTCCAGGATCGGCTGCACGATGCGCCACGCCGCTTCGACCATCGTCGCGTCCTGGAACAGGCCGGCCTCGCCGTTCATGCAGTCCTGCAGCAGGCGTTCGTAGCCGACCGTGTATTCCTTCGGGAACCAGTCGCGGTAGCGGAAGTCCATGCGCACCGGCGCCAGGCTGACCCGTGCGCCCGGGCGCTTGACGTCGAACTGCAGCGAGATGCCTTCGTCGGGCTGGATGTGCAGCACCAGCCAGTCGGGGCCGTAGCCGCCGATCTCGGCGCTGCGTAGCGGCGCCAGCGGCGCCGGCTTGAAGCGGATCGCGATCTCGGTGGTGCGTTCGCGCAGGCGCTTGCCGGTGCGCAGGTAGAACGGCACGCCGGCCCAGCGCCAGGTGTCGACCTGCAGCTTCATCGCCACGTAGGTTTCGGTGTTGGAGTCGGCCGGCACCGTGTCTTCCTCGCGGTAGCCGGGCACCGCGTTGCGCCCGATCGCGCCGGCCGCGTACTGGCCGCGTACCACGTCGGCCGGGGTCAGCGGCCGCACCGCCTCGATCACCTCGGCACGCCGGCGCAGCATCGCGGTGGGAGTGAACGCCGCCGGCGGCTCCATCGCGATCATCGCCAGCAACTGGAACAGGTGGTTGGGCACCATGTCGCGCAGGCAGCCGGTGGGATCGTAGAAGCGCCCGCGACCTTCCACGCCGATGGTCTCGGCGGCGGTGATCTGCACGTGGTCGATGCGGTCGCGGTTCCACACCGGCTCGAACAGGCCGTTGGCGAAGCGGAAGGCGAGGATGTTCTGCACCGTCTCCTTGCCCAGGAAGTGGTCGATGCGGAATACCTGGTCCTCGTCGAGCACGCGGCCGACGATGGCGTTGAGGTCCCTGGCGCTTTGCAGGTCGTGGCCGAACGGCTTCTCCACGATCACCCGCCGCCAGCCGCCGTCGGCGCGCTGCTTGACCAGCCCGGCCGCGCCCAGCTGCTCGATCGCCGGGCCGAAGAAGCGCGCCGCGGTGGCCAGGTAGAACAGCACGTTGCCGCCGGTCTGGTACTGCGCGTCGTACTTTTCGATCACCTCGCCCAGCGTGCGGTAGGTCGCCGCGTCGGCGAAATCGCCGCGCAGGTAGTGCATGCGCGTGCGCAGCCAGCCCCACACTTCCTCGTTCAGGCCATCGGCCTTGAACTCGGCGTCGCGGTCGGCGATCAGGCCGCGCAGCGCGTCGCCGAGCATGCGCCGCCAGCTGGCTTCGCTGATGTCGCCGTGGTCCACGCCGATCACTGCGAACTGCTCGGGCAGCGCGCCGCTGCGGCGCAGGTTGTACAGCGCCGGCAGCACCAGGCGCCGGGTCAGATCGCCGCGCGCGCCGAAGACCACGATCAGGCAGGGCGGAGTCGCTTGCGTCGCATCGCTCATGGATGGGTTTCCTGTTCGCCGAGTAAGCCATGCAGGCGCAACGCGGCGTGGACCAATGCCACGTGCGAGTAGCCCTGCGGAAAGTTGCCGAGCATGCGGCCGCTGCGCGGATCGTATTCTTCGGCCAGCAGGCCGACGTCGTTGCACAGGCCGAGCAGGCGTTCGAACAGCGCGCGCGCCTGCGCGCCGCGGCCGAGCAGCACGTAGTTCTCCACCAGCCAGAAGCTGCAGGCGATGAAGGTGCCTTCGCCGGCCGGCAGGCCGTCGCCGCTGGCGTCGTCGGCGCGGTAGCGCTCGACCAGGCCATCGATGCTCAGGCGCTGCGCGATCGCGTCGGCGGTGGCGGCCACGCGCGGATCGTCCGCCGGCAGGAAGCCGACCAGCGGGATCAGCAGCGTCGCCGCGTCCAGCCGGCCGCTGCCGTAGCTCTGCACGAAATAGCCGTCCGGGTGCACGCCCTGCGCCAGCACCTGCGCATGCACTTCGTCGGCCAGGGCGCGCCAGTGCGCGCGTTGCGCGGCATCGGCGTCGGTGACCCCGTCGCGCGCGCCGCAGTCGAACGCCAGCCACGCCATCACCTTGGAATGCACGAAATGGCGGCGCTGGTCGCGGATTTCCCAGATGCCCTCGTCCGGCTCGCGCCAGCATTGCTCCAGCACCTCCAGCAGCTGCCGCGCCAGCGAGCGGCCGTGCACCGCGGTCGGCAAGCCTTCCTTGTGGGCGCGGTGGAAGGTGGCGATGACCTCGCCGTACACGTCGAGCTGGAACTGGCCGGCGGCGGCGTTGCCCACGCGTACCGGCAACGCGCCTTCGTAGCCGGGCAGCCAGTCCACTTCCCATTCGGGCATGCGCCGCTCGCCACCGATGCCGTACAGCGCCTGCAGCTGGTCCGGCGAGCCGGCCACGGTGCGTTGCAGCCAGCCATGGAAGGCGGCGGCCTCGTCGGAATAGCCGGCCGCGCGCAACGCGGTCAGGGTGAATACCGCATCGCGCAGCCAGCAGAAGCGGTAGTCCCAGTTGCGTTCGCCCTCCAGGCGCTCCGGCAGCGAGGTGGTCGGCGAGGCGACGATCGCGCCGGTCGGCAGGTAGCTCAGGCCTTTCAGCACCACCAGCGAGCGCCGCACCGCCTCGGTCCACGGGCCGGCGTGCACGCAGCGGTGCGACCAGCCATGCCAGAACGCCTCGGTCTGCTCCAGCGCCTGTTCCGGCGCCAGCGGCGGCGGCAGTTCCAGGTGCGAGGCGCCGTGGCTGAGCACGAACCAGGTGCTGTCGCCGGCTTCCAGGCTGAAGTCCGCTTCGGTGGCGAAGCCGTGGCCATGCATCGGCTGCGGGCTGCGCAGCGCGATCTGGTCCGGCCCGGCGATCGCCTGCAGGCCGCCGTCGATCTGCGACACCCAGGGAATGGTGCGGCCGTAGTTGAAACGCAGCTGCAGTTGCATGCGCATCGGCACCCGCCCGCGCAGCCCGCGCACGATGCGCACCACGTGGTTGTGCAGTTCCTCGTTGTGGCTGGCAGCCATGAAGTCCAGGACCGCGACGGCGCCCGCGTCGGTCTCGAAGACCGTTTCCAGTACCAGGCTGCCGTCGCGGTAGTGGCGCGTGCTGCGGAACGCGCCCTGCGGCGCGATCGACCAGCGGCCATGTTCGGGGGTTCCCAGCAGCGCCGCGAACAGCGCATCGGAATCGAAGCGCGGCAGACACAACCAGTCGATCGAGCCGTGCTTGTCCACCAGCGCCGCGCTGCGGCAGTTGCCGAGCATGGCGTAGTCTTCGATACGTGAGGCCATCATGGGCGCCGTGGCAGGGAAGCGGCGAGTGTGGCAGCCGCCGCGTTTGTACGGCGTAAGTACCCGCACGCGCCGGGCCGGCGAGCGCACGCCGGCCGCTGCGGCTACACTGCGCCGGCGCATGAATGCCGACACCGCTGCCACCGCCCTGCGCGTCCTGCTCCTGGAGGACGATCCGACGCTACGCGACCGCATCCTGATCCCGGGATTGCGCCGCTTCGGCTTCGAGACCGCCGGCTACGGCACCGGGGCGGACCTGGAGTCGCGCTTGCAGCAAGACGGCGCCGACATCGTGGTGCTCGACGTCGGGCTGCCGGACACCGATGGCTTCACCCTGGCCGGCGCGCTGCGCCAGCGCTATCCCGAGCTCGGCATCGTCATGTTGACCAGCCTGGGCCAGACCGAGGACTGGGTGCGCGGCCTGACCGGCGGCGCCGACGCCTACCTGGCCAAGCCGGTGGAAATCGACCTGCTGGCCGCCACCCTGCACAGCCTGGCACGGCGCCTGGGTGCGCGCGCACCGGCGGCGCCGGCGCGCGGGCGCTGGCAAGTGAGCGAGGACGGCTGGTGCCTGCTGGCCCCCTCGGGCACGGCGGCGGCACTGACCGGCAGCGAACGGCGCCTGTGCCTGCGGCTGCTGGAGCAGCCCGGATTGCTGGTGGCGCGCGAGGCGCTGATCGCCGCGCTCACCGACCGCGTGTACGACTTCGATGCGCATCGGCTGGATTCGATGGTGCACCGCCTGCGCACCAAGGCGCAGCGCCGCTGCGGCGTCGCGCTGCCGCTGGCGGCGGTGCACGGCAAGGGCTACATCTTCGATCCGGCCGGCTGAGCCGCGGCCGCCGCGCCGACGCGCGGCAGGGCGATGCGGAAGCGGGTGCCGGCGCCGACCTCGCTGTGCACCTCGATGTGCCCGCCGTTGCGCACCACCAGGTCGCGCACCACCGCCAGGCCCAGCCCGGTGCCGCTGTCGGCGGGCTTGGTGCTGTAGAACGGCTCGAACACCCGCGCCACCACGTCCGCCGGCATGCCGTGGCCGTCGTCGGCGACCTCGATGATCGTCCACGCCTCTTCGCTGCGCACGGCGATGTCCAGATGGCCGCGGTCGGCGATGGCGTCGCGGCTGTTGCTGGCCAGGTTGAGCAGCATCAGGTCGAACTGGCTGCGATCCAGGTGGATCGGCGCCGGCGCCGCGGGCAAGGCGCAGCGCAGCACGATGCGCGCTTCCAGCAGTTGCCGCAGCATCGGCTGCAGCGCATCGATGGCGGCCGCGGCGTCGAAGTCCTCGGCCTGTTCGCCATCGCGGCGGCTGAAGCGCAGCAGCCGGCGGATGACGGCCATGCCGCGCCGCGCCGATTCCTCCACCGACGCCAGGCTGCCTTCCAGCTGCGCGACGCGCTCGCCGTCGCTGCCGGCGTCGTCGTCGTGGCGCGCGGCGGAGAAGCCGACGATCACCGCCAGCACGTTGTTGAAATCGTGCGCCAGGCCGCCAGCCATGCGCTCGACGATCTCGCGCTTCTGCGCATGGATCAGCTGCGCCTGCGCCCGCTCGCGCTCGAGCATCTCCTGCTGCAGGCGCTGGCCGCGCGCATTGGATTCGCGCAGGCTCTCGCGTAGCGCTTCGGTGGTGCGGTCCAGCAGCAGCGTCACCAGCAGATAGCTGAACAGCACCGACGGCAGGTTGTAGAACGCGCGCGCCGGCTCGTCGACGAATTCAAGCAGCGCGTCGTGGCCCACGCCCACGCCCAGCATCAGCAGCAGCGCGCCGAAGGTGATCCACAGCGCGCGGCGCCCGAGCACCAGCCCGGCCAGGATCAGCACCAGCATCTGCGCCAGCTGATCCGGCAACTGGCGCTGCAGGCCGTTGACCGCGGCATTGACCAGCAGCGACGCCAGCATCGCGGCCAGCAGCAGCCCGACGCCGGCGCGCAGCGCGCCACGGCGCACGCGCACGAAGCCGATCGCGGCGCACACCGCGATCAGCAGACTCATCGCCAGCGAGACCACCATGCCCGGCGGCACCGCGTGTCCACGCAACTGCGGCCAGGCGAGCGTCAGCGCGACGGCGAACGTGGCCGGGATGGTGATCGCCAGGAACAGCAGCAACAGCTGGATCACGCGCACGTTGCGCCGGTCCACCTCGTCCACGACCGGCGCCCGATCGAACCAGTTCAACAACGCCCTCACCATCCGAATGTGCTCCCCATCCCACTCGATCGGTGAGAACCCGGTGATGATCGTGCGAGAACTTGCGGGTGACAAGCAAATGACGCCGCGCATAAGTTCGCTGTACGGAGCGTGCCCAGGGTCAGCGGCGCACCCCAACACCACCGATCCCGAAGCGGCGCGCCTGCGCGCCGCTGACGTCGCCTCCTGTCCACCGCCTCAGCACCGAGAGATCGCCATGAACGAATGCACGACCATACGCGGCACCGCCGCCTATCGCCCGATCGGCCATGCCGCGCCCGCGGTTTCGCGCGCTGGCGCCCGTAGCGCGCTGGCGCTTGCCTGCGCGCTGTGCCTGGCGACGTCGTCGCTGGCGCAGGCCGCCACCGCCCCGCCCGCGGTGCCGGCCGCCGCCCCGGCTGCGACTTCGGTTGCGACCGCCGATGCGGCGCCGACCGACGCGGACGCGGTGCCCGCGGATGCGAGCGGCGACACCGCCCTCTACTTCCAGGCCACCGGCAGCGACAGC
The DNA here is from genome assembly GCF_031455575.1 of Xanthomonas sp. 1678. Lineage (NCBI taxonomy): Bacteria > Pseudomonadati > Pseudomonadota > Gammaproteobacteria > Lysobacterales > Lysobacteraceae > Xanthomonas > Xanthomonas sp. 1678. The sequence goes on along the minus strand of NZ_JAVDSZ010000015.1, from coordinate 45,014 downwards.
AGCAACGCCGGCGCCTACGCCGACGGCGACGAGGCGCTAGCCGCCGGCGAGGCCGCCTCGGCGGTCGGCACCGGCACCGTCGCGCTCGGTGCCGGCGCGGTCAGCTACGCCAACCAGGCGCTGGCGGTGGGCCACAACAGCCTGGCCACCGAAGTCTCCACCACCGCGGTCGGCGGCGTGCTCGACCTGGACTTCTCCTACCAGCCCTCCGGTGCGGTCATCCTGCAGCAGACCTCCGCCTCCGGCATGGCCGCGACCGCGCTGGGCGCCGGCGCCCAGGCCAGCGGCAAGTACAACCTGGCCGCCGGTGCCGGCGCGATCGCCAGCGACCGCTCCAGCGTCGCCATCGGCGGCATCGTCGACGTGGGCGAAGACGGCTTGGGCGCGGAAGGAATTCAGTTGCAGGCCACCCAGGCCACCGGCCCGATGTCCACCGCGGTGGGCGGCGGCGCGATGGCCACCGCCTACAGTTCCACCGCGGTCGGCGTGCTGGCCGAGGCCAGTTCCGAACGCACCGTCGCGGTAGGCCAGAGCGCCACCGCCAACCAATATGCTGCGGTCGCGCTGGGCGCGCAGACGCAGGCGACCGGCGAATGGGCGACCGCCGTGGGCAATGGCGCGCGGGCGCTGAGCGATCGCGGCCTGGCGGTCGGCGCACAGGCCTTCGCGCAGGCGGAAAACGCCACCGCGGTCGGGTATTCCGCACTGGCGCTGCAGCAGGACGCCACCGCCCTCGGCAGCGGCGCCTGGGCCGGCGGCACCCGCAGCATCGCCATCGGCAAGGCGATGGTCTGGAACGGCAATTTCTGGGGCGACACCCCGATCCTCTTCAACGACAGCATCGCCATGGGCACCGGCGCGGACGTCTATGGCGACCAGTCGATCGCGATCGGCGCCGGTGCGCGGGTCGGCAACTCCACCTTCGTCAACGATGTGCAGCTGATCACCAACAACAGCGTGGCGCTGGGCGCCGGCGCGGTCGCCGAGCGCGACAACACCGTGTCCATCGGCCACGCCGGCGCCGAGCGCCAGCTCACCAACCTGGCCGCCGGCACCACCGATACCGATGCGGTCAACCTGGCGCAGCTGCGCGGCGTGGCCAGCGCGTTCGGCGCCGGCAGCACGGTGGACGCCAACGGCAACCTGATCGGCGGCAGCTATCTCATACAGGGCACGCGCTATACCGACCTGGGCTCGGCGATGGGCGCGTTCGACACGGCGCTGACCGGCTTCGACACCCGCATCAACGCCATCGCCAGTTCCGGCGGCGGCCAAGGGGTCAGCATCGGCGGCGGCGACGTCACGCCCCCCAGCACCGGCACCGGTACCAACGCCGTGGCGGTTGGCTCCGGCGCCACCGCCAACGGCGACAACGGTCTAGCGCTGGGCGCCGAATCGCTGGCCTACGGCCCCAACGACACCGCGATCGGCGCCAATGCCAAGGTCAACGCCGACGGCAGCACCGCGGTCGGTGCCAACGCCCGCATCGCCGCCGTCGCGACCAATGCGGTGGCGGTCGGCGAGAGCGCCAGCGCCTCCGCCGCGTCCGCCACCGCGCTGGGCCAGGGCGCTTCGGCCACCGCCGCCAACGCCGTCGCGCTGGGCCAGGGCTCGGTCGCCGACCGCGCCAACACGGTCTCGGTCGGCAGCGGCGGCAACGAGCGCCAGATCGCCAACGTCGCCGCCGGCAGCACCGGCACCGATGCGGCCAACGTGGCGCAGATGCGTTCCGGCGACAGCGCCACGCTGAGCAGCGCCAACGCCTACACCAACACCCGCGTCACCGCGCTCGACGACAGTTTCAACCAGCTGCGTACCGACACCGAGCATCGCCTGGACGGCATGGATCGGCGCATGGACCGGCTGGGCGCGATGAGCGCGGCGATGCTCAACATGGCGATCAACGCCGCTGGCACGCAGAGCCCGCGCGGGCGCGTGTCGCTCGGCGCCGGCTTCCAGGGCGGCGAGCAGGCGCTGTCGATCGGCTACGCCAAGAAGCTCGGCACGCGCGCCTCGTTCAGCCTGGGCGGCTCGTTCAGTGGCGGCGAATCCTCCGCCGGCATCGGCGTGGGCCTGGACCTGTGACGCCGCGCGGCACCATCCGCGCCGCACGTTTCCTTCTCTCTCTTCTTGGTTTCTAGGATCTGCAGATGATTTCTTACAGCAAACTCGCCGCCGCTCTCGCCGCCGCCCTGCTCGCCAACGGCGCACAGGCGGCCTCTCCCGTCATCGGCCGCGGCGGCGTGCAGGAGGCGGTGCCGCAGTCGGCGCAGACGCTGGACAGCGGCCAGCGCTTCATCGTCAAGACCCGCGAGACCGGCACGCAGGCGCGGCGCTCGCTCGACAGCACGCTGTCCACCGCGGTCGCGCGCAGCGGCATGCAGCGCGCCCGCGCGGCCACGGCCGGCGCGCCGGCGCGCAGCGCGGTCGGTGCCAAGGTGTTGCGCAACATGGCCGTGCCCGGCTGGCACGTGGTGCAGACCTCGCGCCACCTCGACGACAGCGAGCGCGCCGCGTTCATCGCCGAGCTCAAGGCCGATCCGGCGGTGCAGTCGGTGCAGGTCGACCGCCTGTACCGGCGCCTGGACGAAGCACGCGTGACCCTGCCGCGCGCCACCGCCTTGGCCTCCACCACACCGAACGATCCGGCCTACGCCCAACTGCAGTGGAATTTCCACGATCCGGTCGGCGGGGTGAACGCCGAGCAGGCCTGGACCCGCTCCACCGGCCAGGGCGTGGTGGTGGCGGTGGTCGATACCGGCGTGGTCAAGGACAACCCTGACCTGGCCGCCAACGTGCTGCCCGGCTATGACATGATCACCGACCGCCGCGTCTCGCGCCGCGACAGCGACGGCCGCGCGCCCGGCGGTTTCGACCTGGGCGACTGGGTCGATGCCGACTACTGCGTCGCGCTCGGCGCCCCCGGCAACCAGGCCGAAGCCAGCTCCTGGCACGGCAGCCACGTCTCCGGCACCATCGCCCAGGTCACCAACAACAGCCTGGCCACCGCCGGCCTGGCCCACGACGCCAAGATCGTGCCGGTGCGCGTGCTCGGCGCGTGCGGCGGCTTCGGCAGCGACATCGCCGACGGCATGCTGTGGGCGGCCGGCCTGCCGGTGGACGGCCTGCCGGCCAACCCGAACCCGGCCGAAGTGATCAACATGAGCCTGGGCAGCAGTGGGCCGCAGAGCTGCCCGCAGCTGTACCAGGACGCGATCGACCAGATCAACGCCGCCGGCAGCATCATCGTGGTCGCCGCCGGCAACTCCAACGCCGACGCCGGCACCTACACCATGTCCTCCTGCAACGGCGTGATCAGCGTGGGCGCAACGCGCATCAATGGCGGCCGCGCCAGCTACTCCAGCTACGGCACGCGCGTGGACATCGCCGCGCCGGGCGGCGGCGGCGGCGTCGACGGCAATCCGAACGGCTACATCTTCCAGGTGGTCAATGCCAGTACGCAGGCCCCGACCGGCGATTGGCAGATCGGCGGCATGGCCGGCACCTCGATGGCCTCGCCGCACGTGGCCGCGGCGGTGGCGATGGTGCAGAGCGTGGCCAAGACCCCGTTCACCTGGAGCGGCATGCGCGACCTGCTGCGCGCAAGCGCGCGCCCGTTCCCGGTCGCGATCCCGACCACCACGCCGATCGGCGCCGGCATCCTGGACGTGGACATGCTGCTGCAGATGGCGACGACGCCGCCGTGCGATCCGTCGGACAGCAGCTGCGTTCCGCCGACCAAGACCCTCAGCAACAAGGTCGAGCTGCGCAACCTCAGCAGCCAGGGCGGCGACGGGCTGTACAGCTTCCAGGCCGAAGCCGGCAAGGCGGTGAGCTTCATGACCTTCGGCGGCAACGGCACTGTCGCGCTCTACGCAGCGGCCGGCAAGACGCCGAGCAGCGGCAGCTACGACGCACGCTCGGTGCGTGCCGGCACCACCCAGACGATCCGCGTCACCCCGTCCAGCGCAGGCACGTACTACCTGCGCCTGTCCGGCAGCTACAGCGGCCTGACCCTGGTGGCGCGGCAGTAAGCGAGCAAACGGCAAGCGGCGGCGCCGTTCGCCGCCGCGCCGGCGTGCGCGGGAGGGCATCCTCCCGCGCACGTTCTGGAGGAACGACCGGCCCGCCATGCGCGGGCACTTTTTTAGGCGCAGCGCGGAAGCGACGCCGCGCGATCATTGCAGTGGCGGTCGCATCGCGAAGCACGGGTTGCCGGGATTGCGCTTGTCGGGTGGCGCGCAGAACAAACCGGACAGCGGCCGGCGCGCGGCGTCCAGCGCCCGTCGCCAGCGCGCATGCGTACGCACCGCACGCACCGCATGGACAGCCGCTAGCGGCTTTCGCGCAGGAAGCGGGCCATCGAGGACACGCCCGGCAGCGCCGGCTGGAACTGGCCGGCGACGTCGACGAAGCCGCGCATCACCGCGATCTCGCGCGGCGGGCGGTTCAAGGTATCGCGCAGATCCGGATCGGCGCCGGCGCGCAGCAGGCGCTGCACCAGCAGCGGCAGGCCGTGCAGCGCGGCCAGGTGCAGCGGGCCGAAGCCGCGCGGGTCCTGCACGTCCAGGCTCACTTCTTCGTCAAGCAGGCGCTCCACGCCGGCCAGCACCACCGGCTCTTCGCAGGCGGTGCCCGGTTCGGCGCGCGCGCCGAGCAGCAGCAGCAGCGGGGTCACCCCGCCGGCGGCGCTGCGGTCGGGTTCGGCACCGGCCAGCAGCAAGGTGTCCAGCAGCGCCAGCAGGCGCGACTTGTCGCGCGCGGTGAAGCCGTACAGCGCGGCGCAATGCAGCGGCGCCAGCTGTTGCGCGTCGCCGGCATGCACGTCGGCGCCGGCGGCCAGCAGGCGTGCGGCGATGTCCGGCAGGCCCAGCGCGCAGGCCAGCATCAGCACGGTGACGCCGCCGGGCAGGCGGTGCTCGATCTGCGCGCCGGCCGCCAACAGTGCGGCGACGATGTCGGTCTGGCGCATGCTCACCGCCGCCGACAACGGCGTGGCGCCGCTGGCCGCGGCATGCTGCAGGTTGGCGCCGCGCGCCAGCAGCAGGCCCACCGCCGCGGCATGGCCGCCGCCGGCGGCGCGCAGCAGCGCGGTGCAGCCCTGCGCGTCGACCGCATCGACGGGCAGGCCCAGGTCGATCAGGCGGCGGATCGCATCGGCGTCGCCGACCATCGCCGCGGCCGGCAGGTCGGCCTCGCGCAGCGGGCGCCGCGGCAACGGCCAGATCCGCCAGTCCAGCCAGTCGGCCAGGTCGCGGCGGCCGCTGGCCAGGGCCACGCCCAACGGCGTCTGCCCGTCGGCGGCGCGCGCTTCCGGCGAGGCGCCCTGCTGGATCAGCAGCTTCAGCGAGGCCTCGCGGCCCAGCGCGGCGGCCAGGTGCAGCGCGGTCATGCCGTGGCTGTCGCGCGCCTCGCGGTCGGCGCCACGTTCGAGCAGGTGCAGTTGCAGGCGCAGCCAGCCCAGGCGCACCGCCAGCGACAGCGGCGGATCGCCGGCCGGCGACGGCGCGAACGGATCGGCGCCGCGGTCGAGCAGGTCCAGCGCGAACTGCTCCAGCGCGCGCGAGGCGTGGTCGTGCTGGGCGCAGGCGGCGAGCAGCCGGGTCAGGCCGCCACCGCCGGCCGGCGACACGCCCTGGCGCAGCATCGCCTGCAGGCTGGGCACCGCTTCCACGCCGCGCGCGAGCAGCGCGAACATCGGCGTGTCGCCGCAGGCGTCCAGCACCTCCGGGGCGGCGCCGTGCGCCAGCAGCCAGTCCACTGCCTGCGGATTCAGCGCCAGATGCGGATCGTGCAGCAGCGCGCCCAGTTCCTCGGCCGCGCACAGCCGCGCCAGCGCCGCCAGGCCGTCGCGCTGGCCCAGCTGCAGGCCTTCGCGCAGCAGTTCCAACGGCGGCCGGTCGGGCAGGCTGGCGCTGCCGACCTCGCCCTGGCCGTCGCTGACCGCGGCCGGCAGCGGGTAGTCCGGATCCAGCGCGGACACGATCGCCCAACGCCCGGCCTCGGCGGCCAGGTCGACCGCGCGGCGCCCGCTCAGGTCCGGCTGCGCGGCGGCGATGCCCAGTTCCAGTAGGCGCCGGATCAGGCCCGGCGAGACCTGGTCGGCGGTGCAGGCCAGCAGCACCGCGTTGCGGCCGTCGCCATCGACCGCGGTCAGGTCGGGCTTGTGCGGCAGCAGGTGTTCGAGCACCGCGACGCGGCCATGGCGCGCGGCTTCCAGCCACGGCGTACGGCCCAGCGCGTCGCGCGCTTCCAGGTTCGCGCCGGCGCCGAGCAACGCGTCGACGATCTCCACGTGCCCGGCCTGCGCCGCCTCGTGCAGCGCGCTGCGGCGCTGGCGGTCGCGCGCGTCGACCCGTGCCTTGTGCTTGAGCAGCAGCTGCACGCCGGCCGGATCGTCTTCCTCGGTGCCGGCCGCGGCCAGCAGCACCGGGCTGCCCTCGGCCGGTTCCGGCTTGGCGCCGCGTTCGAGCAGGAACTTGGCCATGCGCCAGTTGCCGACGTGGCAGGCCACCGCCAGCGGGGTCAGGCCGTCGCGGTTGAGCGCGTCCAGTTCGGCGGCGGCGTCGCGCAGCAACGCGGCCACGCCCGGATCGGAACTGCGCGCGGCGTGATGCAGCGGGGTGTTGCCGTCGCCGTCGCTGGCGCGCGGATCGGCACCGTTGGCGAGCAGGGTCATCACCGCCTCGGGGCGGCCGTGCCAGCTGTCGCGGGTCGCGGCCAGCAACGGGGTCATGCCCAGGTGCGGCTGGTTGACGTCGACGCCGCGCACGATCAGCTCGCGCAGCAGGCGCAGGTCCGGCAGCACCGCGGCCAGCACCGGCAGGCTGCGCTGGTCGCGCCAGTCCGGCGCCGGCAGCGCGTGCGGGTCGGCACCGGCCTGCAGCAACTGCAGCCCGCGATCGACGCGGCCGCCGCGCGCGGCGTCGTACAGCGCCGCATGCAGTTCGTCCGGCGCGGGCGCCGCCTCGTCCTCGCGCGGCGCGGAGGCCGCGCTCAGTTCGGCGAACAGGTCCGCCGAGGACGCCGGCAGCGCCAGCGCCTGCGGCGCGGCCACGCGCTGCAGCACGCCATGCAGCAGCGGCGACAGCAGCGCATAGGCCAGCGCCAGCGGCCAGCGCGCGGCAGCGGCCAGCAGCCCCGGCCAGGCCAGCAACACGCCGACCCCGGCCAATACCAGCACCAGCGCCGCCACCGCCAGGCCGCGCCAGGCCTGCACGTCCTGCTGCGCCAGCGCATGCCAGCGCGCGCCCAGCGCGCCGCCCTCGCATTCGCTGCCATGCCACAGCGGCCAGGTGCGCCACAGCCCGAGCAGCGCCGCGCTGGCGGCCACGCTCAGCGCCAATGCGGCGGCCAGGCTGCCGCTGTCGCGCAGCGCCGCCAGCGGCCACGCCACCAGCAGCGCGACCAGGCCCAGCCCGCCGGCCCACAGCGCCAGCAACGGCAGCAGGTCCCGGCCCAGTGCCTGCACACTGGCCGGCCGCGGCCGGCTGCCGCGCTGCCAGGACAGCGCCAGCGCGAACGCCGGCTGCGCCAGCCAGGCGCCCAGCGCCGCGGCCAACGGTCCGACCCCGGCGACCAGCGCCAGCAGCGCGCCCAGCGCTGCGGCGATCCAGGGAGCGCGCGCGCGGAAGGGGGAGTCGGTCATCGTGTCGGATCGGTCCGGCCGTCGGGAAGCGGCGGCAATTGCAGATGGAAGCCGCAGCCGGCCAGATTCGCGCGTACCGCCGCGGGATCGGTGCGGGCCAGGGTGCGCTCGGCGGTCAGCGCCACTTCGAGCACGAACGCCAGCGGCTGCAGCGACGCCAGCAGCGCCTGCGGCAGGCAGCCGAAGTCGTCGCGCTTGGCGAGGTAGAGGTAGGTGTCCGGCTTGCGTTGGCTTTTGTAGACGTAGGCTTGCATGCCCGTGGCGTGCGCCTGGCGTGGAAAGGCAAGCGATTGTGGAGGAAATGCGCCAGCGGCGAAAGCGCGCGCCGCGCGTTGCATTTATAAATGCATGCGCCATGCCTGTTCACGTTCAGCGCGGCGTGCGCTTCACGGCTTTGCGGACCGCGCCGATATACTCCTGCGATCCCTCCTCTACGGAATATCGCGTGACCGAAGCGCCCCCGTCGCCCCGCATGGCACCCGTCGCAATTCGTGCGTACACCGCGACCACCGCGCTCGGCAGCGGACTGCAGGCCCAGGCCTCGGCGTTGCGCGACAGCCGCAGCGGCCTGCGCCGCAACGATTTCGGCGCGCAGCCGCTGCCCTGCTGGATCGGCCGGGTGGACGCGCTGGAGACCTTGCCGCTGCCGCCGGCGCTGGCCGCATGGGACTGCCGCAACAACCGCCTGGCGTGGCTGGCGCTGCAGCAGGACGGCCTGCGCGAGGCGGTCGCCGCCGCCGCGCAGCGCCACGGCGCCGAGCGCGTGGCGGTGGTGATGGGCACCTCCACCTCCAGCATCGGCGCCAGCGAAGAGGCCTATACCCGGCTCGACCAGGACGCCGACGGCGCGTGTTTCCCCGCGGACCTGCAACGGCCGATCGTGCACACGCCGCATTCGCTGGGCGACTTCGTGCGCGAAGCCACCGGCCTGCGCGGCCCGTGCATCACCGTCGCCACCGCCTGTTCGTCCAGCGCCAAGGTGTTCGCGCAGGCGGCGCGGCTGATCGCCGCCGGGGCGGTGGATGCGGCCCTGGTCGGCGGCGTGGACACCTTGTGCGGCAGCGTGCTGTTCGGCTTCAACGCGTTGCAGCTGGTGTCGCCGGAGCCGTGCCGGCCGTTCGACGTGCGCCGGGTCGGGCTGTCGCTGGGCGAAGCCGGCGGCTACGCGCTGCTGGAGCGCGCCGACGCGGCCGATGCGCCGCCGGCGCTGGCGGTGCTGCGCGGCTACGGCGAATCCAGCGATGCGCACCACATGTCCGCACCGCACCCGCAGGGGCTCGGCGCGCGCCTGGCGATGGGCGCCGCGCTGCGCCGGGCCGGCGTGGACGCCGCCGAGGTCGGCTACCTGAACCTGCACGGCACCGCCACGCCGGCCAACGACAGCATCGAGGCCGCCGCGGTCGCGGCGCTGTTCCCGGCCACCCTGCATGCCAGTTCGACCAAGGCCTGGACCGGGCATACGCTGGGCGCGGCCGGCATCGTCGAGTCGGTGTTCGCGCTGCTCGCGCTGCGCGAGGGTCTGCTCCCCGGCACCCTCAACAGCGACCAGCCCGATCCCGAGTGCGGTCCGCAGATCCGCTTCGCCAATGCCCACGCACAGGTCCGTTACGCGATGAACAATTCCTTCGGCTTCGGCGGCAACAACTGCTCGCTGCTGTTCGGCCGCGCATGAGCACGCCGATGTTGACCGCGACCATCGAAGGCATCGGCTTCTGGACCACAGGCCTGCCGACATGGGCGGCGGCGCACGCCTTCGCCGCCGGCAGCGGCGGCACGCTCGAAACGCCGGCGCGGCCGGCGTCGCAGCTGCTGGCGGCCAACGAGCGGCGGCGCGCGCCCGATACCGTGGCGGTGTCGCTGGAAGTGGCGCTGGCCGCGTGCCAGGACGCCGGCCGCGATCCTTCCACGCTGCCGTCGGTGTTCACCTCCACCCATGGCGACCTGGCGATCACCGACTACATGTGCGCCACGCTGGCCGACGATCCGCTGGCGATCTCGCCGACCAAGTTCCACAACTCGGTGCACAACGCCGCCGCCGGCTACTGGACCATCGGCGCCGGCGCCACCGCCGCGGCGACCGCAATCAGCGCGCACCAGGCCAGCTTCGCGCAAGGCCTGCTGGAAGCGCTGTCGCAACTGGCCGCCGGCGAGGCGGCGGTGCTGCTGGCCGGCTACGACAGCCGCGCGGCCGGCCCGCTCGGCCGCGTCTCGCACAGCGAAGGCCTGCTCGGCGGCGCGCTGGTGCTCGGCGCCGCGGCGCTGCCGGGCAAGCCGCGCCTGCGCGTGCGCCTGGGCGACGGCCCAGCCGACGTCGGCAACGGCGCGTTGGCGCGGCATGCCGCCGGCAACGCGATGGCGCCGATGCTGCCGCTGTTCGACGCGCTGGCCACCGGCGCCGGCGGTTGCGTGCTCGACGCCGGCGGCGGCCGCTGCCTGGTCGTGGAGCTGACGGCATGAGCCGCATCCTGCTGCGCGCCGACGAGGCCGCGATCCTGATCCCGGCACTGAACGAATCGCTACGCATCCGCGAAGTGGTCGGCGATGCGCTGGCGCACTGCCCGCGGGTGATCGTGGTCGACGACGGCTCCGACGACGGCACCAGCGACTGCATCGCCGACCTGCCGGTGACGCTGATCCGCCACCCGCAGCGGCGCGGCAAGGGCGCCGCGCTGCGCAGCGGCTTCGCCGAAGCGCAACGCCAGGGCGTGCGCGCGGTGATGACGATGGACGGCGATGGCCAGCACAGCGCCGCCGATTTCCCGCGCCTGCTGGCCGCGGCCAATCGCCATCCCGGCTGCGTGATCGTCGGCGCGCGGCTGCGCAAGCGCGCCAGCCAGCCGACCATCCGCCGCATCGGCAACGACTTCGGCGACTGGGGCATCGCCTGGGCCTGCGGCTTCCAGCTGGTCGACAGCCAGAGCGGGCAGCGCCTGTACCCGCAATCGGTGTTCACCCTGCCCGACGTCCCCGGCGAGGGCTTCGTGTTCGAGGCGCAGCTGCTGATCTCCGCCGCACGCCAGGCCGGCGCGCGGGTGGTGGCGGTGCCGATCGAGACGCGCTATGCCAACCCGACCTGCGAGTTCCGCAAGAGCCATTTCCGCCTGGTCCGCGACCTGTGGAAGATCACCTCGCACGTGGTCGTGCAGGTGTGCAAGTACGGCCACGTGCTGCGCGAATACCGCCGCGTCCGCGCCAACCCGGTGCTGATCGACGACACGGCCGGCGAGTTTTCCAAGGTGCCCTCCCCTTTCGGCAAGGAAGAAACGACATGAACGAGCGGCATGCGGACGTGGTGATCACCGGCGGCGGCCTGGCCGGGCTGACCCTGGCCCTGCAACTGCGCCAGCGCGACCCCGACCTGCGCATCAGCGTGCTGGAACGGCGCGCGCACCCGGTGCGCGAGGCCGCGTTCAAGGTCGGCGAATCCTCGGTGGAGATCGGCGCGCACTATTTCGCCAACGTGCTCGGCCTGCGCGAGCATTTGGAAACCGAACAGATCCGCAAGTTCGGCTTCCGCTTCTTCTTCTCCGAGGGGCGCGAGGACATCGACCGCTGCACCGAACTGGGCGTGAGCCAGCTGCTGCCGACGCCGTCGTGGCAGATCGACCGCGGCCGCTTCGAGAACTTCCTCGGCGAGCGCGCACGCGCGCTGGGCGTGGAATTCATCGACGGCTGCACGGTGCGCGGCATCGACCTAGCCGAGGACGACGCCGACCACCAGGTGCGCTACGAACGCGACGGCGCCGCCGCCACGCTGCGCGCGCGCTGGGTGGTGGACGCCAGCGGCCGCGCCGGCCTGCTCAAGCGCAAGCTGGGCCTGGCCCAGGACAACGCGCACAACGCCAATGCGGTGTGGTGGCGGGTGGACGGACTGGTCGACCCCAACGGCTGGTCGCAGGACAGCGACTGGCTGCAGCGCTGCACGCCGCCGGACCGCTGGCGCTCGACCAACCACATGTGCGGGCCGGGCTACTGGTTCTGGCTGATCCCGCTGTCCTCCGGCGCGCATTCGCTGGGCATCGTCTGCGATGCGCAGATGCATCCGCTGGAGACGATGAATACGCACGAAAAAGCGATGGCCTGGCTGCACCAGCACCAGCCGCAGGTGGCGCGCACGCTCGAACAGAGCCAGCACGCGCTGCAGGACTTCCTGTTCCTGCGCAAGTTCTCCTACGGCTGCAAGCAGGTGTTCTCGGCGCAGCGCTGGGCGCTGACCGGCGAGGCCGGGGTGTTCCTGGACCCGTTCTATTCACCGGGCAGCGACTTCATCGCCATCTCCAACACCTACATCTGCGAACTGATCGGACTCGACCGCGCCGGCCGCAACATCGCGCCCTACGCCGAGCTGTACCAGCAGCTGTATTTCTCGTTCTACGAGAACACCCTGACCCTGTACCAGGACCAGTACCCGTTGTTCGGCGATGCGCAGGTGATGCCGGTCAAGGTGATCTGGGACTACACCTACTACTGGGCGCTGCTGGCGCCGCTGTACTTTTCCGACCGCATCGCCGACCTGTCCATGCTGGGCCGGCTGCGCCCGGACTTCACGCACGCGCGCCAGCTCAACCTGGGCATGCAGGCGCTGCTGCGCGACTGGGGCCGCCACAACGACGCGCAGGACCGGCCGCAGGCCGATGGCCGGCTGCTCGACCAGTACCTGATCGGCTGGTTCCACCAGCTCAACGCGGCACTGCGCGACGAACTGGACGACGCGGCGTTCCTGGCGCGGGTGCGCGAGAACGTCGCGCGGATGGGCTGGCTGGCGCGCGAAGTGCTGGACCAGGCGCGCGCGCAGCATCCGCAGATCGACGACCACGGCCTGGACGCGCTGCTCGCCGATACGCTGGACGGCGAGAGCTCGCTGGCCGACAGCTGGTACGCGCGCGCCGCGTGAGGTCCGCGCGCCGTGCCGGGACGGCGCAGGGTCCGGCGATGGAGACCGGCGGCGCCCGCCACGTGGAGCGCCACGGCGTTTGACCGTCGCTACCGGCACTCGCCGCGTCGCGCGCGGGCGACAGGCGCGCTCACTCCGCGTCGGCGCCGCGCGAGCGCGGCGCTTGCGGCGCGGCGTCTGGATCCGGTTCGCCCTGCTCCGCCTCCGCCGGCTCGCTGCCGAAGCGATCGAACACGTCCGGATCGAACAGGCTGGCATTGGCGATGTCGCCGGTGGAGATCACCTTCGCCGCCGGCAGTTCGGAACCGGAGAAGATGTCCTCGGAGTAGTTCTCGGTCACCACCACCCGCAACGTCTGCGCATCGCGGTAGCCGCTCCACACCGGGATCAGGCGCAGGTACGGCGAGGCGTCGGCGCGCAGCGGCGGGATCCATTCCAGCCAGCCGGCATAGACCTTGCGATCCTTCAGCGACAGCAGCACCGGCACCGGCGCGAGCAGGCCGTCGCTGGTCTCCAGCGCGTCCAGGCGGTCGGCCGGGTGCGCATCCGCCCCGGCCTGGTCCGACGCCGCGCGCGGCGCCAGCAGGCGCGACAGCCAGCGGCCCAGGCGCAACGGCGGATGCCACAGCATGCGCAGCGCCAGCTCGGCGACGAAGCCGCGGGTGCGGACCTGCTCCACGCGCAGCACGCTGAGGAAGAACAACCGCTCCAGGCTGTTGTAGGTGCCGGTGCCGTACAGCCACAGCGCCGCCTCGTCACGCGGCCAGAACCAGTTGATCCACACCCGCAGCGCCAGGCAGATCAGGAAGGCGAGCAAGGCGGTACCGATGCCCGGATACGGCGCGACCAGATGCAGCAACTGCCAGGCCTCGCGACCCCACGCGGTGGCCATCAGCAGCACCGCCAGCACCCGCGCCGCCGCCAGCGCGACGATGCCGACCAGCGCCGAGGCCATCAGCAGCTGCTCCTTGCCCTGGCGCGAGGCCCAGTAGGAGGTGATGAAGGTGAAGTTGACGAACAGATAGCCGCCGATCAGCGGCAACAGCAATTGGTTGAAAGGCATTCCTTGCCCCTGCGGCTACTTGGCGCGCTTGGCCTCGACGCGGCCGCGCACCGTGCGCGCCACCTTGCTCACCGCCTGGCGCCCGGACTCGCTGTTGAAGAACGCCTGCAGGTCCACGCGCACGCCCGACCCGGTGAACACGGCATAGGTCCGGTCCTTGAGCTGGGACACGGTCGCAACCGTGCCGCCCGGGATCCGGCTGGGGCGCTTCTTGGTGGCAGGCACGGCGGACATGACCCGACTATAGGCCCGCCCCGCCCGCATTCCAAGTGCCGCGCCGCCAGGGCGTGTCATCCATTCCCGAGTAGGTCGCGTTGGGTCTGTCAGGTCGCCAGCCGGTACTGCGTGGCGCAGCGCCTGACCGGTGGTCAGGTCAAGCCGCGCGGTGCCCGCCGGCGGCCTGACAGGCCCAACCCGCAAGGCCACGCTTGCGCGTGCACGCTGCCGTGTCAGCGCCGACGTGAACACGCATGCACGGCAGTGGCGCGAGCTGCTCGGGGATGGATGACACGCCCTAGCCCATGCCGCCGTTGATGCCGATCACCTGGCCGTTGACGTAGCCGGCCGCGTCCGAACACAGGAAGCCCACCAGCGCGGCGACCTCCTCCGGCTTGCCGGGGCGACCGGCCGGCACCAGTTGCTTGATCGCCTCCGGCGCGAACGCCTCGCCGGCCATCGCACCCTCGATGACCCCGGGCGCGACCACGTTGACGCTGATCCCGCGGCTGGCCATCTCCCGCGCCAGCGATTTGCTGGCGCCGTGCAGCGCGGCCTTGGCCGCGGCGTAGTTGGTCTGCCCGCGATTGCCGAGCACCGCCGCCACCGACGACACGCTGACGATGCGGCCCCAGCGCGTGCGCGCCATCGGCAGCAGCAGCGGCTGGGTCACGTTGAAGAAACCGTGCAGCGACACGTCGATGACCCGGTGCCACTGCGCCGCGCGCATCCCGGCCATCGGCGCGTCGTCGTGGATGCCGGCGTTGTTGACCACCACCTGGATCGACCCGGCCTCCAGCAGCGCGGCCAGCGCCGCGGCGCTGGCGTCGGCGTCGGCCACGTCGAACGCCACCGCCTCGGCGCTGCCGCCAGCGGCGGCGATGTCCTGCACCACCGCCGCGGCGCGGGCCAGGTTGCCGTTGGCATGCACGATCACGTGCAATCCGTCGGCGGCCAGGCGCCGGCAGATCGCCCCACCCAGGTCGCCGCTCCCGCCGGTGACCAGGGCGCGGCGTTTCGTCGAAGGATCGGTCATGCGCACGTGCTCCGTATTGCGTCGTTGCAGGACGCAACATCGTAGAACACGGCGAGGGCCGGGTCAGTAGCGGGCAACGCGCCGGCGCGCGCAGGCGGCGCAGCGCTTTGCCAGCACGATGGCGGCGGACGTAGCATGCCCCGCGACCGCGCCAGCCGCGCCTGTCGCGATCGACGCACGCCACTTTCAGGAATCACCCGATGAACGCCCTCCTTCGCGCCCGTTCGCTGGTGCAGGCGATCTACCAGCAACCGCAGCGCTGGGACGCCAACCTGGCCGAGGCGGAAGCGCTGCTACGCGACGCGCTGCGCACGCAGCCGCACGATCCCGAGCTGCTGACCGGCCTGGGCACGGTGCTGTGCGACCTGGGCCGCCACGATGAAGCGGCGTCGGTGCTGCGGCAGGCGCTGGAGCGCGGATCGCGCGACCGCAACACCTGCTTCAACCTCGGCGTGGCCTTGCGCAACGGCGCCGGGCGCAGACACGCATCGCTGTATTTCGCCAAGGCCGCGGCGCTGCAGGCCTCGCCCCGGTCCTGGGAAGCCTACTTCGACCCGCAGGCGCAGTGAACGCCCGCTGGCGCCGTGCAGCGCCGGATCGCGATTCCTTCGCTATGCCGCGCCCAGCATCACCGTGGCGCGGCCTTCGGCCAGCAACTGCGCACCATGCACGATGCGGAAGCCGTATTGCTGGCTGTCCTCGGCCTGCAGCAGCACCTCGGCCTCGCATTCGATCGCCTCCGGCAACTCATGCAGATCGGCCACGTGCAGTTGCACGCCGCGCAGCGCGACCAGCATGCCCGGGCGCACCGGCTTGCCACTGGCGCGGCCGAGCAGGCCGCCGTGCACCGCCATCGCCTGCGCACCGTATTCGCACAGGTGCAGCGCGCGCAGGCGGCCGCCGCCGCGCAGCGGATGCTCGGGCTCACGATGCGCATGGCTGCGCAGCACGATGCGCTGCGCGTCCCAGGCGACCACTTCTTCCCACAGGCACATCAGGCCCTGGTGCGGCACCAGCGCCGCGATCGCGGCGCGTCCGCGCGCAAGCGCGCTCATGCGGCGCGCTCCCGGTGCGCGATGGCCGGCGCATCGCTGGCGGTCTCGCGCGAGATCAGCAGCGCCAGCACGAAGTTGAACAGCACGCCCAGCGCCACCGTGCTGCCGATCGCGCGCAGCACCGGGATGCTGGACGCTGCGAGCAGCGCGAACACCAGCAGCGTCATCAGGCTGCACACGATCAGCGCGTGCAGCGTGCGCAGCTGGTCGGCGCGGTCGTCGCCGGCGTGGTCGAAGAACAGCGCGTAGTCCAGGCCCAGGCCGGCCGCCAGGATCAGCGCGATCAGGTGGAACAGGTTCAGTTCGACCCCGCAGCCGCGCAGGATCGCCAGGATCAGCAGCGTGGTCAGCGCCATCGGCAGCAGCACCCGCGCGATCCGGCGCGGCGTGCGCAGCGCGATCGCCACGGTCAGCGCCAGCAGCAGCGCGGCGATGCCGAGCGCGCCGAGCACGCGCCCGCGGTAGGCGGCGACCAGCGATTCGGACGCGTCCTTGAGGTCCAGCAACTGCGCGCCGCTGCCCTGCATCGCGGCGGCCAGCAGCGCCGGATCGCGCAAACCGGTCAGCGACACCAGCGCGGTGGCGCGGTCGGCACGGTCCAGCAACAGGCCATCGACGGTGGTCGCCAACGGCGTGCCGTGCAGGTCGCGCGCGGTCAGCGGCGGCGCGCTGCGGGCGCGCGCCAGGTCGGCCAGGAACGGGGCGAAGGCGTCGGCACGGAACGGCGTGGCGGCGACCGCGGCGGCGGTCAGCGCCTGCGCCTGCGCCGCGTCCGGCAATGCCGCCTGGCGCCGCCGCTGGGTCGCCGCGCTGGGCAGGTAGCGTGCGGCCATGTCGTAGCCGGCCAGCTCGCCGCGCGCCACCAGTGCGTCCAGGCGCGGACGCAGCCGCTCGGAGGCGGCCAGCGCGGCGTCAGCGGACGCGGCCGGCAGCGCCAGCACGTAGCGCACGTCCGGCGCACCCAGTTCCTGGCGCAGGTGCGCGTCGCGGGCCAGGCCGTCGGCCGGCACCGGGGTCAGCTTGGACAGGTCGTTCTGCCAGAACGGGCCCGGCGCGAACGCGATCACCGCCGCCGCGACCAGCGCCAGCGGCAGCAGCGACCAGCGCGGCCGCGGCAGGCGGGCGATGCCGCGCCATAGCCGCGCCAGCGCCGGCGAATCGGCATGGTCGCGCGGCGAAGGATCGATCAGCGCCGGCAGCAGCAGACGCGTGGTCAGCGCCGCCACCAGCAGCCCGGCGATGGTGAACACCGCCAGCTGGCGCAGGCCGTCCACGCCGGAGAACAGGAAGGTGACGTAGGCGATGCAGGTAGAGACCACGCCGGTGGCCAGCGTCGGCCACAGGTGGCGCGCGTTGGCGCGCGGATCCAGCCCGGGGCGTTGATGGCTGAACAGGTGGATCGGATAGTCCTGCACCACGCCGATCAGGGTGAAGCCGAACGCCACGGTGATGCCGTGCACGCCGTCGAACAGCAGCGCCACCGCGCCCAGTCCGGCCAGGCCGGCGCTGGCCAGCGGCAGCACGCCGAGCACCGGGATCTTCCAGCTGCGGTAGGCGACCAGCAGCAGCACGACCAGGCCCAGCGTATCCAGCATGCCGATCCACTGCGCCTCGTTCTGGGTGCGCCCGCCGATCTCCACCGAGAACGCGCCGGGCCCGGTCAGGGTCAGGCGGCTGGCGGTGCCGGCGCTGGCCTTGGCGAAGGCGGCGTGGATCGCGTCCACCGCGCGCTGTTGCCCGGTGGGGTCGAAGCCGGCGGCGCGGGTCTGCGCGACCAGCAACGCGTCCTTGCCAGCGCGGTCGAACCAGACGCCTTCGCGCTGCTGCGGGCCGCCGGCCGGCTGCAGGCTTTCGGCCAGGTGCAGCACTTCCAGGGTCGGGTCGCGCGGCAGCAGCGGCTCGACCATCGCCGCGGCCGGCGAACCGAGGTCCTGCAGCCGCGCCTGCAGCGCGTCGGCCAGCGTCGCCGCGTCCAGCGGGTGCGCATCGAAGCTGTCGCTGAGCAGGTAGCGGTAGGCCAGCAGGCGCTCGGGAATCGCGTCCAGGCCGGCATCGGCGCCGTTGGCGACCAGTTCGAAGGTGTCGCGCTGCGCGGCCAGCTGCGCATGCATCGCCTGCGATTGCCGCGCCAGCGTCGGCGCATCGGCGCCGGACAGCGACATCAGCAGCAGCCGCGAGCCCGGGCCTTCGCCGAGTTCGTCGAGCAGCAGTTTCTGCGCGGGGGTCTGGGCTTCGGGCATGAACTTGCGCAAGTCGCCTGACACCTGCAGCACGTTGCCCAGCCACCAGCCGCCGCCGGCCAGCAACGCCAGCCACAGCAGCGCCAGCGAGATACGCGCTTTCGAACTCAGTTGGCGTTTCATCGATGCGGCCCGGCAATGGCGCGCAGGTCCAGCAGCGGGGCAGCGCACGCGGCGGCGCGCGGCGCGGGCCGCCGCGCGTTATCGCAGGCGGGCGGCATCAACGTGCGTCGCCGTGGCACAGCGCGGTCAGCGCCTCGGTCTCGGCCAGGCTGGCCGCGTCGCGCGCGGCGCCGGCCAGCAGGGTGCGCTGCACGTCGCCCTTGGCCGGAGTGGTCTCGATGCAGCGCAGCTCGGCGCCGCGGCCGTACAGGCGCAGGCTGCGCACCTGCGCGGCCAGTGCCGCGTCCTTGGGCTGCAACTGCAGCTGCCAGCGTTCGCGCGTGCCGCTGCTGCTCAGCGTGTAGTGCTGCTGCAGTTGTGCGCGGTCGCCGGACAGCAGCGCGCCGAAGCCGTTCTGCAGGCCGGCCAGTTCCGGCACCCGCGCCAGCGAGAAGCGCCGCGGCGCCTTGCCGGCGCGCTCCAGGGTGGCGTCGCCGCCGCGCAGGGTGGTGGTCTCGAGGTACGGCGCGGTCACTTCGCGCACCAGGGTGGCGTTGTCCGGGCGGCGGTACTGGCCCTGCACCCGCAGCGGCGCCTTCAGCAGCGCCGAGCCACGCAGTTCGACGAAATCGGTGCTGACCGGGGCCGGCCGCGCCAGCTTCTGCAGGATCCAGTCGGGGTCGAGCGGCTCAGGCGGCGCGGCGCACAGCGGTGCGGCGCTGCACAGCAGTATCAGCATCCACGGCAAGGTGCGACGCATCGGCATGGCGGTTGTTCCAGAAATCGTAGAAGTTGAACCAGTTGTACGGCGCGGAGCGCGTGTAATGTTCCAGCCTGGCGGCGTAATCGCGGATGAGCGCCGCCAGCACCGGCGCGCGCTGCCGCCGCGGCAGGTCCAGGCCTTCGCTGAAGGTCTCGAACACCAGCTGGTAGCGGTTGCCGCCGCGGTACAGGCCGAACGCCAGCACCACCGGCACCTTCAGTGCCGCGGCGATCAGCCACGGCGAGGTCGGGAACATCGCGCCCTGGCCGATGAACGCGGCCGGCAGCGCCGGGTCTTCCGGGCGCGGCCGGTCCACCAGCAGCGCGACCAGTGCGCCTTCGTCGGCCGCCTGCTTGATCGCCATGACGATCGAGGTGCTGTCCATGCCGGCGTCGATGATGTTGGCCGCCAGCTGCGGGTTCAGCGCGCCCAGCAGTTCGGTCATCGCCGGGTTGTGGGCCTTGTCCAGCACCACCTTGACCTGCACGTCGGGACGCTCGGTGGCCAGCACCCGCAGCGCGTCGAAGCTGCCCAGGTGCGAGCCGAAGATCAGCACGCCGCGGCCGCGGTCCATCTGCGCGTGCAACTGCTCCAGGCCCTGGATGTCGACCTGGAAGCGGTGCATCTGCCCGCACAGCATGAACACCCGGTCCAGGATGGTGGAGGCGAAGGTGTGGATGTGCCGGGCCACGTCCAGCAGCGTGGCCGGGCGATCGAACACGCGGCTCAGGTAGTCGCGCGAGTCGCGCCGTTCCGGGCCGCGCACCAGCAGGAAATACAGGGTGATCGGATACAGCAGCAGGCGCCCGACGGCGCGGCCGCCGTAGCGGGCGATGCTGCGGATCAGCCACAGCGCGAACCGGCCGCCGCCTTCCGGGCGGTGCTTCCAGCTGGCGCTCATGGCGCCGCGTCCGCGACCAGCTCGCCGCTGACCAGCAGGTCCTCGCCGCGGCGCACGCGGAAGCGCCAGCGCGGCGCCGCCCCGTCCAGTTCCACGCGCGCCGGCTGCCCGGGCAGCAGCGGCTGCAGGAATTTCACCTGCGGCAGGCGCAGCGGCCCGCGCGCGCCATGCGCGGCCTCCACGGCCTGCAACACGTGGTCCAGCACCACCACGCCGGGCACCACCGGGTGGCCCGGGAAGTGCCCTGGCAGGCTGGGATGATCATGCGGTACGACGAAATCCATAGGGGTAGCGACTCAGATCCTGGGTTCGAGCATGGCACGGACGGCCTGGTGCGCGCGCTGGGTCAGCTGTTGCCGGTCCAGCGGGCCATCGGCGCCGTTCACGTTGATCGGCGCGCCGATCCGCACCCGGATCACCCCGGGCCGGACCCGGAACAGGCTGGTCGACGGCAGCACCTTGCCCGCCCCGTCCAACGCCACCGGCACCACGTCCACGCCAGCATCGATAGCGGCCTGCAGTAGCCCGGCCTTGAATTCGGCCAGTTCGCCGCTGCGGCTGCGGGTGCCTTCCGGGAACAGGCACAGGTCCTGGCCCTTGCCCAGCAGGGCCGCGGCCTGGCGCCGGACCATGGCCCCGGCGCGGCGGCTGTCGCGGTCCAGGAACAGCATGCCGGTGGCGCGCGCGTACCAGCTCACGAACGGCACCTGCAGCATTTCGTCCTTGAGCAGGAAGCGCAGCGGCACCGGCAGCGCCGCGAACAGCGCGCAGATGTCGATGATCGACTGGTGGTTGCTGACGAACAGGTGGTTGCGCGACCAGTCCACCCGCTCCTGGCCTTCCACTTCGAACCGCACCCCGGCGCCGAAGAACAGCACCGGCGCCCACACCCGCGCGCCCATGCGCAGCGGCAGGCGCGGCCCGAACAGCAGCAACAGGCCCAGCGCCACGACGATGCCCACCCCGGTGAAGCTCAGGGTGAACAGCAGTTGCAAAGCGTTCCACACGGCCCAGGCCATGCGCGACGGCATCCCTGCCTGCGGCATCTTCAGTTTTTCCTTGGTGATCTGCACAACCCTCTGCCCCCGCGATGCGCGCGTCAGCGCAACAGATCGCGCCAAAAGACCGGCCCCAGCCGCGCCAACCGGTGCAGGAAGTCAGGCAGATTACGGTAGGGACGCTGCGGAAACCAGCGCCCGCGCAGGAAGTACTCGCCGACGAAGAAGCCGCCGATGACCCCGTAGCCCAGCAGATTGGCGATCAGCGAGGCGTGCGCGTCGGCGATCGGCAGCGGCGAGGCCTGCCCCAGCTGCGCCAGCACCCCGCTGGGCACCGCGCACAGCGCCAGCACCAGGTTCAGCAAGGTCATGGCGGCCAGCAGCAGCGCCCACGCCAGGGTCAACCGGCGCGTGTAGCGCAGCTGCGCGGGGGTGAGCGGCAGCCCGGCCTGGCGATACAGCGCCTCGACGATGCGCGAGATCAGCGGAATGCGCCCACGCTGCAGGCTGCGCCCGAAGAACCAGGCCACCCAGGCGGTGAACAGCACCGGCGGCGCGGCCAGCAGCAGCAGCGCGTGCGGCGAGCGCCACAGCGGCACCAGTGCCGCCAGCGCCAGCAACGCCAGCGCCCAGGCCCACGGCCGCCACCGCGCCATCGGCTCCACCAGCAGCATCAGCACCAGCGCCGCGCCGGCCAGCACGGCCAGGTCGGAACGGTGCGCGGCATTGGCCCAATGCGCCAGCGGCGAATACGCCAGCGCCAGCAGCACGCTCAGCGCCAGCGCCCACGGCGCGGCGTCGGCCGGATCAGCTGGTCTTGTTGGCTTCGACATGCGCCGACAGCGCGCGCAGCGAGGCGAAGATGCGGCGGTTCTCGTCGTTGTCCGAGCGCAGCTGGAAGCCGTAGCGCTTGCTGATCGCCAGCGCCAGTTCCAGCGCGTCGATCGAGTCCAGGCCCAGCCCGGTGTTGAACAGCGGCGCCTCCGGATCGATGTCGCCGGGCTGCACGTCCTCCAGGTTCAGGCTCTCGACCAGCAGCTCGGCCAGTTCACGTTCGGCGGCGGTTTGCGAAGACATCCAGGGGCTTCCAGGCGGTGAGGACAGGTGCGACAAGATGGTGCATCGGGCGCAGCGGCGCAACTGTCCGACCCTGGCCGGCAAGCTATCATGACGCTCGTCTTACATGTCCGCCGCAGGTTTTTCAGGATGAATTCCACCGCTCCCGCCCGCGCGCCCGCGCCCTCGCCCGCCACGCCGCAGGCCGCCGCGGCGGAAACGCCCGACGTGCTGGTGATCGGCGGCGGCCCGGCCGGCTGCGCCGCGGCGACCCTGCTGGCGCAGAAGGGCTGGCAGGTGACCCTGCTGGAGAAGGACCACCACCCGCGCTTCCACATCGGCGAATCGCTGCTGCCGATGAACATCCCGATCCTGCAACGGCTGGGCGTGCTCGAGCAGGTGCGCGCGATCGGCGTGCTCAAGCTCGGCGCCGATTTCCCCAACGACGCCGGCGGCTACAACACCTTCCGCTTCGCGCGGGCGCTGGGCGCGCAGTCGGACTACGCGTTCCAAGTGCCGCGCGCCGAGTTCGACCGGGTCCTGTTCGCGCACGCCCGCGCCGCCGGCGCCGAGCTGCACGAGGGCGTCAAGGTCGAGGCGGTGCAACTGGACGGCGAGCGGCCGCTGGTGCAGGCGCGCGGCGCCGACGGCGTGCGCACGTTCCGCCCGCGCTACCTGATCGACGCCAGCGGCCGCGATACCTTTCTCGGCAACAAGCTCAAGCTCAAGCGCGCCAACGCGCAGCACCAGTCGGCAGCGCTGTTCAGCCACTTCCGCGGGGTGGCGCGGCGCCCCGGCGAGGACGCCGGCAACATCAGTATCTACCGCCATCCGCACGGCTGGATGTGGCTGATCCCGCTGCCCGACGACGTGATGAGCGTCGGCGCGGTGTGCTACCCGGAGTACATGAAGACCCGCCAGGGCGACAGCGAGGCGTTCCTGCTGCGCACCCTGGCGCTGAACCCGGACGTGGCCGCGCGCATGCAGGGCGCGCAGCGCGTGGCGCCGGTGCACGCCACCGGCAACTACGCCTACGAGTGCACGCGCATGAGCGGGCCGCGCTGGCTGATGCTCGGCGACGCCTACGCCTTCGTCGACCCGATGTTCTCCTCCGGCGTGTACCTGGCCATGCACAGCGCCGAGCGCGGCGCGGCGATGGTCGACGCGGCGCTGCGCGATCCGGCGCGCGAGGCGCGGCTGCAGCGCGGCCTGGAGAAACACCTGCGCCGCGGCCTGGACGAATTCAAGTGGTTCATCTACCGCTTCACCTCGCCCACCATGCGCGAGCTGTTCGCGCATCCGCGCAACGTGCTGCAGGTGGAAGAGGCGGTGGTGGCGATGCTGGCCGGCGACGTCTTCGACAACCGCGCGGTGATCCGCCGGCTGCGCGTGTTCCGCGCGATCTACGCCATGTCCGCGGTATCGATGCTGCCGCGCGCATGGAGTGCCTGGCGCCATCGTCGCCGCCAGGCACGCGAACAGTTCCAAGGCGACACCCTGCACGGAGACAACGCATGAGCCGGCCGCACCCGCAGTTCCCGCCCCACGACCAGCGGCATCCGCAGCTGGAGGTGGACTACGTCGCCGAAACCGATCCGGGCGACCTGCTGCGCGACGAACGGGTACTGGCCGTGTTCGGCTTCGGCAACGACGCCCCGCATCACGACGATCCGCGCTACCTGCGCGTGCCGCTGCAACCGCACGGCCCGCGCATGCTCGAGATCTGGCGCACCGACGCGCCGGTGCGCAGCGGCCGCGACGGCGACATCGCCTGGGCCAGCGACGGCCGCCTGCAGTTCGGCGTGATCGAGATCGACGAGCAGACGCTGGACATCGAAGAAGCCTCGGCGCTGGCCTACGCGCAGATCACCGCCTTCGTCGCCGGCAGCGCCACTCCGCGCCTGCTGCGCATCTGGAACTACCTGGACGCGATCACCCTGGGCAGCGGCGACCGCGAGCGCTACCGCCAGTTCTGCGTCGGCCGCGCGCGCGGGCTGGGCGATTTCGACCCCAGCCAGCTCCCGGCCGCCACCGCGGTCGGTCGCTGCGACGACGCGCGGGTGATCCAGATCTACTGGCTGGCCGCCGCGCAGGCCGGCACGCCGCTGGAGAACCCGCGCCAGGTCAGCGCCTACCGCTACCCGCGCCAGTACGGCCCGCAATCGCCGAGCTTCGCCCGCGCGATGCTGCCGCCGGCCGGCAGCGACATGCCGCTGCTGCTGTCCGGCACCGCCAGCGTGGTCGGCCACGCCTCGATGCACAGCGGCCAGCTGCTGGCGCAGCTGGAGGAAACCTTCGCCAACTTCGACGCACTGCTGGCCGCCGCACGCAGCCACGCCCCCGACCTGCCGGCACAGTTCGGCGACGGCACCCGGCTGAAGGTCTACGTCCGCGAAGCGGCCGACCTGCCGCTGGTCGCCGACGCCCTCGACGCCCGCTTCGGCGACCGCGTCCCGCGCCTGCTGTTGCACGCAGTGATCTGCCGCAACGAGCTGGCGGTGGAGATCGACGGCGTGCATGGCTGAGCCGGCGCGCGGCTGACGGCGCCAGCGCCGCAGCCGCGGCCTAGCGGATGCTCGACAAAAGGCACCGGGCCGCGCAAGACGTTCGGCTACACCCCATGCCGGCGTTCGCGACAGACTGTGCTCCCGGCGACGGCGACGCTCGACGCGATGCGGAAAACTCGGTTGCAGGCGCGCTTTGCCGTTTACGTTGGCGCGCATCCTGATCGCATGTAGCGTCGCAAGGCCAGCGACGGTGGCCGACAGCGACCCTCTGCCACGTGGATGCGGCAAGCCACAAAGGCGCGCTATCGGCGCCGCCCTCAGCCCTCGCGCTCGCCCGCCAACAACGCCAGCAGGCGGTCGCGCGGCAGCTTGCCGGTCTCGTTGCGCGGCAGGGCGTCGAGCTTGCGCAGCCGGCGCGGCAGGAACACCGGATCCAGTTCGCGGCGCAGCGCGGCCAGGATCGACGCCTCGTCCAGGGTCGGCGCGACCACCACCGCGGCGATGCGGCCGACCGCCTGGCCGGATTCGGGCTCCAGTTGCAGCATCGCGCCGTCGACCACGCCCGGCAGCGCCAGCAGGCGCCGCGTCAGGTCGGCCAGCGAGGCGCGCTTGCCGGCGATTTCCAGCAGGTCGGCCTGGCGCCCGCGCACCTGGAAGCGGCCGTCGGCGTCCACGTCCATCAGGTCGGCGAGCAGCACCGGCTGCGACAGGTGCGGTGCGTACACCAGCGTGCCGTCCGGCTGCGGCAGCACGCGCACGCCGGGCAGCGGCGTCCACTGCGCATCGCGCGCCGTGCGGCGGCTGGCGAACACGCAGGTCTCGGTGGACCCGAACATCTCGCGCACTTCGCCGCCGAAGCGGGCCTCGGCGGCCGCGGCCAGTTCCTGCGCCAGCGGCGCGGTGGCCGAGACGATGCCGGCCAGCGGCGGCAGCGCCACGCCGGATTCGACCAGCGCACGCAGATGCACCGGCGTGGTCACCAGCAGCCGCGGCGCCGGCACCTGCGCCAGCGCGCGCGCCACGTCCTCGGGGAAGAACGGCCGCCCGGCGTGCACCGCCAGCGGCGTCACCAGCGGCAGCAATACCGACAGCTCCATGCCGTACATGTGCTGCGGCGGCACCGTCGCCACGACCTGCGGGACGGCGTCCGCCGGCCACAGTCCGGTCAGCGCCAGCAGGTCCTGGCGGGTGCTGGTCAGGAAGCTGCCCCAGGTCTTGGGATTGGGCTTGGGCGCACCGGTGCTGCCGGAGGTGAAACCGATCGCGACCAGCGCATCGTCCGCCAGCTGCGGCATGTCGCCGTCCAGGCTCGGCAGCGGCTCGGGCAATTGCCAGTAGTGCGGCGGCGGCTCGGCCAGCGCCAGGTCGCCCAGGCAGTAGCTGTCGGCATGGCTGCGCTGCACCTCGGCGACCACCGCCGGCGCGCGCGAGGACGGCAACAGCGAGGTCTGCCCGCGCAGCGCCACCGCGCAGAACGCGACCATGAAACGGTAGCGGTCCTCGCACAGGTTCAGCGCATGCCGGCCCGGCGGCAGCACCGCGGCCAGGCCGCGCACGTGGCCGAGGAAGGTGGCCAGATCGATGTGCTGGCCGCCGGCGTAGGCCAGCGCGCGGTGCGCCTCGCCGACCGCGAGCGGATGCAGCAACGGCGTGGAAACAGGGGAAGGAACGGCAGGCATGCGTGGCGACGGCTCGGCGGGCGACTGGCCCGCAATGGCAGCGGGTCACGTAGCTTGGCCGCCGCCATCGTCGCTGGCAAGCCGGACGCGCGCGCCGGCGGGCGCGGCCCCGCCCGTCGCCCGCCACCACCCCGCAACGCGCAGGCTCAGTGGTGGTAGCCGGTGTCGGCGGTGATCTTGCCGCGGAACACCCGGTACGACCAGGCCGTATAGCCCAGGATCACCGGCAGCAGCACCGCCAGCCCGACCAGCACGAAGCCCTGCGAGGACGGCGGCGACGCCGCTTCCCAGATGGTCAGCCCCGGCGGCACGATGTTCGGCCAGATGCCCAGCACCAGGCCGAAGAACCCGAGCACGAAGAAGCACAGGGTCAGCACGAACGGGCGCGCGTCGCGGCCCTGCGCCATCGCCGCGCGCCACAGCGCGAACGCGTTGACCAGCACCAGCAGCGGCACCGGCGACAGCCACCAGAAATTGCCGTCGTGGAACCAGCGCGCCATGATCCGCGAGTCCAGGAACGGCAGCCACGCGCTGACCAGGCCCATGAACACCACCACCACCAGCACCAGCGGCCGGGTCAGCGAGCGCGCGATGCGCTGCATCGGCCCTTCGGTCTTGAGGATCAGCCAGCTGCCGCCGAGCAGCGCGTAGCCGAACACCACCGCCGCGCCGGTCAGGATCGAGAACGGGCTGAACCAGCCGAGCACGCCGCCCAGGTACTTGCCGCCCTGCAGCGGCATGCCCTCGACCAGCGCGCCGAGGATCACCCCCTGCCAGAACGCCGCGCACAGCGAGCCGGCGGCGAACGCCCAGCCCCACAGGTACTTGGAGCTGTGCGCCTTGAAGCGGAACTCGAAGGCCACGCCGCGGAACACCAGCGCGATCAGCATCATCAGCACCGGCAGGTACAGCGCCGACAGCACCACCGCATACGCCTTCGGGAACGCCGCCAGCAGCCCGGCACCGCCGAGCACCAGCCAGGTCTCGTTGCCGTCCCAGATCGGCGCGGCGGTGTTCATCATCAGGTCGAGCTGGTCCTCGTCCTCGGCGAACGGCGCCAGGATGCCCAGGCCGAGTACGAAGCCGTCCAGCAGCACGTACATCAGCACGCCAAAGCCGATCACCCCGAACCAGATGACCGGCAGCACGGTCGCCATGTCCATCAGCGCGCCTCCTCGATGTAGTCGTCGGCCGCCGAGATCGGCCGCGCCGGGGTCTTGTCGCCGTCCTGCATGTGCGGCTCCGGCTCGTGCGGCAGCGGCCCGCTGCGCAGCATCTTCAGGATGTACCAGCTGCCGAAGCCGAACACGAAGGCATACGCGGCCACGTACACGCTCAGCGACACCCACACCATCGCCGGGCTGACCGCGCTGACCGCATCGCGGGTGTGCAGCAGGCCGTAGACCACGTACGGCTGGCGCCCGATCTCGGTGACGAACCAACCGGCCAGCAACGCGACGAATCCGGCCGGCAGCATCGCATTCCACGCCACATGCAGCGCGCGCCGTCGCAGCAGCGTGCCGCGCCACCAGAAGAACAGCGACACGAACGCCAGCAGCAGCATCGCCATCCCCAGCCCGACCATGACCCGGAACGCGTAGAACACCGGCTTCACCGGCGGCCGCTCGTCCTTCGGCACCGTGGTCAGCGGCGCGATCTGCCCGTCCAGCGTATGGGTCAGGATCACGCTGCCCACGCGCGGGATCTTCACCTCGTAGTCGTTGCGCTCGGCCTCCTCGTTGGGCACCGCGAACAGCACCAGCGGCACGCCCGCGCCCGGCGCCTCGTTGCGCCAGTGCGCCTCCATCGCCGCCACCTTCATCGGCTGGTGCTTGAGCGTGTTCAGGCCATGCGCGTCGCCGGCGGCGATCTGCAGCGGCACCGCGATGGCGGCGAACGCCACCGCCAGCTTCAGCATGCGCCCGGCGGCCTGCAGATGCTCGCCGCGGCGCAGGTACCAGCCGCTGACCCCGCCGATCACGAAACAGGTGGTGATGAACGCGGCCAGCACCATGTGCGTGAGCCGGTAGGGGAACGACGGATTGAAGATCACCTCGCGCCAACTGGCCGGCTGGAACACGCCATCGACGATCGCGTAGCCGGCCGGCGTCTGCAGCCAGCTGTTGGCCGACAGGATCCAGAACGTGGAGATCAGCGTGCCGAGCGCGACCAGGCAGGTGGACAGGAAGTGCAGCTTCTCCGGCACCTTGCGCCAGCCGAACAGCATCACCCCCAGGAACGAGGCCTCCAGGAAGAA
Organism: Xanthomonas sp. 1678; assembly: GCF_031455575.1. Lineage (NCBI taxonomy): Bacteria > Pseudomonadati > Pseudomonadota > Gammaproteobacteria > Lysobacterales > Lysobacteraceae > Xanthomonas > Xanthomonas sp. 1678. The sequence goes on along the minus strand of NZ_JAVDSZ010000015.1, from coordinate 16,599 downwards.
CGCGGTCAGCACCTCGTAGCTGAGCAGCGGACCGAGGATGTTGCCGGCGCGCTCGCTGAGCACCGACCAGTTGGTGCCGAACTGGAAGCTCATCACGATGCCGCTGACCACGCCCATGCCGAACGACACGGCGAAGATCTTCAGCCAGAAGAAGTACAGGTCGCGCCACAGCGTGTCGCGCGTGCGCAGCCAGCGCCACTCCAGGAACGCCAGCCAGCTCGACAGGCCGATGGTGAAGGCCGGGAACAGCACGTGGAAACTGATGACGAATCCGAACTGGATGCGCGACAGCAGCAATGCGTCCATGGACGTGCGCTCGTGAAACCGTAACTGAGCGTCATTGTTAGCCCGAGGCCGTGAAATTGCGTGTGACGGGTTGTCGCAGGGCCCGGGATTGGGAATTCGGGATTGGGGGATTCGCAGTGGCTTTTCGCTTTTGCCAATCCCGAATCCCGAATCCCGGCCCCTCCATGACCAACGGCGCAGTCGCCGCCGCGCCGCGGCTGCTACCCTCGCCGCTTGCCCGTTCGTCCGGAATCCAGATGCGTCGCGTCCCCTTGTGCCTTGTGTTGCTGTCCCTGTCCTGCCTGGCGCCGCTGGCCGCCGCGCAGGACGCCGCCGCCCCGTTGACGATCGAGCAGGCGATGGCCGATCCGGACTGGATCGGGCCGCCGGTCGAGGATGCCTGGTGGGCGTGGGACGGGCGCCAGGTGCAGTACCAGCTCAAGCGCGCCGGCAGCCCGGTGCGCGACACCTACCGCCAGGGCGTCGACGGCAGCGCCGCGCAGCGCGTGGAGGACACCCAGCGCAGCACGCTGGATGCGGCCAATCCGGTCTACGACACGGGCCGCCAGCGCATGCTGTTCGTGCGCAACGGCGACGTGTTCCTGCGCGACCTGCGCAGCGGCGCGCTGACCCAGCTGACCCGCAGCAACGAGGCCGCCTCGCGCCCGCAGTTCACCACCGACGGCGGCGCGCTGTGGCGGGTCGGCAACGACTGGTACCGCTGGAGCGCCGGCGGCGGCACGCAGCAGGCCGCGGTGCTCAAGGCCGAACGCGATCCCGACGCCGCGCCCAAGCCCGATGCGCTGCGCGAGCAGCAACTGCGCACCCTGGAAACCCTGGCCCGCGACCGCGCGCAGCGCGACCTGGCGCGGCAGCAGGAGCAGGCCTGGCGCCGCGCCGACGGCAGCCGCGCGCCGGCGCCGGTGTACCTGGGCGAGGACGTGGCCATCGACGACAGCGCGCTGTCGCCGGACGGCCGCCATCTGCTGGTGGTGACCCATGCCAAGGGCGCCGACGAAGGCCGCGGCGGCAAGATGCCCAAGTACGTCACCGAGTCGGGCTACGAGGAATTCCAGGAGACCCGTACCCGCGTCGGCCGCAACCTGCCGCTGGCGCAGACGCTGTGGCTGGTCGACGTGGCCGCCGGCAGCGCGCGCAAGCTCGGCGTCGACGCCCTGCCCGGGATCGACGCCGATCCGCTGGCGACGCTGCGCAAGGCCGCCAAGCAGGAGCCGCTGAAGGGCCCGCGCGCGATCCGCGTGGAGACCGACGGCGACGGCGCCGGCCCGGCGATCCACTGGAGCGACGACGGCCGCAATGTTGCGGTGATGCTGCGCGCGGTCGACAACAAGGACCGCTGGATCGCCAGCGTCGACCTGGACAAGGCCACGCTGCAGAACCGCCACCGCCTCACCGATGCGGCCTGGATCGGCTGGAGCTTCAACGAGTTCGGCTGGCTGCCGGACAACCAGACGCTGTGGCTGCTGTCCGAGCAGTCCGGCTACGCGCACCTGTACACCCAGCGCGGCAACGACAAGCCGCGGCAGCGCACCTCCGGCAAGTGGGAAGTCTCCGCGCCGGTCGTCACTGCCGACGGCCAGGGTTTCCTGTTCCTGTGCAACCGCAAATGGCCGGGCGACTACGAGGTGTGCAAGCTCGACCTGCGCGAGGACCGCGTCAGCGAGCTGACCGCACTCGACGGGGTGGAGGACTTCGCGTTGTCGCCGGACGGCCAGCAGCTGCTGGTGCGCTATTCGGGCAGCTACCTGCCGCCGCAGCTGGCGGTGCTGCCGGTGACCGGCGGCAGCACGCGCACCCTCACCGACACGCGCAGCGCCGCGTTCAAGGCGCGCGACTGGATCCAGCCGCAGTACGTGCAGGTGCCGTCCAAGCACGGCGCCGGCACGGTCTGGGGCAAGTACTACGGCCCGCAGCATCCCGAGCCCGGCAAGCGCTACCCGATCGTGATGTTCGTGCACGGCGCCGGCTACCTGCAGAACGTGTCGGCGCGCTACACCCCGTATTTCCGCGAGCAGATGTTCCACAACCTGCTGGTGCAGAAGGGCTACGTGGTGCTCGACCTGGACTACCGCGCCAGCGCCGGCTACGGCCGCGACTGGCGCACCGCGATCTACCGCAACATGGGCCATCCGGAGCTGGAGGACTACCTGGACGGCCTGGACTGGCTGGTCGCCGACAAGCAGGGCGACCGCGACCGCGCCGGCATCTACGGCGGCTCCTACGGCGGCTTCATGACCTACATGGCGCTGTTCCGCAGCCCCGGCACGTTCAAGGCCGGCGCCGCGCTGCGCCCGGTGGGCGACTGGAGCCAGTACAACCACGAGTACACCGCCAACATCCTCAACACCCCGGAGCTGGATCCGCAGGCCTACCGCACCTCCTCGCCGATCGAATACGCCGCCGGCCTGCGCGACCACCTGCTGATCGCCCACGGCATGATCGACGACAACGTGTTCTTCCGCGATTCGGTGAGCATGAGCCAGAAGCTGATCGAACTGCACAAGGACAACTGGGAGATCGCCCCGTACCCGCTGGAACGGCACGGCTTCACCCGCGCCGACTCGTGGCTGGACGAATATAAGCGGATCCTGAAGCTGTTCGAGCAACAGCTGAAGTAAGTTTCTTGCGCGAGCGTGACCGTTCCTGCCGCGCAGGAACGGCTGCGGCAGCCGCAGCGGCAACACGGCAATGGCCTTCCCGGCGCTGCACGCCGCCGGGAATGAAGCCCTCCCGCAGCCGCGCCGCAAGCCACTGTAGGAGCGGCTTCAGCCGCGACAAACGCAGCAGCGCGCTTCCCGGCGTAGTTCATCGCCGGGAGCCAATGACCAACAAAGCGATGGCCCGGCGGCATCCGCCAACGGCTTGCGTCGCCGGCCGCGCGCCCTATCCTTGCCGGACGCTACGCGGCACCCACTGCCGCCCTCCCACCGAAGGACCGCCGCATGTCGCCCCCGCCCCTGCCCGTTGCGCGCAACCCGATGATCGACTCGATGGCGAAGGTCTCGCTGCTGGTCGGCGTGCTGTGGCTGTTGTACGCGCTGGCGCAGGCGCTGCTGGTGACGGTGCTGCCGGACGGCGCGATCGCGCAGATGCTGCTGCTGATCGAGCTGCGGCTGCCGCCGCTGCTGCAATGGTGCACGGACCACCTGCTGGCCTTGTCGTGGCTGTCGGCCGCGTTGGCGCTGGCGTTCTGCGCCACGTCGTGGTCGCTGCTGCGCCGGCGCGAATGGGCGCGGGTGGCGTTCGTCGTATTCCTGGTGCTCACCGCGCTGGCCAACTTCGTCAGCCTGCCGCTGCTGTGGGAGGTGTTCGATGCGTTGCAGGCGTGGCTGCCGCACGGCGCCCAGTACGGCGCCGATGCGTCGGAGCTGCACGCCGAGCTGCGCAGCGGGCGCATCGCAGGCATGTTCAGTGCGGTGCTGACCTGCCTGGTCTTCGCCGCGCTGCACGGATGGATCGTCTACCTGCTGTACCGGCCGGCGGTCCGCGCCGAATTCCGCACCTGATCTCACTCCCCCGCCGGCATCGCGCCGGCTCCGAAAAGGATTTCCGATGACAGCGTATCGCCCCAGCCGCCGCTTCCTGGCCGGCGCCACCTTGTTCGCGCTGGCCTGGCTGGGCATCGCCGCCTGCGCCGACGCCGCGCCCGCCGCGCCGCTGTGCGGCCTGTACATGGACGATGCGCAGAACGCGCTGTACCTGGAAAGCGCCGACAGCGCACGGCTGGAACCGGAGCAGGACACGCCGCGGCGGTTCCATCTGCAGCGCCAGGGCGACGCCCTGCAGCTGTTCGACCTGGACAGCGGCCGCAGCGAGCGTTACGCGCTGTCGGCGGATGCGGCGCAGGTCCGTGCGCCGGACGGCACCGTCTATCGGCGCGGCAGCACGGCGCCCTGCCAGGCGCCGACGCAGGCGGCGACAGCGGCGATCACGCAGTGCCGTGCGGACCTGCCGGCCTGCGCGCAGCGGCTGGCGCAAGGCGGGCACGCGCAGGCCGCGGCGCTGTGCGGGCCGCAGCTGCCGTTCGCCTGCCACGCGCTGCTAGATCCCGCACCGGCGGCGGCCGCGGCGCCCGCCCAGGCCAGCGCCGCCTTGCAACCCGAAGCCATATGCCAGCGCAGCGCCTCCCCGCGCGTCTGCACCGCGGCGGCGGAGCGGCTGTGGGACGCCGGCCAGTTCCTGCGGGCGAAGGCGCTGCTGGAACTGGCCTGCGCCCTGTCCGATCCGGTCGCCTGCGGCCGCACCACCGCCTTGGAAGAGGTGGACGCGGCGCTGCTGCAGTCGCCGCCGGCGACGCGGCTGCCGTGCGGCCGCTTCATCGCCCCCATCGGCAACGCGATCAGCCTGCAGTTCGGCGCCGACGGCCGCGTGCGCAGCGGCGATGGCGAGGCGCTGGACGCGCGCCTGGACGATGGACAGGTCGTGCTGCGCCAGCGCGACGGACAGCAATGGCGGTTGCGTCCGCTCGGGGCGAACCACCTGCTCGGGCTGGATCGCGCGCACCGCTTCGCGGTGTTCTTCGGCGACGGGGCCGGCCGCTGCGACGCCACGGAACGGTAACCGCGCAATCCAGCCGCCACAGCTGCCATGGCGCTACTGCGCCCGCTGCACTGCCTGGCATCGCTCCTTCTCCCTACGAGACCATGGCCAAAGGTGCGCGATGGGCGGATGAGGTGACGGACGAAGCGCCACGGCAACCTGGGCGCCGCGCCCGAAGACCCCCGCGATCCCGGTCGCGTTAACAGGGGCCTGGCACGGCCACGCAATAATGTGGCGTGCCCTTGCCGCCTCGCCCAGCGCAGATGGCTGACTAGCACCTCTTCCCCACTGCCCGACTGCCATACCGCCCATGACCGAGTTCGACCGAGTACGCGACTACCTGACCGGCCTGCAGGACCGCATCTGCGCCGCCATCGAGGCCGCCGACGGCCGCGCCCGCTTCGCCGAGGACCTGTGGCAGCGGGCGGAAGGCGGCGGCGGGCGCACCCGCATCCTGCGCGACGGCGCGGTGTTCGAGCAGGCCGGGATCGGCTTCTCCGACGTGTCCGGCACGCGCCTGCCGCCCTCGGCCAGCGCCAACCGTCCGGAGCTGGCCGGCGCCTCGTGGCGCGCCACCGGCGTGTCGCTGGTGTTCCACCCGCACAGCCCGTACCTGCCCACCACCCACGCCAACGTGCGCTTCTTCCGCGCCGAGCGCGACGGCCAAACCGTGGCCTGGTGGTTCGGCGGCGGCTTCGACCTGACCCCGTACTACCCGTTCGACGAGGACGTGCGCCATTGGCACCGCACCGCGCAGGCGCTGTGCGCGCCGTTCGGCGCAGACCGCTACGCGGCGCACAAGCGCTGGTGCGACGAATACTTCTTCCTCAAGCACCGCAACGAGACCCGCGGCGTCGGCGGGCTGTTCTTCGACGACCTGCATGGCGACTTCGAACGCGACTTCGCCTACCAGCGCGCGGTCGGCGACGGCTTCCTGGACGCCTACCTGCCGATCGTCGAACGCCGCCGCGCGCTGCAGTGGGGCGAACGCGAGCGCGAGTTCCAGCTGTACCGGCGCGGGCGCTACGTCGAGTTCAACCTGGTCTACGACCGCGGCACCCTGTTCGGCCTGCAGAGCGGCGGCCGCAGCGAGAGCATCCTGATGAGCCTGCCGCCGCGGGTGCGCTGGGAATACGGCTTCCAGCCCGAGCTAGGCAGCGCCGAGGCGCGCCTGGCCGACTACCTGGTGCCGCGCGAGTGGCTGGCATGAGCGCGCCGCTGCCATCGGGCGTGCTGGGGCGCGAGGAGAAGGCGCAGATCGCCGAGCAGCTGCAGCGCTATCTGCGCGACGAGCTGCAGCAGGAGATCGGCGCCTTCGAGGCCGAATTCCTGCTCGATTTCGTCGCCGAACGCATCGGCGCGCATTTCTACAACCGCGGCTTGCAGGACGCGCGCACCGCGCTGGCCGCCCAGCTGGACGCGCTGGACGACGCGCTCTACCAGCTCGAGCAACCGACCGAGCCGCGTCGCTAACCCGACCCTATTCGACCACCATTCTGCCGGCGCGCGCTCTTGTAGGAGCGGCTTCAGCCGCGACCGGGGCGTTACCGGGAAAGCCCGGTCGCGGCTGAAGCCGCTCCTACAGGGGGCTGCCAACTGCTTAAAGCGCCGAGCCGCTCAATCGCCCTTGCCGGCGACGATGGTGATGTGGCCGTTGGTCTCCAGCAGCGCCAGCCTGACCTCGTCCAGCTGCAGGCAGCCCTGCTGGCGCATCGCCGCCTCGAAGTCGGCGTTGCTGACCAGTTCGCGGCGCAGCACCTGGCGGAACACATGCCCGTCGCGCGCCAGCACCACCGGCTCGCCTTCGATCAGCCGCTCGGCGCGCGCACTGCGCGAGGTGAGCAGGCCGACCCCGAAGTTCAGGGAGATCAGCGTCGCCGCCAGCAGCAGGCCGCCGCCGAGCGAGGTGTCCTGGCCGAGCAGCGCGTTCTGCACCGCATTGCCGAGCAGCACGATCAGCAGCATGTCGAACGGCGTCAATTGGCCCATCGCGCGCTTGCCCGACACCCGCACCATCGTCAGCACCGCCACGTACACCACCACCGCGCGGAAGATGAATTCCCACCACGGCATCGACAGACGGAAAAGATCGGGCATCGCACGCTCGCAGCTAAGGTTGGGCCGCGACCTGATGCCGGCCTGCGCCGGCGGCTGTGGCGGCGCAGTGGATTGGCGCTGGAACTTTTTCGCAGGCAATAAAAAGCCCCGCGGACCAGGGGGAGGTCGGCGGGGCCAGGGAACGGAGACTTGGGGAGGAGTCGCCGTTCCTAGATCTGCTCCAGGGGATGGGAGGAGATCCGCGACAGGTATTGCGCCTGTCGAGGGATATAAAAACACTTTCTACCTTGCTAGTTCGTGAAGATTTTAGTTAAAAATTTGTCGGATTAAGGACCGATTCATTCGCGAAATTCAGTGCAACGCAAGGTTCCAAAAACAACTGTGTTTTATAGGGCGGATTCATGCACAGGAACGTCAGGCAGCGCCCGCGCGATGCGCCATGCATCCCGGAATCACGCGTTGTCGCCAATCTGGCGCATCCATGCTCCAGCATCCCTACGCTGAAATCGGCGCGCGATGAATGAAGAAGTTTTAGACGCAATCATCGCCTCGAGGCTTCCGCATCCCGCCCGGCACCTTTTCGGCACCGCCCGCAGTCCGGATGAAGACATTCAGGCGCCGCGCGCGTTCGATTCAGCCGCCCCTCGCCTCGCCTCGCCTCGCCTCGCCGAGTCCCGAGTCCCGAGTCCCGAGTCCCGAGTCCCGAGAAAAGCCTAATGCGCCTCGTCCCAGTTGTCGCCGACCCCGCTGTCCACCACCAGCGGCACCTTCAGCTCGGCGGCGCCGGCCATCAGCCGGGTCACTTCGGGCAAGAGCGTCTCGACGAAGTTGGCATCGGCCTCGAACACCAGTTCGTCGTGCACCTGCAGGATCATCAGCGCGCGGTCGCGGTGCCGCTCCAGCCAGGCGTCCACGCTGACCATGGCGCGCTTGATGATGTCCGCGGCGGTGCCCTGCATCGGCGCGTTGATCGCCGCGCGCTCGGCGCCGGCACGCAGGCCCTGCTGCTTGGCGTTGATGTCGTTCAGGTACAGCCGGCGGCCGAACAGGGTTTCCACGTAGCCCTGGGTGCGGGCTTGCTCGCGCATGCGCTCCATGAAGTCGCGCACGCCCGGGTAGCGGCTGAAGTACAGCGCCACGTAGTCCTGCGCCTCGCCGCGGCCGATGCCCAGGTTGCGGGCCAGGCCGAACGCGCTCATGCCGTACATCAGGCCGAAGTTGATCGCCTTGGCGGCGCGGCGCTCGTTCGGCGTGACCTCCTCCAGCTTGCGCCCGAACACCTCGGCGGCGGTGGCGCGGTGCACGTCCACGCCGGCGCCGAAGGCGCGCAGCAGGCCCGCGTCCTCGGACAGGTGGGCCATGATCCGCAGTTCGATCTGCGAGTAGTCGCAGGCGATCAGCTTGCGCCCGGGCGGGGCGACGAAGGCGCGGCGGATGCGGCGGCCGTCCTCGGTGCGGATCGGGATGTTCTGCAGGTTCGGATCGGCCGAGGACAGCCGCCCGGTGGCGGCGCCGGCCTGGTGGTAGCTGGTGTGCACGCGGCCGGTGTCGAGATTGATCATCTCCGGCAGCTTGTCGGTATAGGTGCTGCGCAGCTTGGCCAGGCCGCGGTATTCCAGGATCACCCGCGGCAGCTCGTGCTCGGCGGCGATCGCCTCCAGCGCCTCTTCGTTGGTGCTGGGCTGGCCCTTGGGGGTCTTCAGCAGCGCCGGCAGCTTCAGTTCGTCGAACAGCACCGCCTGCAGCTGCTTGGGGGAATCCAGGTTGAAGGTGCGCCCGGCCAGCGCGGTGGCCTTCTGCTGCGCGGCCAGCATGCGCTGGCTCAGGTCCTGGCTCTGCTTGCGCAGTTCGGCCATGTCCACGCTGACGCCGTTGGCCTCGATCCGCGCCAGCACCGGCACCAGCGGCATCTCGATCTCGCGGTAGACCTTGGCCAGGGCCGGCTCGGCATCCAGCTGCGCGGACAGCGCGCGGTGCAGGCGCAGGGTGATGTCGGCGTCCTCGGCGGCGTAGCCGGTGGCGTCGTCGATGGCCACCTGCGAGAACGCGATCTGCTTGGCGCCCTTGCCGGCCACGTCCTCGTACTTGACCGTCTCGTAGCCCAGGTAGCGCCGCGCCAGCGAGTCCATGTCGTGGCGGCTGGCGGTGGAATTGAGCACGAAGCTCTCCAGCATGGTGTCGTCGGCGTAGCCGCGCACGTCGATGCCGTGGCGGCGCAGCACGTGCAGGTCGTACTTGCCGTGCTGGCCGACCTTGGCCTTGGCCGGGTTTTCCAGCAATGGTTTCAGCGCGGCCAACGCCAGCTGCCGGTCCAGCTGCACCGGCGCGCCAGGATAGTCGTGGCCCAGCGGCAGGTAGTCGGCACGGCCCGGCTCGATCGCGAAGCTGAGCCCGACCAGGTTGGCGCGCATCGCGTCCAGCGCGTCGGTCTCGGTGTCGAAGGCGAAGCGGTCGGCCACGCGCAGGCGCTCGAGCAGGTGCTCGAACTGCGCCGGGGTCATGACCGCGGCGTAGTCGCCCTTGGCCGCCAGCGCCGGGTCCAGGGTTTCGTCGATGGGCGCGGCGGTGCGGGCGTAGCCGGCGGCGGTGCCGCGCAGGCTGGGCGCGCCCTCGGCGGCGCCGGCCGGGGCGGCCACGCCGCCGTCCAGGTCGCGCAGCGCCTGGGTGAAGCCGTAGCGCTGGTACAGGCCGCGCAGCAGCTCCGGCTCCTGCTCGCGCAGGACCAGCGTGCGCGGGCCGCCGGGCAGGGCCACGTCGGTCTTGATCGTGACCAGTTCGCGGTTCAACGGCAGCCGCGCCAGCGCGGCGCGCAGGTTCTCGCCGATCTTGCCCTTGATCGCGTCGGCGTTGGCCATCACCCCGTCCAGCGACCCGTACTCGGCCAGCCACTTGGCCGCGGTCTTGGGCCCGCACTTGTCCACGCCCGGCACGTTGTCGATGGCGTCGCCCATCAGCGCCAGCAGGTCCACGATCTGGCTCGGCCACACGCCGAACTTCTCCATCACCGCCGCGTCGGAGTCCATGCGGCTGCCGCTCATGGTGTTGACCAGCTGCACGCCCGGGCGCACCAGCTGGGCGAAGTCCTTGTCGCCGGTGGAGATGGTCACGTCCAGACCGTCGCCGGCGCCCTGCAGGGCCAGCGTGCCGATCACGTCGTCGGCCTCGACCCCGCCCTCGCGCAGGATGGTGATGCCCAGCGCGTGCACGATCTGGCACATCGGCTCGACCTGCGCGCGCAGCTCGTCGGGCATCGGCGGGCGATTGGCCTTGTACTGCGGGTACAGGTCGTCGCGGAAGGTCTTGCCCGGCGCGTCGACCACGAAGGCGACGTATTCCGGGCGCTCCTTCAGCGTGGCGCGCAGCATGTTGACCACGCCGAACAGCGCGCCGGTGGGCTCGCCGGCGGGATTGGTCAGCGGAGGGAGCGCGTGGAACGCGCGATACAGGTAACTGGACCCGTCGATCAGGACTAATCGGCTCATCGGGCAATTCTACGCTGGGTGGGTTGGGGACTCGGGACTCGGGACTCGGAAAAGCATCGGGCCGCCTGGGGCCGTTGTCAGCTAAAGAACAGCCGGCGCATGCCTTAGCCCCTCTCCCGCCGGGAGAGGGGTTGGGGTGAGGGTTCGGCGCGAAAGCGTCTCGTGGAGTTGGGTGCACGAGGCTGCGCACGTACCCTCATCCGCCCCTGCGGGGCACCTTCTCCCGAGGGGAGAAGGGGAGCAACCTAGCCCCTCTCCCGCCGGGAGAGGGGTTGGGGTGAGGGTCCGGCGCGAAAGCGTCTCGTGGAGTTGGGCGGATGAGGCTGCGCCCTACCCTCATCCGCCCCTGCGGGGCACCTTCTCCCGCAGGGAGAAGGGAACAGCGCGCGTGCCTTGGCCCTCTCCCACCGCCGGGTGCGTCCAGCCCTTCGCGCGCCGAATCCGGCCGCGCGGCGCATAATCGGCGGCGACGACTTAGGCTGTGGAGAATGCTGCGATGAAAGCCCTGATGCTGGTTCCGTTGTTGCTGCTGGCGGGCTGCGCCTCGACCGGCATCGGTCCGGACGGTGCGCCGGTGGACGTGCGCGGTGCGGACGTGACCCAGCGCAAGCTGGACAACGGCGACACCGTGGACGAGTACCGGGTCTCCGGCCAGCTGCGCATGGTCAAGGTGACCCCGGCCAACGCTCCGGCCTACTACCTGTACGACCAGAACGGCGACGGGCACATGGACGGCAACAAGGACAACGTGTCGCCGGTGTACTGGAAGTTGTACAGCTGGTAAGACCGGATCGAAATGCTCGATCCAGCGCCGGCCACGCACCGCTGCCGGCGACGCCAGGTGGCCTCGGCCACCATCGCGAAACGGGGCCTGGCGGGCTTTCGGATACTCCGCGCGTCCGGGCTGGAGCCCCTCCTGCAATGCACCCGACAAGTCGGCCGCTCCCTGCCAGGAGCGGTTTCAACTGCAACGAGCGAAGTAGTCCAGTGATCCGGCTTGGAAGCAGTCGGGACTGAAGTCCCTCCCACAGTGCACCCGGCCGGCTCGTCGCAAGCTCTTGTAGGAGCCCTCCTAAATCCGACAAGCCGGTCGCTCCCTGTAGGAGCGGTTCCAACTGCGACGAGCGAAGTAGTCCAGCGATCCGGCTTCGGAAGCAGTCGGGACTGAAGTCCCTCCCACAGTGCACCCGACCGGCTCGTCGCAAGCTCTTGGAGCCCCTCCTAAATCCGACAAGCCGGCCGCTCCCTGTAGGAGCGGTTTCAACCGCGACGAGCAAAGTAGTCCGGCTATCCGGCTTCGAAGCAGTCGGGACTGAACTCCCTCCTACGGTGCGCCCGGCCGGCTCGCTGCAAGACCTTGTGGGAGCGACTTCAGTCGCGACGCGAGGAGCCTGAAACGCCCCGACTTCGGCAGTGCCAGGCCGAAGCTCCCTCCGGCGGACAAACTGACACCGCTCTGGCAGCGGGCGGTGCGCGCCGGCTCAGGCGTCCTCGTCGCGGACGCCGGCCACGTGCTGCAGTTCGCTGACCCCGCCCGGGGCCAGTTCCTTCAGCAGGTCCAGGAAGTTGCGCCCGACCAGACGCTGCGCGCGGCGCAGCAGCAGCGGCACCGGGCTGGAGGGTTCGTGGCTGGCGTAGTAGGCGCAGATCTCGTCGAGACGGCGCATCACGTCGTCGGGGCTGGCGATGCGGGCGTTGCCACCGCCGCCGGCCGGCGCCGCGGCGCCGCCCTCGGCCTGTCCGGCATCCGCATCGCCCTCGCCCTCGGCGCTGCCGCCAGTACGCGCGGTCCACTGCGGCAGCAGGAAGCGCTCCAGGTCGCGCAGGTCGCCGAGCAGCGGCTTGAAGTCCGGTGCGGCGCTGCCGATGCGTTCGGCGAACAGCGCGTCCACCTCGCGCGCCGATTGCAGCGCGCGCTGCACCGCGGCCACGGTCTCGCCCAGCGCGTCCACCGGACAGTCCAGGCAGCAGGCTTCGATCTCGGTCAGCGAGGGCACGCTGTCGGCGGCGTTGGCCGGTTTCACGCTGCCGTTGGCCACGCGCAGGTCGCGCAGGCTGAAGCGGCCCAGCCGCGGCGATTGCACGAACGCGGTGGCGCGCAGCGCGCCGAGCAGGCCCAGCGGATCGACCAGGGCGACCACCGCATTGACCCGCGCGGTCGGGTCGTCGTCGTCCTCGGCGTCCAGCTGCGGGTGCACGCTGTCCCAACGCTGCGCCAGCAGCGCATGCAGCAGGGCCAGGCCGTCGGCCCAGCCGGGCAGGCCGCGCAGGCGCAGCCAGGCCGCGCTCAGGTGGATCGCCACGCGCAGGTCGTGGCTGCGGCGGAACAGCGCCAACGCCAGCGTCTGCACCTTGTCCCAATCCGGTTCCTCGGCAGCGATCACGCTGTCGCCGACCGCGCGCTCGGCCTTGTTCGCCGCGGCGCGGTCCAGCGCCAGGAAGTCCGGGTCGTATTCCAGGTCCGGGCCGGACGCGGCGTCCTCGGCGATCGGTGCCAGCAGCGCGTCCAGGGTGGGTTCGGTGGTCATGCGCAATCACTCCGGGTCGGGGTCGGCCGGCGTGGCGATGGCCCACGCCGGCGGGGAAACGGGACGGCGTGCGGTGCGCTCACTCGTGCGCGCACTGCGCATCCGGGTCGTCCGCATCGCACGCCGGCTGCTGGTCGACCGGCAGGCGCAGGCCCGGCTTGACCAGCCCGAACGCGCGGTAGCTGGCGTTGGCCGCACTCAGGTCGACGTAGGCGATGGTGCGGTTGCTCGAACTCTGCGCGCGGCTGGCGAACACCGAGGTCGGCACGTTGATGCCCGATTCGCCGTCCACGCCGAGCAGGCTGCCGTCGGCGGCGAGCGCGTAGAAGTACGCCGGCGGCAGGCCGACCGCCGCCACGGTCTGGTTGCGCACGCCGAGCACGTAGATCGGATTGGCGGCGGTGCCGATACGGCCGCTGGCCGAGAACGTGCCGGCGCCGTCGTAGAGCCAGGTGGTGTCGGTCTGCAGCAGGTCGCCGAGCACCGCCAGGTACAGCGCCGCGGTGCCGGCATTGACGGTGTAGGCGCTGCCGTTGAGCGAGGACAGGGTCAGGCTCTGGCCGTTGCTCAGGCTGAAGCCGCCGGGCGAGGCGAAATCGCCCAGGGTGCCGATGCGGTTGTCGATCGCCGCACCGGCGGCGCCCAGCCGGGTGCTGCCGCCGACGCTGCCGCTCAGTGTGTCGGTGCTGAGGCGGCCGGCGCTGCCTTCGGTCAGGTCGCCACCGGCCTGCAGCCAGGCGCTCTGGGCGCCGACGGTGCCGTCGATGGCCAGGTCGCCGCCGGCGTCCAGGCGCAGCGCCCCGGCGACCGCGATCGGGCCGGTCACGCGCAGGTCGCCGAGCGTGCGCAGGCTCAGCTGGGTCGCGCCGAACTCGCCGAGCGCGGCGATCGCGTTGCCGCCGGTCAGGGCGGTGGCGCCGCCGGAACGGCCGCTCAACGATGCGGCGCGCAGCGTGCCGGCGCTCTGCGCGATCGCGCCGCCGCTGCGCAGCTGCAGCGCGCCGCCGCTGGTCACATCGTGGCCCAGGCTCAGGTCGCCACCGGCGCTCAAGCCGATGCTGCTACCGCTCAGCGTGCCGGCCGTGCGCAGCGCGCCGGCCGCGCTCAGCGCCAGCGCGCCGCCGGCCTGCGCGGCCACGGTCAGATCGTCGCGATCGGCGATGGCGATGTCGCCGCCGCGCGCCTGCACCAGGCCCTGGAAGTCGTTGCCGGCATCGGTCAGCGCGATCGCGCCGTTGCCGGCGTCGAGCGTGGTGGCGCCGGCGACGGTCAGCGCGCCGCGCTGGCCGATGCCGCCGCCGCTCGCCGCCGGCGTGGCGGCGCTGGCGGCGACGATGGCGGACGCGCCGGCGCCGGCGACCGCGCTGCGCGCGACCAGGTCGCCGCCGATGCTGCCCTGGCCCAGCGACAAGGCGCCGTTGCTGGTCGCGGTCAAGCCGGCGACGGCCACGTCGCCCAGGGTCAGCGCGTTGCGGTCGCGCACGCTGGTCGCGCCGCCGCTGAGGTTCACCTTGCCACCGAAATCGTTGCCGGCATCGTCCAGCGTGATCAAGGCAGCGCCGCTGTCGATCGTGCTGCTGCCGCCCACCTGCAGCGCGCCACGCTGGGTCAGCGTGTTGCCACCGCTGTCGGCGACCAGGGCGCCGGCGATGCTGCCGTCGCCCACGTTCAGCGCGCCGTGGCTGGCGACGTCCAGCGAGGCCAGCGCCAGCGTACCCAGCGCCAACGCATTGGCGTCGCGGATGCGGGCAGCGCCGCCGGCGAGCGACAGCGTGCCCTGGAAGTCGTTGCCGTCGTGGTCCAGCGCGATCGCGCCGTTGCCGGTGTCGATCGCGGCAGCGCCGGTCACCGTCAGCGCGCCCTGCTGGCGCAGCGCACCGTTGCTGGTGAGCTGCAGCGTGGCGACGTTCGAGGTACCCAGAGTCAGCGCGTCGATGCTGCGGATGCGGGTGTCGCCGCCGTTGAGCTGCAGCGTGCCGGCGAACCGGTTGGCCTGGTCGAGGGTGATCGAGCCGCTGCCGGCGGTCACGATGGCGTCGCCGTCCACGCGCAGCGCGCCGCTCTGGCCGATCGCGGCGTTGCCGCTGTCGGCCTGCAATGTGCCGCGCACCTGGCCCTGGCCCAGGCCGAGGGCGCCGCCGCTGGTGACCGCCAGGCTGTCGACCGACAGGGTGCCCAGGCGCAGCGCACCGCTGTCGCGCAGTTGCGTGGCGCCGCCGGTGAGATCCACCGTGCCGCCGAAATGGTTGCCGGCGCCGGTCAACGCGATCGCGCCGCTGCCGGTGTTCACGGTGGTGGCGCCGTCGACCGTCAGCGCAGCGGTGGCCGCCTGGTCGAGCGCGGCGTTCGCGGTGGTGATCTGCAGGTCGCCGCTGGCGGCGACATCGTCGGTGAGGAGCAGGGCGTTGCCGCTGCCCAACGTGAGGTTGTGCCCGCTGAGCGCGCCGCCCAGGCGCAGCGTGCCGGTGCGCGCGACCAGGCTCAGGTCGCCGCTGCCGGTGGCGATCGCGGCGGCCGGCAGGAACAGCGAGCCGTCGGCGACCAGCGCGACGCGGCCATCGTTGCCGTTGTGCAGCGCGGCGACCTCCAGGTCGTTGCGGTCGGCAAGCGCGATGCCGTTGCCGGTCAGGTCGACCGCGCCGACGAAGTCGTTGCCGTTGGTGGTCAGGGTGATCGATCCGGCGCCGGCATCGAGGTCGCTGGTCCCGGTGACAGTGAATCCGTTGCTGGCCGACTGGGTGATGGCGCCGCCGTTGCTGGTCGCGGTCAAGGCGCCGGTTACCGTGCCACGGCCCAGGTTCAACGCGCCATTGCTGGCGGCGGTGAGGTTGCCGGTGGCCAGGTTGCCCAGCAGCAGTGCGTTGCTGTCGGCGATCGCGGTGCTGCCGCCGGTCAGGCCGACCGCCTGGCCGAAGTCGTTGCCGGTGGTGGTCAGGGTGATCGACCCGGTGCCGGCATCGAGGTCGCTGGTCCCGGTGACGGTGAGCCCGGTGGTGGTCGACTGGGTGATGGCGCCGCCGTTGCTGGTCGCGGTCAAGGAGCCGGTCACAGTGCCGCTGCCGAGATTCAACGCGCCATTGCTGGCGGCGGTGAGGTTGCCGGTAGCCAGGCCACCCAGCAGCAGCGCGTTGCTGTCGGCGATCGTGGTGCTGCCGCCGGTCAGGTCGACCGCGCCGACGAAGTCGTTGCCGTTGGTGGTCAGGGTGATCGATCCGGCGCCGGCATCGAGGTCGCTGGTCCCGGTGACAGTGAGTCCGTTACTGGCCGACTGGGTGATCGCGCCGCCGTTGCTGGTCGCGGTCAAGGCGCCGGTTACCGTGCCGTGGCCCAGGTTCAACGCGCCATTGCTGGCGGCGGTGAGGTTGCCGGTGGCCAGGTTGCCCAGCAGCAGTGCGTTGCTGTCGGCAATCGCGGTGATGCCGCCGGTCAGGCCGACCGCCTGGCCGAAGTCGTTGCCGGTGGTGGTCAGGGTGATCGACCCGGTGCCGGCATTGAAGTCGCTGGTCCCGGTGACAGTGAGTCCGTTGCTGGCCGACTGGGTGATGGCGCCGCCGTTGCTGGTCGCGGTCAAGGCGCCGGTTACCGTGCCGCGGCCCAGGTTCAACGCGCCATTGCTGGCGGCGGTGAGGTTGCCGGTGGCCAGGTTGCCCAGCAGCAGTGCGTTGCTGTCGGCAATCGCGGTGATG
>NZ_JAVDSZ010000014.1:0-116485 GCF_031455575.1 Xanthomonas sp. 1678 | reverse complement strand
CCGCTAAGCGCTCCGCGCCGCGAGCGCGCCACCGAAGAGGACCGGCTCCCGTGAGGTCGCGGCACCCCCGGCTAACGGGGTTCACCGGAACCCCCCATTCGCGGCTGAAGCCGCTCCTACATTTTTTCTCGACGGCGCTAGCCGCCCTCAGCCTCTGCCCGCAGCGCGCCGACCACGCTCGGCCACAGTTCCGACACGGTCGGATGGATCGGCACCGCCCATTGCAGCGTCTCGAACGGCTGCTCGGCATTGATCAGGTCGAGCACGCCATGGATGGCCTCGTCGCCGTTGATGCCGAGGATCGCCGCGCCGAGGATGCGGTGGGTCTGCGCGTCGGCCACCAGTTTCATGAAGCCGGCGGTCTCGCCGTTCTCGCGCGCGCGCCCGACCTGGCTCATCGGCCGCTTGGCGAACAGCAGCGGGCGGCCGCTGGCGCGCGCCTGCGCCTCGGTCATGCCGACCCGGCCCAGCGGCGGATCGGTGTACAGCGCATAGCCGGGCACGCGCTGCGAGACGCGGCGTTGGCCGCCGTCGAGCAGGTTGGCGGCGACGATCTCGTAGTCGTTGTAGGCGGTGTGGGTGAACGCGCCGCGGCCGTTGCAGTCGCCCAGCGCCCACACGCCGGCGGCGCTGCTCGCCAGCTGCTCGTCCACCTGGATGTAGCCGCGCGCGTCGGTGGCGATGCCGGCGCGGTCCAGGCCCAGGTCGTCGGTATTGGGCTGCCGCCCCATCGCCAGCAGCACATGGCTGGCGACCACTTCCGGCGCGCCCTCGCGGCAATCCACCTGCACCGCCACGCCCTGCGCATGCGGCGCGAACGCGATGCACTGCGCGCCGGTCCGCACCGCCACGCCCTCGCCTTCCAGCACCGTGCGGATGCAGGCGGACACGTCCTCGTCCTCGCGCGCGATCAGCCGCGGCTGCTGCTCGACCACGGTCACCTGCGCGCCGAGGCGGCGGAAGATCTGCCCGAATTCCAGGCCGATGTAGCTGCCGCCGATCACCGCCAGGTGCCGCGGCACCTCCTGCAACTGCAGGATCGAGGTGTTGGTCAGGTAGGCGATCCGTTCCACGCCGGGCAGCGCCGGCACGTGCGCGCGGCCGCCGACATTGAGGAAGATCTTCGGCGCGGTGATGATCTCCTCGCCCACGCGCAGCCGTTGCGGCGCCTCGAAGCGGGCATGGCCGCGCAACAGGGTCAGCCCGCGCATGCCGCCCAGCCACTGCTCCAGGTTGTCGCGCGCGCTGTGCGTCACCGCATGCGCGCGCGCCATCACCCGCG
Source organism: Xanthomonas sp. 1678 (assembly GCF_031455575.1). Classification (NCBI taxonomy): domain Bacteria; kingdom Pseudomonadati; phylum Pseudomonadota; class Gammaproteobacteria; order Lysobacterales; family Lysobacteraceae; genus Xanthomonas; species Xanthomonas sp. 1678. The sequence goes on along the minus strand of NZ_JAVDSZ010000014.1, from coordinate 115,203 downwards.
CGATGTCGATGCCGACGTCGCCCTGCAGCTGCACGCCGTAGTCGGCCGCGCGCCGCGCCAGGTGCGCCACGCGTGCGCTGGCGACCAGGGTCTTGGTCGGCATGCAGCCGGTGTTGACGCAGGTCCCGCCGACCAGCTGCCGCTCGACCAGCGCCACCTGCATGCCGGCCGCGACCAGGCGCGCCGCCAGCGACGGACCGGCCTGGCCGGCGCCGACCACGATCGCGTCGAACGCGCGACTCATCGCAGCAGCGCCATCGCCAGCACGCCCAGCGCGATCGCCGCCGCATCCTCGAGCAGCGCGGCCGGCAGGTCGCGACCGAAGCGCCGCGCCATCGCCGCGCGCGCCGCCGCACCGCCGAGCGTGCCGAGCACCGCGCCCAGCGCGCCGGCGACCATCGCCGCCACCCACAACCCGCCCGCCATGCCCACCGCCGCGCCGCACAGCGCGCCCATCGCGATGCGCGTGCCGAACTGCACCGGCACCTTGCGGCTGGGCGTGCCCGGCAACTGATCGGTGACGAGTTCGCCGATGGCCAGCAGCGACACGATCCACGGTGTGAAGCGCCACCCCAGGAACGCCAGCGGCGTCCCGACCAGCGGCAGCACGCCCAGGCTGGCCGCCCAACTGACCACCGCCGGCGCAGTCATGGCGCGCAGGCCCGCGACGATCCCGATCAACAGTGCGACGACGAGCAGGCTCATGATGGCGACTCCGGCAGCTGACGCAGGGACATCCGGGAGAAGCTGGCGCACGCGGCGTACAGCGCGCGGCAGCGACGCTCGAGTATAGGCACGACTGCGGCGCGCCCGCCATGCGATGCCGATTTGCGCACGCGCATGCAATGCGGGTCAGGAAGGCTTGGCCGGCCTGGTTCGCTTGGCGGACTTGGCCGGTTTCTTCGCCGCCCTGGTCGGCGCGGCGGGTTTGGCGGCGTTGGCGGGCCTGGGCGACGGCGCTGGCCTGGGCGGTTTTGTCGGTTTGGCCGCCTTGGCCGCCTTGGTCGCCTTGGTCGCTTTGGTCGCCCGGGTTGTCTTGGTCGACTCGGCAGCTTCACCTGCCTTGGTCGCGCTGGCCGTTTTCGTCGGCTTGCTCGATGCGCTCGGTTCGGCCGTTTTCCTCCCTTTCGCAGAGCGCGTTGGCTTGTCGGCCTGCGTTGACTCGCCCGACTTCGCGGGCTCCACGGCCTTCGCGATCCTGCCGGTTTTCGCCGAGCGGCTTGTCGCATCGGCGCCCGGCGTGACAGCGTCGTCGCGCTGCGCCAGCGCCTTCAGCGTGACCCAGGTCGGCGCATGATCGCTGGCATGCGGCAGGTCGCGTACCCAACGGTCCACGCCGGCGTCGCGCAGGCGCGCGGCCAGCGGCGGATTCAGCAGCAGGTGATCGATACGCAGGCCGGCGTTGCGTTGCCAGTGCTGGCGGAAATAGTCCCAGAACGTGTAGATCCGCGCATCGCCGTGCACCTTGCGCAGACTGTCGGTCCAGCCCTGCGCGAGCAGTTCCGCATAGGCCTGGCGGCTCTCCGGCTGCAGCAGCGCGTCGCGCCGCCACGACTTGGGATCGTAGATGTCCTCGTCGGTCGGCACCACGTTGAAGTCGCCGATCAAGGCCACCGGATGCGGCAGCGCGACCAGTTGCCGCGCATGCCGCTGCAGCCGCGCGAACCAGTCCAGCTTGTAGTCGAACTTCGGCCCCGGACGCGGATTGCCGTTGGGCAGGTACAGGCAGCCGACCAGCACCCCATGCGCCATCGCCTCCAGATAGCGGCTCTGCGTATCGCGCGCATCGCCCGGCAGGCCGCGCCGGCTTTCCACCGGGTCGCTGCCCTTGGCCAGGATCGCCACCCCGTTCCATGCCGATTGCCCCAGCCACAGTGCGCCGTAACCGGCGGCATGGATCTCGTCGATCGGGAAGCCCGCATCCACGCTCTTGAGCTCCTGCAGCCCGACGATGTCCGGCGCCTCGCGCCGCAGCCACTCCAGCAACTGCGGCAGGCGGCTGCGGATGCCGTTGACGTTGTAGGTAGCGATCTTGAGCGTCTTCATCGCGTGCGCCATTGCAGAACCGGCCATCACCTTGCCCAAGCTAGGCTCGGCGCATCGTGAAAACCGGGAGCGCCGCATGACCCCACTCGACAAACCGTTGCGCCGGGAACTGGAGATCGACGGCACGACCTATACGCTGACCATCGACCCGGACGGCCTGAAACTCACCGAAAAAGGCCGTCGCAAGGGCCTGACGTTACGCTGGAGCGAGCTGGTCAGCGGCGACGCCGCCCTGGCCACCGCCCTGCAGGCCTCGCTCGCCGCCGCCAAGTGAGCGCGCCGCGCAGCCGCCCGCATGCTGCGCGGCAGCGTAGACAAAGCATCGCCATCCCGCGCCGGGCGGCCAGCGGCAGGATGCCAACCGCCATGGGCAGTGGTATTTTCGATCGGCCAGCAGCGAGCAAGGAGCAGGACGGATGCGAGCGAACAGTGGAACGTGGCGCGGACAGGGCCTGCACCCGGGATCGCAGGACGTGCAGTCCCAGCGCAAGCAGCTACCGCTCCCACGCTGGAAGCACACGCTAGCGGCGGGCGCGCTGATCCTGGCGGCGCTGCCGCTGATCGCGCCGGCCGGCAATGCCGACACCCCGCAGGACACGCTGCAGATCGCGACCAGGACCCGTCATGCGCCGGGAACGCCGCAATGGCGCCAGATCCACGACTGGCTGGCACAGCACCTGGCCGCCATGGACGGCAAGCCCAAGGGCGATCCCGAGCGGCTCGGCACCATCACCCTGGCCTACAGCACGACCAGGCCGATGACGACCGGCCCGATCCCGCAACCCGTGCCCCTGCCCGCGACCGGCATGCCCGGCGACACCATCGGCATCGCGTCGTGCGCGCAGGGCCACCTGCAAACGTGGAACTACGTCATCGACGACAGCCAGGACCATCGCTGGATCCTGCAGTCCTACTCGCTGAAGCAGGCCGCCTCCTGTCCGGACGGCGCTCGCCAGGGCTGACGTGCTGCCCCACGGTTTTACGCCGAGGAAAGCCGGCCCGAGTGCGGGCCAGCACTTTTCTGTCGGTCTTCTACTCCCCGTAGGAGCGGTTTCAACCGCGGCAACCGAAGCAGCGGAACTGCAGCATCCGACGATGGGTCGGGACTGATGACCCGAAGGCACCCAGAGCCCTCCTACAACGCACCCAGCAGAGTGCCTTTGTGGGAGCGACTTCAGTCGCGACGCGCTTTCCCGGTAGCTCAGTCGCGACTGAGTCGCTCCCACAGATGGCACCTGATCGGCCCTGACCGGATCGGACGCAGCAATGGCCCACCCCGCAGGGATGATCCGCCAGCGGCGTGGCGCTCCCGGCCTGCGCTCAACGCTTGGCGAAATCGCCCGGCCCGGAAAGCGCGTCGGGATGTTGCAGGGTCAACACACACTCGAAGAAGGGCTGCATCTCGGCCCATCCCAGCCTGCGGTTGCGCGCCTGCACCAGCGCACGCCCGATCTCCACGACGTCGCCCGGCTCGTGCAGGCGCACGACGAACGCACTGCGCGAGTCGGCCTCGGCATGGCTGGCGTGGTCCTGGTGGTTGTAGGCATGGAATTCGAGAATGGCGCCGGGTGCGGCGACATTGAAGCCGGGGCCTGCGCATTGCCTGGCTCCGCTGGACTCCTCGCGCATGGCATGGCCCTCGGCATAGCTGTCCTGGAGCGTGTGCAACAGCGAGCCGAATGCCACATCGTCCACGCTCGCGCGAAGCCCGCCGCTGGCGCCGAGCGTGAACAGGTCCAGCAGTCGCCATTCGCTGCGGCCGAACGCCTGCTGCAGGGTCGGATTGGCGATGTCCTTGAGCCGCGTATCCAGCACGTACTCGCCTTGCGAAGCGCGCCAGGTGAATTCGATCCAGCCCATGATGCGCTGCTTGGTTTCCAGTGCGGCCTCGCCATCGCGAAGCGCCATCGCGTGCAGGAACTGCAGGTCGCCGAAGTGCGTGCGGTACAGCATCGCATCGCCAGGACCATATTCCTTGCCTGCCGCGGCGCCCTTGTTGGCATCCATGAACAACGCGACCCAACAGCTGGGTTGCGTCTCGAAGCGGATCGTGTCGCGCGCCTTGCATTTGCTTCCGCGCGGCTGCACGCCAATGACCCGAAACGGCGGATCGTCGTTCCAGCGGACCCCGGCCAATACCGCCGCCGGTGCGCTCAACGCTTGTCCACCGGCGCAAGCATCGGCCTCGCAACCATAAATGCGGTTGGTGATCTCTTCGTGCACCGGCTCGGCGAACGCGTACAGCGAGCGCTGCGCAACAAACCGCTCGAGGTTCACATAGAAACTCGACGTGATGCCGGCCAGCCTGCGCTCCTCCGGGGTGGAGTGCGTATACAGCTTGTAGGCAATGGCATCGCCACTCAGCAGGACCGTCAGCGCGCACGAGGCGAGCGCCATCGAAAGCAACCGTTTCATCAGAACCCCCTAGCTCCGATCGGACAGCCGCACGATAGCGAGCGGCGCAAACGCCACTGGTACCGATGCCGCAAAAGGACACGCGCCCGCATGCAGGTCGAACGCCCCTGCGCCCCCGGCAACCTCGAAACCAAGACCCCGCACCGACTATAGGTTTCAAGAAGGGGATTTTCCAGAGGTTGGTCACAATAAAAAGTAGACAAACAGCAACTCCAGCGCCATCCCGGCCTCCGATCGGCAGTGGGAGCGATCGGCCATCGCGACACGCCCGGGACCGGCCACTCCTGCGCCATCCCCTGGGCGAAGCCATGGCGCCATACTCTTCGCTGCAAGCAACCGCGTGTCGATTCCGACCACCCTCGCACGTCGTATCCAGCAAGGCGCCTATCCCGGTGCGCCGAACCCCGGAGGTTCCCATGTCGTATGTCGATGGTTTCGTACTGGCGGTGCCCACCGCCAACAAGGAGAAGTTCCTGGAACACGCCCGCGTCGATTCGGTGTTCATCGAGCACGGCGCGCTGCGCGTGCTCGAATGCTGGGGCGACGACGTGCCGCACGGCCAGCAGACCGACTTCTTCCGCGCGGTGGAGGCCAAGGACGACGAGACGGTGGTGTTCTCGTGGATCGAGTGGCCGGACAAGGCCACCCGCGATGCCGGCATGAAGAAGATGATGGAGGATCCGCGCATGGATCCGGCGGTCAACCCGATGCCGTTCGACGGCAAGCGCATGATCTACGGCGGCTTCGTGCCGGTGCTGGAATTGAAGAAATAAGGCGCAAGCGACGACGCGCGACGACCGCTGCGCCGCCACCGCGGCATGCGGTTCGCGCATGCCGCTGCATGCCGCGCTGCGACGACGCCGCAGCGCGGCGGCGGCTCAGAACCTGTAGCTGAAGCTCAGCGTCGCGCTGCGCCCTGCGGCGTAGTACAGGTTGCTGTACTCGTCCAGCACGAAGTACTTGCGATCCAGCAGGTTGCTCGCGTTGAACTGCAGCGCGGCCTGCGCGTTGATGTCGTAGCGTGCCATCGCATTGAGCAGGGTCACCGAGGCCTGGTCCACGCGCTGCGGGCCGTCGGGGCCGTCCACCGCGGCGTGGCTGGCGGACTGCCAGTTGGCGCCGCCGCCCACGGTGAGCCGGTTCCATGCGCCGGGCAGCCGATAGGTGGTGAACACGCGCACCAGCGTGCGCGGCAGCGCGGTGCGCAGGTCGGCGCCGTCCGGGCCTTCCAGTTCGAAATGCGACCAACCGAATGACGCGCTCCAGTCTTCGCTCAGTTCGCCCGACGCTTCCAGTTCGAAACCGCGCGAGCGCGTGCCGTCCACCGCCACGTAGGCCTGGGTCAGGCCGTCGGGCAGGGTCTGCCCGACCTCGGCCTCGGCCACGTTGTCCTGGCGGGTGTCGAACAGCACCAGCGCGGTGTTGAGGCGGCCGTCGAAATGGCGGCCCTTGATCCCGATCTCGCGGCTGCTGCCGAGCACCGGATCGAGGAAGCTGCCGTCGCGGCGCCGGTTGTCCTGCGGATCGAAGATCTCGGTGTAGCTGACGAACGCCGAATACACCGGGGTGATCGCGTAGACCAGCCCGGCATAGGGCACGGTCTTGCGGTGGTCGTGGCGGAACACGCCGCTGTAGAGGTCGTCGGTGTCGTTCTTCCAGCGGCTGTAGCGGGCGCCGGCGATCAGCGTCAACGGCTCGGCCAGCGACAGGCGCGCGGCGGCGTAGGCGCCCTGCTGGTCGGTGCGGATGTCGGTGGCCTTGTCGGCATCGGCGGCGAACTGCGGAAACGGGTAGCGGCCGTCCCACTGCAGGAAATCGCCGACCGGCGCCAGCGCCTCGGTGGCGTTCACCCACGAGCGCTTGCTGTAGCGCGAACCGCTCAAGCCCAGCACCAGCTCGTGCTCGCGGCCCCAGGCGCGGAACGGCCCGGACGCGTACACGTCCACCATGTTCTGCAGGCCGCGGTCGCGGCTGCGGTAGGCGGACGGCTCCACGGTCTCACCGCTGACGTGGTTCGGGAACCCGTAGACGTAGAACAGCGCCATGTCGCCGTCGGTGGCGCGGTGGCTGGCCAGCGCGCGCAGCGACCAACCATTGCCGAACGTGTGCTTGAGGTCGGCGAAGGCGGTGGCGGTGGTGGTGTTCCAGAAGGTCCAGTCCGCGGCGCTGCTGAAACCACGCGGCCATTCCAGGAAACTGCCGTCGTCGTAGAACACCGGGTAGGTGCCCCAGGTCACGCCCTGCGGCCGGTTCTTCTGGTAGTCGTAGCCCACGCTCAGCGTGGTGGCGGCGCCGAGATCGGCATCGACCACGCCGTACAGCACGGTCTTCTCCTTGCTGTAGCGGTCCAGGTAGGAATCGCCCTGCTCGTAGGCGCCGACCACGCGGCCGCGCACGCTGCCGTCGGCCGCCAGCGGCGCGGCGACATCGGCGGTGCCGCGCCAGGTGTCCCACGATCCCGCGCTCAACGATGCGTCCGCCTGCAGCGTGCGGCTATCGGCGCGCTTGCGCACAAAGTTGATCGTCGCCGACGGGCTGCCCGCGCCGGTGAGCAGGCCGCTGGCCCCGCGCAACACTTCGATGCGCTCATAGATGGCGGTGTCCAGGCTGGCGTCGGCCGATCCGGAATTCAGCCCGGGCGCCACCGGCACGCCGTCGTAGGCCATGTTCTCCACCGGAAATCCGCGCGCATAGAACAACACGCGTTCGGTGTCGTAGGCGTTGGACGACACGCCGGTGACGTTGTCGAGCACATCGCGTACCGAGGTCAGGTGTTGGTCTTCGATCCGCTGCGCGGTGACCACGCTGATCGACTGCGGCGTCTGCTGCGGCGTCAGCGACAGGCGCGTCGCCGCCGCGGTCTGCTCGACCGTGTACGACCGTTCGCGTTCGGCCTTGACGTTGATCGCGTCCAGCGTGGTCGGATCGGCACCGGCGTCCGGTTGCGCCGCGGCCGACAGCGCGATGGACAGGCCGACCGACAACACGCTCAGGCGCACGGCAGCGCCGCGAAGATGGAAAACGGACATGGGAAAGCCCCTGGGATGAAGTGAGCCACAGGCAGGCGGCCTGTGCGGATTCTCACGACTGGGGCTGGCGATGGAACACGGCTTGCGCGTCGTCAAGTCCGCGCAGTTTACCTCAGGGCCTGGCGTCAACCGCCAGAGGGTCACGGCGGCGCCCGACCAACGGCGACAGCGCGATCGCACGGTAAACTGCGCCCTGCCTCCAGCGCCGCCCACGCCCCTCCACGCCATGCCTCCTGCCCAACCGCGGCCAGCGTCGCGCTCCCTTCTCGCCAGCGTGCGCAGCGTCGTCAGGCTCGCCATCTTCGCGTTCATCAGCGCGATCCTGCTGCCGCCGCAATGGCTGCTGATGCGCTTCACCCGCGGACGCGGCGCCTTCGTGCTGCCGCGGCTATGGTTCGCCTGCCTGCGCACGCTGATGGGCATCCGCGTCGAACGCGTCGGCGTCCCCCGCAGCGGCGGCGGCACGTTGTTCGTCGGCAACCATCTCTCGCATTTCGACATCGTGGTGCTGGGCAGCCTGCTGCGCGCGCGCTTCATCGCCAAGAACGACATGGAACGCTGGCCGGGGATGCGGCATCTCGGCGCGCTGGCGCAGACCGTGTTCATCAGCCGCCGCCGGACCGACGCGGCCCACGTGGCCGCAGCCGTCGCCGCGCAGATCCGCCCCGACCACGACGTGGTGCTGTTCGCCGAAGGCACCACCTCCTCCGGCGAGCGCGTCGCCCCGTTCAAGTCGAGCCTGTTCTCGCTGTTCCTGGGCGGCGACGCCGACGCCCGGCCATGGACGCTGCAACCGGTCACCCTGGACCTGCTGTCCGTCGACGGCCGCAGCCTGGCGCACGGCGGCGAGCGCGACGCCTACGCGTTCTACGGCACGATGCAGGCCGGCGCCCACGTCGCGCGCTTCCTACGCCTGTCCGGCGCCGTGGTCCGGGTGACCTTCCACGCGCCGATCGCGATCGGCCACGACGCCGACCGCAAAGCGCTGGCGCGGCAGGTGCATGCGATCGTGGCGTCGGCGCTGGTTGCCGGCCATGCACCAGACACGCCGCCAGGCTGACGCGGAAGTGGTTGATGCTGGCGGCCGGTGCGTGAGTGCGAAAGCTGCGGAGGCGCGCCTACGACAGCTTGCGATAGCGTCGGGAAGGCATTGCAGGGGGGCTGCGGCCGCTCCGGTCGCCCTAGGTTTCTGTCGCGGCTGAAGCCGCTCCTACAGGGGCGAGTGGAGGCGCTTCGTTCGTCGCGACGGATAGCCGAGGCTACTTTGCCGCCTCGCACAGCTTGCGGTTGAACCAGGTGGACTTGGCGATCGGCAGATAGCTGTCCCAATCGCTTGGCGGCAGCATGCTGCCGTTCTTGTCCAGCTCCTGCTGCAGCGAATCCTCGTCGCGGCTGGCGCCGGCGATGGTGCTGTCCAGCGCGGCCAGGCAGTCCTTGGGGCGGCCCAGGCGCAGCAGGGCGATGGCGCGATCGTTGGCGAAGCGGTCGCGCTCCAGCCAGTTGAAGAACGTGCCGCACTCCTTTCCGAATGCATCCATGCCCGCCAGCGCGGCCGCATAGCGCTTGCCGCGATAGTCGGCCAGATACGCCGCGCGCCGCTTGCCGCTCGCCGCCGCGGTGCAGCCCGGCGGCAACGCCAGGTACTCGCCGTCGAAGCCGGCGCGCGCGCCGCAATAGTCGCGGCAGCTGTCCTCGGTCAGGGGCGTCACCTCGAACCCGCCAGGCGTGCGCTTGAACGACACGCGGCACGGCGTGTCGCTGCCATCGGTGGCCTCGGCGATCTCGCCGCGCAGCGTCCCCGACAGCGCGCAGGTATGGCCGTTGGCGCCCACCGCCTCGATCTCGAACTGGCGGACGCCGCCCTGCCCGCTGATCTGCAGGCTGCCCCAACCGTTCTTGGTGCCGTACTCGACCGGCGCCGGCGTGGCCGCCGCGGCGCCGAACGCGGCCGTGCACAGCAGCACCGCGGCCCACTTGCATCGTCCTGACATCGCGTTTCCAAACTCGGGAAGGGAGAGGAATTCTGCTTCATCTTGCGCACCGCCAGCCAGCGTGCCAGAACTCTCCGCGGCCGGCGTTCCGGCCCTGCATGCACGAAAGCGCCTTCGGCTGCGGCGCACGCCGGCGCGACGCGCGTGTAATCTTGGGCAAGGCGCACGCCGGTCCCATCCGCGATCCCGCTCCCCGCCGGCCGGCATCCGAGGCAGAATCCCATCATGCACCCGCTCGCCTTCCCGCTCGTCACCCTGCTCGCCGGCGTCGTCGCCGCCGCCGCGCCGACGCCGACGCCGGAACGCATGCTGATCTTCAGCAAGACCGCCGGCTTCCGTCACGAGTCGATTCCCACCGCGGTAGCGACGCTGCGCCAGCTGGCGAGCGAAGAGGGCTTGGTCGCCGACCACAGCGAGGACGCGAACGACTTCACCACAGCCAACCTGGCCCGCTACCGCGTAGTGGTCTTCGCCAGCACCACCGGCGAGATCCTCGACCCGGCGCAGCAGCGCGCGTTCGAGGGCTTCGTGCGCAACGGCGGCGGCTTCGTCGGTGTGCACTCGGCCGCCGACACCGGCTACACCTGGCCGTGGTACGGGCGCCTGGTCGGCGCGTGGTTCAAGGGCCATCCGCCCGGACTGCAATCCACCCGCGTGCAACCCGAGCGCGACGGCCGCCCCGACGGCGCGTCCTGGCCGATCCGCGACGAGATCTACGACTACCGCAGCAACCCGCGCGCCCAGGTGCAGGTCATCGCCACTGTGGACGAAGCCTGTACGAAGGCGGCAGCATGGGCGCGGACCACCCCATCGCCTGGTGCCACGGCTTCGACGGCGGCCGTGCCTGGTACACCGGCCTGGGCCACGACGCGGCGGTGTACGCCGACCCGAATTTCCTGGCGCAGCTGCGGCAGGGCCTGCGCTATGCGACCGGCCAGGCAGCGCCGTGCTGATCGGCGCTGCCTGCGCCGCCAGATCGCCGCGATACCGCCGCTCGTGATGGCATCGGCCACGCTCCGGGACTTTGCCGCGTTCCATCGCACGACAGACGACATCGTCCTAGCGGTCACGGCCTCTCGCGTCGGCCGCAACGGCGTGGATTGCTGCGCACATTGAGGGACCCACTCGCGATCGCCCAAGTCGTCTAAGGCCGGGATCGCCAGCCGTGCATGCCGATGCTGCGTCCATGAGGCGGATCGCAGCCGCACATGACCTTCGCTGCCGCTCCAGGCCGGCAGCGCACACCGTCGCTGCCGCGGCGCGGCGCCGCCGATTCACTTGCAGGCTTGGGTCACGGCTTTCTCGACCGCCTGCATGAAGTCGCGGTCGTCTTTCATGGCCGGGTCGGTGCGGGCGCTGTCGCGCACGTGCCTGGCGCGCGTGCAGGCTTCCGGACCCGGCGTGCGCACCGAACTGATCAGGCTCGCGCCGAAGCTGGGCTCCTGGCCGCTGCCGGCAGACGCCTGTTGGCCGTTCTGGCCGGCAGGCGGTTGCGATGCCCGTTGCGGGCCTTGGCCGCCGGCAGGCGCAGCGGACGCCGCGGTCTCCCACCGCTTCTGCTCGGTGCCGTTCGCGCAGGGCACGGACTGGTACACCGTCCCGAGCTTGGGGTCCTTGCATTTGTAGGCCGACTGGGCCGACGCCGGCAGCGCCAGCACGCACAACAAAGCCGCAAGCATCCTGACCATGACACCCCTCCCCCCAGGGAAAAACGCGAGCTTACACGACTGGCTTGCGCGGGCAGCCGCGCTCGCGGGAGCAACACTACGACCTCCCCACGAGAATCCTGCGGTGTACCGAACAGCTTGCGCCGGCGGTCCAGCCGCACTCCTGGTGGTCGCCAAGCAGCCCAAAAGACGCGAACCCTCCCCATTCAGCTACCATATGAGATTAAATCTCATTCCGGAATCGACCATGTTCTTGCGTCCCCGTCCCAACCGCCTGCCTCTGGCCATCGCGTTTGCATTGGGCCTGGCGAGCCAGTCGGCGGCCGCACAGGACGCGGCAACCGATCCGGTCACGCTGGACCAGATCTCCGTCTACGGGCGCGTGACCAGCGACACGACGCTGCAGATTCCGCAGACCGTGGACGTGATCGACCGCGCCATGATCGAGGCGACCGGAAGCGAAACCGTGGGCGATGCGCTGCGCTTCGTGCCGGGCGCCTCGCGCGACGGCTCCACGCTCGATGCGTTCGGCGACACCTACCTGATCCGCGGCTTCGCGGCCAACCAGACCGTCAACGGCATGACCGCCAACGCCTTGCGCCAGGCGCGCGACGCAGTCGCCATCGAACGCATCGAAGTGCTCAAGGGCCCGGCTTCGGTCCTGTACGGGCAGCTGCAGCCGGGCGCCGTGGTCAACATCGTCACCAAGCAGCCGGAAAGCGTCTGGGGCTTCGAGGGCGCGGTGAAGTACGCGCGTTTCGACGACTGGCGCGCCACCGTGGATCTCACAGGCCCGCTGTCCGCCGACGGCGCCGTGCGCTTCCGCGTCACCGGCGCCTTCGACGACAGCAAGTCGTTCGTGGATTTCTGGAACCGGCAGCACCAGTTCATCGCCCCCTCGCTGGCCATCGATCTGGGCGAGCGCACCACCGTGACGCTGGAGGCGTTCCACACCCGCAACCGCATCGAAGGCTTCTTCAACGGCGTGCCGGCCGAAGGCACCGTGCTGGCTAACCCGAACGGCCCGCTGCCGCGTTCGCTCAGCCTGGTCGATCCCACGTTCGATCCGTCCGTGCGCAGCAATACCGACGTCAGCGCGCGCCTGGAGCATCGCTTCAGCGACAGCGTCCGCTACCGCGCCGCGGTCTCGTGGACGCGGGAAGAGGTCGACGAAGAGAACATCTTCGGCGTGCTCGGCTGGGACGAGCCGCAACGCACGCTGACCCGCGCGGTGCTCGATGGACAGAGCCGCGGCGAAGCATGGTCGGCGCACAACGACCTCGCCTGGCAGACCAGCACCGGCGCGATCACCCACGAGTTCGTGGCCGGCGGCGACTACACGCGCTTCAAACGCCACAACGCCAACACCACCGGGCTGGCCGACAGCCTGGACCTCTACGCGCCGGTCTACCAGTTCGACCGTAGGCCCGAGGTCGTCCCCCTCCCCTCGCGCAGCAGCACCAGCGAGGAAGCCATCCGCACCCTCGGCCTGTTCGCGCAGGACCGCATCGGCCTGACCGACACGTTGCGGGCGGTAGTGGGCGCGCGCTGGTCCACGTATCGGCAGGACACGGCCTCGCTGACGGGCCGGGGCGGCAGCGGCAGCTTCAAGCAGAAGCAGGACGCCTGGACCAGCCAGCTGGGCCTGCTCTACACGCCGCACGAGAACCTGGCCCTGTTCGCCAACCGCACGACCTCGTTCCTGCCGGTGTCCGGGCTGACCGCGAGCGGCACGCCGCTGGAGCCGGAAACCGGCGTGCAGTACGAAGTCGGCGCAAAGTCCTCGTTCTGGAATGGGCGGCTGGTGGCGACGGGCGCGTTGTTCCGGCTCGAACGCGAGCACGTGGCGGTCTCCGATCGCGACAATCCCAGCGCGCTCGCCGCCATCGGCAAGCAGCGCTCGGAAGGCGTCGACCTCTCCGCGCGGCTGGGCATGCAGGGCTGGACCGTTCAGACCGGCTACGCCTACACGCGCGCCAAGACGGTGGAAGACACCAACGCCACCCTGGTCGGCGCGCCCATCCGCAACGTGCCCAGGCACAGCTTCGTGCTGCAGAGCGACTACCGCTTCAGCGAGGGCGTCCTGAGCGGCCTGCGCCTCGGTGCGTCCTCCACCTACACCGGCACCCGCACCGGCGACGTGGAGGGCAGTTTCGAACTGCCGTCGTACTGGCGCATGGACCTGTCGATGGACTACGAGATCAGCCGCCAGCTCACGATGGGGATGCGCGTCGACAACGTGGCCGACAAGCGCGGCTACACCCACGCCTTCAGCACCTTCGAAGTCTGGCCGGACATCCCGCGCACCGCCAGCTTCATGGTGTCCTACCGCTACTAGGCCGCGGCGCGCACCGGCTCTTGGCCGGCTGCATCGCATGGCACCCTGGCGCTTGCGCGCGTGGCGTGCGTTGCCGTTACTGACTGTCTCGTCGCGTTGCAGTAAAAAATGACCCGTTTGAACCTGGATACGTGCCGGCAGTGGCATGCCACTCCGGAATTCCGTTCGATGCCCTGATCGCTGCCGTGGAGCGCAAGAACAGTGCGCAGGTCACCGCGTTGGCTCCATCTGCACGAGCAACCGCTAATGCGTTGCACGCGAGGCAACATCACTCCAGGGAATTGCGCATGGGCCCGGACAAGAACTCGATCCTGACCGGCGCATCCAGCTTACGCCTCAAGGCCGGTATCCGACTGCTGTAGTCGCGGCGATCGAGCGTCTCGCTGTACACATGAAGCACGATATCCCCTGTGCGCTCATCGACAAAGATCCCTTGCAGTCCTGGAACCGTTTCGTACAGATCGGCGTGATGCCGTTTGATCTTTTCCCAAAGCTCATCGATGGTAGCCGGTGCTCCCATCTTTATCACGATGGGAAGCTCTCCCCTTGCAGTTTCCACGTTCGGCACGGGCGTCACCGGCGCCGAGCCCTTGAGCCGTATCACGAACTGCAGCGTTGGCATGTCTTCCCAGTACGCGCCCGCCAACCTACCGCTATAGCGGTCGACAATGCGGGACACCTGGGCCTGGGCATGCTCCTGCATATACAGCCTCCTGGCAGCCTCCTCCATCGGGATTCCCACGCTTTGGGCATAAGACGTTGCGGCCGCCACCTCATCCTCTGAAGAGCGCGCGACAGCCCCGCGAGGAAGCGCAAGCACTGCTGCTGCCAGCATCAGGATCATTGTTCTCACAGATGTCTCCCTGGCCCAATACGGCACTTGATGTCACGCCTCAGCAGCGGCCCGCCCAATCCGAAGCAGCTGCGACTCATATCTTCCGAGATCCGAATCGCGCCGCAGCGCGCCATGGACCATGGTCCGGCGGAAGACGCTGCTCCGCGCCTTCTGTTGCGCCACATGCTAGGCATAAACCATCAGCGCGAGCAGGTCCATCAAGCCGTGGGCGATGATCGCGGGCCAGAGCCGGCCTGTGCGTGCGAACCACCATCCGAGGATCAGCCCCACCACGACCAATGAAATTGCGCCGATGGGGCCTTGGTACAAGTGATACGAGGCTCGGATCGCCGTACTGACGTTCACCGCGAACGCGCGGCCATGCCGTCGCTCCAACGCGCGTATCACATACGCGCAGACGAACACTTCCTCGAAAACGGGATTGACCAACGAGATCGCCACGATCGCGGCCAGCGACAGGTTGCTGGCGACCATGGCATCCATGGAGGGATTCACGCCCTCGGCCATGAACGCCCCGAGCAAGCTCAACGGATAGCACGCCGCGATGCATACGATCAGCAGTCCCAGTGCTTGCCAGATGTCCCGCCTCTGCCAATGGAGACCCAATGCCTGCGCACTCCATCCACGCAGCCACAGCGCCGGACCAAGCACCGCCATGACCAGCAGCTCATAGAAGACCATCGACCACAGGCTGGCTTCCGAGAAAGACGCATCGACCTCGGCCGCCAGCACCGCCGAAAAGCTCCAGTAGATGGGGAGCCCGAACGCGATCGCCACGACGACCAGCAACTCGCTCCATCCGGCAGATGACGTTTCGCGTCCTTGCATTGATGCCCTTTTGTTAGACCTTGATCTCGCGGGAAGCGATATCAACCGCACGGGGCGGCGCTACAGACGTGTGAGATTTCAGGTAGTGGAGCTGCTGAGATGACGGGAAGGCGCATCACACCGGGGTCCATCGAGCGTATCTGGGCCCATTTGCACTTCGTTTCCCTTTCTCGAAAGTCTACGAAAATTGCGCCGCGTTTTCGACAGCACTACACAGCAGCGCATCTCCAGCACTCTTCCGAGAGCCCAGCGTTTCCCCCGGATGTCCGAACTTCTCTGCGTACAGCTTGCTCAGCCAATCGACGAACACGCGAACCCGCGGCGACAGCTGGCGGTGCTGCGGATACATCGCCGACAGCGGGAAGTCCGGGCTCGGCCAGTCGGCCAGCACTTCGACTAGGCGTCCGTCCCGCAACTCGTCTTCGACATGGAAGCGCGGCAGCTGGATCAAGCCGCAGCCGCGCAGCGCGCAGATGACGTTGTTCTCGGCATCGTTGACCGACATCCACCCGTCGAGCGCGAACGCACGCACCTGGCCGCCGACGCGCAGGTCCAGGGTGTTGTCGGTGGCGCCGCCGCTGGAAAAGAACTTCACCACCTGATGCGCGGCAAGGTCGTCGGGATGGCGCGGCGTGCCGAAGCGGGCGAGATAGTCCGGGCTGGCGCAGACCACCTGGGGCATGATCGCCAACCGCCGCGCCACCAGCGAGGAGTCGCGCGGGGTGCCTGCGCGGATCACGCAATCCACGCCTTCGCGGACCAGATCGACCAGCCGGTCGCCGCTGCTGACGACCAGCTCGATGCCGGGATAGCGCGCGCGGAATTGGTCGATGCGCGGCAACACGATCCGCGTCGCGTGCGTGCCGTGCATGTCCACGCGCAGGACGCCGCGCGGATTGGACGCGACCTGGCGCAACGAGGCTTCGGCGTCGTCCAACTCGCTGAGCACGTGCACGCAGCGCGCGTAGAACGCCTGGCCGTCCAGGGTCGGGCGCACGGTGCGCGTGGTGCGGTCCAGCAGGCGGGTGCCGAGCCGGGCTTCCAGCGCCTTGATCGCGTAGGTGGCGGTGGCGCGGGGAATGTCCAACGCCGCCGCGGCCTGGCTGAAGCTGCCCAGCTCCACGATGCGGGTGAACAGGTGCAGCGAGTCGAAGCGGTCCATGGCCCGATTGTTGTCTGTCATTGAATTGAGTTGGCAACTTAGCAGGATTTATCCCAATGGCGTCAACCGGAAGAATGGCGCTCCACGGGCAGTCCGCCCCTCTTCTCTGGAGCACGCCATGCATACGCACGCATCCAAGACCGCCATCGTCACCGGCGCCTCGCGCGGCATCGGCCAGGCCATCGCCCAGCGCCTGGCCGCCGACGGCTTCGCGGTCGTCGTCAACTACGCCGGCAACGCCGCCAAGGCGCAGGACACCGTGGCGGCCATCGCGGCGGCCGGCGGCAAGGCCATCGCCGTCCAGGGCGACGTCGGCAACCCCGAGGACGTCGCCGCGCTGTTCGATGCCGCGCGCCAGGCCTTCGGCCGCATCGACGTGGTGGTCAATAGCGCCGGCGTCATGCCGATGGCGTGGATCGCCGCGGACGGCCTGGCCGACTTCGACCGGGTGATCGCCACCAACCTGCGTGGCACCTTCCTGGTGCTGGGCCAGGCCGCCGCGCAGCTCGGCGAAGGCGGCCGCATCATCGCGCTGTCGACCAGCGTCATCGCCAAGGCGTTCCCCGGCTACGGCCCCTACATCGCCTCCAAGGCCGGCGTCGAAGGGCTGGTGCGCGTGCTCGCCAACGAGCTGCGCGGCAAGGGCATCACCGTCAACGCGGTCGCGCCCGGCCCGGTCGGCACCGAGCTGTTCCTCAATGGCAAGAGCCCCGAACAGATCGAGCAGAGCGCCAAGCTGGCCCCGCTGGAACGGCTGGGCACACCCGACGACATCGCCGCCGTGGTGGCGTTCTTGGCCGGCCCCGATGGCGGCTGGGTCAACGCCCAGGTCCTGCGCGCGAACGGCGGCTTCGCCTGAGCCGCCGCATGCGCTCCCCGTTCAAGGAACTCCTCCCATGAGCCAAGTGATCCTGGTCACCGGCGCCTCCAGCGGCTTCGGCGCGATGAGCGCCCGCGCGCTCGCCGACGCCGGCCACATCGTCTACGCCAGCATGCGCGACACCGGCGGGCGCAACGCGCCGCAAGTGGAGCGCGCGAAGGCCTACGCAACCGAGCACGGCGTGCAGTTGCACACGATCGAGCTGGACGTGCAATCGCAGGCCTCCGCCGACGCGTCCATCGCGCGCATCGTCGCCGAGCAAGGCCGAATCGACGTGCTGCTGCACAACGCCGGGCACATGGCGTTCGGCGCCGCCGAGGCGTTCACCCCCGAGCAGTTCGCCCAGCTCTACGACGTCAACGTACTCGGCGCGCAGCGGGTCAACCGCGCCGCGCTGCCGCAGCTGCGCGCGCAAGGCAAAGGCCTGTTGCTGTGGATCGGCAGCAGCAGCCACCGCGGCGGCACGCCGCCGTTCCTGGCGCCCTACTTCGCGGCCAAGGCGGCGATGGACGCGCTGGCGGTCAGCTACGCCGCGGAACTGGCGCGCTGGGGCATCGAGAGCTCCATCGTCGTGCCCGGTGCGTTCACCCAAGGTACCAACCACTTCGCCCATGCCGGCAAACCCGCGGACGACGCGCGCCAACACGCGTACGACGCAGGCCCCACCCGCGGCCTGGCCGACACCGCGCTGACGAACCTCGCCGCATGCGAGCCGCCCGATGCCGACCCCGCCAGCGTCGCGCGCGCGGTCGTCGACGTGGTGAGTGCGCCCTTCGGCCGCCGCCCGTTCCGCGTGCATGTCGATCCTTCCGACGACGGCTGCGCAGTGGTCGCGGCAGTGGCCGACCGTATCCGTGCGGAGTTCTTGCGCCGCATCGAGTTGGGCGATTTGCTGGCGCCAGCTGCGACACCAGCCGCGGCCGGTTGACGCTTGCGTCCAGCGCAGCTGCAACGTGCCTGGCGAGATCAGGTGCAGTGCCGTCGCTGCAACCCACACGGCTTTTTTCAATCCTGTTTCACCACCAACGGAGCATCACCATGCCATTCGCCAACTACAAGTTCCCGGAAGGAATCCTGGACCACGCCCGCAAGGAAGAGATCATCCACCGCACCACGGCGATGTTCGTCGAGTACTTCGGCGAGGAGGTGCGTCCGTACAGCATGGTCCTCGTCGAAGAAGTCGCGGACGGCGGCTGGGGCCGCGCCGACGAAACGCTGACGCTGGAGAAAATGGGCTTGCCGCCGAAAGGCAAGTGACGCCATCGGATGCGGAAAGGCGGTGGCGGGTCATGCACGTACGCCGCTGACCTTGCTGCCAAAAACCACGATGACGAAGTCCAGCCAACATGCGTCACCCTTCCTTGGCAGCATGACGTCGCACCAGCGCTCGCGCATTCCCTCAAGGAGTCCCGATGACCGTCCGCACCCCATCGCCGCCGCGCGCCGCTTGGTCCGCCGGGCGCAGCGTCGCGCGCCTCGAACCCGCTCTTTACGCCCTGCTGCGCATCGTCTTCGCCACAGTGCTTTTCACCCACGGCCTGCCGAAGGCGCTGCGCATTCCGCATGGATCGATGCAGGACCCGATGGCCGGATCGATCGCCCTCATCCAGAACGTGTTGGGCCTCCCCTTCGCGCCGCAGCTGGCGTTTCTGGTCATGCTGCTGGAGACGGGCGGTGCGCTCATGCTGGCGATCGGGCTCGGCACAAGGCTGGTCGCGCTGCTGATCGTCCTGCAGATGGCCGCGATCAGCTATGCACTGGGGCCGACCTGGCCCTGGCTGGACCGCGGCATCGAGTTTCCGGTCCTGATGGGCTTTCTTGCGCTGTACATCGCCGCGCGCGGCGGCGGGCGCTATGCATTGGACGTGCGGCTGGGTCCGCGCAGCAAAATGGCAGCAGCGGCTCACTCGCCATGATGGAGCGAGCTGACCGCTGGAACATCCGGCATGCATAAGACGGATACGTAGCAGAAAGTAGCTCGCACGCCACGCATACGCGACGCACCAACCCACTACCGCGCTGCCTGGCCATGACCCAACGCGCCCGACCGTCCTCCGGACCTTCGGCACTGTGCCATTGCGACCGTGCCTGCGAGGATGCGGTTTCGATACGACAAGGCGCGACCATGCTGGGACTCATCACGGCCGCACTCCTCGGCGCGGCGCTGTCCGCGTCCACGCCCGCGCCGCCGCTGGATGCCATGCCGCACACCCGCCTGGACGCGGACCTGCGCTGCCTGCTGGGCGTGTACGCCCTGCCTGCGGGGCAGTCGGTGACCATCACCGGCGACGGCGGGAAACAGCGCGAACTCCACTACACCCTGTCGAACGGCCGCTTCGGCTCCTTGCGCCTGGACGCCAGCGGCGGCTACGGCGCCGACGCCGTGTACGTCCGTTTCGCCCCCTGCCGCACCGGCACGCTGCAACTGACCCAGGGCGAGGCGACCGCGACCGGCACCCGCCTGCGCCTGGTCGAGCAGGAGACCACCTTCCGCAGCGACGGCATCGCACTGCACGGCAAGCTCGTGCTGCCCGTCGGCGGCCGCGCCACGGCCGCCGCCGTGTGGATCGAAGGGTCGAACAACGACCCCAGCACCGACGACAACGTGTGGCAATACGAACTGGCGCGCCGCGGCGTGGCGGTCTTCGTCTACGACAAGCGCGGCACCGGCGCCTCCGCCGGCGCCCCATCCTCGGATTTCCATGCGCGCGCACGCGATACCGCGGCCGCGGTCGAGGAAGTCCGCCGGCTCGCGCCGCGCGTGCGGCGGGTCGGGGTAATCGGCGGCAGCCAGGGCGGCTGGGTGGCGCCGCTGACCGCCACCCTGGTCCCGCTGGACTTCGTGGTGCCCGCCTTCGCGATGGCGGAAGGCCCCATCGCGCAGGACCGCGAGCTGGTGGAACAGCAAGTGCGGCGCGCGGGATTCGACGACGCCGCGGTGGCCCAGGCCAGGGAACTGACCGACATCACCGCACGCATCGTGCGCTCGAACATGCGCGAGGGGTTCACGGAACTGGAGGCGTTCAAGGCCAGGCACGCCGACGCGCCGTGGCGCAACGCCATCCAACCGCGCTCCTACACCGGCCTGTTCCTGACGCTCTCCAGCGCCGACATCCAGGCCAATGGCCCCGCGCTCGCGCAAGGCCTCACCTTCGGCTACGAACCGCTGCCGGTGATCGAGACGATCGCCCCGCGCCAGCTCTGGCTGCTCGGCGGCCGCGACCGCCAGGCGCCGAACGCCGTCACCCAGGCACTGCTCCGGCAACTGCAGCAACGCCGGCGCGATCTCGCCGTGGTCGTGTTCCCGAACGCCGACCACGGCCTGATCGAAACCATCGCCACGCCCGACGGCGAAGCGAAGACCTACCCCGCGCACCTGTTCGACGTGACCGCGGACTGGATCGACGAGCGCAAGCTTCCTGCGCCGGGAGCCTTCATCGTGATGCCGGCGGCGGACTGAGCGTTCCGGGCGAGCCCATGAAGCATGCGGGCTATCGCCCACGACAACACCGGGCAACAAAAAAGCGCCAGGCATCGAAAATGGGCGCTGGTGCGCCTGAATGTCGGGCTGCCAAGCCCGGCTACGTGATTTAACGCAGCGAGTGCAACGCGACCACTCGGAAATTCGCGACCCTGGACACCACGAACACGACATCCGGGGCTTGGCCCTCCGCGCGACGGATGTGCCCGATCACACGGACTTCCATTCCCACGCCAGATCCTGGCGGCCATTGCGCATAGCCCGCCGCCAAAAGCGCTTTCCCTTCCTCGGATACCAAGGCCTCCGGTGTCAATTCGGCCGCGAGCAGCCGATCCGGCGTATCGCAGTCGTGTAACGCGATGCCATGACGCTGAGAGCGGAAGCACGCTTCGACTTCGATTTTCTTCCCTGCCGATGCGTCCACGCTATTTATCAGGCGGCCGATAGGACCACGGCTTGCTGCTTCGCCGCAGCTCACCAGACCCAGAAAGAGTCCGGGCAAGATCGCGAGAAAGCGTTTCATCGCGTGTGCACTTTCCATCGGCATGAGAATTATCTTGGCCCCCCAGTCTCTCATCCCATGCGGTGCCTTGTGCAGCGGTAATCACCGCGCGCCATCGACGATGGCGATGTGCGGCTTGCCGCCCGGCGCGAACCCCAGCTCCGCCAACCACTGGCCGCTCAAGCGCAGCGTGGGAATGCGCCGGCTCTGCCGGCGGCCGTCCACCACCACGTCTTGGCAGACATAGCCCACCGTGCATTGCGTCGGGCAGCGTGGACTGTGCGAGCGCTTGGGCCGCAGTTCGTCTTCCGTCGGAACCGGATTGAACAGCGTGGTGCGCGAGAGGGTTGCCATCGTTGACATGGGAGGTCGATCAGCCAGACCCCCATTGCAGTGTCAGAAAACCCCGCACGCCAGCACCACGTCTACCAGCGAATCAACCTCTTTGCTTTACAACCATAAAAAGCAAAGCGACAGTAATGACCACAAAAGCCATCATCATGTAAGTGGAAAAATCAAAAACTCGCACAACTCTTGATGCGCATTGCTCAGATGAGCACAAACCAGGAGCACCTCGAGCAGCCAGCCTCACCAGAACAACACCAAAAATCATGTCCATGGCCAGGAACACGGAAGGAATAACCGCGCTCCCTTTCCGCCAAGCCATGAAAAACCAACCCAAAGAAATGGCTAACGATAAGAAATAGACAACCAAAAAATTTTGGTTCATTTGGGGACAAATGTCATTTTGAGGCTCTCGTAGGTTTCCTTGTCTCGGCTGTCGCCCTTCTCAGCAGCCAACTGTCCCCAGTGCAAGGCCTCCGGGCCATTGTCGTGCAAGACGCAATCCAGGTAATAGTCGCGCATCCTTCTGATTGCCGAAAGCTCTCCACTCTCGGCATTCGCCCGACTGGAAACAACATCAAGCGTCCTGCAACTCCCGTCCCCTGACACGGGGACTGCATCGACCTTATGATCGTTTTTCCCGCAGGAAACTAAAAGCGCCAAGCACCCCAAAAAATCAATCCTCAGCATCATGGCATGAACTCGATCGAGCGAAATCAAAGGCCCCGCATGCGAGGCCTTTGATCTGTGGCGCTTAGGTGGGGTTTTAGCCTCCGCCCCCGACAGTGGCGGGTGAAGTGGCCTGGAAATCTCGCATCCTGTTACGCCCCCAAATCACTGGCAATGATTCTTTCCAATTCCACAATGGCCGCCTTCACACTGGGATGCCGCTGCACCCAAACATCTCCCAAATGCTGCTTAACACTCTTTCCGCCCAGCATCGCTCTTAATTTATCAGAACTTCTGCATTGAAGAATATCATGTGCAGCATTCATAACATCTTCCGAAAAATCAGCATTTTTTTCACCAAGCTCCTCACCCCATTCCTTTTGGATTGCAGAAATGAGCTTCCCCGCAGCCCTCTGAAATTCGGTCTTTTTGGCAGCCACTTGTAAACCCACGAAGATTAGAGCCTAAAGGCAAGCCATTATACGACATTTTTTGTCATATTCATCCTCAAGCCCTCTCAACTCTCTTAGCCTTCTATTAAGCAACTTCTCATGCCCTCGGATAGTATCTTTCAACTTCTCTCCTGGGCCTATCCGCCAAGGAAGAGGATTGGGGTCCTTGATAAGATCTGGATACCTTTTTTCGTATATCTCCTTCTTGGTGTTTTCGATTTTTCTCGCAAGACTTTGACAGTATTCACCCGAAGGGTCATTGGGCGAAGATCCAGGAAACGGAATGGCAGGATCAAGAGGAGTAGTTATTGGGCGGGGCGCCACAGTCGGCTTCGGTGAAGATATCGACAACCACGGCGGAACAACGATAGTTAACCCATACGGATCACTATAAGAAAGCGGACTAGATTCCGAATAGGCATAAGTATTGAGCCCGCCCCCTAAACCTACTGGATCGCTCTGTCCATAACGACCGCTGCTCGTGTCGTAGTCCCGGAAGTAGTTCTGATTGAGCCCCGTCGCGCTGTCGTAGCGCTGCCCCGGGAAGCGCATGCCGAACACGAACGCCGTGCCATCGCGATCCGCATCCTGGTCCGGCGGCGAGTTGCCGAACGCCTCGCCCTTGATGTCCCACTTCCAGATCGCCACGTCGCGCACCGGGTCGATGACCGTCCGCGGTGCGCCGAGGTGGTCCGGCTGCACGTAGTTCAAGGCGGTGCCGGCCAGCACGCCCACCGGCAGGTCGTCCAGCCAGATCGTCTGCTGGAGTGGTGCGCCGGTGTTGTCGTAGTCGCCCAGCCAATGGCCGGCTTCGTCGTAGACCGCGTAAGTGTTGGTCGTGCCCAGGAAGCGGCGCACCTGCTCGCCACGGTCGTTGTAGCGATACTCCATCGCCAGCGTGCCGCCGCGCTTGGCCTGGCTCAGCCGCCCCGTCGCGTCGTAGGCGAACTCGCGTGCGGTCCCGTCGATGGCCGTGGTGTTGCCGGCCGCATCGTAGCTGCGCGCCGCGCCAGCCACACTTGCCAAGCGGTGGCTGTCGGTCGGGTAGCTGTAGGTCTGGGTGCTGCCGTTGACCTGGGCGCTGAGCCGGTTGCCGGTGGCGTCGTAGCTGTAGCCGTCGATCACCGTGCCGGTCGGGCCGTCCTTGAACGCGGTCAGCCGGCCCAGCGTGTCGTAGCCCAGGCTGACCACGGGGGCGGTATTGCCCGGCGCAGTCAGCGCGGTGAGGTTGCCGACCGGGTCGAAGACAAAGCCAACGTTGAGGCCGTCGCTGCGGCTGTCCTGGATCGCCAGCGGGCGGTAGTCCTGGTCGAGCACGCGCTGCAGCGGCCGACCGTTGCCGTAGGACCAGCCGGCGCTGGGGCCGAACGGATAGTAAGTGGCACCGCCCAGCAGCTTCTGTCGGCTGCCGCCGGTTACGGTCACTCCAACTTCCGTGGCTTGGCCCAGCGCGTTGCGCACGTAGTCCACCACCGCGCCGTCCGGATAGGTCACCCGGCTCAGGCGCCCACCCTTGGTGTAGGCGTAGCGCACCGTCAGCGCCTTGCCGTTGGTGGTCTGCACCTTGCGCACCACGCGCCCGAAGCGGTCGTAGCAATACTGGGTCAGGCCGCTGCCGTCCTGCAGCTTGCTCAGGCGTCCCAGCGCGAAGGTTTCGCCGGCTGCACAGACGTTCTGGCTGGCGTCGTAGGTATAGCTTGCGATCAGCGCCTGGTCCGCATACGTCGCCTTGGCCAGGCGGCCGAGCACGTCGTAGACGTAGTTGGTCTTGGTGCCGCGCGCGTCGGTCCGGGTGGCCAGGTTGCCGGCGCTATTGTAGGTGTAGCTGGTCACGCCGGTGTCGGGGCTGGTCAGCTTCAGCACGTCGCCAAACCCGTTGTATTGGTAGCTCGTCGCCAGGCCCTTGGGGTCGGTGACCTTGGTGGTGCGGTCCAGGGCGTCGTATTCGAACTGGGTCTTCGCAGCGATGCCGCCAACGTCCTGCAGGGCCTGCTTGACCCGGTTCAGCGGGTCATAGTCGTTCTGCGTTTTGCGCTTGAGCGCATCGGTCATCAGCTGGACGTTGCCGTTGAGGTCGTAGCTGAAGTCGGTGGGATCGGCCTCGGCCGTGGCCTGGGTGGCCAGCTGGCCGAGCTTGTTGTAGATCCGCGACAGCGTGTGCTTGAGCGCGCCGGACGCGTCCTTGGTGTCTTCCTTGGCCCGGTTGCCGGAGGCATCCAACGTGTAGTGGATGCTGTTGCCGGCGCCATCGGTCACGTCGGTCAGGCGATGCGCGGCATCGTAACCGTAGGCGACGAACGTGCCATCGGGGTCGGTGACCTTGCTGACGCTGCCCACGGCATCGTAGGCGACGAGCGTGGTCTGATCCTGGTCCGACGGCGTGCCGTCGGCATTCGCGCGCAACGTGCTCGATGCCGCCCAGCCGCGCGGGGTGTAGGTGAGATCGCGGATCAGACCATTGGCGTCCTGGGTGCGCGTCGGACGGCCATTGCGGTCGTAAGCCACATAGGTCGTGGCCCGGCCCAGCGCATCGACCACCTGATACAGGTCCCCTGCCCGATGGCAGGCGCCGCCGGCACTGGCGCAGCCGGATTCGTCGGCAGTCATGTAGTAGCGGTAAGTGGTGGTGTCGGCCACGTCGGTGCGCGGGCCGTCTTGGCTCAGCACCAAGCCGATTTGCGGGCATTGCGTGCCATCCACGGTATCGCAGTAGCTGGTGAGCCACTGGCGCACGCCGGCCGGCGCGTTGGCCGCGCTGCCGCAGCTGTAGCTCATGGCTGCGGACACGGCGGGATCAACGTCGCAGCGTGCCGTCTGCTGGCCGCGCGCGTTGTAGGTCCATGCCGTCTTGGCCGCCGTAGCGCCGGCAGCATCGAGCACGGTTCGGGTCAGCGGCACGCGTAGGCTGGCGTTCCAGGTAGTGTTGGTCGTGCGCTGCTGCGCGGTGCCCGAAGCATCGATCTGCTGGGTGAGCAGGCCGCCAGCCGCGTAGGTGGTCTTGGTGATGGCGCCCTTGAAGTCGGTCGTCGACGCAGGATAGCCATTAGCGTCGTAGGTCAGCGACTTCCACGGCTGGTTGCACTGCTCGCCGCACACCACACTGGCGCCGGTTGGCTTCAACGCGCCATAGCCGCTATCGGTAAAGCCCAGGAATACCCTGGTGCCCAAGGGCGAGGTGACCGTGGCAGGGATGCCCCAGTTCTGGGTCGAGGCCGCGTATTCGACCGATGTTGCATCGACGTTGCCAGCAAAGCTGGAAGAGATTGCCTTGCCATTGGCGGCGTAGCCCGTGCTTTCGAAACGCACGCCCTTCTCGTCGATCACCCCCGTCAGTGCCGTGGGCAGATTGGCCTTGGAGGTGAGCGTTTGCTCGTTGTAAACGTATTGGCGGGTCTTGCCATCCGGATATTGAACGGATGTCAGGTTGCCGGTGGTGTCGTAGCCGTAGGTCAGCGTGCCGCCGTCGGGCAAAGTGACCGTGCTCAGGCGGCTATTGCTGTCGTAAGCGAAGCTCAGCGAGCGGCCACCCGCGTCGGTCACCCGCTGCAGTAGGTTGGGTGGGGTCTTGGTGCCGGGCACCGTCGGCGGATCGCTGTAGTCCAGGGTCAGCACCGTCTGGCCCATGCGGTCGAACACAGAGCGCAACAGGCCATTGCTGTCGTAGATCTCCGTCTGCTGCGTGGCCCTCACATCCAACGCAAAGCCCAGCAACAGGCCAGCACCATCCCGACGCTCGGTCAGGATGTCGGGCATGTCCGGGTCCGTCGTCCACACCCCATTGCTCAGGCGGAACCGCTCCACGCCGCCATCCGGACGCCGGGCCTCGACCCGGCTGCCGCCATTGGCAATGCCGGACAACATGACATCCAGGGTGCGCTCGAACGAATGGCGCCACTGCTTGCCCAGCGCGACCGGGGTGACGAAGGTCTTGCTGTTGTAGAAACGGCGCAGCGTCAGCCAAGTCGGAGAATCGTAATCGGTGTCCTGGCGGAACATGTTGCCGGTGGCGGTATTGATCGGATCGCCTTCGAAGGAACTGCCCCGATGCACGCCGCCTTGTTTCAGCGCCGCGTCGCCGCTGCTGCCATGCGGGCCCGTGTTGTCGCCCTTCTGGCCCAGACCGCCGGTGCACATGGTGTTGCAGCTGCCCGCATTCTTAGCTGGCGAGCCTTGGCCTGGAATGTTGTCGTTCGCATAGACCCGCCCCCACTCTTTCCCATTCGAATAAACATAGGCAGCAGTGAACCCGTCGCTGTAAGAATCCGTGATGACGGGCGGATCGACACAACCATTTGAACCGCTTTCACACAGCCGCATGATCCCGTCATGGATGAACTGTACCGCTTGGCCGACCGTTGGAAAGGCGGCTGAACCGCTCGGGGAGTTGGCTGAATAGGGTGGCCCGTATTGCCGCTGCGGCGCTGCTGGGCTCAGCGGTGAAACCAGCATGCCCGCAAGCAGCAACAAGCAAAGCACGCCGATACGGCGGGAGAGGCGAACGTGGGGGTTCGACATAGCGTCATCCTTGAGCTTCGATAGCGTTGTAGGGGCACCCGCGGTGCGCAGGCAGTGCCCGGCGCCAACAAATCGTATCGCTCCTTTGTTGCAAATTCTGAGACGGCCAATCTCCTTTTTTTGCGGTTGCTGGCCTGGCCCGCTATCGGTCAACATGCGGCGGGGCCACGCCTCAGCCACCGGCCCCTAGCAAGGTCCACCGCCCTGCCGAGCTCATAGGTGGGGGTCGAGGCGCGGTAGCCAACCGCAGGCTGGAAGTTCAAAGGTTGAGCGCTGAGCGCTCTCTGCCACATCAAGACCTACCCATTGTTTGGGCCGATGCGTGTGCCCATCGTTCGTGTCGCGCGCGAACGATGGGCGCGTGGCTATAACGGCACGAGCATGTCCTGATCCTAACGGGCAATCCGCCTCGCCTCCGGCCAGCACCAACACTCGCTCGATCAGTCGGCGCGACGGCTCAGCATCCTTTTGGCGTCCGACGTGGACGTGATCACCAAGGCGCCATCGACAATGGCGATGTGCGGCTTGCTGCCCGGCGCGAATCCCAGTTCTGCCAGCCACTGGCCACTCAGGCGCAGGGTGGGAATGCGCCGGCTCTGCCGGCGGCCGTCCACCAGCACGTCTTGGCAGACATAGCCCACTGTGCATTGCGTAGGACAGCGCGGGCTGTGCGAGCGCTTGGGCCGCAGTTCGTCTTCCGTCGGAACCGGATTGAACAGCGTGGTGCGCGACAGGTTGCCGAGGGAGAGCCCCAGCATCGTTGAGGTGGTGGCGGCCGCGTCGAACGGGTTCGCTGGCTTGCGGGTGCGGCGACGGGGAGCAGAGGTGCTTTTGGGTGTGGTTGCTTTGCAGGACATGCGGGCTCCTTTGAGAAGGGAGTCCGCTCCCCCGACGCCAATCGAGGGTGGCGGACGGTGCACGATTGGCGTACCGGTCAAAGGCTCCGGCGAGCCCGAAGGCTCCCGCGCACCGCCCGCCGTAAATCGGCAAGCATTCGCGCCGTCGATGCGGCCAACAAAAAAGCGCCGGACATCGGAGAATGGGGCGCTGGTTGCGCCTTCGAACACGGGACGCCAATCCCGGCTGCGTGATTTGACGCAGCGATTTGATAGTGCTCTTTGCCAAAGTCGTGGTCAACAAACTTTGTAGACAGAAATGCAGGCTATGCGCCGTTCGAAAGTCTACTCTGACCCCAGATTTCCATTGCTACCAATGTTCAGTCCAGCTCCTCAGGGCTCTGAGGGCGATATCGCAGACTTTTGCACCTTTGCCGTCGAACAGAAGACCGATCTTGCCGACCCAGAGCACCGCTCCTCGAAACAGATTCAATTCGACGATCTCACGTTGCGGCTGGGGTCAATCCACTCAGTCAAGGGCAAGAGCGTAGATGGCATTCTCGTCCTTGAGAGCGAGATTTGGAAAGGCAATAGTGCGGACGAGCAGTGCATCGATCTGACTACAGTGCTTCCACGCGCGTTCGGCGTTACCGACGAGCTCTTTACCGGGATAAGGCTCACCGCCGCGACAAATGTCTTTGTGGGCGTGACTAGGCCACGCGAGTTGTTGGGGCTCGCACTCCGCAAATCCGAAGCAATGGCCCTCATAGGCCCCGCCAAGGACCAAGGGTGGAAACTTGTCGACCTGGTCGCGCAGGCTGCGGAGCCGAAGGAATGAGCGGACCCGTATCGACTGCCGGACTGGGGACGTCGACCAAGGTGATTGGCTTGACTAAGCACACGAAGCACGGCCACGTACCAAGCCCGGTCTCGCCGCATTTTGTGGCGCCGCCGGCGCATCCGATTCTGTCTTTCAATTCGATCGCCTTGGCAGCCGCGATCGCGAGGACCGCGACAACTTTGGATGATGCACCTGTCGCCCTGCTCGAAGGACTGCAACAATGCGCATTGATCGAACTGGAGACCTTGCTCCAAGATGGATCTTCATTTGCGCTCGAAACTCATTTCAAATTCCTCGCAGATACCGCCGGATCACAGTTCGCGGCCAAGGTCGGTGCTGGCATTGCCCACCTCTACATGGATGCTCTAGGCTACGCATGGCGAGCAAACGCTGCGTGCCTTTCGCCGTCGCTCAATCCCCATGCGGACTTCATTTACGAGGGTGGCAATGTGTCCGGCCACGGCGTCGTGCTCGCCGAGGCACACGGTTCGTTCGCCAAAGATGCGAGTGCTGCCAAGATAGCGAATGCGGCGAAGGGAAAGTACCTCAAGCAAGTAAAGCCTTTTGTGTCCAAGCCATCGCCGTTTGGAAAGATCATCCACGGCTATTCAATCGCATTCGGTTCAAAGCCGACGGTAGCCGGAAGCTTCTTAGCCGTATCAGAGACGCGGATTTCGAAGCCGCGGAAGCAGAAATCGCCGCTAAGCGTCCTGCAGATAGATGCAATGACAGAAGGCACGCCAGCGGCAATGGTCTTATCGACCCATCGCTCGAACTTTCTCTTGATGGGAGCGCAAGAGGTAGCCAAATGGATCGACTGGATCCAATCGCCAAGCTCTCCAACTCCCGAGCGATATGATGTTCCATTTCTTCGATTTGGCTATGCCGGACGAACCTATTTGGCGTCGCCTCCGGAGCTTTGGAGGCAAGACTATCCTCTCTGGTGGATCGAAGAGCTGTTCGTCGATAATGCCGACTGGTGGCGACTTGCTTGGCGCGCGCGATCGTCGCTATTAACTCGCCCTAGAGCTAGCTTCGGCTGGTTCGTAATCGAAGAGAAGTCCGGAAGCGAGTTCTTGAATGCATTGAGCAGTGCGGTCAGCGGCCGATCGGCTGGGCTGCCTGTGGCGATGAGGCTTCCAACCGTCGCACCGGCGGGCTTCGCGCTCTCCGCGCTGGGTCCCATTGCAAGCGCCGACGCCGATACGCCTTACCAATATGCGCTGTTTCGTGACGGTTTGGCTCTCGTCGGAGACCCTTACCGGGGGCAGCCGTACGATGTAGCGGTCTGGTCGCCAGATGAAGGGATTACGCTGCCCGCGGGAAGCCACGCACGGATGCTCTGAAGATTCGTGCCGTCCGTAGGGGCCAATGAGTCAACCTCACCCGCACTTCGAATACCCACAATTCAAACAAGTAGCACACCCGTCCATGATGACCAGGGCCTTGGTGTTGCACTTGTGGCACATCGTGGCCGACGGCGGGAAGCTCGCGCCGTCGCCGGTGACGGCGATGTCTTCTTCGTGGTCGGCGGTGGAGTTGGCGACAACCATTCCCTCATCCGCCCTGCGGGCACCTTCTCCCGCAGAAGAAGGAACAGCCGGCTTCATTTCATTGTTTTTTTTTGAGCGCTCTTCGTACTGCTTGCGCTTTTCGTTGATCAGCGCGCGCTGGTGGTCGCTCATCTCCGGGTCGTGCAGCAGGCCGATGGACTTCATGTGCTCTTCGACGATGCTGCCCAGTTCGGCCACCAGCGAGGGCATGTACACGCCGCCGGCCTTGAAGTAGCCGCCCTTGGGGTCGAACACGGCCTTCATCTCGTCGACCAGGAAGGTGACGTCGCCGCCCTTGCGGAACACGGCGGACATGATGCGGGTCAGCGCCACGATCCACTGGAAATGTTCCATGGACTTGGAGTTGACGAAGATCTCGAACGGGCGGCGCAGTTCGTGCTCGGTGCCGGCGTTGAGCACGATGTCGTTGAGGGTCACGTACATGGCGTGTTCCACCAACGGCGATTTGATCTTGTAGGTGCTGCCGATCAGCACATCCGGGCGCTCGATGCGCTCGTGCATGTGGATGATGTTGTCCACCGGCACTTCGGCCTCGGCGGTGGCGCGGTCGATCGACGCGGCGGGCACGGGCGGTGCGGCGTCGCGCGCTTTGTCTTCGGCGGTGACGACGGCGTAGCCCTTGATTTTCTTGTCGATCTTGACGGCCATGATGCGGTTCCTGGTGTGCGTGTCGTAATGGGGCGCGCGTCCCTCGCCCTGCCCCTCTCCCGCGCGCGGGAGAGAGGATGCAGCGTGGGACGGCTTACTTCTTGGCGCGGGTGGCCGCGGCCTTCTTGCCGGCGCTCTTGCGCACGGCGGTCTTCTTCACCGCGGTGGTCTTCTTGGCGACCTTGGCGGTGCTCTTCTTGGCGGCCTTGGCGACCTTGCCGACGCTCTTCTTGGCGACGGCCTTGCGGGCGCCGACGCTCTTCTTGGCCGGGGCCTTCTTGGCGGCCACCGACTTCTTGGCGACGGTCTTCTTCGCGGCGACCTTCTTGGCGGCCTTCTTCGGCGCGGCCTTCTTGGCCGGGGCCTTCTTCACTGCGGCCTTCTTCACTGCCGCCTTCTTGACGGCGGTCTTCTTGCCGACGGTCTTCTTGGTCGCGGTCTTCTTGGCGGCGGTCTTGCCCGCGGCCTTCTTGGCGGTGGCCTTCTTGGCGGTCTTCTTGCCGGCCTTCTTCAGCGCGGCGGCTTCGGACTGGGCGTTGGCCTTGGCCGCTTCCAGCTTCTTGCGCGCGTTGGCGACGGTCTTCTTCACCGACTTGCCGGCCTTCTCCGCGCGCTTGGCGACGGCCTTCTCGGCCTTCTTGACCGCCTTGCGGGTCTTGGCGACCTGGTCCTGCACGCGCTTTTGCACGTTCTCGGCGGTCTGCTTGACGCTGGCGACGGCGTCGCTGGCGGTGGCGGCGATCGCTTCGCCCATGTTGCTGGCGGTCTCTTTCACGTTTTCGGCGACTTGCGTCAGCGTCGCCGTCACACCATTACCGTTGCTCATAAAAAACCCTCCTCAGGGTGTCAGTGTTTATGTAACGCGGGCGATGCTATACCGATTGCAGCGAAGCGTGGAACCGGATGCGGCGACAAACGATGCGCGGTAGGGAAGCGTTGGGGGAAAGGCCGGCATGCCGCGTCCCCGGTTTCGCCTACCGCGGCCGCTCCCTGCGCCGGCACGCAGGGAGGAAGAACGCGGCATCAGAACTTGCCGTAATACCCTTCTTTCAGCGCGTCGAACAGGTTGGCGGCGGTGTGCATTTCGCCGTCGTACTCGATCTGCTCGTTGCCCTTCACCTCGACCACGCTGCCGTCTTCCAGTTCGAAGCGGTAGGTGGTGTTCTCCAGGTCCGCTTCCTTGACCAGCACGCCCTGGAAGGCGGCCGGGTTGAAGCGGAACGTGGTGCAGCCCTTCAACCCCTGCTGGTGCGCGTAGCGGTAGATGTCCTTGAACTGCTCGTAGGGGTAGTCGGTGGGAACGTTGGCGGTCTTGGAGATGGAGCTGTCCACCCACTTCTGCGCCGCGGCCTGCACGTCCACGTGTTCCTTGGGGTGGATGTCGTCGGCGGAGATGAAGTAGTCCGGCAGCTGCGCGTCGGCGGCCTCGGCGAACGGCATCGCCTTGGCGTTGACCAGGTGGCGGTAGGCCAGCAGCTCGAAGGAGAACACGTCCACCTTCTCCTTGGACTTCTTGCCTTCGCGGATCACGTTGCGGCTGTAGTGGTGGGCGAAGCTGGGCTCGATGCCGTTGGAGGCGTTGTTGGCCAGGCTCAGCGAGATGGTGCCGGTGGGGGCGATGGAGCTGTGGTGGGTGAAGCGCGCGCCCACTTCGGCCAGCTCGTCCACCAGCGCCGGCGCCACTTCGGCGATGCGCTGCATGTAGCGGCTGTACTTGGCGTGCAGCAGCTTGCCTTCGATCTGCTGGCCCACGCGCCAGCCGTCCTGCGCCATTTCCGGGCGCTGCCGCAGCATCGCGGCGGTGACCTCGAAGGTCTCCTGCATGATCGGCGCCGGGCCCTTTTCCTTGGCCAGGGCCAGCGCGGTTTCCCAGCCGGCCACGGCCATCTCGCGGGAGATGGCTTCGGTGAACTCGCACGAGGCCGGGCTGCCGTACTTCATCTGCAGCATGGTCATGGTCGAGCCCAGGCCGAGAAAGCCCATGCCGTGGCGGCGCTTGCGCAGGATCTCGTCGCGCTGCTGCTGCAGCGGCAGGCCGTTGACCTCGACCACGTTGTCGAGCATGCGGGTGAACACGCGCACCACTTCCTTGTATTCCTCCCAGTCGAAGCGCGCCTGGGCGGTGAACGGGTCGCGCACGAAGTTGGTGAGGTTGATCGAGCCCAGCAGGCAGGCGCCGTACGGCGGCAGCGGCTGCTCGCCGCAGGGGTTGGTGGCGCGGATGTTCTCGCACCACCAGTTGTTGTTCATCTCGTTGACGCGGTCGATCAGGATGAAGCCCGGCTCGGCGTAGTCGTAGGTGGAGACCATGATCATGTCCCACAGGTGGCGGGCGCGGATCTGCCCGTACACCTTGCACGCGACCAGGCCGTCGTCGCGGACGATGTAGTTGCTGTGGGTGGGCCAGTCGCGCCAGACCACGGCGTTGGCGTCGGCCAGGTCGATGTCGCCCTCTTCCTTGCGGTTGACCGGGAACACCAGCGGCCAGTCGGCGTCGTTCTCCACCGCCTGCATGAAGCCGTCGGTGATCAGCAGCGACAGGTTGAACTGGCGCAGGCGCCCGTCCTCGCGCTTGGCGCGGATGAAATCCTTCACGTCCGGGTGCGACACGTCGAAGGTGCCCATCTGCGCGCCGCGGCGCCCGCCCGCCGAGGACACGGTGAAGCACATCTTGTCGAAGATATCCATGAACGACATCGGCCCGGAGGTGTAGGCGCCGGCGCCGGCCACGAACGCGCCGCGCGGGCGCAGCGTGCTGAACTCGTAGCCGATGCCGCAGCCGGCCTTGAGGGTCAGGCCGGCTTCGTGGACCTTCTCCAGGATGCCGTCCATCGAGTCGGTGATGGTGCCCGACACGGTGCAGTTGATGGTGCTGGTGGCCGGCTTGTGTTCCAGCGCGCCGGCGTTGGAGGTGATGCGCCCGGCCGGGATCGCGCCGCGGCGCAGCGCCCAGGCGAAGCGTTCGAACCAGTAGGCGCGCTTTTCCTCGGTGGCCTCGGCATCGGCCAGCGCGCGCGCCACGCGCTGGTAGGTGCCGTCGATGTCGGCATCCAGCGGCTCGCCCTGCTTGGTCTTCAGGCGGTATTTCTTGTCCCAGATATCCTGCGACGCGGGCTGCATCGGGATGGGGTTCTGCTTGGACTCGGTCTGGACGACTTCCAGGCGCACCGTGCTCATTCTTTTCTGTTCTCCTCGAACCTGTCCCGATGGGGCGGATGGGATGGCCGTCCGCCGTGTCTCTTATTTGTATGCGGTTTGCGCTGCGCGACGACGACAGCCGCGGCAGCGCGCACGGCGCCGCCCTTCGGCCGAATGGGAATGCGTAGGGCGTTCGACCGCCCGTTTCACGTTCACGCCCTGCGTCACTGCGTGCGCCCCCTGGGGTTGCACCCCAGCGAAAACCCCAGTAGTTGGGTTGCTTTCCCGCCTCACCGCTACATGTAGTGGCAAAACGAAGTGCCCACGCTAACCCTGGGCCGGCCGGCTGTCAACGTCGGAACCGGGGCCGGGCGGCATTGCCGTACCTGCCGCGGGGTTCGCCCGCGCCGCGCTTTCACTGGCGGTTAAACGCCGCTCGTTCATCTTGATTTATGCGCCCTGGCGCCCATCTGCCCTGCGTCCTTCGCCGCGTCATCCCGGAACCCGACCCATGCGCCCGCTGCCCACGCTGCTGACCCTGACCGCCGCCGCCGCTTTCGGCGGTTTCGCCGCCACCGCGATCAACGCGCACCTGGACAACCGCGCCGAGGCGGCGCCCGCCCCCGCCGCGCCGGTGGCGCAGACGGTGGCCGGCAGCGCGGCGTTGCCGGCCTCGGTGGCCGGGCAGCCGCTGCCGTCGCTGGCGCCGATGCTGCAGCAGACCATGCCGGCGGTGGTCAGCATCAACACCAAACAGGTGGTGCGGGTGCGCAATCCGTACTTCAACGACCCGTTCTTCCGCCGCCTGTTCCCGGACATCCCGCAGGAGCGGATCAACGAGTCGCTGGGCTCGGGCGTGATCATCGACGCCAAGAACGGCTACGTGCTGACCAACCACCACGTGGTGGAGAACGCCGACGACGTGCAGGTGACCCTAGCCGACGGGCGCAGCTTCAAGGCCGAGTTCATGGGTTCGGACGCGGACACCGACGTGGCGCTGATCCGGATCAAGGCCGACAAGCTCACCGAGATCCGCCTGGGCGACAGCAGCAAGCTGCGGGTGGGCGATTTCGTGGTGGCGATCGGCAACCCGTTCGGCTTCACCCAGACGGTAACCTCGGGCATCGTCTCGGCGATGGGCCGCAACGGCATCCGCGGCCTGGGCTACCAGAACTTCATCCAGACCGACGCTTCGATCAACCCAGGCAACTCCGGCGGCGCGCTGGTCGACCTGCACGGCGAGCTGGTCGGCATCAACACCGCCAGCTTCAACCCGCAGGGCAGCATGGCCGGCAACATCGGCCTGGGCCTGGCGATCCCGTCGAACCTGGCGCGCGCGGTGGTCGATCAGCTGCTGAAGAACAACGGGGTGATGATCCGCGGCACCTTCGGCATCGAGACCCAGAACCTGACCGCGCAGATGGCGCAGGGGCTGGGCCTGGACGCGGCGCGCGGGGCGCTGGTGACGCGGGTGCTGGCCGGTTCGACCGCCGCCAGCGCGGGCCTGCAGCCGGGCGATGTGGTGGTCGGCGCCAACGGCGAGCGGCTGGACAGCGCCGAGGCGCTGCACAACTACGAAGGCCTGCAGC
The DNA here is from genome assembly GCF_031455575.1 of Xanthomonas sp. 1678. Taxonomy (NCBI): domain Bacteria; kingdom Pseudomonadati; phylum Pseudomonadota; class Gammaproteobacteria; order Lysobacterales; family Lysobacteraceae; genus Xanthomonas; species Xanthomonas sp. 1678. Next base: position 79,401 of record NZ_JAVDSZ010000014.1, on the reverse strand, counting down.
CGGTGGGCAGCACGGTGACGCTGGACGTGCGCCGCGACGGCAAGCCGCTGCAGATCAAGGCCACGCTGAAGGAACAGCCGCGCGCGGTGAGCGGCGAATCGCTGGACCCGCGCCTGACCGGCGCCACCTTCACCGACCTGCCCGAGTCGCTGCGCCAGTCCGGCATCAACGGCGTGCTGGTCGGCAGCGTGGCGCGCGGCAGCCGCGCGGCGCGCAACGGCCTGGCCGGCGGCGACATCGTGGTGGCCGCGTCCACCGGCGAGTTCGCCGACCTGGCCAGCTACCGCGCCAACTTCGCGCGCAAGCCGGCGCAGCTGGTGCTGCGGGTGATCCGCGGCGGCGCGCAGGCCGACCTGCTGATGCAGTGAGGCGCGCCGCCGCCGGCGGCCGCACTCACTCCAGGCGCGCGGCGTAGTCGTCGCGTACGTGCTGGTTGAGATAGGTGCTGAGGCCGCGCCCGGCCTCGGCCAGGCGCTGCATCTCGGCCACGTGGTAGGGCCCGGGGTGGCGATGGTCGTAGCGATAGGTGCCGCCATCGACGAAGCGCAGCACGATCCAGTCCGGGCCGATGTCGTAGGCGACCACGCCCGAGCGGCCGCCCTTCCTGCCGTAAGCACGCATTGCGTTCCTCCTCTGGTCGCGCGCCGTGCGAGCGGCGACACTGTGGACCGGCCAAGCCTAACAAGCCGTACACCACGCCGATGGTATTGCTGTCGCCCGCGATCCGCGAAGCGTCCGTGCGCAGCGGGCGGTAGCCCCACATCCCTCAGGAGATACCCGATGAATACCAGCCCCACCAATACCGAAAACCTCAAGGACAACCTCAGCGAAGCCGGCTCGCACCTGAAGTCGGCCGCCAGCTACGCCGGCGACGCGATCAAGGGCGCCGCCGGCGCGGCGGGCGAGGAGCTGAAGCTGGGCAAGGCCAACATCAAGTCCGAACTGTCCGACAGCGCGCTGTCCGGCCTGGCCGCTGCCGAGTTCGGCGGTGCCGCCGCCAAGGAGCAGGTCGACGTGCTGCTGGACAAGGGCCGCGACCTGGTCGACAGCGCCGCCGAGCTGATCCGCGAGCGTCCGCTGGCCTCGTTCGGCGTGGCCTTCGCCACCGGCTGGATCATCGCCAAGCTGGCGCGCAGCAGCGACAAGTAAGCCACGTGAGCGACGAGCAGGCCCGCGACAGCGCCGCTGCCGCGCCCGATCCCGCGGCGGCCGAACGGCCGTCGCTGGAGGAATCGTTCCGCGAATTCGGCAACGCTGGCCGCGAAGGTTTGGCCGCCACGCTGGAGGCCAGCCGCGCGCTGCGCAAGCTGGTGGCGGCGGACCTGGCGCTGGCGCGCGCCGCCCTGGCGCGCGCGCTGGTGTGGCTGACCGTGGCGGTGGCGTTCGGCGCCTCGGCGTGGATGCTGCTGATGGGCGCGCTGATCGCGGTGCTGCAGCGGCTGGGCTGGTCGTGGCTGGCGTCGATCTCGGCGACCGCGGCGTTCAGCCTGGTGGTCACCGCGCTTGGCGCCTGGCAGGCCTTGCGCTATTTCGAGATGAGCAAGCTCGACGCCACCCGCCGCCAGCTGGCCAAGCTGGGCATCGGCGGCGACGACGACGAGGACCATGCCGGCGGCAGCACAGCCGCGGCGAGCGAGACGCACCGATGAAATTCGACCAACTGCAGCACCGCATCGCCCGCGCCGAGACCGTGCTGGAAGGCCGTCAGCAACAGATGCGGACACAGTGGACCACGCTGCAGCGGGTCTGGCGCGAAGGCTGGACGCCGCTGCGCATCGTCGCGGTGGGACTGGGCGCCGGCTTCCTGGCCGGCCGCGCTGAACCGGCGGCGGCGATCGGCAAGATCGGCGGCGCACGCTGGCTGCAGATGATCAGCGCGATCTCCAGCCTGCTGACCGCGACCCGTGCCAAGGAAGCCTCCGACCACGCCGAGCGCGCGGCGGACACCGCGCAGGATGCCGCCGCTGCGGTCGATCCGGCCGCGGCCGCCGCTGCGGGCGTGCCGCCGCGACAGGAACCGACCGCGTCCTACGCAGCGCCCGCGGCGCCGCACGACCAGGCGCAACCGCAGCCGGCCGAAGCGGCCACCGACGTGTCCGAGCGCTGAGCGGCGCCGCCGCGGCCGGCCGGCGCCTGTCGCCACGCCGTCTTCATACCGCGCAGGCCAGGATCGGCCTACACTCCGCCACCTTCTTTTTGCGCCGAACAGCGTGCGTCCGCAGGACGCGCGCCGGGGCCACGTACGCAGCGCAGGTCCGATGAGCACACTCTCCGAATCCGTGGCCGACGCCGGCGACGTGGCACCGCCCCACGCGGACACCCTCCCGCCGCCGCCGGCACCGCGCCCGCGCGGACCGGTGTCGTTGGTGGTGCTGGCGACGCTGGCGGTGGGCTACACCCTGTGGGCGGCGCAGGAAGTGGTGCTGCCGGTGCTGCTGGCCGCGTTCTTCGCCCTGGTCGGCAACCCGATCATCCGCGGGTTGCAGCGGCTGTACCTGCCGCGCTTCCTCGGCGCGCTGCTGGTGCTGCTGTCGGGCATGGCGGTGACCGCGACGCTGGCCGTGCAGCTGGCCGGCCCGGCCGCCGAGTGGGTGCAGCAGGCGCCCGGGCAGATGCGCCACATCGCCACCCAGGTGCGCGACCTGACCAAACCGATGCAGCAGGCCAACCAGGCCGCGGAGAACTTCGCGCGCGCCGCCGGCGGCGAGAGCGGGCGCCGCGTGCAGGTGATCCGCACGCAGATGGACGACCCGTACAAGGCGCTGGTGCGCACCCCGCGGCTGGCCGCCTCGGCGCTGGCGGTGGTGCTGCTGACGTTCTTCTTCATGGTATTCGGCGAGAACCTGCAGCGGCATGCGATCGCGCTTCTGCCGAACCGCCAGCAGCAGAAGTTCACCGCCGACATCCTGCGTTCGATCGAGCGCGAGGTGTCGCGCTACGTGCTGACCATCAGCGTCATCAACACCCTGGTCGGGCTGATCTTCGCCGGCATCCTGGTGCTGCTGAAGATCCCGCTGCAGGAGGCGCTGCTGTGGGGCACGGTGGTGGCGCTGCTGAACTTCGCCCCGTACGTGGGCCCGCTGATCGGCGCGATCCTGATGCTGCTGATGGGCTTCGTGGAATTCCGCGATCCGCTGAGCGCGGCGCTGCCGGCGATCGTGTACCTGGCGCTGCACGTGCTCGAGGGCCAGGTGGTGACGCCGATCGTGCTCGGCCGGCGCATGGCGATCTCGCCGCTGATGCTGATCCTGGCGCTGATGCTGTTCGGCTGGCTGTGGGGCATGGTCGGGCTGCTGCTGGCGGTGCCGCTGCTGGTGTGCATCAAGATGGTGCTGGCGCGGGTGGAAGGCATGCAGCGCTGGGCCAGGTTGTTGGAATGAGGCCGGGACACGGGACTCGGGACTGGGGATTCGAAAAAGCGGGCGGCGCGGCGCCGGGGTCGGTGTGCGTCTACCTGGGGCGACGGCCGTGGCGGCCGGTTGGCGTAAAATGCGCCAGGTGACTTCCTTGCCTTCCTTCCCCGTTCGCGCGATCACGCTGGACCTGGACGATACGCTGTGGCCGTTCGCGCCGATCGGCGCGCGCATCGAGCAGGTGCTGCACGACTGGCTGCTGCAGCACAGTCCGCGCACCGCCGAGCGCTTCCCGATCGCGGCGATGCGGCAGCTGCGCGACGAGGTGTTCGCCGCCCATCCGCACCTGGTCCACGACCTGAGCGAGATGCGGCGCCTGACCCTGCGCCGCGCGCTGCGCGACAGCGGCGCCGACGAGGCGCTGGTGGAACCGGCCTACGCGGTGTTCTACGCCGCGCGCAACCAGGTGGAGTGCTATCCGGACAGCCTGGCGGCGCTGGCGCGGATCGCCGCGCGCGTGCCGGTGGCGGCGCTGAGCAACGGCAACGCCGACCTGGCCACGATCGGCCTGGCGCCGCATTTCGCGTTCCAGCTCAGCGCGCGCGAGCACGGCGCGGCCAAGCCCGACCCGGGCATCTTCCACGCCGCCTGCGCGCGCCTGGGCGTGCCGTGCGCGCAGGTGCTGCACGTCGGCGACCACATCGAGATGGACGTGCTCGGCGCGATGCAGGCCGGCCTGCGCGGCTGCTGGATCAACCGCGACGCGCAGGCCTGGCATCCGGCCACGCCGCCGGACCTGCACTTCGACACCCTCACCGGCCTGGCCGACTGGCTCGACGCCACCCAGCCGGCCGCCGGAGCGGACGCATAAGCCGCGCCCGCACGGCCGCCCGCCACCACTAATCCGTTCCCAGCGCGCCGGCCGACGGCCGCGCCCGACCCACAAGGACCCGCTGATGTCCCTGCCTTCCGGCTTCACCGACGCCTCCACCCACGCGTTGCCGCTGCATGTGCTGGACCGCGAACGCCTGGCCGACTGGCGCGCCGCGCAGTCCCCGGCGTGGGTGGCGTGGCTGGACGCGCAGCAGTTCGTGGCCGCCCCCGGCACCGCGCTGCTGCTGCCGGGGGCCGACGGCGTGGCCGCGGCGGTGCTGGGCGTCGGCGACCGCGGCGATGCCTACGCCTACGCGCACGCGCCGCTGGCGCTGCCGGCCGGCAGCAGCTGGCGGCTGGCCAGCGAGCTGAGCGAGGAGGAGCAGGCCGCGCTGCAGTTGGGCTGGGGCCTGGGCAGCTACCGCTACGCGCGCTACAAACAGCCGGCGCGGCTGCCGGCACGCCTGCTGGCCACGCCGAGCGCGGAAGTGCGCGACCTGCTGCAAGCCTGCGTGCGCGTGCGCGACTGGGTCAATACGCCCGCCGAGGACATGGGCCCGGAGCAGTTGGAGGCGCTCGCGCGCGAACTGGCGCAGGCGCACGGCGCGCAGTGCGAGAGCATCGTCGGCGAGGAACTGCTGGCGCAGAACTTCCCGGCGATCCACGCGGTCGGCCGCGCCTCGCACCGCGCGCCGCGGCTGATCGTGCTGCGCTGGGGCGAGGAGACGCACCCGCACGTGGCGCTGGCCGGCAAGGGCGTGTGCTTCGACACCGGCGGGCTGGACCTGAAGCCGGCCGACGGCATGCGCCACATGAAGAAGGACATGGGCGGCGCGGCGCATGCGCTGGCGTTGGCCGGTCTGGTGATGGCGCAGCGGCTGCCGTTGCGGCTGACTGTGCTGATCGCGGCGGTGGAGAACGCGGTGGGCCCGGACGCGTTCCGCCCCGGCGACGTCATCGCCACCCGCCAGGGCATCAGCGTGGAGATCGACAACACCGACGCCGAGGGCCGGCTGGTGCTGTGCGATGCGCTGACCTACGCCAGCGAACAGGCGCCGGACGCGATCCTGGATTTCGCCACGCTGACCGGCGCGGCGCGCATCGCACTGGGCCCGGACCTGCCGGCGCTGTTCTCGAACGACGACGCGCTGGCGCAGGCCTGGATCGCCGCCGGCGAACGCCACCGCGACCCGGTCTGGCGCATGCCGCTGTGGCGCCCGTACCTGCGCTACCTGACCAGCTCGATCGCCGACCTGGCCAACGCCGGCTCGCGCATGGCCGGCGCGGTGACTGCGGCGCTGTACCTGGAGCGCTTCGTGCCCGCACGGCAGGCCTGGGCGCACCTGGACGTGTACGCCTGGAACGACAGCGACCGCCCCGGCCGCCCCGCCGGCGGCGAAGCGCTGGCGCTGCGCTCGGCCTACGCGATGCTGAAGGCGCGTTACGCCGGGTGAGGTCTGGTGGGTGTCGTATTGGTGTGGTCGAAGTTGCTGCGGCGCAGCTCCCTGTAGGAGCGGCTTCAGCCGCGACAGACACCCTGAACCGCCCTGACTCCCGACGCCGCTCGTCGCGGCTGAAGCCGCTCCTACAGAAATTCGCAGTCCTCAGAGGGGTTCACCGCCCCACTTGCTCGGTGCACTGCAAGAGGAACTTCAGTCCTGACCCGACACGTGCGGCACTCCACCGCTTCACTCGTCGCGACTGAAGTCGCTCCCACAAGAGCCTTGCGAATGCTCGCTGAGTGCACTGTGGGAGGGACTTCAGTCCCGACGCTGTCCGGTCACGGAAGCTCGGCCGCTCCGCTTGTCGCAGGCATTGTCGTGGCGGAGGCGCGGACCAGCTCGCCGGAGCGCACGAACTCCCTGTAGGAGCGGCTTCAGCCGCGACAGACAACCGGAATCACCAAGGTTCCTAGCTTCGTTCGTCGCGGCTGAAGCCGCTCCTACAGGGGCCTTGCAGCCTCTTCGCTGGTGCGCCATAGAAGGTGCTTCAATCCCGATACTGTCCTGGTATCAGTAACTCATCGCTTCACTCGTCGCGACTGAAGTCGCTCCCACAAGGATCCTTGCGGCTTGCTCGCTGGTTGCACTGTGGGAGGCAGTTCAGTCCCGACGCTGTCCGGGCGCGGCAGCTCCACCGCTTCGCTCGTCGCGGCTGAAGCCGCTCCTACAAGGAGCCTTGCGGCCTGCTTGCTGGGTGCACTGTAGGAGGGATTCAGTCCCGACCCGATACACGGTGCAGCAACTCCATCGCTCCGCTCGTCGCGACTGAAGTCGCTCCCACAAGGAGTCTTGCAGCCTGTTTGCTGGGTGCACTGTGGGAGGGACTTCAGTCCCGACGCAATACGGTGCAGCAACTCCACAGCTCCGCTCGTCGCGACTGAAGTCGCTCCCACAAGGAGCCTTGCGGCCTGTTTGCTGGGTGCACTGTGGGAGGGGCCTCAGTCCCGACGCGATACGGGTGCGGCAAGTCCACCGCTGCGTTCGTCGCGGCTGAAGCCGCTCCTCCAGGGGGCGCATGCATTCTTCGCTACGAGTGCGGTTCGCGCCGCGCCGGCTCAGCCCTGCTCGCGCAGCAGCGGGGCGATCTGGCGCATGCGGGTCTGGGTGGCCGGACCGACCAGGGCGAAGGCGGTGCCGCCTTCGGACCAGTACTGCGCCAGCAGGCGGCCGTCGCGGCGTTCGCCGTCGCGCAGGCGGGCGCTGCCCGGGCGCAGGTACAGGCCGATGCGTGCGCCGTCGGCGTCCTGGTAGACCAGCATCGCGGCGGCGCCCTCGGGCGTGGACAGCAGGCGCCCGCCGCGCAGCGCGAAGCCCTGCGCCTGCAGGTCCGGCACCGCGCCGGCCTCGCCGAAATGGGTGCGCAGCCAGCCCTGCAAGGCCACCCGCCGCGCCGGATCGAATTCCAACGGTTGCTCGCCATCGGCGAACAGGCGATACGCGGCCACCGCGTCGGCCATCGGCAGGCGTTCGCCACCGAGGCGGCTGTCGCGCAATTGCCAGCCCAGTCCGGTGCCCAGGCCGAGCATCAGTACGCAGCTGGCGGCCATCGCCGCCAGCGTGCGGCGACGCTGGCGCACGCGGCCGCGCAGCGCCGATGCGCTCAACGCGGGATTGGGCGGCAGCGCTTCGGCGCCGGCCCAGGCCGCGCGCAGCGCGTCGGCGTCCTGCTTCCAGCCGGCCACGCGCGCGGCATGGGCGGGATGGGCCTGCAGCCAGGCGGCGACCTGGGCGCGGCGCGCCGGGTCCAGGCGGCCATCGACATAGGCGTGCAGGGTTTCGTCGTCGGGGCGCAGCACGGTCATTTGAGCACTCGCAAGGCAGGGCCGGGGCCGCTGCGGCCTTCGCCGATCTGGCGCAGTTTCTCGCGCGCGCGCGACAGCCGCGACATCACCGTGCCGATCGGCAGGTCCAGCGCGGTGGCGGCGTCACGGTAGCTGAACCCCTCAACGCTGACCAGCAACAGCAGCGCGCGCTGCTCGGCCGGCAACTGCGCGAAGGCGGCCAACATCGCGCGGCCGTCGTGCACCTGTTCGGCCGACGGCGCCTGGGTCGGCTGCTGCGGCGCGAACAGCGCCAGCACCCGCTGCCAGCGCTGCGCGCGGCGGCGCGTGTCGACGAATTGCCGGTACACGATCGCGAACAGCCACGGCTGCAGCGCATCGGCATCGCGGCGGGTGGACCAGCGCCGCAGCGCGCGCTCCAGCGCCGCCTGCACCAGGTCGTCGGCGCTGGCCGCGTCGCCGCTCAGCGACTGCGCGAAACGCCGCAACCGCGGCATCAGCGCACGCAGGGATTCGTCGTCGAGGTCATGCATGGCTGGGTTCGGCAGCGTTCGGAGTGAGGGTGGTCGCAGGTTAGGACGCGCGGCGAGACGGATTATTCCCCAAGCCCGGGTTAGGCGCCCGTCGCGATCGCCCCACCACGCGCCCGTGCCGGCCGGCCGGCAGGGAACGGAGGCAGCAGTCCCCTTCAGGCAACGCAAAAAAAAAAAGCGCCTGCGCCGGGAATAGACCGCGGCGCCGCACGTCTCACTGCCAATCGCCGCCGCCACAGGAGTTCCCCCATGTCCCATCCCGACCCCGCCCCGCCCTCGCCACCACGCCCGCAGCCCTGGCTGCCGCTGGCGGCCATCGCCGCGATTGCCGCCGTGCTCGCCGCCGCCTTCGCCTGGAGCGCCGGCTGGCTGGGCGGGCCGCAGCGGCTGACCGCGCAGCGCATGACCGACGCCATCGAGGCCGGCGGTCCGCCGCATCCGGGCTTTCGCCGCGCGCACAGCAAGGGCATGTGCGTGAGCGGGCATTTCGAGGGCAACGGCCAGGCCAGTGCGCTGTCCTCGGCGCGGGTGTTCGCCCAGACCTCGGTGCCGGTGCTGGGGCGGCTGTCGATCGGCGGCGGCGATCCGCATGGCGCCGATGCCAGCGCGCGGGTGCGCAGCATGGCGCTGCTGCTGCGCAGCGACGACGGCCAGCAGTGGCGCACGGCGATGAACAGCTTCCCGTTCTTCGTGGTGGCCACGCCGGAGGGTTTCATGGCGCAGACCCTGGCCGCGCAGCCGGACCCGGCCACCGGCAAGCCGGACCCGGCGAAGATGGCCGCGTTCGTGCAACGCTATCCGGAAGCGAAGAAGTTCCAGCAGTGGGCCAAGACCGCGCCCTGGTCGGACAGCTGGGCCAACACCCAGTACAACGGGGTCAACAGCTTCCGCTTCATCGCCGCCGACGGCAGCAGCCGTTTCGTGCGCTGGTCGATGCGGCCGCAAACGCCGTTCAAGGAACTGTCCGCGGCGCAGCGTGCGCAGGCCGATGCCGACTTCCTCGGCGAGGACCTGCAGGCGCGGCTGGCGCGCGGCCCGTTGCGCTGGGACCTGGTGCTGACCGTGGCCGCGCCCGGCGACCCGGTGAACGATCCATCTCAACCTTGGCCGCAGGACCGGCAGCAGATGGTCGCCGGCACCCTGGTGCTCGACCATGCCGAGCCGCAGGCCACCGGCCCGTGCCGCGACCTCAACTACGACCCGCTGATCCTGCCGCGCGGCATCGCCGGCTCCGACGACCCGATCCTGGCCGCGCGCTCGGCGGTGTATTCGCACTCGTTCAACCGCCGCGAGCGCGAGATCGGCCGCGGCCAAGCGCCCGAGGCGACCGGCCAGGCACATGGGGGTGCGCAATGAGTCGCGCGAACGTCTCCGGACATTTCAATCTGACCGCCCGCGTGCTGCACTGGCTGATGGCGGCGATGATCCTGACCATGCTGTTCGTCGGCGTAGGCATGGTCGCCTCGGTGTCGCAGCGGCCATGGCTGCTCGACCTGCATCGTCCGCTGGGCATCGCGATCCTGGTGCTGGCGATCGTGCGCCTGGGCAACCGCCTCCGCCAGCGGCCGCCGCCGCTGCCGGCCGATCTGCCGTGGTGGCAGAAGACGGCGGCGCTGGCCTCGCACTGGTTGTTGTATGCGTTGATGCTGGCGATGCCGCTGCTGGGCTGGTCGCTGCTGTCGGCCGGCGGCTATCCGATCGTGCTGTGGCCGGGCGCGCAGCTGCCGCCGATCGCGCCGCATAGCCCGGCGCTATATGCGTGGCTGCGCAGCGCGCATGGCTGGCTGGCGTATTTGTTGTTCGCCACGGTGCTGGGGCATCTGTGCGCGGCGCTGTTCCATGCCTGGGTGCGCCGCGACGGGGTGTTTTCGAGCATGGCGCGGGGTGGGACGGCGCCGGTGGTGGCGGACCAGGCAGCGTCGCGGGAACAGGTCTAAGGGGTTTGTTCTCTGCTACGACGTCGGGTGGACCTGGCCCGTCGGTCGCGATGGGCTTGGTCGGTGATGCCCGTCGCGACTGAAGTCGCTCCCACAAAAAAGCGCGTGGCGTGCCGGCCGGGCGCTCCTGTAGGAGGGGCTTCAGCCCCGACAGAGTGCCCGGCGAAGATCCGGTTTCTGTCGCGGCTGAAGCCGCTCTTACAAAAAGCGCGGGACGTGTGGGCCGGGTGTGCTGTAGGGGGGCTTCAGCCCCGACAGGGCGCCGGCGAAGGTCCGGTTTCTGTCGCGGCTGAAGCCGCTCCTACAGAAAAGCAAAGCGTGGCGCCTGCGGATTCAGCGTGGGCGCGGCGTTGCCGCTTTGGTCTCGCCGGCGATGCCGTGGCCGGTGGCGGCCCAGTAGATGCCGCCGTACAGGTGTTCGAGGTAGCGCGGGTCGTTGTAGGCCTCGGCCTGGTGGCCGAGCGCGGTGGCGAACACGCGGCCGCCTTCGAAGTGGTGGTACCACGCCACCGGGTGCTGCTTGCCCATGCCCTTGGCGACCTGGCCGGGCCAGATCAGCGTGGGGTCGTAGCTGGTTTCGTCCACCGTCATCAGCGTGACCAGGTCGTCGCTGTACGGCGGGTCGTATTCGTACCATTCGTCCGACCACATCCAGCGCTGCGGCAGACCGGCGGTGGCCGGGAAATTGTGGTCGACCACGTCGACCATCGCAGTCTGCAAGTAGGGATGGGTGCGGAACGAGCGGCCGATCAGGCGGTCGTACCAGTCCCACTGCCCGCGCGCGATCGCGAATGCCTTGTGCACCGCGACCACGCCGCCGCCGGCGCGCACGTACTTCTGGAAATTGGCGCGCTGCGCCGGATTGAGGTCGGTGGCCGGCGTATTGAGCAGCACGATCGCCTCGTACTGCGACAGGTCGCCGTCGAACGCCTCGGCGTTCCAGACCCATACCAGCTCGAAATAGTGCTGCCGCGCCAGCGCTTCGAACTGCGGCTTGGCCACCGGGATGTAGTCGTGGTGGTACTTGTTGGGAATCGCCGCGACCAGCACCTTGAACTGCCCGTCGGCCGCCAGCGCGGCGCCGGCCGGCAACGACCACGCCACCAGCAGCGACCACCCAAAGCACAGCGCACGCATCCACTTCATCTCGCACTCCCGTCGACCGATGCAGGCGAGCATAGTCACTGGCGGCGCCGCTTCCGCGCGGCTGCGCACAATTTCATAGGCGCTTGTCGAACCGGCATACCCGGCGATCCTCGGCAGCGGCGGTTGCGGCGCGAGCCGGCATCGGCGCGCGTCGGGCGGCACGATGCCGATCGTGCGGCAAGGCGCCATGCGGCCTCGGCGTTGCCCATCGTGTGGTGAAGCCCGAGCCGCAGATCCAACGCAGACGTGAGTGAGCTGGCAACCGGTCGGATCTACGGTTACGGGCATCGGGCGAACCGCGCAGCGGCTCGCTGCGCTTCACCTGGTCGTCCGATCTGCCATCCGTCGTGACGCAGCGGACGGACCTGGATGCGACCCGAGTGCCGGCGGGCCGCGTCACCGGCCTTCGCATTTGGCGGCCGCGCTACAGCCAGCCCTTCTGCCGCGCCAGCCGCGCGGCCTCGATGCGGTTGCCGACGCCGAGCTTGCCGATCGCCTCGGACAGATAATTGCGCACGGTGCCGTGCGACAACCCGAGCCGGGCGGCGATGTCGCCGGCCGAGGCGCCCTCGCCGGCCAGGCGCAGCACCTGGCGTTCGCGGTCGTTGAGCGGATCGGCCTCGGACCAGGCCTCCAGCGCCAGTTCCGGATCGATCGCGCGGCCGCCGCGGTGCACCTGGCGGATCGCATCGACCAGGCGTTCGGGCGGCGCGTCCTTCAACAGATACCCGCCGACGCCGGCATCCAGCGCGCGGCGCAGGAAGCCGGGACGGGCGAAGGTGGTGACGATGACCACGCGCACCGGCAGTTGCTGGCGTTGCACCCGCTGCGCCAGTTCCAGGCCGCTGAGGCCGGGCATCTCGATATCGGTGACCAGCAGGTCCGGCGTGTGCGCCTGCAGCGCGCGCCACGCGGCTTCGCCGTCGGCGGCGCTGGCGACCACCGCGATATCCGCTTCCAGGCCCAGCAGCGCGCTGAGCGCACCGCGCACCATCGCCTGGTCCTCCGCCAGCACTAGTCGAATCACGCCTTCCCCCGATGTTGTGCGCGCATTGTAGAGCGCGGCAGCGCGGCGCTCAGTGCAGCGCAGCGTCCTGCCCGGCATGCGGCGGCGCGACCGGCACGCCGGGTGCGGGTTCGGCGGTCCGCGGCAACGGCGCGGCGGCCAGCAGGCGGGTGCCCTGGCCGCGTTCGGAGTCGATCCGCAACGAACCGCCCACCGCTTCCAGCCGTTCGCGCATGCTGGCCAGGCCGGTGCCCGGCTGCATCGCGCTGCCGCGGCCGTCGTCGCGGATCTCCAGCCAGGCCTGGCCGCGTTCGCACCACAGCCGCAGCTGCGCGTTGCCGGCACCAGCGTGGCGCTGGATGTTGGTCGCGGCCTCGCGCAGCACCATCGCGAACACGGTCTCCAGCTGCGCGCATTGCGGCAAGGCATCGACCTGATAGCGGAAGGTGACCCCGGAGGATTCCAGCAGCAGCTTGGCCGAGGCCATTTCCGCCGCCAGCTGCGCGGCGCGGATGCCGCTGACCGCGCGCCGCACCTGGCCCAGCGCCTCGCGCGCGACCTGGCCGACGTCCTCCATCTCCTGCCGCGCCGCGGCCGGATCGCGCGCGAGCAGGCGCGCGGCCAGGTCCGACTTCAGCGCCACCAGCGACAAGGTGTGGCCGAGCAGGTCGTGCAGGTCGCGGCCGATGCGCTCGCGCTCGGCGACCGCGGCCAGGCGCCGCACTTCCTCGTGGCTCAGGCGCAGCTGCGCGTCGGCGCGGGCGCGGCGTTCGAAGCTGATGTTCATCAGCCCCACCGACAGGCCGACCACCACCGCGCTGGTCATGTACAGCAGCGACCAGCCCTGCAGCATCCAGGCCGCGGCGAACGCACCGAGCAGCAACAGCATCGCCAGCAGCGCGCGCCCGATCGGGAAACAGAACGCCAGGAATGCACAGGCATAGATCATGTAGCACTGCGCACCGGGGTTGTACGGCAGCAGCACGAACGCCAGTACGGCCATGCCGGCCACGCACCAGCGCAGGTAGCGGCGATCACGGTAGTAGGCGCAGTAGTACAGGACCAGGAACGCCGCGTAGCTGACCATCGTCGGCCAGAACCAGTCGCGGAAGATGTGCCGCTCGTACAGCGGCGTGATGAACAGCCAAATCGACCACACCAGCGACAGCCACACGAACCACTGCGTGCTGCGTTTGGCCGTGGTCCAGCTCATCCGCTGGGCGACCAGCGATTCGGGCGACGCTTGCAGCAGATCGATCACGGCAGGCTCCAGGGGCGGACGCGCCGCCGCGGTGCATAGGATAGCGAGCGCATGGGGATGGCGCGCGGCGCGGCGGGAAGCGGCGATGCCGGCAGCGCGGCGGCGGCGCGGCGGAGGCCGGCCATCAGCCGCGGCGCAGACGCCAATGCGCCAGCGCATAGAACGCCACCGTCATCGCCAGCAGCGCGGCGATGTGGCCGGTGATTCCGCTGCCGTCGTCGTGACCGACCACGCGCAGCGCGAGCTGGCTCAGGTGATAGGACGGCCATAGCGGCGCCAGCGTGGTCAGCAGCGACGGCAGCATCTGCAGCGGGATCCACAGGCCCGACAGGAACGCCATCGGCAGGTAGATCAGGTTGACCACGGCCGGCGCGCCGCTGCCGCCGACGCGGGCACCGATGTACAGGCCGATCGCACAGAACGGCAGCGTGCCCAGCACTTCGATCAACAACAGCCAGGCGCGCTGCGACGGCGCCAGCCGCACCCCGCCGAGCATGCCGCCGAGCAGCTGCAACAACAATGCGATCGCCAGCGCGAACAGCATCGCCAGCACGGTGCGCGCCAGCAGGATCGCCCCAGGTGGCACCTGCATGGCGCGCTTGAGGGTGAGCAGGCCGCGCTCGCGGTCCAGCGCCAGGCCCACGCCGAAACCGAACAGCGCCGGCGCCATCACCCCGAACACGCCGTAGCTGGCCATCAGGTACACCGCAGCGGCGGCATTGCCGCGATTGAGCAGCACGCCGAACAGCAGGTAGAACATGGGCGGGAACAGCAAGGTCGGCAGCGCGAACGATGGCGTGCGCATCCAGCGTAATAACTCGTAGCGGATTTCGCGCAACAGCAGCGCGACATGGTCACGCCGCAGCAGCGTGGCGTGGTCGCGCAACGGCGGCGCGGCGGCGTCGGTCGGCCGCGCGGCCGCCGTGCCATGCGCCGGGGACGCGGCATGCCCGGTACGGCGTGGATCGGGCGCGTTCATGCGGCCTCCGCACGGGTGATGGCGAGGAACGCGTCGGCCAGGCCGGCGCGGCGGACTTCCAGCTCGCCCAGCGCCGGATCGGCGGCGAGCAGTCGCGCCACCACCGGCTCGGCCGGTTCGGCGACGATCTCCAGCACGCCCTCGCGCGCTTCCACACTGCGCACCTGCGGCCAGCCCGCCACCTGCACCGCGGCCAGCGCGCTGCGGCAGCGGATCGTGCGTTGCTCGTAGCGCGCCCGCAGCTGCTGCACGCTGCCTTCGGCGATCAGCGTGCCGCGCTGCAGCACCGCGACCCGGTCGGCCAATGCCTCGGCCTCCTCCAGGTAGTGGGTGGTCAGCAGCACCGCGCAGCCGTCCGCGACCAGTTCCTGGATCGCCCGCCACAGGCCCTGCCGCGCCTCGATGTCCAGGCCGGTGCTGGGTTCGTCCAGGAACAGCACCTGCGGACGCCCGCAGATCGTCATCGCAAATTGCACGCACCGCTGCTGGCCGCCGGACAAGCCGCCGTAGCGGCGCGGCATCAGGCCATCCAGCCCGGCCAGCGCCACGCAATCGGCGACGCTGCGCGGGCGCCGGTAGTAGCCGCGCGCCTGGTCCAATAGTTCTCCCACGCGCAGCGTGTCCGGCAAGCCGGCGGACTGCAGCATCACCCCGGCCTGGCGCCGCGTGCCGAGCGCACGCGGATCCTGCCCGCACAGCTGCACGCTGCCGGCATCGGCCACCTGCAGCCCGAGCAGCAGCGCCACCGCGGTGCTCTTGCCCGCGCCGTTGGCGCCGAGCAGGGCCAGCAGCTGGCCGCGCTGCAACTGCAGGTCCACGCCGTCCAGCGCGACCACCGCGCCGTAGCGCTTGTGCACGGCGCGCAGCTGCGCCAGCGGGAGAGTGTCGGGAGCGGCGTGCATCGGCAGGAACCGGTCGTGGCGGGAGTGGCCATGCTGCGCCGCGGCGCCGGCCCATCCCAGTGCGGCCCGTCAGCCGCAGCGGGTGACAGCTGTCACTGGCGATGGCTGCGCGATTGCCGCATGCTGCGCTCCACGCCACGGGGAATGGCGCCGCACCTGCCGCAGCGCACGCAGAAAGTGACTTCCGGCAACTGGGAAGCGCACCCCTCGCCGTCCACACTGCGCCTACCGATTCGTCCAGGGACAAGATGAGTACCTCCGCCGACCTGCTCAAAGAACTCCGTATCGACCGCAAGGCCCCGCCGAGCGCGCCGCCGTCGCGGCGCGGGCTGTGGATCGCCGTGGTCCTGGTGCTGCTGCTCGCGCTCGGCGTCGGCGGCTGGCTGCTGTTCGGCCGCGGCAAGGCCATCGAGGTGACCACCGCGCCGGTGGTGGCGATCGCCGCCGGCAGCAGCAGCGCCTCGGTGCTGGACGCCAGCGGCTACGTGGTGGCGCGGCGCATGGCCACGGTGTCGGCGAAGATCACCGGCAAGGTGCGCGAGGTGCTGATCGAGGAAGGCATGCGCGTGGAGCAGGGCCAGGTGATGGCGACGCTGGACCCGATCGACGCCGGCGCGCAACGGCAGCTGTCGGCTTCGCAGCTGGACGCGGCGCGCAGCCAGGTAGCGAACATGCAGGCGCAGCTGCGCCAGGCCGAGGCCGATGCGCAGCGGCTGCAGACCCTGTCCACGCAGCAGTTGGTGTCGCGCTCGCAGTACGAGCAGGCGCTGT
The DNA here is from genome assembly GCF_031455575.1 of Xanthomonas sp. 1678. Lineage (NCBI taxonomy): Bacteria > Pseudomonadati > Pseudomonadota > Gammaproteobacteria > Lysobacterales > Lysobacteraceae > Xanthomonas > Xanthomonas sp. 1678. The sequence goes on along the minus strand of NZ_JAVDSZ010000014.1, from coordinate 63,357 downwards.
CGCAGCGCGACGCCCTGCGCGCGCAGCTGCAGAGCGCGCAGCGCAACGTGGTGGTGGCCGGCAACCAGCTGTCGATCTCCGACCTCAACGTGGACAACACCATCGTGCGCGCACCGTTCTCCGGCGTGGTCACCGCCAAGGCGGCGCAGCCGGGCGAGATCGTGTCGCCGCTGTCGGCCGGCGGCGGGTTCACCCGCACCGGCATCGGCACCATTGTGGACATGGAATCGCTGGAGATCGAGGTCGAGGTGGGCGAGGCCTTCATCGGCCGGGTCAAGCCGGGCATGCCGGTTGAAGCCACGCTCAACGCCTACCCGGAGTGGAAGATTCCGGCCGAAGTGATCGCGATCATCCCCTCGGCCGACCGCGGCAAGGCCACGGTCAAGGTGCGCGTGGCGCTGAAGCAGAAAGATCCGCGGATCGTGCCGGAGATGGGCGTGCGGGTGAGCTTCCTGGAAGCGCCGCAGGCGCAGGCGCAAGACAAGCCGCAGGGCGTGCGCGTGCCGGGCGCGGCGATCGTCAAGCGCGACGGCCAGGACGTGGCGTTCGCACTGAAGGAAGACAATACCGTCGAGCGGCGCGCGCTGAAGACCGGCATCGCCCTGGGCGACGACCGCCAGGTGCTGTCGGGCCTGGCGGCGGGCGACACGGTGGTGCTGGACCCGCCGGAGACGTTGCGCGACGGGGTCAAGGTGAAGATGGCGGAGACGACCGAGCAATAGCGGCGGACGCGTGTGAGGTACCGCGCTTTGGCGCGAATCACTGCATGTCGTCCGCTGTCGTTCCTGTCGCCACCGCCTTGCTCCATCGCCCTAAAGACGGCGGCGCTCGCTTTGTTTCCGTCCCGTTCTTGCCATACCGCGTATCGCCCCAGCTAGTCGTTTCATCGCATCTTTTAGTTTCTTCTCGTGCTGGATCAAGCCTGCAATTGGCTGCACAAGCTCCAACTGCCACACCGCTCTTGATATTGCTGTAGCTGTAGCTGTAGCTGTAGCTCTGCTGTTGCTACTGCGCTTCTGCTGTTGCTACTGCTCTGCTGTTGCTATTGCGCTTCTGCTGTTGCTACTGCTCCGCTGTTGCTGCCGCTCTGCTGTTGCTGTTGCTCCGCTGTGGCTTTTGACTTTCCGGGTTCCCTTCCGCAGCGGCGGATGGACCGGGGAAAAACCCGAAGGGCGGCGCACATGGATGTGCGCCGTTCGCGGCAGGGGCAGGATGCCCTTCCGCGAATCCCCGGTGCATCCGCGGACCCGTAGCGCGCAGCGCGGAGGGCGCGTAGGCAGGGCGCGCTTTCTTTTGGTTACTTTTCTTTGCGCGAGCAAAGAAAAGTGACCCGCCAAGGGCGGAAGCTTTTGCTTTTCTGTTGCTTTTTTGCTTGGGCGTTTGCTTTTGTAGGAGCGGCTTCAGCCGCGACTGGTTCTGTCAGGAAAGTGTCGCGGCTGAAGCCGCTCCTACAAGAGCTCCACCACTGAAGGAGCAAAAGCAAAGCTTTCGCCTGCGGCGAGTTACTTTTCTTTGCTTGTGCAAAGAAAAGTAACCAAAAGAAAGCACACCCTACTCCGCGCCCTCCGCGCTGCGCGCTCCGGGTCCGCGAATAGGACGGGATTCGCGGAAGGGGCATCCTGCCCCTGCCGCGAACGGCGCACATCCCTGTGCGCCGCCCCTTCGGGGTTTTTCCCGACCTATTCGCCGCTACGTAAGGGACCCGGTAGAGCAAAAAAGCTGAAGAGCAAAGCAACTGCAAGTGCAAGTGCAACTGCAACTGCAACTGCAACTGCAAACAGCAAACAGCAAACAGCACCAGCGTCAGCAAACTGCCTCACCGCAACCGGCACATCTACTTCCGTCCACTGCCAGGAAAACCACCATGTCCACCCTCGTCAAACTGCGCAACGTCACCAAGACCTACCAGCGCGGGCCCGAGAAAGTACAAGTCCTGCACGGCATCGACCTGGAGATCGAACGCGGCGACTTCGTCGCCCTGATGGGACCCTCCGGCTCCGGCAAGACCACCCTGCTGAACCTGATCGGCGGCCTGGATACCCCCAGCGGCGGCGAGATCGAGATCGAAGGCGAACGCATCGACCGCATGAGCGGCGGCCAACTGTCCACCTGGCGCAGCCAGCACGTCGGCTTCGTGTTCCAGTTCTACAACCTCATGCCCATGCTCACCGCGCAGAAGAACGTGGAACTGCCGCTGCTGCTGACCAACCTCAGCGCCGCCCAGCGCAAGCGCAACGCCGAGATCGCCCTGACCCTGGTCAACCTCGCCGACCGCCGCAGCCACCGCCCCAACGAACTGTCCGGCGGCCAGCAGCAGCGTGTGGCGATCGCCCGCGCCATCGTCTCCGATCCCACCTTCCTGATCTGCGACGAGCCCACCGGCGACCTGGACCGCCACGCCGCCGAAGAGATCCTGCAGTTGCTGCAGCAGCTCAACCGCGAACACGGCAAGACCATCATCATGGTCACCCACGACCCCAAGGCCGCCGAGTACGCCAGCCATACCGTGCACCTGGACAAGGGCGAGCTGGCCGACGCGCCGCTCGTGGCGCATTGAACCGGTCGCTGCCGCATCGCGGCCAGCCGCTGCGCGCGTACCGCGCCACGGCGTACCGTTCCCTGGAGAATCGAACATGAAATACTTTTCGTTGGTCTGGGCGCAGCTGTTCCGCAGCAAGACCCGCACCCTGCTGACCCTGCTGTCGGTGGTCGCCGCGTTCCTGCTGTTCGGCATGCTCGACTCGGTACGCGTGGCGTTCAACTCCGGCGGCAGCGTCGAAGGCGCCAACCGGCTGATCGTGTCCTCGCGGCTGTCGATCACCCAGTCGCTGCCGGTCAGCCTGCAATCGCAGATCGAGTCGGTGCCCGGGGTGAAGAAGGTCACCTACGCGATGTGGTTCGGCGGCATCTACCAGGATCCGAAGAACTTCTTCCCCAACTTCTCGGTGGCGCCGAACTTCTTCGACGTGTATAGCGAGTACGACGTGCCGCCGGCGCAGCTCAAGGCGTTCCGCGAAACCCGCACCGCCGCGGCAGTGGGCGCCGCGCTGGCCAAGAAGCACGGCTGGAAGATCGGCGACACCATCCCGCTGCAGGCCACCATCTTCCCGCGCGGCGGCAGCAACGACTGGCCGCTGACCCTGACCACCATCTTCAAGGTCAAGGACGCCAAGAACGCGCAGGCGGAAAACCAGTTGATGATGAACTGGAAATACTTCGACGAGTCCAACGACTACATCAAGAACAAGGTCAGCTGGTACACCGTGCAGCTGGGCAGCGCCGACCAGGCCTCGCGGGTGGCGCAGGCGATCGACGCGCTGTCGCTGAACTCGGACCACGAGACCAAGAGCCAGACCGAGGCCGCGTTCTCGCAGGCCTTCGCCAAGCAGTTCGCCGACATCGGCCTGATCGTCACCGCGATCATGGGCGCGGTGTTCTTCACCCTGCTGCTGCTCACCGGCAACACCATGGCGCAGGCGGTACGCGAGCGCATCCCGGAGCTGGCGGTGCTGAAGACGCTCGGCTTCCGCGACGGCACCGTGCTGAGCCTGGTGATGGTCGAGTCGGTGCTGCTGATCGTGCTCGGCGGGCTGATCGGCATGGGCCTGGCGGCGCTGATCATCCCCGGCGTGGCCGCAGCCAGCGGCGGCATGATGCCGATGCGCGGCGTACCGGCGCAGACCTGGCTGGTGGCGCTGGGGCTGATGGTCGCCATCGGCATCGTGGTCGGCTTGCTGCCGGCGCTGCGTGCGCAGCGGCTGAAGATCGTGGACGCGCTGGCCGGGCGCTGAGCCCGCCGCCGCATCGTTCCCTATCGCATTCTCGGAAGACGCACTGATGAAACTCAAACAATGGTTGGGCAATCTGCTCTCGCTGCTGCTGCTTGCCCTCGGGCTGGCGCTGTGGATCGCGCTGCCCTGGTACGGGGTGCTGGCGCTGGCCGTCGGCGTGGCGCTGTGGCTGCTGCTGACCCGCAGCGGCCGCCTGGCGCTGGCCGCCACCCGCATCGGCGTGGCCAGCCTGCCGCAGCGCTGGGGCGCCTCGTCGGTGATCGTGGTCGGCATCGCCGGCGTGGTCGGCGTGCTGGTGGCGATGCTGGCGATGGGCGAAGGCTTCCAGGCCACGCTCAGCAGCACCGGCGACGACACCACCGCCATCGTGCTGCGCGGCGGCTCCGGCGCCGAGACCAACTCGGTGATCACCCGCGACCAGGTGCCGCTGATCGCCAGCCTGGCCGGCGTGGCCAAGGGCGCCGACGGCAAGCCGCTGGTCTCCCCGGAGCTGTCGCAGGTGATCAACCTGCCGAGCAAGGCCGAGGGCACCGACACCAACGTGCAGTTCCGCGGCGTCGGCGACGCCGGCTGGATGGTGCACGACAAGGTCAGGATCGTGGAAGGCCGCCGCTTCGCCGCCGGCCTGCGCGAGATCGTGGTCGGCCAGGGCGCCAAGGCGCAGTTCCGCGGGCTGGAGGTGGGCAAGACGCTGAGCCTGGGCCGCGAGCAGTGGACCGTGGTCGGCGTGTTCGCCTCCGGCGACGCGCACGATTCGGAACTGTGGGCCGACGCGCAGACCCTGGCCTCCACCTACAACCGCAGCGCCTACCAGTCGATCAACGTGCGCACCGCCGGCAAGGACGGCTACGCCCAGTTCAAGGCGGCGATGGCCGCCGACCCGCGGCTCAAGCTCGACGTGGAGACCACCCGCGCCTACTACGCCAAGCAGGGCGGCAACCTCAGCAAGCTGATCAGCATCCTCGGCACGGTGATCGGCGCGATCATGGCGGTAGGCGCGGTGTTCGGCGCGCTCAACACCATGTACGCGGCGGTGGCCACCCGCGCGCGCGAGATCGCCACGATGCGCGCGATCGGCTTCCGCGGATTGCCGGTGGTGACCGCGGTGATGCTGGAGACGATGCTGCTGGCGTTGCTCGGCGGGCTGCTCGGCGGGCTGATCGCCTGGGTCGTGTTCAACGGCTACAGCGTGTCCACGCTGGGCAGCAACTTCAGCCAGGTGGTGTTCCAGTTCAAGGTGTCGCCGGAACTGCTGTGGAGCGGGCTGAAGTGGGCGCTGGGCATCGGCCTGGTCGGCGGGCTGTTCCCGGCGCTGCGCGCGGCGCGGCTGCCGATCACCACCGCCTTGCGCGCGCTGTAAGGCCGCCATTCCGGGCACCGCGGCACCTGCCTGGCACACGGAAGCGAGGTCGCGGGTCGGCCTCCACCTGCGCAAATGCGACCCGCGGGTCTGGCCCGGCGTGTCGCGGGCCGGCGCCACGCGGCCCGACCTGAACGCGAGGCGCTGCCGCGCGACGCCGACCGGGTGCCGGCCAGGCCCGGCACGGCCCGGTCGGGACGGGTGGATGCGCCACAGCGCAGGCCGCAGCGGGAAAAACCGGGCTGGCGGTCCCGCCTCGGCGCACCCTGCCGACCCGCGTCATCGTTTCGTCATCCAATTGCGGTAGAGCCGCGCCGGCGAAGGCGGTAGCCTGCGCGGCCGCTCATCCACCGCCTACCGCCATGTCGTCGCGCCTGCGCCTCCTGCTCGTCCTCTGCGCCAGCCTGTGCCTGGCGGCCTGCTGCGTGGCCGCGGGCACCTCCACCTCGCTCAGCGACCGCCTGGTCGCGCCGGGCGGCGTGTCGCCGCTGATGGACGAGGAACGCATCCAGGGCCTGCTGTCGACCCTGCCCAACCGCAGCGGGCACGTGCTCACCCCCGGCGGCATCCCGATCTTCTGGCGGGCGATCGATCCGGGCGACTACCGCATGCGCTACCGCTACGAGCATGCCGGCCGCGACGCCAACGGCCACGAGCGCGCCGATTTCGCGATGGACGTGGCCGCGCCGCAGCCCGGCGCGCACGCCGCCCCGCGCGGCACCGTGGTGCTGCTGCACGGCTGGATGATGGACGGCGACTCGCTGCTGCCGTGGTCGCTGGACCTGGCCCAGGCCGGCTACCGCAGCATCAGCATCGACCTGCGCAACCACGGCCGCTCCGGCGGCGGCCCGGCCGGCTACGGCACCCGCGAGTCCGACGACGTGGTCGCTGTGATCCGCGCGCTGCGCGCCCGCGGCGAGGTGCAGGGTCCGCTGTACCTGTTCGGCGTGTCCTACGGCGCCGCCACCGCGCTGTTCACCGCGCAGAAGCTGGGCGGCGACGTCGACGGCGTGGTCGCGATGGAATCCTTCGCCAACGCCGGCCGCGGCATCCGCGACATGATCCCGCACATGCTCGCCAGCCGCCCGCAGGGCCTGATGGCCAGCGCGGCGATGGACCTGGCGCGCTGGCGCTATGCCGGGCAGAACCTGGATGCGGTCATCGCCAACGCCAACCAGCGCCTGGCGCTGAACCTGGACCAGGTCGACGTGACCGCCGCCGCGCGCGCCGCCCCGGCCTGCGTGCTGCTGCTGCATGGCGGCGCCGACCAGCACATCCCGGTCGCGCACGGCCGCCTGCTGGCGCTGGACGCGCCGCGCGCGCACTACCTGGAGATGCCCGGCGAGAACCACATCAGCCTGCCGATGCGGCTGGACCTGCTGGCGCCGACCGTGGAGGACTGGTTCGCCGAACTGCCGGCGCAGCGCCACGACGGCCACTGCCCGTCGCCGCTGGCGCCGCGCGTGGACGCCGGGCAGCAGTTGACCGGCAGCCCGGCTGCGAGCGTCGGCCGGGGTTGAGCAGGGAGTGGGGATTGGATTCGTAACAGCGGACTGCGCAGGCCGCCGCGCTATCAAGGGGAGCGGCTTCGGCTCTTGCGAATCCCCGATCCCGAATTCCCAATCCCGGCCCCTCGCCGCCCCCAGCCCGACCGCCACAGGCTCTCGCCGGCGAACAGCAGCAGGCCGATCCAGATCGCGGCGAAGCCGATCGCCTTGCCGGTGTCGAACGGCTCGTGGAAGAACCACACCCCAAGCAGCAACTGCAGGCTCGGCGCGATGTACTGCAGCAGCCCGACCAGCGACAGCGGGATGCGCCGCACGCCGTAGGCGAAGCCGATCAGCGGCACCGCGGTGACCACGCCGCCGAACACCAGCAGCAGATCGTTGCGCCAGCCCCAACCTCCGGCGAAACCGCCGCCGTGCCCGCTCTCGCTCCACAGCACGAAGCCCAGCGCCGGCAGGAACAGGTACAGGCTCTCCACCCCCAGCCCGGCCACCGCATCCACCTGCACCAGCTTGCGCAGCAACCCGTACAGCCCGAACGAGGCGGCCAGGCTCAGCGCGATCCACGGCAGCGCGCCGGCATCGACGGTGAGCCAGCTCACGCCGAGCGCCGCGCACGCCACCGCCAGCCACTGCAGCGGGCGCAGCCGCTCCTTCAGCACCAGCACGCCGAGCAGCACGTTGACCAGCGGATTGATGAAATAGCCCAGGCTGGCCTCGATCACGTGGCCGGCGTTGATCGCCCAGATGTACAGGCCCCAGTTGAACGCGATCGCCAGGCTGCTCAGCGCCAGGATGGCCAGCGCGCGCGGCTGCGCGGCGATGCTGCGCCACCACTGCAGGCGCGTGCGGTACAGCAGCCAGCCCACCACCAGCACCGCGCTCCAGACGATGCGGTGGGCGATGATCTGGAACGACGGCACCGCCTTGAGCAGATGCCAGTACACCGGCACCACGCCCCACAGCGCGAACGCCAGCGCGGTGATCAGCAACCCGCGCCGCGTCTCCTGTTCGGCGGCGGTCATCGCCGCGTCCGCGCCACGGTGATGACCACCACGCCGGCCAGGATCACCGCCATCGCGCCCAGGTCGCTGGCGGTGAAGCGCTCGCCGCCGAGCCAGCTGCCCAGCGCCACCGCGATCACCGGATTGACGTAGGCATAGCTGCCGGCCAGCACCGGACGCACGTTCTGCAACAGCCACACGTAGGCGGTGAACGCCACGATCGAGCCGAACACGCACAGGTAGGCGACCGCCACCAGCGCGTGCGGCGTCGGCCAGGCGTGCGGGCGCTCGCCGCTCAGCAGGCCCGCGGCGACCAGCAGCACGCCGCCGCACAACATCTGCCCGGCGGCGGCCATGAACGGCGCCGGCAGGTCGCGACCGCGCGACCACACCGAACCGAACGCCCAGCCGATCGGCGCGATCAACAGCAGCACCAGGCCCTTGGGGCTGGCGCTGAGGCTGCTGCCGGCGTTGAGCCACAGCACCCCGGCGAACCCGACCACGATGCCCAGCCATTCGCCGCGGCTGGCATGCTGACCGCGCAACGCTCCGAACAGCGCCATCCACAGCGGCACCGAGGCCACCGCGACCGCAGCCAGGCCCGAGGACACCTGGCGCTCGGCCAGCACCACCATGCCGTTGCCACACAGCAGCAGCAATGCGCCGAGCACCGTCAGCGACCCCCAGTGCGCGCACGTCGGCGCCGCCACGCCGCGCCAGCGCAGCACCGCGTACAGCAATGAGCCGGCGACCACGAAGCGCAGCCCCGAGACCATGCTCAGCGGCGGCGTCCCGCCCTCCAGCGCGAAGCGGATCGCCAGATAGGTCGAACCCCAGACGACGTAGACCAGCAGCAGCGCGAGGACGACGAAACCACCGCGCGCGGGAACGGCGGTGGCGGGAGAGGACGAGGACGACATGCGCAGAAGGACCGAGCGGTGTGGACATGAATTCTAGGCCAGCGGCCACGACCAGCGACAGCATTGCAGCGCGACGCGCGCGGCACGCTGTTTTGCGCGTGGCGTTTGGTCCAGCCGAACCATCGGCGATACGCACCGCGCTGAGCCAGCGTGATTTGAGCGCACAGCACGTGCGTGCGTCATGCAGAGGCAACCCCGATGGCTTCGGCCATCAGCCGCAATCGCTGCGCGGCAGACTCCCCGCGTCGGGACTGAAGTCCCTCCCACAATGCACCCAGCACCTTGCGCAAGGTTCCTGTAGGAGCGGCTTCAGCCGCGACAGGAGGCATCCGCAATCCATCGGCTTCGGCAGCAGTGGCAACCGAAGCGCTTCTGCACTTCCCACAGCGCTCCAGCAACTCAGCGCGAAGCTCCCTCTGTGGGAGCGACTTCAGTCGCGACCCACGAAGCCAGCAGCTCCATCGGCTCCGGCAGCAGTCGCGGCTGAAGCCGCTCCTACAGTGCACCCAGCAAACTCAGCGCAAGGCCTCCTGTAGGAGCGGCTTCAGCCGCGACAGGAGGCATCAGCAATCCATCGGCTTCGCACCAGTCGGGGCTGAAGCCCATCCTACAGTGCACCTAGCAACTCAGCGCAAGGCTCCCTGTAGGAGCGGCTTCAGCCGCGACAGGACGCGTCAGCAATCGATCGGCTTCGGCAGCAGTGGAGACCGAAGCACTTCTGCGCTGCACTCCAGCAAACCCAGCGCGAAGCTTCACTTGTGGGAGCGACTTCAGTCGCGACGCGCGACACCCACCCCAACCGCAGCCACAGTCACAGTCACCACCTCAACGCCGCGCCGCCTCGCTCGCATCGCGCGCCGGCTTGAACTCCGAGCCGTCGTCCCAGCGCGGCCACTCGCGGCTGTCGGCCAGGCGCTGGCCCAGGTCGTACAGCAGCAGCGTGTCGGCGGCATGCCCGGCCGGATCCCAGGATGCGCTCCAGCGATCGCAGGGCTGGTGGTAGCACTCGGCGAAATAGCGGTCGCGGATCGCCTTGCCGGCGGCCACACCACCGTCCAGCTTGTCCAAGCCGGGCCCCACCGTGATCGCCGGCACCCCGGCGCGGGCGAAGGCGAAGTGGTCGGCGCGATAGAAGAAGCCCGCCTCCAGGTTCGGATCCGGCGAATAGGCGCGGCCGCGCGCCTGCGCCGCCGCGGCCAGATCGCGCTCCAGCGACACGCGCCCGCGGCCCCACGAGGCGATGTCGCGGGTGGCGCCGTCGGGGCTGAACATCTCGCTGTTGATCACCGCCACGGTGGTCGCCAGCGGCGCCAGCGGATGCGCGGCGTAGTAGGTCGCGCCCAGCAGGCCCTTTTCCTCGGCGGTCAGGGCGATGAAGTACAGCGTGCGCTGCGGCCGCGGACCGGCCGCGAACACTCGCGCCAGTTCCAGCACGCTGGCCACGCCGGTGGCGTTGTCGACCGCGCCGCGGCGGATGCGGTCGCCGCCGGCATCGGCCGCGCCGAGGCCGAACGCGTCCCAGTGCGCCGAGTAGATGACGGTCTCCTCCGGATGCGTGGCGCCTTCCAGCTTGGCGACCACGTTGTGGGTGACCACGCGCTCGCGCTTGAGCGCGAAACGCACCGACAGCGCCGCACCGCCCAACGCCTGTGGGCGGAAGTCGGCGCGCTGCGCACGTCGCTTCTCCGCCTCGAAATCCAGCCCGGCGCGCTGGAACAGCGACACCGCCAACGCGCGTTGCATCCAGCCGCGCACCGGCACGTGCTGCGCGCGCGCCTGCGCGTCGCTGCGCTCGATGTCGAACAGCGGCGACAACCCGGAACTCTTCACCGTGGCCCAGCCGTACGCCGCCGGCGCGGTCTCGTGCACGATCAGCACGCCGGCCGCGCCCTGCCGCGCGGCTTCCTCGTACTTGTAGGTCCAGCGCCCGTAGTAGGTGACCGCGCGGCCATCGAAGGCGCCGGGCTGCGGCGTCTCGAAATCGGCATCGTTGATCAGCATCACCGCGATCTTGCCTTTCAGGTCCACGCCCTTGTAGTCGTCCCAGCCGCGCTCGGGCGCGTGGATGCCGTAGCCGACGAACACCAGCGGCGCATCCTTCAGCGCCACCTTGGCACCGGGACGCAGGCTCTGCAGCACCACGTCCTCGCCGTTGACCAGCGCCTGCGACGCACCGGCCACGCGCAGCGTCGCGGTCACCGGTCCGTCCACCTGCGCGCGCACCAGCGGCACCGCCTGGGTCCAGCCGCCGTCGTCGCCCGCCGGTTGCACCCCGGCCAGGCGGAACTGTTCGCTGAGATAGGCGATGGTCTTGTCCTCGCCCGGCGTGGCCGGCGCGCGGCCCTCGAACCCATCGGAGGCCAGCGTGCGCACATGCCGCTGCAGCGCTTCGGCATCGATGCCGCCGCCGGGCAGCGCCTCGTTGGCCGCCTGCGCGGCGCCTCCCATGAACAGACAGGCGGACAGCAGCAACATGCGCATCGGATTCACGGCGAGGACCTGAAAAAACCTGGTTGCACAGTGTAGAGCGTGACGCCGTCACGAAACAGCAATGAGGTGGATCGAGACACGAGAAGCGCAGACACACGCTTTTCCCACTCCCCGAATCCCAAATCACGAATCCCGGCCTTTCAGCGATCCAGCCAGCAGGCCAGGCCCTGCGCATTGAGTTCGATGTCCATCCGCAGCACCTGCTCCACGCCGGCGTCGTCGAGCGGACAGCCATGCAGTCGCGCGCGCTCCAGGTATAGCGCGGTCAACGCCGCGACCAGGCAGCGATGGCGATCGGAATGGCCGTCGCAGCCGCGCGCGATCGCCACCATCGCCTCGAGTTGCTCGAACAGATCCGCGGCCAATGTCTCTGCCGCGCCGACCGCGCCGTAATGGGTCAGATACAGCGTGTCCGGCGCATAGCCGAGCATGCGCTGGATCGAGGCACGCATCGCCTCCGGATCGAACTGCACCGGCGAGGACGTCGGGATCACGAACGCGCCCTGCGCGCTGTCCAGCTCGCGGTACGACAGCCCGAAAGTGTCGCCGCTGAACCAGCTGCGGCTGCGCGCGTCCCACACGCACAGGTGATGGCGCGCGTGGCCGGGCGTATCGATACACAGCAGCTCGCGCTCGCCCAGCCACAGCCGATGGCCGTCCTCGGCGACGACGACACGTTCGGCCGCCACCGGCAGGATCGTGCCGTAGCTGCGCGCGATCTCGGCTTCGCCGTACACCGCGGTGGCGCCGGCGATCAGCCGCGTCGGGTCGATCATGTGCGGCGCGCCGCGCGGATGCACCAGCAGGCGCGCGTTCGGCAACCGCTGCAGCAGCGCACCGGCGCCGCCGGCATGGTCCAGGTGCACGTGGGTCAGGATCAGCCAGTCCACATCGCCCGGCGCCAGGCCGGCGCCGTCGAGCGCGGCCAGCATGGCCGGCAGCGAGTGGCTGGTGCCACAATCGACGAACGCGCCGCGACCGTGCTCCACGATCAGGTAGGCCGCATCGAACTGCGCGCGCTGGAAACCGGTGTCGATGAGATGGATGCTGGAATCGCGTGGCATGCGCAGTGCGGTGGCTGGGCGAGGGTCCATTCTAGGCCGTACGGAGGCCGTTGCCAGCCCTGCACGACGTGCGGGCATGAGGACAGTGCGCAGTTCGCGCGCCGTCCGCGGCGCAGCCCAACGACCGGCGCTTTTTGTAGGAGGGGCTTCAGCCCCGACCGGGCGTTACCGGTAACCCCGGTCGGGGCTGAAGCCCCTCCTACAGGACGTGCGATCGCATCGCGTAACCCTCAGCCCGCATCGCGCAGCCGCTGCAGCGCGGCCAGCGCGACCTCGGCCGGCACCGCCAGGGTGATTCCGGCGGCCTGCAACGCATCGGCCTGCGCCGCCTGCTTGAGCACGCCGATCACGCGTCCGGCCTCGCGCGGCGAATCGAAGCCGCCGCTCTGCAGCAGCAGCGCGCCTTCGCCGTCGAGCAGCTTGAAGTAGAAGCGGCCGTCGCCCTCACGGTACTGTTTGAAGCTCGGCAGCGCCTGCTTGGCCTGCGCGGCATCGGCCTGCTCCGCCTCGCGCAGCGACAGGTCGCGCAGGCCCACCGCATGCCGCAATTCGGCCAGGAACGGCGTGGCATAGCGTGCGCGCAGGCGCTGCGCATTGTCGCGCAGGATCGCCTCGATCTCGCCCGGGCGCGCCATCAGCGCCTCGTAGCGCTCGCGCATCGGCGCGATCTCGGCGTCGATGCGCTCGAACAACTGCTGCTTGGCCTCGCCCCAGCCGATGCCGCCGGCGAAGGCCTGCGCGAACGCGGCGGCCTCCTCGGCGCTGGCGAAGGCCTGGTACAGCTGGAACAGCGCCGAGCCCTCGGTGTCCTTCGGTTCGCCGGGCGCGCGGGAATCGGTGACGATGGCGAACACGCGCTTCTTCAGTTCCTCGCGCGGGGCGAACAACGGAATCGTGTTGTCGTAGCTCTTGCTCATCTTGCGCCCGTCCAGCCCGGGCAAGGTGGCCACCTGCTCGTCGATCAGCGCTTCGGGCAGGGTGAAGTAATCGCGGCCGTAGACGTGGTTGAAACGCTGGCCGATATCGCGCGCCATCTCGATGTGCTGGATCTGGTCGCGGCCCACCGGCACCTGCTGCGCGTTGAACAGCAGGATGTCGGCGGCCATCAGCACCGGGTACATGAACAGCCCGGCGCTGATCCCGGCATCGTCGTCCTCGCCATCGGCGCGGTTCTTGTCCACCGCCGCCTTGTAGGCATGGGCACGGTTGAGCAGGCCCTTGCCGGCGACGCAGGTCAGGAACCAGGTCAGCTCATTGGTTTCCGGCACGTCGGACTGGCGGTAGAACCACACCTTCGACGGATCCAGCCCGGCCGCCAGCCACGACGCGGCGATCTCCAGGGTCGAGCGCTGGGTGCGCACCGGGTCCTGCGCCTTGATCAGGCTGTGCAGGTCGGCCAGGAAATAAAAGCTCTCGATGCCCGGACGCAGGCTGGCCTGCAGTGCCGGGCGGATCGCGCCGACGTAGTTGCCCAGGTGCGGGGTGCCGGAGGGGGTGATGCCGGTGAGGACGCGGGTGGTCATGCGGGGAATCGAAGCCGGAAGAAAACCCGGCGAGTTTAACCGCTGCGCGGCAACCCCGTTCCGGCGCATGGCGCGTTCAATGCCAGGTCCCTTCCCGGAGTCGCCCCGATGCGCACGCTCTTCCGCCTGCTTCCAACCCGCCCGATCGGCCCGATCTCGATCGCCCTGCTGTGTATCGGCCTGCTGTGCGGTTTCCGCCCCTACCCTGCACCGCCGCCGTCCGCGTCGCTGGTCGCCCTGAGCGTGATCGACCGCGACGACGGCGCCGATCTGCCGCAGCACGTGCAGCGCGGCCAGCGCTGGGTCGCCGCCACGCCCGGCCACCGCTATGCGCTGCGCCTGAGCAACCTCACCGGCCGCCGCGTGCTGGTGGTGCTGTCGGTGGACGGAGTCAACGCAGTCAGCGGCGAGACGGCCTCCAGCGACCAGCGCGGCTATGTGCTGGCGCCGTGGCAGAGCACCGAGATCGCCGGCTGGCGCAAGTCGCAGCGCGAGATCGCGCAGTTCGTGTTCACCGACCTGGCCGACAGCTACGCCGCGCGCACCGGCCGCCCCGACAACGTCGGCGTGATCGGCATGGCGGTGTTCGACGAAGCGCCACGCATCGTGCCGCAGGCAAGCATCGAGGAGCGCCGCGAAAGCGCTGCCGCGCCGGCGCAAGCACCGGCACCGGTGGCGGCGCGCGCCCAGGAAAGCGATGCCGCGCTGGGCGCGGTGCAGCGCCTGGGCACAGGCCATGGCGAACGCGAATGGTCGCCGTCCAGCACTACCGAATTCGAACGCGCCAGCGAGGTGCCGCAGCAGCGCGTGCAGCTACGTTACGACAGCCGCGCACGGCTGATCGCACGCGGGGTGATCCCGCGGTCGCGGCCGTACCCGCGCGTGGCCGACGCACCGCATGCCTTTCCCGGCGACTTCGTGCCGGATCCGCCGGCGCGCTGAGCCCGCGCACATGTAGGCGCGAAAAAGGAACGGGCCGCACTCGCGGCCCGTTCCGGTGCAAGGCGCATGGATCGCCTCAGTTGCGGTATTCCTTGTCCAGGCTGTCCTGGAAGGTACGCACCTCTTTTTCGGCGCGGTCGCGATCCCAGCCATAGCGTTCCTGCAGCTTGCCCGACAGGTATTGGGCATTGCCTTCGGCCACGTCGAAATCGTCGTCGGTCAGATCGCCCCACTGGGCCTTGATCTTGCCTTTGAGCTGGGTCCACTTGCCGGAAATGATGTCTTTGTTCATAGCATCGCTCTCGTTGGTCCGCGGCGACTGAACCGCGCGCAGAGCATCGCGCCTGCGCCGTTGCCATGCGGTCGATACGACGTCAACGGCGCATGAGTTCGGTGAACCATTTACCGGACCTGGCGATGGCATGTACGAGACGCAAAAAAAACGGGCCGGCAAAGCCGGCCCGTTCTTGTCACCGAGCGCTGGGGCTCAGTTCTTGGCGGCGTCTTCGACCTTCTCGCCGGCGCTCTGCACGTCCTTGCCGGCACCGGCAACGGTGTTGCAGCCAGACAGCAGGCCGACCGAGAACATCGCCAGCAGCATCCACGCAAAAGTACGCTTCATAGGTTCACTCCTTTGTTGATCATGGGAACGCGGCACGAGCCGCGTCTGGGTAACGCATTGGATATCTAAAACGCGAAGCCACTACGGCCGATCGATCAGCACTTGCCGTCGCTGCAATCGCCCGCCTTGTCTTCCACCTTCTCGCCCGCCTTCTGCATGTCTTTGCCGGCACCGGCCATGGTGTTGCAGCCAGTCAGCATGCCCGCACAGAACAGGGTCAGCATCATCAAGGTGAGCAGTCGCTTCATCGTGGAATCCTCGCAGTAAGACGGGTCTAGGGGACAGCGGCGATAGCCGTTGCCGAGCTACCGTCTGGCGGTGAATCTGACTTCACCACTGTGGATTTCACGTGAATGAAGCGCTCCAGTGTTCAGTTTTCTTCCAGAAACCCAACTCAGTCTCGCATCAGCGTGGACTTGCCGAACAGGCTTTCGACCAGGTCCACCGCCAGTTCGGCGGTCAGATTGCGATGGTCCAGCACCGGATTGAGTTCGACGATGTCCAGCGAGCCCATGCGCCCGCTGTCGGCGATCATCTCCATCACCAGCTGCGCTTCGCGGTAGTTGGGGCCGCCGGGCACGGTGGTGCCCACGCCGGGCGCGATGCTGGGGTCGAGGAAGTCCACGTCGAAGCTGACGTGCAGGTGGGTGTCGGCATCGAGTCCGTCCAGCGCCGCTTCCATGGTGCGCTTCATGCCCATCTCGTCGATGTAGCGCATGTCGTACACATCGATGCGGTGCTGCTTGATCAGCCGCTTCTCGTCCGGATCCACCGAACGGATGCCGATCTGGCGGACCTGGTCCGGGCGCAGCGCCGGCGCGTCGCCGCCGAGTTCAGTCAGCGCCTTGGGACCCAGCCCGCACAGGCAGGCCACCGGCATGCCATGCACGTTGCCCGACGGCGTCACCTCGCTGGTGTTGAAGTCCGAGTGCGCGTCCAGCCACAGCACCCGCAGCTTGCGGCCCTGCTCGCGGCAATGCCGCGCCACCGCGGTGATCGAGCCGATGCCCAGGCAATGGTCGCCGCCCAGCATGATCGGCATGCGCCCGGCGCGCAGCTCGGCGTAGCTGGCCTCCATCAGTGCACGGTTCCAGGCCACCACTTCGTCCAGGTGCCGGTAGCCGGCGACCGGGGATTGCCACGGATTGCGCGGGCCGTCGAGGTTGCCCAAGTCGCGCACTTCGATGCCGCGACCGGCCAGCGCCTCGTGCAGACCGGCGATGCGCAACGCTTCCGGCCCCATGCGCGCGCCACGGTGGCCGGCGCCGATATCGGTGGGAACGCCGATCAGGGACACCGGCAGAAAAGAGGAACTCATGCGGACGTGCTCCAGCAAAAAATGTGCGCCAGTCTAGCGAGCCGCCCGCGGCGCGACCCGCCGCGGCGCAGCAGGGCGACCGCCGACGGTACGCAACGTGCGGCGATGCATTGCCGGAAAATCCATGGGAACGGCCGCACAGCGGCAAGCGCCTACGCACGAGCAGCGGCGCCGGCGCTGGCCGGTCGCACACGCAACGAGGCGAGGAGAATGGTGCCGCTTGTCCGAATCGAACGGACGACCTACTGATTACAAATCAGTTGCTCTACCGACTGAGCTAAAGCGGCACGAGGACTGCAGTGCCCGCGCTGCGGGCCGTCGCAGTCTACCTGCTGGCAGGCCGTCGCGGCAGATCGCGGCGGCGGGTCGCGATCCGCACCGGCCCGGAAGACGAAGCGCATGCGCAGCGCGGCATTCTAGCGCAGCGTGGCGCAGTCCAGCGCGCGCTGGCGCTGCGCGCCGAGCTGCCGCCGCAGCGAGGCGGCCTGTGCCGCGGAGGCCGTGCGCAGGTCCAGCCACCAGCGCGACTGGCCGCTGCCGCCGCTGGGGACCAGGTCGACGTTGAAGCCGGCCTTGGCCAGCTCGGCGCGGCGGCGTTCGGCGCCTTCGCGGCTGCGGTACTGGCCGAGCGCGATCGCGCCGGCTTCCTCGCCCTGACGGATCGGGTAGTAGTCGCGGATGCCGGCGGCGACGATGCGCTCGACCGCGGCCTTGACCCCGTCCTCGCCGCCGATGGTCGGCAGCAGCACACGGAAGCTGGTGGCGTCGTCGTCGCCGACCTCGCGCAGGCGCGGGCGCGTGGCGGCGGTGCCGAGTGTGGCGACGGCGGCCTCGGCGGCGGCACGGTCCGGATACGGGCCCAGGCTCAGGCAGACGGGGGCCGCGGCAGGCTCCGCGGCGGCGGCCACGGCGTCGCTGGGCGCTTTGGGCGGTGGTGGCGCGGCAGCGGTCGGCGCTGCGGTCGTGGGCGTTGCGGTTGCTGGCACTGCAGTTGTTGCGGGCGCGTCGGCAACCGCAGCGGCGGCGCTCGGCGCCGCGGCAGTGGCAGGCGCTGGTGCTGGTGCCGCAACGGAAGCCGGCGCCAGGGGCGCGGCCTGCGGCACGGCCTGCGATGCCGGAACCAGCTGCAGCGTCGCCACCCCGGCGGGCGGGGTCGGCAGCGGTGCCGGCGCGGGGGTCTGCGGCTGCGTCGCCCACCACAGCGCGACGCCGAGATTGAGGATGGTCAGGACGACGAGCAGGGCGCGGACGAGCATGCGCGGATTCTACCCGGCGCGCCCGGCCGCGGCGTGCGCCTGCGCCCACAGCGCCAACCCGTCCAGCACCAGCGACGGGCGCTGCTCGGCCGCCGGCAATCCGTGCAGCAACGGTGGCGCGCCGCCGCCGTGCAGCAGCAGCCGCGGCCGCCGCGTCAGCAGCGCCTCGCCCTGCTGCAGGCTCCGTTCGATCAGCGCCAGCGCCGCACCGTCGCACCCGGACGCCAGCGCATCGGCGGTGTCGGTGGCGAACTCGCGGTAGTCGCCGCCGTCGGCCGGCAGCTGCGCGGCGCGCTGCTGCAGGGCCTGGCGCATCGTGGTCGGCGACGGCGCAATGCGTCCGCCATGGTGCAGGCCGTCGCGATCGAGCAGGTCCAGGGTCAGCGCGGTGCCGACCCCGACCACCAGCACGTCGCCGCCGCCGTGCGCGGCGAGCAGCGCCAGGAAGCGGTCCACGCCGAACCGCTGCGGCTGCGCATAGGCGATGCGCACGCCGGCGCAGGTGGCCTCGGTGCGCGCCACCTGCACCTGCGCGAAGCGGGTACGCAGCGCGTCCAGCACCGCTGCGGTCAAGGCCGCCGCGGCGACGCTGGCGACGTAGGCGGTGTCGCCGCGCGGCAACGCCGCCACCGCGGCCGCGTCCATCGCTTCGGCGCCATGCGCCCATGCCTGCACCGCATCGGCGCGACCGCGCTCCAGCGCGGCGAACTTGAAGCGCGAATTGCCCAGGTCGAACAGCCAGTCGCTCATGCCGGCCTCACGCTGACTTCGCCGGCATGCAGCGGCCGCTCGCCGTCGGCGAACGCCACCCGCAGCGCGCCGTCGTCGGCCAGGCCCAGGGCCACGCCCTCGCGCGCGACGCCGCCCTCGTCGATGCGGATCGCGCGCCCGGCGAGCAGGTCCAGCGCGGCATAGCGCGGCAGGAACGGCGCCAGGCCCTGTGCGTCGAACAACGCCAGCGCCGGCAGCAGATGCGACAGCACCATGGCCGCGATCGCGTTGCGCGAGACCTCGGCGCCGGCCAGTGTGGCCAGGTCGGTCCACGGCTGGCCGATGCTCGCGGCACTGGCCGCCGGCATGCGCACGTTGAGGCCCAGGCCGATCACCGCCCGCGCCGGCCCGGCGAACTCGCCGCCGCCCTCGACCAGCAGCCCGCCGAGCTTGCATCCGTCGGCGAGCAGGTCGTTCGGCCATTTCAGCCCGACCGTGGCGAAGCCGGCCGCGCGCAGCGCCTCGGCCACGGCCACGCCGGCGGCCAGGCTCAGCCCGCCCAGGCGCCCCAGCCCGCCGGCGAAGCCGCGCGCCACCGACAGGTACAGGTGCGCCGCCAGCGGCGAGGCCCAGACCCGGCCGCGGCGGCCGCGCCCGCCGGTCTGGCGCTCGGCCAGCAGCACCTCGCTGCCGCGCGCCGGCGCCGGCCGCGCCAGCAGCGTGCTGTTGCTGGAGGCCAGGCTCCAGGCGATCTCCAGCCCGGCCAGTTCGGCGCGCGCCGCCGGCGCCAGCGCCGCGCCGATGCGCTCGGCCTCGAGCAATTCCAGCGGCCGTGCCAGCCCGTAGCCCTCGCCGGCGCGGCCATCGATCTCCACCCCGGCCGCGCGCAGCGCCTGGATGCGCTTCCACACCGCGGCCCGGGTCAGCCCGAAGGAGCGCGCCAGGGCGTCGCCGGAAAGGCGGCCCTGGCTGAGCCGGGCCAGTAGTTCGCGCTCGTCCACGCCGGTTCCATCGCCTCGTTTCAATCCACACGCCCCTGAAGACGTGACCTCGAAGCGGAAAAGTATGCGGGAAGCGCCGTGCCTGCGCCCAGCTACGGCCCTGCGCCGGGTAAAAACCGCGTTAGAATCGGGATTCACCGCCGCTCGCCCTGGATGCCGACGATGCGCCGCTTCCTGCCGTGCCTGATCCTGCTGCTGCTCCCGCTGGCGGCCGCCCACGCGTCCGACGCGCTGGCGAGCAAGCAGCGCAACGACTGCGTCTACACCGACGCGACCGACACGGACGCCGCCCAGGCACGTCCGGCACCGGCGCACCCGCCCGCCTCCGCCAAGCCCGGCGCAGCGCCGAGCGGCGGCGGCGGCGGCGGCGACAGCGATCTGGTCCCGCGCCTGCGCATGCCCAAGTGGCACAGCTTCCTGCCGGGGATGTTCCGCTGATCCCACGCTGGTTGCGCTGGCTGTCGCCGGCGCCTGTTCCGATCGACGAGACGACCTGGCAAGCGGTGCGGCAGCGCTGCGCGTGGGTGTCGGCGCTGGATGCGGCGCGCGAGCAGACACTGCGCGCACTGGCGGCGCAGTTCCTGCACAGCAAGACCATCTCCCCATTGGCCGAGCTGCACCTGGATGCGGCGCAGCGGACCCTGCTGGCCGCGTTGTGCTGCCTGCCGCTGCTGGAGTTCGGCGCCGACGGCCTGCGCGGCTGGTCGCAGCTGCTGGTGTATCCGGACGCATTCCGCGTGCAACGCAGCCACGTCGACGCGGCCGGCGTGCTGCACGAATGGGAAGACGAACTGATCGGCGAATCCTGGGACAGCGGCCCGCTGATCCTGTCCTGGGCCGACGTGCAGGCCGACCTGGACGACCCGCGCGCCGGCTACTGCGTGGCGGTGCACGAGATGGCGCACAAGCTCGACGTGCTCGACGGCGCGCTGGACGGCACCCCTCCCCTGCCGCGCGACTGGCAGCGGCGCTGGGCTACCGACTTCCAGCGCAGCTACGACGCATTCTGCAAGCGCGTGGACCGCGGCCGCGCCAGCGAGATCGACGCCTACGCCGCCGAGGCGCCCGAAGAGTTCTTCGCCGTGGTCAGCGAATACCACTTCTCCGCACCGGAGCGGCTGCAGCGCGAAATGCCGGACGTCGCCGCGCACCTGGCGCGGTTCTACGGCCCTTCGCCGTTCGCCGGCGCGTAGGGGCAGGCTACGATCGAAGCGCCCGGCGAGCCTCCTCTAGGAGCGGTTTCAACGGCGGCCTACAATCGCAGCGATGAGCTTCCCGGCTACGGATACCGTCGAGGCTGAAGCCCCTCCCATAGTGCACCCACCCGGCCACCGCAGTTCCCTGTAGGAGCGGCTTCAGCCGCGACGAACGAAGTCGTGAACTGCACCGGCTTCGGACACTGCCTGTCGGGGCTGAAGCCCCTCCCACAATGCACCCAATCGGCCAACACAGCTCCTTGTAGGAGCGGCTTCAGCCGCGACGAACGAAGTCGTGAACTGCACCGGCTTCGGACGCTGCCTGTCGGGGCTGAAGCCCCTCCTACAGTGCACCCAGCTATCTCGCCGCAAGTCCTTTGGGAGCGACTTCAGTCGCGACGAACGGAGCAGTAGACCTGGCGGCGGCGAACGGCATCGGCGTCGAAGCTCATCCCCCACTGCACCCAGCCGGCGCGCCGTCGTTCGTGCAGCAATGCCACAGCGCGCATCTCACACCAGCTGCAGATCCCGCGCACGCGCCTGCGGAAACACCTGCTGCAACTGCGCCGGCGACAACCCCCACATGCGCCGCAACAAGCCGGCGAACAGGTCGCGGTAGTTGGTCAGCACCGGGTAGTCGCGATCCTGGAACAGCTTCTCCTTGCTCACCGCGACCTGCTCGCCGGCGATGCGCCCGCCGTTGACCGCGCCGCCCATCACCCAGTACGTGGTGCCGTGGCCGTGGTCGGTGCCCTTGTCGCCGTTCTCGCGGAAGGTGCGACCGAACTCGGACAGCACCACCACCAAGGTGTTGCGCCATTCCGGCCCCAGCGCCTCGGCATAGGCGGCCAGGCCCTCGGACAGGTTGCCCAGATTGGTCGCCAGCGGGCCGTCGGTGCTGCCCTGGTTGACGTGCGTGTCCCAGCCGCCGACATCGACGAAGCCGAGCCGGTAGCGCTCGCGCATCAGCGTGGCGATGCGCCGGGTCTCATCGGCGAAGGTGCGGGCGCTGGCGGCGCCGCGGTTGGCCTGCTGCATCTCGTCCTGCAACGCCTGCGACACCTGCTGGCGCAGCGCCAGGCCCTCGTGCGCGGCGCTGGCCAGCGGCGTGCCCTGGTACATCTGCGCCAGGATCCCGGCCTGGCGCTGGTCGAAGGCCGGGGTGGGATTGCGCTTGAGCGACAGGTTGGGAATGTCGCCACCGCCCTGGAAGCTCAACGGCAGCGAATCGGTGAAGGCGATCGAAGGGGTGCCGGTGGCCACCTGCGACAGCCGCGCCAGGAACCCGGAGCGGTAGTCGCTGCGTTGTCCGGCCGGTTGCCCGGCTTCGATGTTGTCCTGGGTCTCGAAGTGGCTGCGCGATAGGTCGTCGGTGCCGGCGAACGGCACGAACGCCAGCTGCTTGTCGTTCCATAACGGCTGCAAGGTGTCGCGCAGCCGCGGGTTCAGTCCCCACTGCGTATCCAGCGCGATGGCGCTGTTGGGGTTGGCCGGATCCGGCCGCGCGATCGCCAGGGTCGGCCGCGACGCGTAATAGAAATCGCTGGCATAGGGCACCAGCAGGTTGTTGCTGTCGTAGCCGCCGCGCAGGAACACCACCAGCAGCCGCGGCGATGGCGCCGGCGCGGCGAACAGGCGCCCGGCGAACGGCAGGCTGGCCGCCGCGGCAGCGGACGCGAACAGGAAATGGCGACGGTGCATGGGGGACCTCCGTGATCGCCGGGGCGCTGCGACAAGCGCGGCGCCCGGCGCTATGGACCGGGTCAGCGGTAGTTGAAGTCGGGCGAGGACAGCAGGAACGCGTTCCACTCCTGCTGCGAGCGCGCCTGCGCCAGCGCCCGGCGGGTAGCGTCGCCGAGTTGCGGTTCGATCGCCTGGTAGTACAGCGGCGTGGTCAGCTGCGGAAAGCCGCCGCGCTGCTGTCCGCCGCTGTTGAACAACTGGGTGTTGCCGCCGCCGATCGCGCGCGCGATCTCGAAGCGCTGCGCCATCTGCCCGGAACTGTTCCAGGCGCTGGACTGCAGCGGCCAGCCGTCGGGGGTGATGCGGCCATAGGTCGGCTCGCCCATCTGGCTCAGCCAGCCCAGCAGCGGCTGCGGATTGGCGATGGTCTGGCCGTCGTAGGCCAGGCGCAGCGACGACACCAGGAAGCGGTACGGGTCCTTGAACTTGTGCGGCGCGCCGGCGGCCATTTCCGGCGCGGCGAACAGCACCTGCAGCACGGCGGCGATGTCGCCGTCGCTGCGCTGGAAGGTGCGCGTCATCTTCTCCACCAATGCCGGCGGCGGGTCGTCGGCGACGAAATACTCGGCCAGCCGCCGCGACACGAAGTGCGCGCAGGCCGGCTGGCGCACGATCAACTGCACCGCGCGTTCCACCTCATCGAAACCGCCGCCGGCGATGCGCTGGCCGAGCAGGCTCTTGTCGCCGGGCTGGTGCCGCGCCGGATTGAATTCGAACGCGCCGCGGCGCAGGTACTGCGCCTGCTGCTGCGGCGGCAGCTTCGGCGGCGCGGCGCGGTTGGGCGGGGCGATGCCGACGCCGGTGAGGATCAGCGCCAGCTGCTGCACGTCGTGCTGGCTGTAGCCGCTGTCCACGCCCAGCGTGTGCAGCTCCATCAGTTCGCGCGCGTAGTTCTCGTTGACCTTGCCCTTGGCGTTCTGCGCGTTGTCCAGATACTCGAGCATGGCCGGGCTCTGCAGCGTCGCCATCACCAGGTCGGAGAACTTGCTCAGCGCGTGCGGGCGGATCGCGTTGTCGGTGTAGTCGGCGACGGTCCAGCGCAGGCGGCCCTTATCGGCGAACACGCTGAAGTGGTTGAGCCAGAACCACACCATCTGCTCGCGCAGCTGGTCGCGCGAGTACACCGCGCGCAGCAACTGCGCCTGCCGCGCCTGCGCCAGCAGCGCATCGGCGCGCTGTTGCAAAGCCTTCTTCGCCGCGACCTTGGCCTCGCCGTCGGGCATCGCCTTGATGTCCTGCTGCCGCGCATCCAGCTGCTTGAGCAGCTCCTGCACCGGCGTGTGCAGCGCCTCGTAGCCGTCCAGTTGCGTGCGCACCGCCGCGGGCAGGGCAGCATCACCGTCGGAGGCCTGCAACTGATCGCGCAGGAAGCGCTTGCGTCCGTCGCGCTGCAGCTGCGCCACGCTGGCGCTGTCCAGGCCGGTGGTCATCGATTGCAGCCAGCGCGCATCGTCGCGCTCGAGCACCTTCTGGCTGCCGGCGATGGCCGCCACGGTGAACAGCACCAGCAGCAGCGACAACAGCAGCCGCTGCGCGTTGCGCAATGCGCGACGCCCATGCACGCGCAAACGCGGACGCGATGCGGGGCGAGGCCGGGGCTCGGGCATGCGGCGCTCCTTGACCGGAAACCGGGCGTGACGATCCACGCAGTATCCGCGCCTGGCCAGCGCAGGCGTTAAGCGGATGTCGGAACGCGCCGCGGTGTTTGCGCGGGATTCACCTCGCGACCACGCAATCCGAAGCCGGGCTACAGGCCAGGCGGCAGCGTCACCAGGAAGCGCGCGCCGCCCAGTTCCTCGGAGCGGCTCACCTGCAGTTCGCCGCGGTAGCCCTTGACCAGGTCCTGCACGATCGCCAGGCCGATGCCATGGCCGTGCACGCGCTCGTCGCCGCGCACGCCGCGCTGCAGGATGTGCGCGACCTCTTCCGGCGCGATGCCCGGACCGTCGTCCTCCACCGACAGCACCAGCCCAGCACGGCGGCTGCCGGCGGCCGGCGCCGGATGCACGCTCAGCAGCACCCGCCGCCGCGCCCACTTGAAGGCGTTCTCGAGCAGGTTGCCGAGCAGTTCCTGCAGGTCGCCGGGCTCGCCGTGGAAGCGCGCGCTCGGCTCGATGTCGAACTCGCACAGCACGCCCTTGGCCGCGTACACCTTCTCCAGGCCGCGCACGATCTCCTCGGCATTGGGTTCGATCGGCAGCGGCGCGGAGAACAGCTTGTGGCCGCTGGAGGCGGCGCGGCTGAGCTGGTAGGTCACCAGGTTGTTCATGCGCCGCAGCTGCGCGTCCAGTTCCTCGCGCAGTTCGGGGCCGTCGTTGCCGCTGTCCAGTTGGGTGCGCAGCACCGCCAGCGGCGTCTTCAGGCTGTGCGCCAGGTCGGCCAGGGTATTGCGCTGGCGGTCCAGGTTCTCGCGCTCGCTCTCGATGAAGGCGTTGATGCTGTCGGTCAGCGGCTCCAGCTCGCGCGGATGGCGATCGCCCATGCGCACCGCTTCGCCGCGCTGCACCTTGGTCAGCTCGTTGATCACCCGCCGCAGCGGGCGCAGGCTCCATTGCAGGATGAAGGCCTGCAGCAGCAGCAGGATCAGCCCGGCGCCGCCGAGGTTGAACCACACCCGGCCGCGGAACACGCGCAGCTGCGCGCCCAGCGCGCGGGTGTCCTCCATGACGTAGATGGTGACCGGGGTTTCCTTGTCGCGGCGCACGTAGGCCAGGCCGATGCCGTAGCGGTAGACCTCGCCTTCGCTGCCGTCGATCTGGGTCATCGGCCAGGGGCCGTCGAAGGTTTCCTGGCGCGGCTCGAGCATGCCGCCCTTGGGCGGCAGCGGGCCCTCGCTGGACATCGAGATCCAGCGTTCGTTGGGCATCACGATCTGCGCGTACAGACCGCTGCCGGGCCGGTCGAAGTGCGGATCCGGCGGCGGCTTGTCGTTGTTGATGTACAGCGAACCGTCGCGCGCCACGTCGACGTTGTTGGCGTAGGCGGTGGCGTAGCTCTTCAGGCGCTCGCGCAGGTTGCTCAGCGCGGTATCGGCGAAGGCCTGGTCCAGCGCATAGCCGGCCGCGGCCAGGAACGCCACCAGGCTCAGGCTGGCGGCCAGCAACTGGCGCGCCTGCAGCGAACGCGGGCGCCAGCGCTTGTACCACTTGGGTCGTGCCGGCACGCCGTCGCTTCCTTCGCTTGCGGATCGCAGGCGCGTGGGATCAGCCTTCGGTGCGCGGGATGGCGAAACGGTAGCCGCGGCCGCGCACGGTCTCGATCGGCTTCAGTTCGCCGTCCGGGTCCAGCTTCTTGCGCAGGCGGCCGATGAACACTTCCAGCACGTTGGAGTCGCGGTCGAAATCCTGCTGGTAGATGTGCTCGGTGAGGTCGGCCTTGGAGACCAGTTCGCCGGCATGCATCATCAGGTACTCGAGCACCTTGTATTCGTAGCTGGTCAGGTCGACGTTGCTGCCGCTGACGCTGACCGTCTGCGCCGCCAGATCCAGCGCCACCGGCCCGCACTCCAGAGTCGGCTTGCTCCAGCCCGCGGCGCGGCGCAGCAGCGCGTTGACCCGCGCCAGCAACTCCTCGACATGGAACGGCTTGACCAGATAATCGTCGGCGCCCTGCTTCAGGCCCTCGACCTTGTCCTGCCAGCTCGAACGCGCGGTGAGGATCAGCACCGGAAACTTCTTGCCTTCGTCGCGCAGCGCCTTGATCAGCTCCATGCCCGACATCTTCGGCAGGCCGAGGTCGATGATGCCCACGTCGAAGGGCACTTCGCGGCCCATGTACAGGCCTTCCTCGCCGTCCTGCGCCGCATCCACCGCGAACCCCTCGCGCTTCAGGCGAGCAGCCAGGGTCTCACGCAGCGGGGCTTCGTCTTCGACCAGAAGGATACGCATGAACTCTCCCTAGTTACTTCTTACGGATGGCCGACGGCCGGGGCATTGGATGTTGCAAGACTGAACCAAACTATCCTGGCTCAGGGGTTATCGTCGCGTGGTGGTTCCTGCGGCTCGATCGGGCGCGGAACGCGCGGCGGCGCGACGCCGCCCGGTTGCGGATCGTCCATGTAGCGCACGCGTCCGCGGCCATCCATGTACTTGACCCGGTTGATGTCGCGTCCGTCGAACGGCACGCGCTCGGCGCCGAGGATCTGTCCACCGGTGGACCGCTGGACCCGACGCACCGCATCGGACAGCGAACTGCCGTTGTAGTCGCGCGCCCGGGCAGCCTCGCGGGCCTGCGCCATGGCCGGACCCGGACCCGGACCACGCTGCTGCGCCCAGCCATGGCCGGCAGCCGTGAGCGCGAACGCGATCACGACAGCGGTGCGGCAGCGGCGGAGAGTGGCAAGGGTCACGACAGGCATCCTAACGGACTGATCGGAAACGTTCAAAAGTTGTGAAACGGGCCGCATGGCAACAGCGGCACGATTCTGCAAAATCGAGCCAAATTCTTGATTTTTCGGGGTGAATCCGATCTGAACTTTTCCGCTTGCGGCTGTCGGCGTTCAGGCAAATGAACTCCCGCTGGCGCCCCTGACAAGCTGCCTCCGGCGGTGCCCGGCCCCGGTTGTGCACGGTCTGCCGCCTTCTCGGAGGGTGGCACTGGTCGCCGCAACAACCTGAACAAAATAACTGAACGAGCGTCAAAGGGAGCGAAGCGGCATCGGCCCAAACCGTATGGGAGGAAACACAGTTCCCGCCAGGCCAGACACTCGCAACCCTGCCGAGCCCCTTTACGCCGCGGCGCGCGCTCCACCCTCGGTCGGCTGCAGCGCCTGTTCCAGCAGCGCCCAGTCCGCGCCCGGCCGGTGCGCGCCCTCGCTGAGCACCTGGCGGAACGCGCGGCCGCCCGGCTGGCCGTGGAACAGGCCGAGCAGGTGGCGGGCGATGTGCTTGAGCGCCACGCCATCGGCCAAGCGCGCCTCCACGTAGGGCCGCAGTGCGCGCAGCAGCTCGGCGCGCGGCCGCGGCGTGGTGCCGGTCAGGGCCGCGTCCAGCCGGTGCAGCACATAGGGATCGTGGTAGGCCGCCCGGCCCAGCATCACCCCGTCGACCGCGTCCAGCTGCGCCCGCGCCGTGTCCACGTCGGCCAGCCCGCCGTTGAGCACGATCCGCAGCTGCGGGCGCTCGCGCTTGAGCCGGTGAGCCCAGTCGTAGCGCAGCGGCGGCACCTCGCGGTTCTCCTTCGGCGACAGCCCCTGCAGCCACGCGTTGCGCGCATGCACCACGAACAGCCCGCAACCGGCGGCGGCGACCTGGTCGACGAAGGCGAGGAAGACCGCGTAGTCGTCGTCCTGGTCCACGCCCAGCCGACACTTCACCGTGACCGGGATGTCCACCGCCTGCACCATCGCCGCCACGCACTCGGCGACCAGCGCCGGCTCGCGCATCAGGCAGGCACCGAAGCGCCCGGCCTGGACCCGGTCGGACGGGCAGCCGCAATTGAGATTGACCTCGTCGTAGCCCCACTCCTGGCCGATCCGCGCCGCCTGCGCCAATAGCGCCGGATCGCTGCCACCCAGCTGCAGCGCCAGCGGATGCTCGACCGCATCGAAGCCCAATAGGCGCGCGCGATCGCCCAGCACCACCGCATTGGCGTGCACCATCTCGGTATACAGCCGCGCCGACGGCGCCAGCAGCCGGTGGAACACGCGGCAATGGCGGTCGGTCCAGTCCATCATCGGCGCGACGGACAGGCGCAGGGAAGCGGCGTAGCGCGCGGGCAGGTCGAAGGTCTGGAGCGGAAGCGTCATTGGGCGCGGCGGTGCTGCGCTGCCGCTTGCCGCGGGAGCGCCAGATCATTGGCTTTGGGATCAATAGCTTACACGTTCGCCGTGAACGTTGCCGGCCAACGTCGGCGAATTCACTTGGCGCTTGACCCGCCGCCGCATCCGGCCTATCGTGCGCTCGCCGAAGGTATCCATCGCTTCATTCGGATGAAGGGATGGATTTAAACGGGAATCCGGTGAAGGCCGGCGCCGCAAGCGCCTGCCCATTCCGGAGCTGCCCCGCAGCGGTGAATGGAAACGACCTCCGTCAATGGCACTGGGCCGGCGCATGCCGGCCTGGGAAGCGACGGACAGTAGGCGCGCAGCCGGCACGGTGCGCTCGTCCATCAGCCCGAATACCGGCCCCGGCCGGAGGACCTGTGCGTCCTCCGATTCGACCTGGCGTCTCCGCGGGGAGGCGGCCGGAAGCCGTGCCGTGGCCCTGCGCCGCGCCGCGCTCTTCCGCCTGCCCGCGTGGCGCCGGTTCGCCCGCGGGGGCGAAGGTCGCTGGCGTGGCGGGCGTCCCGTGCGAACGGGCGGACGGCGCGCGGTTCCTTCGTTCCTCAATGCCCATGAACGCAATGAGGAAACGCAAATGACGATCGTGACCAACCTGGGCTTCCCGCGCATCGGTGCGCGGCGGGAGCTCAAGCGTGCGCTGGAAAGCTACTGGCGCGGCGACAGCAACGGCGCAAGCCTGCAAGACACGGCGCGGCAGTTGCGCCAGCGGCACTGGCGGCTGCAGGTCGAGGCCGGGGTGGACCTGCCGCCCAGCAACGACTTCAGCCTGTACGACGCGATGCTCGACACCGCGTTCCTGTTCGACGCGATCCCGCAGCGCTACCGCGCGCTGGCCGATGCCGATCCGCTGGCCGGCTACTTCGCGATGGCGCGCGGCACGCAGGAGGACGGCTTGGACCTGCACGCGCTGGAAATGACCAAGTGGTTCGACACCAACTACCACTACCTGGTGCCGGAGCTGGCGCGGCGCCAGCATTTCCGCCTGCGCGGCGACAAACCGTTGGCCGAGTTCCTGGAAGCCAAGGCGCTGGGCATCACTACGCGGCCGGTGCTGATCGGGCCGGTGACCTTCCTGCTGCTGTCCAAGACCGTGGACGGCAGCGACCGCTGGGCGCTGCTGGACAGCCTGTTGCCGGCCTACGCCGAACTGCTGCAGCAACTCGACGCGGCCGGTGCCTCCTGGGTGCAGATCGACGAGCCGGCGCTGGTGCTGGATCTGGACCTCGCCGCGCGCGAGGCCTATGGCCGCGCCTATGCGTTCCTGGCCCAGGCGCCGCGGCCGAAGCTGTTGCTGACCACGTATTTCGGCGAGCTGGGCGACAACCTGGAGTTGGCCGCGGCGCTGCCGGTGGACGGCCTGCACGTGGACCTGGTGCGCGGCGTGGCGCAGCTGGACGCGGTGCTGCAGGCGCTGCCGGCCGACCGCGTGCTGTCGGCCGGACTGGTCAACGGCCGCAACGTCTGGCGCACGCCGCTGGACACCGCGCTGACCCTGGCACGTTACGCGGTCGGGCATGTCGGCAGCGAGCGCCTGTGGCTGGCGCCGTCGTGTTCGCTGCTGCACGTGCCGGTGGATCTGGAGCAGGAACAGCGCCTGGATCGCGAACTGCACGCATGGCTGGCCTTCGCCCGGCAGAAACTACAGGAACTGCGCACGCTGGCCGATGCGCTGCTGGACCTGCCGCACGCGCAGACCGAGCTGGCCGCGGCGCGCGAGGCGCTGGAGACGCGGCGTGCGTCGGCGCGCGTGCATCGCCCCGAGGTCGCACGCCGGGTGGCGGCACTGAGCGAGGATGCCGGGCGCCGGCAGTCGCCGTATCCGCAGCGGCGCGAGGCGCAGCAAGCGGCGTTGCGGCTGCCGGCCTACCCGACCACCACCATCGGCTCGTTCCCGCAGACCGCGCAGGTGCGGCAGGCGCGCGCGCAGCACAAGGCCGGCAAGCTCGGCGATGCCGAGTACGACGCGTTCCTGGCCGCGGAGACCGAACGCTGCGTGCGCGCGCAGGAGCAGCTCGGGCTGGACGTGCTGGTGCATGGCGAGTTCGAGCGCAACGACATGGTCGAGTACTTCGGCGAGCAGCTCGACGGCTTCGCCTTCACCAAGCACGGCTGGGTGCAGAGCTACGGCTCGCGCTGCGTGAAGCCGCCGATCATCTACGGCGACGTGCGGCGCCCGGCGCCGATGACGCTGCGCTGGACGCGGTATGCGCAGTCGCTGACCGACAGGCCGATGAAGGGCATGCTGACCGGGCCGGTGACGGTGCTGCAGTGGTCGTTCGTGCGCGACGACCAGGAACGCGCGCAGACCTGCCGGCAGATCGCGCTGGCGCTGCGCGACGAGGTGCGCGACCTGGAGGCGGCCGGCATCGGCGTGATCCAGATCGACGAGCCGGCGATCCGCGAGGGCCTGCCGCTGCGCCGCGCCGACTGGCAGGCCTACCTGGACTGGGCGGTGCAGTGCTTCCGCATCGCCGCGGCCGGGGTGCGCGACGCCACCCAGATCCATACCCACATGTGCTACTCGGAGTTCAACGACATCATCGAGGCGGTGGCGGCGATGGACGCGGACGTGATCTCGATCGAGACCTCGCGCTCGCGGATGGAACTGCTCGATGCGTTCGTGCGCTTCCGCTATCCGAACGCGATCGGCCCGGGCGTGTACGACATCCACTCGCCGCGCGTGCCCAGCACGCAGGAGATGGTGGCGTTGCTGGACAAGGCGCGCGCGGTGCTGGACCCGCAGCAGCTGTGGGTCAATCCGGATTGCGGCTTGAAGACGCGCGACTGGGCGGAAACGCGCAGCGCGCTGGAGGCGATGGTGGCCGCGGCACGGCAGCTGCGCGCGCAGCAGGCGCAAGCGGCGTAAGTCGGCGATGCGCCGACGATGCCCGGCGTGCTGCACGCCGGGCATCGCAACGGCAGGTGCCACGGCATGTCCGTTCGCGGCTATCGCAGCGCAGCGCTTGGCTCATGCGCCGGTCCTGGAAATAGGCTGCCCTACCCCACTGCGATGCGCTGCGGGCGGCTACACCGAACACCCGACATGCGGCAAAACACCCGCAGCTACAGGCCTTCAATTCACTCCGTCGTTGGCGCAGCGGCCGCCGGCACTTGCGCCGATACCGCAGCGTCAGTGCCGCCTGCAAACAACAGACTCAGTTGCTGCATGCGGCGATCGCGCCATACCTGCGCCGGCACCGGAACGCCTGTGCGCACTCCGGTCACCAGCGCCGGCACGTCCTGAGCGGCGCCGACCGCCCGGCCGTCGATCTCCAGCAGCACGTCCATCGGTTTGATCCCGGCATGCATGGCGACGCTCCCATCGATCACCTCCACGATCCATGCGCCGCGCGCGGAAGGAAGCCCGGTTGCCAACACCAGTTCCGCGGTGACCGGCGCGATGCGCACTCCGAGTGCTCTGGGTGCCGCAGCCGCAGCCGCAGCCGCAGCGGCTGCGCTCGGCGCTGCCGAGGCCGGCGCCGCCGCGGCCGCTGCAGGTGCACGGCCGCTCGGCATCCACGCCACGTCGGTGAACTTGGTGTTGAACCCGCCGAACAGCCTGCGGTAATCGCGGCTGGCCTTGCCCGCTTCCGCCTGCGTGTCGTACGCGGTGCAGGTGGTGCCTTCGTCCGGCAGGCCGTGCGCGCGCACGGTCTGCTTGAATTCCTCGGCGTACGCTGCGCTCTGGGCATACACCGCGAGCGGATCGGCGTCGGTCGGCATGGCGAAGATCTGGCTGGCGACGGTCCGCGCCAGGTCGCTGCGATCGGGAACGTCGACCTGGGTCTGGTAGCAGTAGAAATAGCGTGTGACCTGCGTCGGCACCTGCGCGGCGGCATTCCATGGCGGCGGCGTCCAGTCCACCTCGCGCCAGCTGCCGACCTTGATCAGCAACGGCCGCTTGCTCCACAGCGCGCGTTGCTGCTCGCGCTGCGCCAGGGCTTCGTCGCGGCCTGGGCCGAGCGCGCAGTCCTTGGTTCCGGCGCCGCCCAGGCTGCCGACATGCCGCAGGAAATCGCTGGCCAGTTCGTTGCTGCGCCGCAGCCAGCCGCTGGCGTCGTCGTGGTAGGACACCTCGACGACTGGCGAGGCCCAGACCTTGGCCGGCACTGTGCCGGTGTCGGTCACGCTGCAGTAGGCGAACCCGGTGCGGATCGGCGCAGGCGCTTGCGCGGCGACGACCGTGGGCGCAAGCCCGGCAAAGACAACAGAGAAAAGCACTGCAGCACGCAGCATCTGGACATCCCCCCTGGCTGTTCCAGCGTTCCCATCGGCACCGCAGTGCCGCCCCAACGCCGACACTAGCCGATCCGCGGCACCTGCACCACCACCGCGGCGCGGGAACCGCCGTAGTGCTGCAGCGCATGGTGGAACTGTCATCGGGGCGGGGTATAACGCAGTCACGTCGCGGCGAGGGGGCGCTGCATCCGCTGCGCAGGCGTGCGGTCGCATTGCGATCGGCGCACTGTCCGGCTTCGCACCGTTCAAGGAGAGAGCCATGTCGACGCTACCGAAGTTGTCCCTGCTGTCCACGCTGCTGCTGTCGCCGCTGCTCGCGCAGGCGGCCGATCTGGTTCCCAAGCAATTGGCCGGCCCGCCGGAGGAATTCGCGCAGATGCGCGCGCCGGCACCGGCCGAGGCGGCGATCCTGTCCAAGAGCGCGTTGCTGCCGGTGGAGTTCTCATCCGCACGCAGCGGCGCCGCTGCGCAATGGCAAGCGACGCTGCCGGTGGAGAACGGCAAGCTGCGCTTCGTGCTGCTGTCCGGCGCGCACGACTGGCAACCGCAGTTGCATGCCCCTGGCGCGGCGAACGCGCGCGCCAGCGCCGCCGGCATCGTGCCGAACGCCATCGCCACCCGCCTGGGCAGCGGCGACGCCGCACTGCCGGCGCGCGAATACCGCGTGGACGCTGCCGCCAACGGCAACTGGACCTTGACGTTGCGCGCCGACGGCACCGAGGCGCAACGCGGCTACCTGTTGATGGAAGGCGACGCGCGCACCCAGCTGGCGTCCTATCCCAGTGATCGCCGCCAACTGCACAGCGGCCAGCGCATCGGCCTGACTGCGATGCTCGGCGGCATCGACGGCCACGGCGCCACCGCGCTCGGCGCCACGGCCGGGCGCATCCGCGATGCGCAGCTGCGCGTGATCGCGCCCGACGGCACGGTGACGCAGTGGCCGATGGCCGACGACGGCCGCCATGGCGACGGCGCCGCCGGCGACGGCCTCTACGCCGGCGATTTCCCGGCGAAGGGCCCCGGCAGCTACGTCGCGCAAGTGGTGGTGCATGGCGAGGACGCCGCCGGCCAGGCGTTCGTGCGCACCGCCGAACACGTGCTGCCGGTGCTCGACACCAGCTTGCGCATCGCCGCCGACGCGGTGACGGCGAGCGCGCAGGACGGCACCCGCCTGATGCTGCCGATCCCGGTCAGCGCCGGCGGCCAGGCGCCGGCGCACTACCGTGTGCTCGGCGAACTGTGGGGCACCGGCCGCGACGGCAGCGCGGTGCCGGTGGCCTGGCTCGGCGGCATGCTCGCGCCGCAGGACGGGCGCCTGCCGCTGAGCGTGGACGAACGCTGGATCGTCCGCGCCGGCGCGCGCGCGCCGTTCACGCTGCGCAACCTGCGAATCGAGGACCCGGACCATTTCGTGCCGCTGGCCACGCGCGACACGCTGGCGCTGACCCTGCCGGCGCCGCGCCGCAGCAGCGTGGCGCGCGGCGGCGCGATCGACGCCAGCATGCGCATGGGCGAGCGCCCGGCCGCGCTGCTGCGCGCGGCGACCGATGCGCAGCCGCAGGCGACCGGTGCGCGGCTGCTGCTGGTGCATGGCTACTGCTCGGGCGGGGTGTGGCCGGTGGCGCAGTTCAGCAATGCCTCGGCGTTCCTGGACGTCAACCAGAACCGCAGCAACGACCAGTTCGCGCAACTGCTGGCGCAGTTCGGCAGTCAATGGAGTTCGTTCGGCACGGTGGCGCACAGCCAGGGCGGCATGGCCGCGCTGCACCTGTACAGCTACTACTGGAGCGGGCTGGACAACGCCAGCGGCGGCCGCGTCATGCAGTCGGTGGGTACGCCCTACCAGGGCACCAACCTGGCCGGCATCCTGGCCACGGTGGGCTCGTGGTTCGGCGTGGGCTGCGGCAGCAACAGCGACCTCAGCTACGACGGCGCCAAGGCCTGGCTGGCCGGCATCCCGACCTCGGCGCGGGCGCAGGTCAACTACTACACCACCTCCTTCGCCAAGACCAACTGGTACACCAACGACTACTGCAACGCGGCCTCGGACCTGGTGCTGGACGACCCGGAGGACGGCACCGTCGAGCAGGTCAACGCGCAGCTGCCGGGCGGGATCAACCGCGGCCATACCACCGGCCAGTGCCATACCACCGGCATGCGCGATCCGGCGCAGTACCTGGATGCCAACCGCAACGCGACGATGAACGCCAA
Organism: Xanthomonas sp. 1678; assembly: GCF_031455575.1. Lineage (NCBI taxonomy): Bacteria > Pseudomonadati > Pseudomonadota > Gammaproteobacteria > Lysobacterales > Lysobacteraceae > Xanthomonas > Xanthomonas sp. 1678. The sequence continues at coordinate 28,679 of NZ_JAVDSZ010000014.1, read as the reverse complement.
CGCGGCGCGGTGAGGGCCGGAATTGGGGAGTCGGGATTGGCAAAAGCGCTGCCCGGGCATGGAGGCCTGGTGCGGCGCCGATGCTGCTGGTGCCGTTTCGATCCCGATGCTGTTCTTTGTAGGAGCGGCTTCAGCCGCGACAGGTGCTCCCGGTAAGGCCCGTCGCGGCTGAAGCCGCTCCTACAGTCGTGCAAGAAATCCGCTAACGCGTCGCTTCAGCCACCGGCTCGCCGCTGCGCGCATCCGCACCGCCGCCGAGCACCTTGTACAGGGTGACGCGGTTGCTCGCCTCGGTCAGGCGCAGGGTGATCAGGTCCTGCTGCGCGGCGTACAGCGAGCGCTGCGAATCCAGGGCGTCCAGGTAGCTGTCCACGCCGTTGCGGTAGCGCGCGTCGGCCAGGGTGTAGCTGCGTTGGGTGACGGCGACCAGGGCGCGCTGCGCGTCCATGCGTTCGTCCAGTTGCGCGCGCGTGGCCAGCGCATCGGCCACTTCGCTGAAGGCGGTCTGGATCGCCTGCTCGTACTCGGCGACGTTGACGTCGCGGGTGATCTTGGACTCGTCCAGCTCGGCCTTGAGCGCGCCGGCACGGAAGATCGGCACGCTGATGCTGGGCACGAACGCCCAGGTGCGGTTGCCGGCATCGAACAGGCTGGACAACGCGGTGCTGCTGCGTCCGGTGGAGGCGGTCAGCGAGATGGTCGGAAAGAACGCCGCGCGCGCCGCGCCGATGTCGGCGTTGGCCGATTTCAGCGTGTGCTCGGCGTAGAGCACGTCCGGGCGCTGCAGCAGCACGCGCGACGGCAGCGGCGACGCTAGGGGCGCCAGCGCCACGCCGCTTTCCAGCGCGCTCGCCTGCGGCAACGTCTCCGCCGCCACCGGCGCGCCGACCACCAGGTCCAGCGCGTTGCGCGAAGTGGCCAGCTGCGTGGTGTAGCTGGCGACGTCGGCGCGTGCGGTCTCCACGCTGGTCTGCACCTGCGCCAGGTCCAGCCCGGAGACGATGCCCTGCTGGTGCTGCAGTTCGGTGAGCTGCAGCGTCCGCCGCTGGCTGGCCAGGGTCTGCTGCGCCAGCGCCAGGCGCTGCTGGTCGGCGGCCACGGTCAGCCAGTCGGCGGCGACCTCGGCGACCAGGCTCATGCGCGTGCTGCGCTGGGTCTGCGCGGTGGCCAGGTAGGTTTCCAGCGCCTCGTTCTTGAGGCTGCGGATGCGTCCGAACAGGTCCAGTTCCCAACTGCTGACGCCGACGTCGGCCGCATAGGTGCGCCCCACTTCGGAGCGTCCGCTGCTGCTGGTGGACGCGCTGCTGCGCGAGGCGCTCTGGCTGCCGCTGAGGTCCACCGACGGGAACAGGTCCGCGCGCTGGATGCGGTACTGCGCGCGTGCTTTGTCGATGTTGAGCACCGCCACGCGCAGGTCGCGGTTGTTGTCCAGCGCCTGCGCGATCACCTGCTGCAGGCGCGGATCCAGGAACACCTGGCGCCAGTCTAGCGTGGCCACGTCGGCGACGTCACCACCGGTGCTGGTGCCGCTGTCGGCGAAAGTGGCCGGCACAGGCGCGTCGGGACGGGCGTAGTTCGGCGCCATGCTGGCGCAGCCAGCGAGGACACCGGCGCAGGTCAGGGCCAGCGCGGTACGGGTCAGGGACACACGGATCACGGCGTTGCCTCCTTGCTGCGCAGCGGTTCCGGTTCGGCACGCTTGCCGGGGAACAGACTGCGCACGATCACGTAGAACAGCGGCACGAAGAAGATGCCGAGCATGGTCGAGATCAGGGTGCCGCCGAGCACGCCGGTGCCCAGCGAATGGCGACCGCCGGAGCCTGCGCCGCTGCTGATCACCATCGGCAGCACGCCGAGCATGAACGCCAGCGAGGTCATCAGGATCGGGCGCAGGCGCAGGCGCGCCGCATGCAGCGTGGCGTCGATCAGCGGCTGGCCCTTCTCCTCCAGTTCCTTGGCGAACTCGACGATCAGGATGCCGTTCTTGGCCGCCAGGCCCATCGTCGCCAGCAGGCCGACCTGGAAGTAGATGTCGTTGGACAGCCCGCGCAACCACGTCGCCAGCAGCGCGCCGACGATGCCCACCGGTACCGCCAGCATCACCGAGATCGGGATCGACCAGCTCTCGTACAGCGCGGCCAGGCACAGGAACACGAAGATCAGCGACACCGTGTACAGCATCCAGGTCTGCGCGCCGGAGGCCTGCTCCTGGTAGGACATGCCCGACCATGCGTAACCCACGTCCTTGCCCACTTTCCCGACCAGCCCGGCGATGCCGTTCATCGCGTCGCCAGAACTGATGCCGCTGGCGGCGCTGCCGGTGATCTCCATCGACTCGACCCCGTTGAAGCGGCTCAATACCTGCGGCGCATACGCCCACGCGCTGCTGGAGAAGGCCGAGAACGGCACCATCGCCTCGCTGCTGTTGCGCACGTACCAGCGGTCGATGTCGCTGGGCAACATGCGCGCGGCGGCGTCTCCTTGCACGTAGACGCGCTTGACCCGATTGTTGTTGAGGAAGTCGTTGACGTAGCTGCCGCCCATCACCGTGGCCAGCGTGGCGTTGATGTCGGAGGCCGCCAGGCCCAGTGCGCCGGCCTTGGCATCGTCGATCTGCACGCGGTAGGTCGGCGCGTCTTCCAGGCCGTTGAAGCGCACAGCGGTCATGTCCTTGTCGGCATTGGCCAGCTGCAGCAACTGCTGGCGTGCGGCGACCAGGGCGTCGTGGCCCTTGCCGGCCACGTCCTGCAGTTCCAGGGTGAAACCGGAGCTGGTGCCCAGGCCGTTGATCGCCGGCGGCGACAGCGCGAACACCTGCGCGTCGGGCAGCGTGCCCATCATCACCCCGGTGATGCGGTTGGCGACCTCCTGTGCGGAGGCATCGCGCTCGGCCCAATCCTTGAGCTTGATGAAGCCCATGCCCGAGTTCTGGCTGCTGCCTGCGAAGCTGAAGCCGGAGATGGTCATCACCCCCGCCACTTCCGGCTGCTTGAGGATGAAGCCGGTGGCCTGGTCGATCGACTGCTGAGTGCGCTGCTGGGTGGCGCCGGCAGGGGTGGTGAACATCACCATCAGCATGCCCTGGTCCTCTTCGGGCAGGAACGAGCTGGGCAGGCGCCAGAACAGCAGCGCCATCACCGCGAGCAACACCAGATAGACCAGCCCGCCGAGCTTGCGGTGGCCGATCAGCTTGCCCACGCCGCGGCCGTAGCTATCGGCGCCGCGATCGAAGCGGTCGTTGAACCAGCCGAAGAAGCGCCCGAGCAGGCCCTTGCGCGACACGTGGCCGCCCTGCTCGATCGGCTTGAGCAGGCTGGCGCACAGTGCCGGGCTCAGGGTCAGCGCCGCCAGCAGCGACAGCAGCATCGCCGCGGCGATGGTCACCGAGAACTGCCGGTAGATCTCGCCGGTGGCGCCGCCGAAGAACGCCATCGGCAGGAACACCGCGGTCAGCACCAGGGCGATGCCGACCAGCGCGCCGGTGATCTGCCCCATCGAGGTATAGGTCGCCTGCCGCGGCGACATACCCTCCTCGCTCATCAAGCGCTCGACGTTCTCCACCACCACGATCGCATCGTCCACCAGCAAGCCGATCGCCAGCACCATCGCGAACATGGTCAGGGTGTTGATCGAATAGCCGAGCAACGCCAACACGCCGAAGGTGCCCAACAGCACCACCGGCACCGCGATCACCGGCACCAGCGTGGCGCGCCAGTTCTGCAGGAACAGGTACATCACCAGCACCACCAGTACGATCGCCTCGAGCAGGGTCTTGACCACTTCCTCGATGGAGATGCGCACGAACGGCGTGGTGTCGTAGGCGACCTCGTATTTGAGTCCGGCCGGGAAATACGGCTTGAGCTGCTCCAGCTTGGCCTCCACCGCCTTGGCCGCGTCCAGCGCGTTGGCGCCGGTGGCCAGCTGCAGGCCCATGCCGGAGGCGGCCTTGCCGTTGTACTTGGAACTGGACGCATACGACTTGGAACCCAGTTCGACCCGCGCCACGTCGCGCAGGTACACGGTGGCGCCGCCGGCCTGCGACTTCAGCACGATCGCCTCGAACTGCGCCGGGGTCTTGAGCTTGCTGCGCGAGGTGACCGTGGCGTTGAGCTGCTGGCCCTGCGCTGCCGGCAGCGCGCCCAGCGCGCCGGAGGAGACGTCGGCGTTCTGCGCCGAGATCGCGTTGCTCACGTCCGAGGGCATCAGCGCATAGGTGCGCAGCTTTTCCGGGTCCAGCCACACCCGCATCGAGTATTCGGAGCCGAATACGTTGACTCCGCCGATGCCGTTGAGCCGGCTGATCGGGTCCTGCAGCGTGGACACCATGTAGTCGCCGATATCGGTGCTGTCCATGCTGCCGTCTTCGGAGGTGAAGGCCAGCACCATGAACATGCTGCTGCCGGCGGACTTGGTGACGGTCACGCCATTGCTCTGCACCGCCTCGGGCAGCATCGACTCGCCTTGCGCCACCTTGTTCTGCACCTGCACCTGCGCGGTGTCCGGATCGGTGCCGGAGTCGAAGGTCAGGGTGATCGAGGCGCTGCCGGCGGAGCTGCTGCTGGAGGACATGTACAGCAGGTTGTCCAGACCGGTCATCTGCTGCTCGAGGATCTGCGTCACCGAGTTCTGCACGGTCTCGGCGGAAGCGCCGGTGTAGGTGGCGCTGACGGTGATCGCGGGCGGGGCGATGTCCGGATACTGCTCCAGCGGCAGCGACAGGATCGAGATCGCGCCGGCCAGGGTGATGACGATCGCGATGACCCAGGCGAAGATGGGACGGTCGATGAAGAAACGGGCCATGGCGATTCCTCAGTCGGCCTTCGGCGCGGCCGCAGCGGCGCCTTGGGTGGCCGCGGGTGTCGTGGCGGCCGAGGTCACTTCCACCGCCTTGACCTGATCGCCGACCGCGACTTTCTGCAGGCCCTGCACGATGACCTTGTCGCCGACCTTCAGCCCGCCGCGCACCACCCATTTGTCGCCGATCGCATCGCCGGTGGTCAGCACGCGCTGCGCGACCTTGTTGTCGCTGCCGACCACCATCGCCACCGCCTCGCCCTTGCTGTTGCGGCTGATCGCCTGCTGCGCCACCAGGATCGCCTGCTCGTCCACCGCCATCGACAGCATCGCCTTGACGTACATGCCCGGCAGCAACAGACGATCGGGATTGGGCACCACCGCGCGCAGCTTGACCGTGCCGGTGGCGGTATCGACCGCGGCATCCACCACTTCCAGCGTGCCGCTGCGCGCGTAGGTGCTGCCGTCCTCCAGCTGCAGTTTCACCTCGGCCTTGCCGTCCACCGCCTTGAGTTGGCCGGCGTCGAGCTGGCGGCGCAGCTGCAGCAGTTGCGCGCTGGACTGGGTCACGTCCACGTACATCGGATCGAGCTGGTTGATGGTGGCCAGCACGTCGCTCTGGCCGGCGCTGACCAGCGCGCCCGGCGTGTAGCTGGAGGTGCCGATGCGGCCGTCGATCGGCGCGGTGATGCGGGTGTAGTCGAGATTGATCCGCGCGGTCTGCAGCGAGGCCTTGGCCGCGACCACGGCCGCCTCGTTCGAGCGCAGCGTGGCCACCGCGTCGTCGCCGTCCTGCTGGCTGACCGCGTCCAGCGCGACCAGAGTCTGGTAGCGCTGCGCCTTCGGCCTGGCCGACAGCACCGCCGCCTCGGCCTGGGCCAGGTCGCCCTTGGCGGTGTCGTACGCGGCCTGGTAGCTGGCCGGATCGATCTCGTACAGCACCTGCCCGGCCTTGACGTCCTGGCCTTCGGTGAACAGCCGCTTGCGCAGGATGCCGCCGACCTGCGGACGCACCTGCGAACTCATGTACGCCACGGTGCGCCCGGCCAGGGTCTGGTCCATGGCCAGCCGCTGCGCGCGCACCGTCTGCACGCCGACCTGCGCCTGCGGCCGCTGCGGCGGCTGCTTGGAAGAACATGCGGCCAGCGCCACGGCGATGGCGCCGGCCAGCCACCAGCGCGAGGACGAAACAGGGAAGCGACGGGCGACGACGGGCAGCATGCGGCGAACTCACGGTTTATCCGAATGTAGCCACGCTACGGCGCGAATGTGCAGCAAATTTGGAGATTGCCGGCAGCGGCGCGGATTCGCTTGATTTCCCCTGCGGCGGCGCGGCTAATACGCAGCATCCCCCGTCGCCGCGTCCCGCATTGCCTCTCCGATGAAACTGGGCATCACCGCCAAGCTGTTCCTCGCCATCCTCGCCGCGTGCGTGGCGGTGCTGCTGGTCAACGGCGTGGCCGTGCAGATCTTCCTCAAGCGCCAGTTCCTGGATTACCTCAACGAGCAGGGCGTGGAACGCATGCTGGAGACCTTGCCGCGGGTCAGGGCCGAGTACGCGCGGCACGGCAACTGGGACTTCGTGCGCGACAATCCCGATGCCTGGTTCGTGCTGATGCGCCCGGAGCGCAGCCCTGGCCAGCCGCGACGCCCGCCGCCGATCTCCGACCAGACCGGCGCGGTGTTCCGCTTCGCCGTGCTCGACAAGGACTACAGGTCGGTGATCGGCAACCCGGATGTCGGCCGCAACGACATCCTGCGCCCGATCGTGGTCGACGGCCGCACCGTCGGCTGGATGGCGATGCTGCCGTTCCAGAAGGTGCTGGCGGCCGAGGATGCGCGCTTCTACCAGGCGCAGCAACGCGCATGGTGGACGATCGGCAGCGCCTCGCTGCTGGTCGCCGCGCTGCTCGGCTGGCTGCTGTCGCGCGCCTTGCTGCGGCGCATGCGCGGGCTCACCGGCGCCACCCATCGGCTGGCTGCCGGCGATTACGCCACCCGCATCGACACCGGCGCGCGCGACGAATTCGGCCAATTGGCGCGCGACTTCAACCTGCTGGCGCAGGTGCTGGAACACAACGAACGCGCACGCCGCGAGTTCATGGCCGATATCTCGCACGAACTGCGCACGCCGCTGGCGGTGCTGCGCGCAGAACTGGAAGCGCTGCAGGACGGCATCCGGCCGATGACCCCGGCTTCGCTGGGATCGCTGCACCAGCAGGTCGGCCAGCTCGGCAAGCTGATCGAAGACCTGTACGACGTCTCGCTGACCGACGTCGGCGCGCTCGCCTACCGGCGTGCGCCGGTCGATCTGGCGCTGATCCTGGCCACGGTGCTGGCCGGCGTGCAGGCGCGCTTCGCCGCCGCGCCGCTGCAGCTGCAGGTGCAGATCGACGCCGGCCCGCTGCAGGTAGACGGCGACGAGCGCCGGCTGCAGCAGCTGCTCGGCAACCTGCTGGAGAACACGCTGCGCTACACCGATGCCGGCGGCACGGTGCAGGTGCGCTGCGCGCGTCGCGACGCGGTGCTGGAACTGGTGGTCGAGGACAGCGCGCCGGGCGTGGACGCGGACAAGCGCGAGCGCCTGTTCGAACGCTTCTACCGCACCGAGGCCTCGCGCAACCGCGCCAGCGGCGGCAGCGGCCTGGGCCTGGCGATCTGCCGCAACATCGCCGAGGCGCATGGCGGCTCGATCAACGCCGAGGCCTCCGCGCTGGGCGGGCTTCGGGTGGTGCTGCGCTTGCCGGCGCTGGCGGCATGAGTGGCCTGGACCCGATCGGCCACGTGCTGATCGTCGAGGATGAGCCGCGCCTGGCCGCGGTGATACGCGAATACCTGCACGCGGCCGGCTATTCGCACGACTGGATCGCCGATGGTGCACAGGCGCTGGGCGCGTTCCGCGCGCAGAAGCCGGACCTGGTGCTGCTGGACCTGATGCTGCCCAACCGCGACGGCCTGGAGATCTGCCGCGACCTGCGCAAGGAGAGCGCGGTGCCGGTGATCATGGTCACCGCGCGGGTGGAGGAGATCGACCGCCTGCTCGGCCTGGAGATCGGCGCCGACGACTACATCTGCAAGCCGTTCAGCCCGCGCGAAGTGGTGGCGCGGGTGCAGGCGGTACTGCGCCGCCATCGCCACGATCCCAACGACGCGGCGGCGCCGGGCCTGCACATCGACGAAGCCGCATGCCGTGCCAGCGTGCATGGCCACGATCTGGACCTGACCCAGGTCGAGTTCCGCCTGCTGCGCACCCTGGCCGCCACACCGGGCCGGGTGTATTCGCGCGAACAGCTGATGGACCGGCTCTACGCCGACCACCGCATCGTCACCGACCGCACCGTGGACAGCCACGTCAAGAACCTGCGCCGCAAACTTGCCGACGTCGGCGGCGAAGAGTGGGTGCGCTCGGTGTATGGGGCTGGGTATCGGTTTGAGCCGTGATTCGGGATTCGGGATTCGCAAGAGCCGGCAGCGCCACGGCTGAAACGGTAATCAGTCAAGCCGCCTTTACCAATCCCGAATCACGAATCCCCAATCACGGCCTCACCGAAAAACCACAGTGCGATGCCCGTTGAGCAAAATGCGATGCTCGACGTGGCGGCGCACCGCGCGGGCCAGGACTTGCGACTCGGTATCGCTCCCCAGGCGCACCAGGTCGCGCGGAGTCATCGCGTGATCGACGCGGGCCACGTCCTGTTCGATGATCGGGCCTTCGTCGAGGTCGCCGGTGACGTAATGCGCGGTGGCGCCGATGATCTTGACCCCGCGCGCGTGCGCCTGGTGGTACGGCTGCGCGCCCTTGAAGCTGGGCAGGAAGCTGTGATGGATGTTGATCGCGCGCCCGGCCAGCGCCGCGCACAGCGTCGGCGACAGGATCTGCATGTAGCGCGCCAGCACCACCAGGTCGATGCGTTCGCGCTCCACCAGCGCCAGCAGCTGCGCCTCCTGCGCGTCACGGTTGGCGGCGCTGACCGGCAGGTAGTGGAACGGCACGTCGTAGGACTGCGCCAACGCAGCGAAATCCTGGTGGTTGGACGCCACCGCGGCGATGTCCACGCGCAGTTGCCGGCTGTGCGCGCGGAACAGCAGATCGTTGAGACAATGGCCCTGCTTGCTAACCAGCACCAGCAGGCGCGCGCGGCGGCGCGCATCGCGCAGTTGCCAGTCCATCGCGTAGTCGGCGGCGAGCGGCGCCAGCTGCACCTTCACCGCGGCGACGATGCCGTCGGCGGGCACGTCGAAGTGCACGCGCAGAAAGAACCGGCCGCTCTCCTCGTCGCCGAACTGCTGCGCATCGAGGATGTTGCAGCCGTGCTCGAACAGCAGGCCGCTGACGCGGTAGACGATGCCGGTACGGTCCGGGCAGGACAGGGTCAGGATGTAGTCGGGGCGCATCGGGCCAATGATAGGAGAATTTCGGGACTCGGGACTCGGGACTCGGGACTCGGGCTAGAGCTCGGAGCTCGGGACGGTGGCGGTGGCGGTGGCGGTGGCGGTGGCGGCGGATGGTGCCAGGACATTGGATGTGGAATGCCGTCAGGCCTTGACGGGCACCTTGCCGACTGTAGGAGCGGCTTCAGCCGCCACGGGCTTTACCGGTAAGGCCTGTCGCGACTGAAGTCGCTCCCACAGGGACTTGCGGCAGGATCAACCGGATGCACTTTTGGGGGGCACTTCAGTCCCGGCACCTTCCCGTGCAGAGGAAAGTGCGCTAGTTCGCTCTTGCGGCTGAAGCCGCTCCTACAGGGACTTGCGGCAGGCCAATCGGGTGCACGGTGGGAGGGACTTCAGTCCCGACTCCTCACCCGCGCAGGAAAGTGCACCGCTTCGTTCGTCGCGGCTGAAGCCGCTCCTACAGGGGCTACGACAAGGCCAACCAGTGCACTGCGGGAGAGGACTTCAGCCCGTACGCGCAGGAAGTGCATCACTTCGCTCTTCGCGACTGAAGCCGCTCCTACAGGGATTTGCGGCAGGCCAATCGGGTGCACTGTGGGAGGGACTTCAGTCCCGACGCCTCACCCGCGCAGGAAAGTGCATCGCTTCGCTCGTTGCGGCTGAAGCCGCTCCTACAGGTGGAGCGTTCGTGCGCTGGCCGCAGGCGGCCGTGCCGGCACGCCACGTCTACTCCGGACGCAGTCGCAGCGCCAGCCGCCGGTTGACCTTCTCCAGCCGCGCCAGCGAGTCTTCCACCGACATGCCGACCGCTTCGTGGGTGGTGATGTGCGCGCGCAGGTGCGCCGGATCGTCCAGGTCGCCGCGCACCAGGAACACGTTCTCACCCTGCTCCACCTCGCCCAGTTCACGGCTCAGCACCACGTGATCGACCTGGTCGAAGCCGTACTCCTTCGCCAATGGCAGCAGCCGCGCCACCATCCGCTCGCTGATCGCATCGGGGGCGCGGCCGCAGGCGGCGTCCAGCGCGTGCACGCCTTCGCGGATCTGCGCGTACAGCAGATGATCGGGGTGGTCCTGGTGCTCGGGGCCGAGCACGGTCTCGCGCGCGACCGCGCGCGGCGGCTGGATGGGCGTCATGGCGCCGGGGTCGGACGAATTCGGGCTCATGGCATCCTCCTATGATGCGCCTGCTAGCCGCCGCACCTTAGCGGGAAGCATGCGGCCAGCTCAAGCGCGGCGACGCAGTCTGCGCCATGCCGCGACAAGGCCGCCTGAAGATCCGGCCTGATCGGGCGCTCAGTCCTGCCCGGCGCGGCGTGCGGCGACCTTGGCCAGCGCCGACCAGTCCAGCTCGCCGTCGCCGTGCGCGATCGCGTCGATGAACTGGTCGCGCAGCACCGCCGCCAGCGGCATCGGCACGTGCCGGGTCTCGCCGGCATTCAAGGCCAGGCGCACGTCCTTCAGCCCCAGCGTGGTCTTGAAGCCGGCCGGGCTGTAGCGCTGCTGCGCGATCATGCCGCCGTAGTTCTGGTACGCCGGCGCGGCGAACAGGGTGTTGACCAGCATGCCCAGGAAGTCGGCCGCGTCCACGCCGTGTCCGCGCACCAGCGCCGAGGCTTCGGCCATGGTGCCGATCGCGCTGGCCAGGCACAGGTTGGCGGCCAGCTTGACCGCGTTGGCCTGCTCCGGCGCAGCGCCGAAATACCAGGTCTCGCGCCCGATCACGTCGAGCAGCGGCTGCACCCGCGCCAGCGCGGCGGCGTCGCCGGCGGCGAGCAGGTTGAGCTGGCCGGCGGCCGCCACGTCATGCCGGCCCAGTACCGGGATGGCCAGATAGGCCACGCCGCGTTCGGCATGCAGCGCACTCAGTTCGCGCGCCAACGCCACCGAGATCGTGGCCATGTTGACGTGCACGCTGCCGGCAGGCAGCGCGTCGAGCGCGCCACGGTCGAGCAGGGTCTCGCGCACCGCCGTGTCGTCGGCCAGCATCGAGAACAGCACCTGGCCGCGCACCGCATCGGCCGGCTGCGCGGCCGCCTGCGCGCCGGCATCGAGCAGCGTCTGCGCCGCGCCAGGGCTGCGGTTCCACACGGTCAGCGCATGTCCGGCGCGCAGCAGGTTGTGCGCGATCGGCAGGCCCATCGTGCCCAGGCCGAGAAAACCGATGCTCATCGCAAACTCCTTGAATGGTGCTAGGTTGAGGCCGCGCCCTGCACGGCCAGGCGCGCGCGCATCATGCGTCGAACAGGCCGAGCGCCGAGCGCGGCTCGCAGCGCAGGTATTGCGGCGACGGCTTCAGCTTGGCGCCGAGTGCGGCGGCGGCGTGCCACGGCCAGCGCGGATCGTAGAGGATGCCGCGGGCCAGCGCGATCGCGTCGGCCTGGCCCTCGGCCAGGATCGTCTCGGCGTGCTGCGGCTCGGTGATCAGGCCGACCGCGATCACCGGCATCGTCACCGCGCGATGGATCGCCTCGGCCTGCGGCACCTGGTAGCCGGCCGCGATCGGGATCTGCTGGCGGCGGTCGAGGCCGCCGCTGGACACGTGCAGGTAGTCGCAACCCTGCGCCTGCAACGCCTGCGCCAGCACGATGCTTTGCGCCACGTCCCAGCCGCCCTCGACCCAGTCGGTGGCGGAGAGGCGTACGCCCACCGCCACCGACGCCGACACGGCCGCGCGCACCGCCGCATGCACGCGCAGCAACAGGCGCATGCGATTGTCCAGGCTGCCGCCATAGGCGTCGGTGCGCTGGTTGCTCAGCGGCGACAGGAACTGGTGCAGCAGGTAACCGTGCGCGGCATGCAGTTCGATCAGTTCGAAGCCCAGCCGTTCGGCGCGCTGCGCCGACGCGACGAACGCGGCGACGATGGCGTCGATGCCGGCCAGGTCCAGCGCCTGCGGCGGCGTGCCGTGCTCGGCGAAGGGCAGCGCCGACGGCGCCACGGTCTGCCAGCCGTTCGGCTGTGCCGGCGCGATCGCAGCGCCGCCGTCCCAGGGCTTTTGCGTGGACGCCTTGCGCCCGGCATGCGCGAGCTGGATCCCCAGCGGCATCGGCGACCAGCGCCGCACCGAGGCCAGCACGCCGCGCAGCGCGGCTTCGGTGGCGTCGTCCCACAGGCCCAGGTCGGCGTAGCTGATGCGCCCGCGCGGCTCCACCGCGGTGGCCTCCAGGATCATCAAGCCGGCGCCGGACTGCGCCAGCTGGCCGAGGTGGATGGTGTGCCAGTCGCTGGCCTGGCCATGCTCGGCGGAGTACTGGCACATCGGCGCGATGACGATGCGATTGGACAACGACAGCGGCCCCAGGGCGAGGGGCGAGAAGAGATGGCTCAAGGTGGCGTTCCGTGGGGGCGCCCGCCGCAGTGCGGGCAAGCTGCCATTGCACTCCTGCCGGCGCTGCCGATCAACCACTGCCGATGGATCAGTTCGTGCGCGGATTCGGAACGCGCGGTGCCGGAGCCGCCAGGGCGAGTCGTCAATTCCAAGCAGGCCGCGCTGGGTCTGGCAGGCCGCCACCTAGCGTTGTGTGGCGCAGCGCCTGACTGGCGCTCAGGTCAAGCCGCGCGGCGCCGGGTGGCGGCCTGCCAGGCCCAACCCGACGGGCCGTTCTTGCGCGCGCACGCGGCATCGCTCTGACATGGACAGGTGCCATTTCCGCCCTCTTGCTTGCCGCATGCGCGCGCAAGAGCGGCGCGGCCTTCTCTGGGACCGACGACTCGCCCTAGGCCGCCACGCGCGGCAGCAGGAAATGCAGCGCCTGCGCGCAGGGCTGGGCCAGCTTCAGGCTCAGCAAATCGTCGCCGCGGGTGCGGCCGAGGTTGACCGCGGCGATCGGCAATCCGGCCTTGGCCGCGGCCTGCACGAAGCGGAAGCCGGAATACACCATCAGCGACGAGCCCACCACCAGCATCGCGTCGGCCTGCTGCAGGTGCGCGAAGGCGGCGGCCACGCGCTCGCGCGGCACGTTTTCGCCGAAGAACACCACGTCCGGCTTCAGCACGCCGCCGCACTGCGTGCAGGCCGGCACCACGAAGGTGGCAAAGTCCACGTCCTCCAGGTCGGCGTCGCCATCGGGTGCCTGCCCGGCCTGCAGCGTCGCCCACTGCGGATTGTGCTGCAGCAGCTGCTGCTGGAAGTCCTCGCGCGGCAGGCGCCGTTCGCAGCCCATGCAGCGCACCACGTCCAGGCGCCCGTGCAGGTCGATCACCGCCTGGCTGCCGGCGGCCTGGTGCAGGCAGTCCACGTTCTGGGTCAGCAGCAGTTCGACCTGGCCGCGCGCTTCCAACTGCGCCAGCGCCGCATGCGTGGCGTTGGGCCGGGCATGGCCGAAGCGCGGCCAGCCGACCAGGCTGCGCGCCCAGTAACGTTGCCGCGTCGCCAGTTCGCCCATGAACGCCTGATAGGTGACCGGCTGCGCGCGCTTCCAGTCGCCGGCGGCATCGCGGTAATCGGGAATGCCCGAATCGGTGCTGCATCCAGCGCCGGTCAGCACGAACAGGCGCCGGTGGCGTTCGACGAACGCTTCCAGCGCTGCGGCGTCGGCGTCCGCCTCTGGCTGCAGCAACTGACGCATCACAGGACTCCGATAGCGGCGGTAGCCTCTATCTTGGGCATCCACGGCCACGGCACAAGGCCGCACATGAACGTGCACGGGTTACCAAGGGTGTGCGCACACGGGCGCACCGCGATTGGGACGCGGGCGCGACATTTCTGCGGGGAGCGGTTCCGGGCGGCCTCGGCATCGACCGCGATGAACCAGCGGAACGTCCGCAGGCTTGGCGACCGCACTACAGCACGTTGCTGACCTCGATCAGATTGCCGTCCGGATCGCGGAAATACAGCGACAGGATCGGGCCGGTGGCGCCGGTGCGCTGTACCGGGCCGTCCTCGATGGCGACCACCGCCGCGTCCAGTTCGCGGCGCACCTGCGGCAGCGGCGTGGCGGTGATGAAGCACAGATCGCCGGAGCCGGGCGTGGGCACGCGCGCCTTCGGCTCGAACTCGCGGCCGGCGGCGTGCAGGTTGATCTTCTGTTGGCCGAACGCCAACGCGGTGCGGCCTTCTCCGAAGCGCTGCACCTGCATGCCGAGCACGCGCACGTAGAACGCGCAGCTGGCCTCGATGTCGGCGACGGTGAGGACCAGATGGTCGAGACGGTCGATCTGCACAGGCTGCCTCCAGGCAAGGAAAACGGTCGCTCCCTCCAGGCAAGGAAAAACGGTCGCTCCCGCGAGGAACCGCGCGGCGGGCTATTCGCCGCGCGGCGGATGCGGGCCGAAGCGGCCGTACGGACGGCTGTCGTCGGCGCCAAGGCGCAGCACCTGCGCGGCGACCAGGGCGACGCCCAGCAACAGCAGGCAGCAAGCGGCCAGCGCGTTCCAGCCGCCGTGTTGCCAGGCCGCGCCGCTAAGCGAGCCGATCAGGCTGGCGCCGCTGTAGTAGGCCAGCAGGTACAGCGACGCGGCATGGCCCTTGTTCTGTCCGCCGAGGCGGCCGACCCAGGCGCTGGCCGCCGAGTGCGCGACGAAGAAGCCGATGGTCAGCAGCACGATGCCGGCGATCACCACCGCTAGCACGTGCGCGATGGTCAGCGCCACGCCGAGCGCCGCCACCGCGATGCCGGCCAGCACCACCGGGCCGCGGCCGAAGCGGTCCGAGGCGGCACCGGCCACCGACGAGGACACGATGCCGAACACGTAGGCGCTGAAGATCATGCCCAGCTGGCTCTGGCTGAGCCCGAACTCCGGCCCGCCCAGGCGGAAGCCGGCGTAGTTGTAGACGCTGACGAACACGCCCATCGCCAGGAACGGGATCGCGAACAGCCACGGCAGGTGGCGATCGCGCAGATGCCCGCCCCAGGCCTGCAGGTGGAAGCGCAGGTTGACGCCGCGGCGGCGCACGAAATGCCGCGAGCGCGGCAGCAGCAGCACGAAGCCGACCGCGGCCAGCAGGTCGATCGCGGAGACCGCCGCCAGCGCGATGCGCCAGTCGAAGTGATCGGTGAGCACGCTCATGCCGATGCGCCCGACCATGCCGCCGAACGCGTTGCCGGCCACGTACAGGCCGGTCGCCGCGCCCAGCTTGCGCGCCGGCACCTCCTCGGCCAGGTACACCATCGCCACCGCCGGCACCCCGCCCAGGGCGACGCCGGACAGCGCGCGCACCGCGACCAGCGCGCCCCAGTGCGGCAGGCACGCGGCGATCAGGTTGAGCAGCGCCGCCAGCGCGATCGACACGAACATCAACCCGCGCCGGCCGAGGTTCTCCGACACCGCGCCGGCGCAGAAGATCGCGATCGCCAGGCCGCCGGTGGCCAACGACAGCGGCAGCGAACTGGTCGCCGCGTCGACGCCGAATTCGCGTGCAAATGCCGGCAGCAGCGGCTGCACGCTGTACAGCAGCGAAAAGGTGGCGAAGCCGGCCAGGAACAGCGCCAGGCGGATGCGCGCCAGCGGCGCGGCGTCCACGGCGTGCAGCGGCGTGCATTGGCTGGAAGTGGTCACGACGGCGATGGCGCAGCGAAAGGACGGCCAGTATTTGCCTGCGCCGATCCGGTGTCCAATATATGATCCAGGCATTCTCCATATCTTGTGGATATGACATGGAACTGCGCCACCTGCGCTATTTCCTGGCCGTCGCCGAGGCCGGGCATTTCACCCGCGCCGCGGCGCAGCTGGGCATCCAGCAGCCGCCGCTGAGCCAGCAGATCCGTGCGCTGGAGCAGGAGCTGGGCACGCCGCTGTTCGTGCGCACCCCGCGCGGCGCCGACCTCACCGAAGCCGGGCGCGCGTTCCGGA
Organism: Xanthomonas sp. 1678; assembly: GCF_031455575.1. NCBI lineage: Bacteria > Pseudomonadati > Pseudomonadota > Gammaproteobacteria > Lysobacterales > Lysobacteraceae > Xanthomonas > Xanthomonas sp. 1678. The sequence continues at coordinate 12,695 of NZ_JAVDSZ010000014.1, read as the reverse complement.
TCGAAGCCAAGCGCGTGCTCGCCGACCTGGAGCGCGCCGGCGACGCCGCCCGGCGTGCCGCGCGCGGCGAGAGCGGCGTGCTGCGGCTGGGCTTCACCGCCTCGGCGGCATTCAATCCGATCGTGCCGACGCTGGTGCGCAACTTCCGCCGCGGCTGGCCGGCGGTGGCGCTGGCGCTGGAGGAAACCAACACTGCCGGCCTGCTCGCCGCGCTGGTGCAGGGCCGCCTGGATGCGGCCTTCATCCGCTACAGCGTGGTCACCCCGCCCGAGCTGCAGCTGCTGAAGTTTCCCGACGAGCCGATGAAGATCGCGGTGCCGGCCGCGCACCGCCTGGCCAAGCGCAAGCGCGCGCCGCTGTCGGCGCTGGCCGGCGAACCGTTCATCCTGTTCCCGCGCAGCTTCGGCACCAGCCTGTACGACGAAATCCTCGAAGCCTGCCGCCAGTCCGGCTTCGAATTGCAAATCAAGCAGGAAGCGCCGCAGATGTCGTCGATCGTGAACCTGGTCGCCGCCGAACTCGGCGTCTCGGTGGTACCGGCCTCGACCACCCAGGTGCAACTGCCCGGCGTGCGCTACCTGGACATCGAAGGCCGCGTGCCGATGGCACGACTGGCGCTGGCCACGCTGCCGGCCACCGCGCAGGCGCTACCGGTGGTGCGCCACCTGTGGCAGCTGGCGCAGGGGCATGCGGCGGGAAAGCGCGGGTAGTGGCGGATCACTCGCGCACGCGTCCCTGTAGGAGCGGCTTCAGCCGCGACACGCGTTACCGATAGCGTCTGTCGCGGCTGAAGCCGCTCCTACAGTAATGCGCGAGCCGACAAGCTCACCGCGACACCACCTCCCATCCCGCCTCATCGCGCAGCACCTGCCCGCCGCGCACGCCTTCGACGACCACCCGCACGCCACGCGCGAACGGTAGCTGGCGTTGCTCGGGAAACCAGCGCCGCTGCGCATCGACCACGCTCAACAGGCCTTCGTGATCGCCGAGCGGCGCGAACGCGTCGGACACCGGCATGAACGGCATCAGGCCCACCCGGTCCTGCGCCGCGGCGGCGACCGCCGGCACCTGCGCGCTGGGCAATCCGATCTCGCTGATGCACAGCAACTCGTCCGCGGAGAACGCGCCGTCGGCGACAGCCTGCGCCGGCAACGGCCGGCGCGCGATCAGTTCCAGCACCGCGCCGTCGGGCCCGGCGAAATACACCGATTGCGACTGCCACGCCGCGTCGAGCGCAAACCGCACCTCGCCCAGCGGATCGCGCAACAACGGCGCGCGCCGCGACAGCCAGTCGCAGGCGGCATCGAAGCGCGCAGGCGGGATGTTGAAGGCCAGATGCATGCTGCCGACCTCGGCGTCGGCGGGCAGCAGATCGAGCAGGCTCCAGCCGATGCGCACCTGCGTGGCCACGACCGGAAGTTGCAGGACATCGCGATAGAACGCGGCGCTGGCCCCGGGATCGCTGGCGGGCAGGCTCAGTTGGGTGATGCGCATGGTGGCTCCTTGTGCGGGAGCCGCTATTGGACGACCTGAAGCGTAGTTGAGGTCAAGCACGGCGCGCAGCGTGTGGGATGTTCACGCGGACGCGCTCCTGTAGGAGCGGCTTCAGCCGCGACAGGACCTCCGGGTAGAACCTGTCGCGGCTGAAGCCGCTCCTACAGAAGAGCCTTGCCGCGAGCGCTCAACCCAGGTGCGCGCGCACCGCTTCGTCGATCTTGGCCGGCGGCACGAAGCCCGGCACCCGCGCCACTTCTTCGCCCTGGCGGAACAGCATCAGCGTCGGAGTCTGGCGCAGGCCCTGGGCGCGGAAGAAGTCCTCGCCCACGTCTTCCATCTTCACCTTCAGCAAGGTCACGCCCTGCGCGCTGTCGCTCTCGGCGAAGCGCTCCAGCGACTTGTCGAGCATGCGGCAGCCGGGGCAGTTGTCCTTGTTGAAATCGGCCAGCACGCGCGGATGCGCTGCGATGGCGTCTGCGAACTGCTGGGCGGTGGCGACGGTGATGGTGGTGAACATGGAGCGGAACCTTGTCTGATGTCGGAGGATGGCGCGGCACAGCAGCGACGATGCCGGCGGCGCGATGAAACAATGGTCAGAAATGCAGCGTCAGCCACTATCGTGCAACGGCAACGCCAGCGGCACGAATCCGGCCGCCCTGCCGGATGCCGGCTCGGCAGCGGCCGGCACGCTCGCCACTACGGAACCGGCCGGCGCCGCCGCACGCGCAGCGCGCAGCGCCAGCACCTGCGCGCACCAGGCGTCGATCGCCGCGTTGTCGCGATCGCCATGCGGCATCTGTTCGATCTCCAGCCGCGGATAGGCGCTGTCGAAGAAACGCGCGATGCGCTTGACCGCGCCGCAGTAGTACTCCAGCCCCCACTGCGTCTCGCCGGTGCCGAACGCCGCCACCTCGATCGTCTTGCCGGTCGCCTCGACCAGCTCGGCGATGTAGCGCTTCATCTCCGCCGGGGTGCGCCCGGCGTTGTCGCTCCAGCTGCCGAGCAGGTGCAGGTCGAAGTCCGCCGCGCGCGCGGCGTCGCCGAGCGCAGCATGCAGGGTCTGCATGTCGGTGTGGATCCAGGTCACGCAATGCCCGGCCGCCTCGCACTGCGCCTGCACGCGGCGGGCGACGTCGCGGGTGTTGCCGCTGAGCGAGGCGTAGGCGAGCAGGAGGCGCATGAGGCGGGGATTGGGGAGTCGGGATTGGGGATTCGTAAAAGCAGGCTCGGCGTGACCGCGACCAAATCACGCCTCACACATTCCCGGACCGCTGCTTCTCAGAGTCAATGAGTGGAGACAGGAGATCGGTGCTTGGGAAAGAGAGGTTCGGCACGGTTTTACCAATCCCGAATCCCCAATCCCTAATCCCGGCCTCTCTCACAGATCGTCGAAGCCGTTGTCCGAGTTGGTCTTCTTGTAGCTGGCGTTGCGCATCTCGAAGAAGTCGGTCTTGGTCTCGGTGAAGTTGTCCGCGTAGGCCTTGATCCACGGCATCACGTTGTCGCTGGCGTCGGTGTACAGCTTCTCGATGCCGAGCATGCCGGACATCTTGTTGGCGCGGTACTTCACGTACTGGATCATCTCGTCCACGTCGATGCCTTCGATGCCGTCGAGCACTTCCGAGGACCACTCGGTCTCCAGCCGGATCGCATGCTCGAACGCCTGGTGCACGTAGTCGGTCAGCTCGTTGGTCTGCAGCTCGGCGTTCTCGCCGATGATCGCGCGGATCAGCTCGCTGATGAACTTGGTGTGGGCCAGCTCGTCGCGGTTGATGAAGCTGATGATCTTGCCGGTGCCGGTCATGCGGTTCTGCCGCACCAGGTTGTAGAAAAACGCGAAACCGGAATAGAAGTTGATGCCTTCCAGGATTGAGGACTGGATCAGCGAGCGCAGCAACGTCTCGGCGGTCTTCTCGCGCATGAAGTCGTCGTAGGCCTGCATGATCGGCTGGTTGCGCGCGATGATGGTCGGGTGCGTGCGCGCGATCTCGAACACGCGGTTCTGGTCGGCCAGCCCGGCGATGGACGCCAGCACGTACGAGTAGCTCTCGTTGTGGATCACTTCCTGCTGGCCGATGATCGCCGCGTTGGCGTGCGCGGCCGGGTCGGTGATGTATTCGGCGACGTTGTAGATGAAGCGCGTCTGCGGCGAATCCAGCGTGGCCAGCAGGCCGATGATCGAGTCGTAGGCGTTCTTCTCGCGCGCCGACAGTTCGCCGTACTGCTTGGCGTCGCCCTTCATGTCCACCTCGTCGGGGATCCAGAAGTTGGTCGACAGCTCCTTGTACGCGCGATAGAACGACGGGTACGGGATGTCGTTCCAGTTGAGGATGCCACTGGTGGTGCCGTTGATGATCCCGGTGGAGCGGTTGGGATGCATCGGTTCGAGGATCTTGATGCGGTCGAGCGCGATGGCCATGGGTCGGATTCGGTAGTCGGTTGAACGGCGCCGGCGAGCGGCGCGGCGATGCGGGACGGCGCAGCGGGCGCATGGCGCTCCTAAAAGAGACCATGCGCGCGCAGGCGCCGCTACGAGGTGGCGATCAGCTCGAGCACCACTCGCATTCGCTGATGTCGATGTCGTTGGAGCGCACGTAGTAGGTGGTCTTCAGGCCTTCCTTCCAGGCGGTCATGTGCAGGTCGAGCAGGGTGCTGGCGCGGATGGTGCTGGGCACGTAGAAGTTGAAGCTGATCGACTGGTCGACGTGGCGCTGGCGGCGCGCGTTCTGGCGCACGCTGGCGAACTGGTCGACCCGGTAGGCGCCCTTCTCGTAGTACGGATAGGTGTCCACGGTCAGGCCCGGGGCCACCACCGGACGGCGGAAGTCCTTCTTCTCTTCGTAGTAGAACGCGCTGTAGATCGGGTCGATCGAGGCGGTGGAGCCGGCGATCTGCGCGGTGCTCATGTTCGGCGCCACCGCGATCATCCACGCGTTGCGCACGCCGTTGATGCTGACCTGCGCGGCCAGTTCCTGCCACTGCGCGCTGTCGTAGCCGCGCTTGCTGAAGTACTCGCCGTTCTGCCAGTCGCTGCCCTTGAACACCTTGTACGCGCCCTTCTCCTTGGCCAGCGCCAGGCTCGCCTGGATGGTCAGGTAGTTGATGCGCTCGTACAGCTCGTCGCAGTAGTCCTCGGCCTGCTTGGAGTTCCACTCGATGCCCTTCTGCGCCAGCAGGTGGTGCCAGCCGAAGGTGCCCAGGCCGATCGCGCGGTACTTCTGGTTGGTAATGGTGGCCTGCGGCACCGGCAGATCGTTGAGGTCGATGACGTTGTCGAGCATGCGCACCTGCACCCGGATCAGCCGCTCCAGCACGTCCGGCGACAGCAGGTCCGGCTGCGCGGTGACCGCGCGGCCCAGGTTCACCGAGGACAGGTTGCACACGACGAAGTCGCCGGCCTGCTTGGTGGTCACGATCTGGTCGCCGCTGATCATCTCCTGGATGACCCGGGTCGGGCTCATGTTCTGCAGGATCTCGGTGCACAGGTTGCTGGAATAGACCATGCCCTGGTGCTTGTTCGGGTTCATGCGATTGACTTCGTCGCGGTAGAACATGAACGGGTTGCCGGTCTCCAGCTGGCTGACCATGATCCGCTTGAGCATGTCGATGGCCTTGACCACCTTGCGGCCGATGCGCTCGTCGGCCACCACTTCCTCGTACCTGGCGCGGAAGCTGCCTTCGCCGCGCTTCTCGTCGAAGAAGTCCTGCAGGTACCAGCCCTTGACCTCCTTCACCTCGTGCGGGTCGAACAGGTACCACTCGCCGCGGCGCTCCACCGCTTCCATGAAGATGTCCGGCACGCACACCGCGGTGAACACGTCGTGCGCGCGCAGACGCTGGTCGCCGTTGTTCAGGCGCAGGTCCAGGAACGCCTCGATGTCGCGGTGCCAGATGTCCAGGTACACGGCGATGGCGCCCTTGCGCTGGCCGAGCTGGTCCACCGACACGGCGGTGTTGTTGAGCTGCTTGATCCACGGCACCACGCCGCCGCTGGAGTTCTTGACCCCGCGGATCGCCGAGCCGGACGAACGCACATAGCCCAGGTAGGCGCCGACGCCGCCGCCGTGCTTGGACACGCGCGCCACATCGGTGTTGGAGTCGTAGATGCCCTGCAGGCTGTCGTCGACGGTGTCGATGAAGCAGCTCGACAGCTGCCCGCCGATCTTGCCGGCGTTGGCCAGGGTCGGCGTGGCCACGGTCATGTACAGGTTGGACAGCGCCCAATAGGCCTCGCCGACCAGCTGCATGCGGCGCTCGCGCGGCTTTTCATCCTGCATCAGGTACAGCGCGATGGTCAGCCAGCGCTCCTGCGGCAGCTCGTAGACCTTGCGCGAGTTGTCGGTGGCCAGGTAGCGCGTGGCCAGCAGGTACAGGCCGTTGTAGGCGAACAGCTTGTCGCGCTCCGGCTCGATCATCCTGCCGGCTTCGGCGAGTTCGTCCTTGGAGTAGTTCTTGAGGATGTCGATCGAGTACACGCCGCGGTCGGCCAGGCTTTCCTGCAGGCCGACGTAGGAGCCGTACTTCTCGCCGGCATCGTAGAAGCGGTTCTTGCTGGCGCGCTTGTACAGGCGGTGCAGGTACAGGCGCGCGGCGAAGTATTCCCACTCCGGCGTGGCGATGTCCACGCGCGACTCGGCCTCGCGGATCAGGTAGTCGACCATCTCGTCGGCCGACAGGCTTTCCTTCTTCTCGACGAACGCGAACGCCTTGCGCTCGTAGTCGGCCACGTCCAGCTGCGGGAACTCGGCATGGATCCGGTCCAGGGTGCGCTGCAGGCGCGAACGGTCGAAGGCCATGCGGCGGTTGCCGCCGTCCTTGACGATCCAGGTCACGGCGCGCTGGTCATTGCTCGGCTCGCTGGCGGCCACGTCGGGCTGCGCGGCAGCGGCGGCGGCGGGCGTGGGGTCGACGTCGGCGGCGTCGAGGGGGGCTGCGGCCGGCAGGCTGTGGGTCTGGCTCATGAAGGTCTCCAAGCGTGGTGCACCGGCTGCCCGGCCCTCGCAGGCAGGACTCCGACCGGATCAGCAGCGTGGGGACGCGGTGTCGCAGCGACCGCGACGGCACAGGCGCGAGCCTGCGGGCAGTCACCGCTTCACCGACCATCTCCCCCCGGAGATTCAACGGTCGGCGCCGCGCTGTGTGCATCGCGCGGCTGTCGGCAGGTCTTCGGGCTTATGGGCGACGGCCGATGGCCGGTTCCTAGCCCGTCGCTTCCCAAGGCGGGACGCCTCAGTGCGGGTGACGGGTTCGTTCCCAATTACCGCTGCGGGGCAGCGCCGGACTAGGCGCTTGCGCGCCGCACCGGCTTCCCTTTTGATCCCGCGGCCTGGTGGCCGCTGGAACCGACCACCACAAGATAGTGTGGTACCTGGGCCTCGTCAACGCTAAATGTAGTCGTCGAACCGAAAACCCAAGCGGGGCAATAGTTTGCCGCCGCAGCGCCGCAAAACCCGGCCACAGGACGCCGGATCGGGCCTGGAACCGGCCGGATCGCCCATGCCGCAAGGCCCTCGGCGCCCCCGGCGACAACCTGCTGCGCGCGTCGGCCCACGGCGATTGCGCGGAGTACCGGCAACAGCGCGCAGCGTGGGCCGAACCGCAGCCGCACGTGCTGCCGCCAGCCGCGCCCGGCCCGGGCGCGACCCAGGCGAGCGCCGATGGACAGCAAGCGGCGCTGACCGCTGCCCGGCCGGGGACGCGGGTTGCAGGCGCGGTGCCGCCACCGCGCAGCGGCGCCGCTCCAACTCAGCGCGAGCGCGCTCCGGCCTGCTGCATGGCCGCGCGCAGTTCCTCCGGCGCCAGCTGGCCGTCGTGGTTGCCGTCCAGCGCATCGAAGCGCTGGGCCAGGCGCGGCAGCGAGGCGGCCGCTTCGCTGCGGCTGATCAGGCCATCGCCGTTGGCGTCGGCCGCCTTCAGCCGTTGCTGCAACTGTTGCTTCTGCGTGGCGCTCGGCGCGGCCTGCGCGGCAGCGGTGCCGGCCAACAGCAGGCTGCACAGCATTCCATGGGCAATGGCTGTCTTCATGGCGGTTCTCGAATAAAGGATGGGCGGAAAAGTGGCGACGTGGGCGATCGCGCCCGCAGTGGACTGGCCGCCGCGGGCGCGTGATCGCCATGCCCGGGCAGCCAGCTACGGACGGCAGGCCACGACCTCGCCAGCGGCGTTGCTGCAGGTACCGGTGTGGCTGAGGCTGCCGTCGGCGACCATGGTCGAGCCCTGGTAACTGGAACCGTTGGCGGCGGTGGCACTGGTCTGGCGGCTGCCGGCGACGCTGCCATCGGCGCTCCTGCCGATGCTGCCGCTGCTGCTGACGCTGCCGCCGTTGGCACCGTCGACGCTGGCGCTGCCCTGGCGGCCGGCGCTGCCGTCGTCATTGCGGTAGAAGCTGCCCTGCCGCGTGGCCGACGCACCGTTGGCACGGCTCGCCGTGGCGCCGCTGCTGCCCGCCGCGTTGCCCTGGCCATCGGCCTGCCACTGGCGTCCCCGCACGCGGCTGCCGTTGGCGCCGCTGGCGCTGGCGTTCACCGCGGCACTGCGGGCGCCGTCCACGTGGCTGGCGCTGCGGGTGCGGATGCGTTCGCGCGCCTGCGCGTCCGGCGCCGCCAATGCGCCCAGGCCAGCGATGGCCAAGGCAAGCGACAGGATCGGATTGCGTAGCGAAAGGATCATGGTTCTTCTCCGGGAAGCAGCACGGCGCTGCGGTGGAGCCACGGTAGGCTGCGCGCCGGCGCATGATGTCGGGTTCCGGCCAGCGGATGTTTCCGCGGGCGGCGGCGGAAACATCCGCTTACACAATCCGGGCGGCAGGCGTTGCCGGGCGACCGCGGCGCAGCCGATAGTGCGTGCATGAACGACGCCCCTGCCCGCCTGCTCCTGGTCGACGACGACGCGCGTCTGCGCGAGCTGCTGCGCCGCTATCTGGAGAGCCAGGACTTCTCGGTGAAGGCGGTGGCCGACGGCGCGCAGTTGCAGCAGGCGCTCGCGCGCGGCCACTACGATCTGGTGGTGCTGGACCTGATGCTGCCCGGCGAGAACGGCCTGGAGATCTGCCGGCGCCTGCGCGGCCAGGGCGACACCACGCCGATCGTGATGCTCACCGCCAAGGGCGACGAGATCGACCGCATCGTCGGCCTGGAGATCGGCGCCGACGACTACCTGCCCAAGCCGGTGAACCCGCGCGAGCTGCTGGCGCGGATCCGCGCGGTGCTGCGCCGCACCGGACCGGCCGGCGCCGGCGCGCCGCAGCCGGACGGCGGCGAGATCGGCTTCGGCCGTTTCCGCCTGCACCTGGGCCGGCGCGAGCTAAGTTGCGACGGACAGCCGCTGAAGCTGACCACGGCTGAGTTCGCGGTGCTGTCGGTGCTGCTGCGGCATCCGCAACAGCCGCTCAGCCGCGACCGCCTGATGAGCCTGGCGCACGGCCGCGAGCACGACGCCTTCGCGCGCAGCATCGACGTCACCGTGGCGCGGCTGCGCAAGCTGCTCGAAGACGATGCGCGCAACCCGCGGCTGATCCAGACCGTGTGGGGCATCGGCTACGTCTACGTGCCGCCGCAGGCCGCGCCATGAGCCGCGGCCGCCGCAGCGGTGACGGCTGGCCGCGCAGCCTGTTCGGGCAACTGGCGCTGGTGATCGCGCTGGTGCTGGCCGGGGCCGGCCTGCTGGCGCTGCTGCTCGGCCGCGAACTGGCGCTGCGCCCGGCCGCGCAACAGCTGCTGCGCACGCTGGACGGTTTCGCCAACGTCGCCGAAGCGCTGCAGCGCGCGCCGGCGCCGACAGCGCTGGAACCGGCGCTGCGCGAAGCCGGAGTGCAGGTCCGGCACAGTCCGCCGCCAGCGGCCAGCACCCGCGCCGGGCCGCTGACCGACGAACTGCAGCGGCGCGCGGCAAGCCAGCTCGGTCCGGGCCGCGAACTGCGCCGCAGCGCGGACGACGGCGCGCTGTGGCTCAAGCTGGCCACGCCCGATCCGCTGTGGGTGTCGTTCGCCGGGGAGCGCCACGGCCACGGCATGCGCCGCTTCTCGGTGGCGCTGCTGGCCGCCTGCGCGCTGCTGGTGTGGCTGGCCGCGGCCTACTTCGCGCGGCGCCTGGTGCTGCCGTTGCGGCAACTGGCCCTGGCCGCGCCGCATATCGTGCGTGGCGACGGTGCCATACCGATCGCCGGCGGCGGCCCGCGCGAGGTGAACGAGCTGGCGCGCGCCCTGGCCGATGCCAGTGCCGACGTACGCAGCGCCGCGGCGGAGCGCACGTTGCTGCTGGCCGGCATCTCGCACGACGTGCGCACGCCGCTGACCCGCCTGCAATACGCACTCGCGCTGCTGCCGCAAGTGGAGCCGGAACTGCGCGACGGCATGGAACGCGACATCGGCGAGATCGACGCGATCCTGGCGCAGTTCATCGCCTATGCCCGCGACGGCCGCGACGAGGCCAGCGCGCCGCTGGACCTGGCCGAACTGTGCCGGCATGCGCTGGGCGCGACGCGCGCGGCCTGGGAGGTCGACTTGCCGGAGCAGGCGCCGCTGTACGCCAAACCGATGGCGTTGCAGCGCGCGCTCGGCAACCTGATCGGCAACGCCGAGCGCCACGGCGCCGCACCGTTCCAGCTGCGCCTGGCGCGCGACGGCGACGGCTGGCGCATCGAGGTACGCGACCACGGCCCGGGGCTGGATCCGATGCTGGCCGCACGCGCGCAACAACCCTTCGTGCACGGCGGCCACGGCGGCAGCGGATTGGGCCTGGCGATCGTCGAGCGCGTCGCCCGCCAACACCACGGCGAACTGCGCCTGGACAACGCCGCGCCGCATGGCCTGCGCGCGACGCTGCGGGTGCGCGAGGCATGAACGCCGGCGCAGTGGCGACGCTGGCCGCCATGCGCGCCGCGTCAGCCGCTGCCGCAGCGTGCGCCGCGCGCGCCGCAAGCGTATCGGCAACGCATCGCATCACCCTCCCCTCCCGCGCCTGCCCTCTCCAAGGACTCCGTCCATGACGTCGCTCGCCCGCATCTTGCTCGGTATGGCGCTGCTGCTGACTGCGCTGCATACCGCAGCGCTGCACGCGCAGGATGGCCGCCTGCGCGAACGCCTGCGCGCGCGGCTGGCGCAGTCGGCGGCAGCACCGCCCGCGACGCTGCCCGACGGCACGCGCTTGCTGCGCGATGTCGCCTACGGCACCGATCCAGCGCAACGTTTCGATATCTACCTGCCCGCCAATGCGCGCAACGCGCCGTTGATCGTGATGGTGCACGGCGGCGGCTGGGCGAACGGCGACAAGGACAATCCCGGCGTCGCCGCCAACAAGGTCGCGCACTGGTTGCCGCAGGGCTACGCGCTGGTGTCGGTGAACTACCGCATGCTGCCGCAGGCCACGCCGCTGCAACAGGCCGGCGATGTCGCCCTCGCGGTGGCCAAGGTGCAGGCGCTGGCCGCAGGCTGGGGCACCGATGGATCACGCATGGTGTTGATGGGGCACTCGGCCGGCGCGCACCTGGTGACGCTGCTGGACCTGTCGCCGACGCTGCTGGCGCAGGCCGGCGCGCGCGCGCCGCTGGGCACCGTGGCGCTGGACAGCGCGGCGATGGACGTGGAGCAGGTGATGCAGGCGCCGCACCTGCCGCTGTACGACCGCGCCTTCGGCAGCCAGCGCAGCGACTGGATCGCCGCCTCGCCGTATCACCAGATGGGCACCTTGGCACCGCCGCTGCTGGCGGTATGTTCCAGCCGCCGCGCCGATGCCTGCGCGCAGGCCCGGCATCTGGCCGACAAGGCGACGGCACGGCGCATCCGCGTCGAGGTGCTGCCGCAGGATCGCAGCCACGCCGAGATCAACCGCGACCTCGGCCTGCCCTCGGCCTATACCGCGGCGGTGGACGCGTTCTTGCGTTCGTTGCGCTGAGCGCCCGCGAGCCGACAGCGTGCGCGCGGGCGTCAGCCCGCCGGCCAGCGTTGCAGCAACAGCGGCAAGGCCAGTGCGGCGCGGTCGCGCCAGTGCAGGTCGGCGTGCGCGGACAGGCCGCTGGGCTCGGGGTTGATCTCGACCACGCAGGCGCCACGCTCCTTGGCCCGCAGCGGCAGCCCGGCGGCCGGGTGGACCAGGCCGGAACTGCCGATCACCAGCACCAGGTCGGCCGCATCGGCCGCGCTCTCGGCACGCGCCCAGTCAGCGGCCGGCAGCGCCTCGCCGAACCACACCACGCCCGGGCGCACCGCGCCGCCGCAGGCCGCGCAGGCCGGCGGGGCCAGGCGCTGGGTCGGCGCCTGCACGTCGATCGGCGGCAGCAGTCCGTGCCAGGGCTGGCCGCAGTCGCCGCAGCGCAACGCCGACAGGCGACCGTGCACGTGCGCGGCGACCTCGCTGCCGGCGCGTTGGTGCAGGTCGTCCACGTTCTGGGTCGCCAGGGTGGTGCTCTTCAGCCCGGCCAGACGCACCAGGGCGTGATGCCCGGCATGCGGCTGCGCCTGCGCGACGAGCGCCATGCGCCAGCGGTACCAGCCCCAGACCAGCGCCGGGTCCGCCCGCCACGCCTCCTCGGTAGCCAGTTGCTGCGGATCGAAGCGCGCCCACAGGCTGTCGTCCTGCCCGCGGAAGGTCGGCACGCCGCTCTCGGCGGACATGCCCGCGCCGGTCAGGACCAGCAGGCGGCGCGCGCCCTGGATGAAGGCGGCGACGGTATCGGCGTTGTAGGCGGAGCTGAGCATGGCGCGCGCAAGGTGATGGCCTTCGCACTATCACATCGACCCAGTTCCGCCTCAATCTGCGCCACAGCAATGCCGCCGCTGCTGTGGGTACGGCAAGGGGTCCGGTACCGAGGCGATGCGATCGCTGTCGCCATGACATGCGGCGCACCGGTCGGCACTGTCTTCAGGGTCATAGTTGCTAGTGTTAGTGCTGTTACTAGCGCTGTTGCTAGTGCTGTTGCTGTTGCTGTTGCTGTTGCTGTTGCTGTTGCTGTGGCTGTGGCTGTGGCTGTGGCTGTGGCTGTGGCTGTTGCTGTGGCTGTTGCTGTGGCTGTTGCTGTGGCTGTGGCTTCGGCTGTGGCTTCGGCTGTGGCTGTGGCTGTGGCTTCGGCTGTGGCTTTTGGCTTTTGACCTACCGGTTCCCTTCCGAAGCGGCGGCCATGGCGGGGAAAAACCCGAAGGGCGGCGCACAGGGATGTGCGCCGTTCGCGGCAGGGGCAGGATGCCCCTTCCGCGAATCCCCGT